>CAYMWL010000031.1:0-71422 GCA_964394305.1 uncultured Pirellulaceae bacterium
GTCGCATGGTTTGCGGTCGAAGTCGGCAACGTGGGCCCTTGGTGTCGTCAATCAGCCCTGTGGGTCAGCGCTTCCCCTCTTTGGCGGACTGGAACTTTTTTCGCAGCGATACTACTAATGGGATATACGTAATTGATTTGCGCACTAATGAATTTCGGCGCAGATCGAGTCCTCTCCATTCTCATCAGTCGCTTCGGAACAGGCGGCTATCGCGATTCGTCAACGGGCGTTGTCTGCCGGTCTGCGCTGATCGCGAAACATCAAGGAATTGCGATGTCCATGTCGAATGCTGCGCGCCGTCGGGGTTTCACGCTCGTGGAGTTGTTGGTGGTGATTGCGATTATTGGCGTGCTGGTCGCGCTGCTGCTCCCGGCGGTACAAGCCGCCCGCGAAGCTGCTCGCCGCACCCAATGCTCGAACAATCTGAAGCAACTGGGCTTGGCCCTGCACAATTTTCACGACACCTACAACAAGTTGCCCGTCGGCACGCATGACGACGACAACAAAAGCTTCAGCTGGCGAACCTGGATCCTGCCGTTCGTCGAACAAACGGCTCTCTATAACAACATGCAGCAAGCCGGCATGTGGATCCCGCCGCAAATGGGCGGTGGCGCTAACGGCGTGAACGTCGACAGCGTGCCGGGCTCGGAAGTCCAAGGCGTGACGGCCGTTTCTGACCTGTGCAAAACCAAGCTCGGTTTCTTTATGTGCCCGTCGGACGTGTTGCCGGAAAAAGATAACGACGGTTATTTCAAGACCAACTACTGCGGCAACATCGGCCCTGCGATCGGCAACCTCACAGGCTGTGCCGTGCAAAAGGGTGATACGCAGGAAGGCGTGTTCCTGATGGCCAACGACAACAACTCAACCTGGACAACCTCGCTCGCCCTGATGACCGACGGCACGAGCAACACGATCATGGCCGGCGAAGTGAGCGAGACGCAGGACATCAACAAGAAGACCCCCAGCGACGGCCGATTCCCGATCTGGGCCGGCGGCAACAACAACGGCGGCTGCAACGGCTACGCTAACGCCGGGGCGGTGTTGCGCATCATCGACACCACTTACTTCATCAATCGCAAAACGGGCGGTGAATCGAATTCCAGCTTTGGCAGCAAGCACCCCGGCGGCGCTCAGTTTGTGCTCGGCGATGCTTCGGTTCGCTTCTTGACCGAAAGCATCAGCACGACCGTTTGGCGGGCTGCTGGTACTCGCAATGGCGGTGAATCGGAAATGCTGCCGTAGTTCCGGCTGCAGTGATCGATCGTGTTGCAGTACTGAGTTTTTACTTTTGATTTGGGCCAACGTTTCATGATTCGCATTAGCCTGTTCGCCGCTGCTTGTTTGTTGTTTCTCGCGGGTTGCGGTTCGAAGGAAAATTCCGTCGCCGGCAAGGTCAGCTTTCAGGGTCAGCCTGTTACGGGCGGATCGATCACGTTGGTTCCCGCGGATGGTGGCGGCAAACCGGCCGCTGCCAACGTGCAGAGCGACGGCGCCTTTGCGATGGCGCCCAACAGCGACGCCGGTGGTGTCATCGCCGGTCGGCATCGCGTGTTGTATTCGGCGCCGGTAGCAGAACTGCCGCCGGGCACGGAATTGCAGCCAGGCCAAAGCCCGCCGCTGTCCCCCTTTGCTGGGCTGAAGCCGAAGACCGAACTCATCGATATCAAAGCGGGTAAGAATGAGCTCGAAATCGAACTCGTGAAATAGCCCAAGGTCGTCGGACGGAGCACTGCTCCGTCCAGTGCGACAACGCCTGCCGGTCCCTGCGCGGCTCTGGCGATCGATGCCAATCCTTGCTGGCCGGACTATTGGTAACGGCGGGCGGCATGACAGGAGAATTGTTGCATGCGATAAGATATGCTTGCGCGAGCATAAAATTCGCTTCTCCTCCAAAGGAATTGTCATGCAACTTGGCTTCGTCAGCGCAATTCTGGCCGATCTTCGTCTCGAAGAGGTGCTGCAGTTTGCCGGAGTGAATGATTACGACTGTGTCGAAGTAATGTGCTGGCCCGTGAGCCGCGCCGAGCGCCGCTATGCAGGTGTTACGCACATCGATGTCACCGATTTTTCGGAAGCCGAGGCCGCGGAAATCAAGAAGCTCGTCGCTGCTTCACGCGTGGCGATTAGCGCGCTGGGCTATTACCCGAACCCGCTATCACCCGATCTGCAAGAAGCGGCAAAGTGCGTCGAGCATCTGAAAAAAGTGATTGCCGCCGCGCCGCTGCTCGGACTGCATACCGTGAACACGTTCATCGGCCGCGATTGGACGAAATCGGTCGACGACAATTGGCCGCGGCTGCTGGAAACCTGGCGGCCTATCGTCAAGCACGCGGAAGAGCACAAGGTTCGCATCGGCATCGAAAACTGCCCGATGTCGTTCACCAAGGACGAATGGCCTGGCGGCAAAAACATCGCGACCAGTCCCAAAATCTGGCGGCGGCTGTTCGCCGATCTCGGCCCGAACATCGGCTTGAATTATGATCCGTCGCACCTGGTCTGGCAGCAAATGGATTACACCAAGCCGATGCGCGATTTCCCAGACCGACTGTTTCACGTCCATGCCAAGGACGTGCGCATCGATCAAGACAAGCTTAACGACGTCGGCATTCTGGCGCATCCGAACGAGTATCACATCCCAAAACTGCCAGGCCTCGGCGATGTGAACTGGGGCCGATTCTTTGCCGTCCTTTCGGAGACTGGCTACCGCGGCCCGGTGTGCGTCGAAGTGGAAGATCGGGCCTATGAAGACTCGCTCGCCAGCCGGCAACGAGCATTGCGCCAAAGCGCGATTTATTTGCGGCAGTTTTTGGGACGATGATGATGCGACTCAGCTGAGCATCTCATGCACCACGCGACCGCCGCTGACTAAAGGCAACGGCCGGCCGAGACGGTCCGGAATCATCGTGTGAGCATCGATGCCGAGCAAGTGATAGATCGTGCACAGAATGTCCTTGGGCGTGATCGGATTTTCTTGCACAAAACTGCCATGCTTGTCGCTGGCGCCGACCACGTGGCCGCGCTTGATGCCCGCGCCGGCAAAGCAGTTGCTGTAGACATCGGACCAATGTTCGCGGCCCACGCCCTGCGCCCCTTTGTCATGCAGCCGCGGCGTGCGTCCGTGCTCGGTCAGGCAGAGAACCAGCGTGTCGTCGAGCATCCCTTTGGATTCCAGATCGCGGAGCAATGTGCTGAGCGCGCGATCGAGGCCGGGGAGGAGTTCATCTTTCAATCGTTCGTAATGATGAAAATGCGTGTCCCACGCTGAATTGGCGATCTGAATTTCGTCCCAAATGACGGTGACCAGTTGCGCGCCCGCTTCGAGCAGACGGCGACCGGCGAGAGTCGCCTGCCCGAAGAGGGTCAAGCCATAATCTTCGCGCAGCGAATCTTTTTCCTGGCTGATATCGAGCGCCGCGCGGATCTTGTCGGAAGTTAACAACGAATAGGCCATCTCGCGGAAGCGATCATGGCCGCGAGGCGCCGCAGCCGTTTGATAGTCACGCTGTTCGTGGGCCAGTTGTGACAGCAGCGACCAGCGGCTGTTGAGTTGGTCCTGTGACAGAGCCTGATTGGCAGTACCGCGCGAAACAATGAACCGCCCCGCCTTCTCGATGCCCAAATAAGGTTCGTTCACCTCGGCGAGCGCGTTGCCAGTCCAGCGGCCGACTTTGCCCGTTGGGTTTCCTTCGAAGTCGGTGCAAACCGGATCGTAACCGCGGCCGAGAAACCCGCCATACGGACCGCCACGCACAAACTGCCCCGAGCGGGCACTGAAGCGGAACGGCAAGCAAATGTTGCGCGGAATCGCCGGCGGCGCGGCGTTGGGTTGCGACTTCTGCGCGAGATAGTCGAGCACACTGCCGAAGCTGGGCCAATGTCGCGCGTCGAACGGATTGAGTTCCATCGGGATATCGACCTTGTCGATTCCCGACATCGTGTACGCGGCGGAATGAATGTTGTACGGATGCGTCATCGAGCGGACGAGCGTCAGGCGGTCGGTGAGCTGCGCGACTTTCGGCAAATGCTCGCAAATCAGCATGCCCGGCACGGCGGTCGAAATCGGATTGAACTTGCCGCGAATCTCCGCGGGAGCATCCGGCTTTGGATCCCAAGTCTCATGCTGGGCCGCAGCGCCATACAGATAGAGCAAGATCACCCGCTTCGCCCGGCCAAACGTGCTGCTCCCCAGCGGCCGATCGGCAGCCGCAGCTTGATTCAACGCGGCCATCGGCGACGCAGCCGCGAGCGAAGCGGCCATCACGCCGAACACGCGGCGAGAGAGATTTGTCTCGGCGGAGGTCGGCAGATCGCGCATCGGGTTGGCCTTCATGGGAGGAAAGTTGACTTGTCCATTTTGCCCGCTGCAACTCCGCTTGGCGAGTAGATTTTGTTGGTTTTGGTTGCTCCCTGCCCGGCGAGAAAACTACAATCGCGCACGGATGCCGCTTCCTCTCTGGAGTTCTCGCCATGTTTCGCCCCTTGTTGCTTGCCTGCTGCTGCCTGTTCGTTCCTGCCGGTGTCGCGACGGCTCAGCCGAGCAATTTGCAAACAGCAGATAAGTCAGCCGTCGCCGCTGCGGCGAAAGAGCTCGCCGCCGATCTGAAAGAAGCTCGCGAGCTGCTGAAGAAGGTCACCGACAAGACGACTCGCGACCGCCTGGAACTGCTCATCACACGCAGCGAATTGAAGGCTTTGGAATTGCAGAAGCTGCTAGGTGGTACGAATGTCCCGGCCACGCAGCCTACGGCCATGTCGGCTGAGAACTTTACCAAGCTGTTGAAAGGGCTCAAAGCCGAAGCATTCGACGACGGCAAGGCAAGTTTTGTCGCAACATTTGCTGTGCAGGCGCGATTGAACTGCGAACAGGCCCGCGAGTTGCTCAAGGTCTTCAGCTTTGACGAGGGACGCATCAAATCGGCCATTGTGCTATATCCACGTTTGACTGATCCTGAGAACTTCTTCACTACGCTGGACGCCTTTTCCTTCGACTCAAGCCGAACCGAGGTACGCAAGAAACTGGGTTTGCTCAAGTGACATTTCACTAGCGCGTTTTCGCGACTGGCCATAGTCCCCTGCTGTAATCCAGTCCGGTGCATCACAATGGGCGCATGCTAATCAAAGTCGGCTATGAGATTGCGTTTGAATCTCCGCAACCCGCACCGATGGTGGTGATGCTTTATCTGCATCCCACGCGGGAGTTAACCACGCGGCAGCCCGATCGCTTGCAAGTTACGCCGTCGCTACCCGTGTCTGAGTATTACGACCTTTACGGGAACAAGTGCGGACGGATCGTTGCCCCGGCGGGCCGCATTACATTTCGCAACGAAGCGCTGGTGGAAGATTGCGGACTGCCGGACTTGCAAGCTCCGCAAGCGCAGCAAGCCGCGGTGCAGGACTTGCCGAACGAAGTGCTTCACTATCTGCTGGCCAGCCGTTATTGCGAAGTCGATAGCGAACTGAAGGACGTGGCCTGGACGCTTTTTGGCAGCACGCCGCCCGGCTGGGCTCGCGTGCAAGCGATCACCAACTTTGTCCATCGGCACATTCGCTTCGACTATCTCAAAGCTCGAGCAAATCGCACGGCTCTCGATGTCTTTCGCGAGCGGGTCGGCGTCTGTCGCGACTTCATGCATCTGGCCATCACCTTCTGCCGCAACTGCAACATTCCGGCCCGGTACTGCACCGGATATCTCGGCGACATTGGTGTGCCCGCGGTGCCGGCGCCGATGGATTTCAGCGCTTGGTTTGAAGCGTATCTCGGCGGCCAATGGTATGCCTTCGATGCCCGCAACAATGTGCCGCGCATCGGCCGTGTGCTGATGGCTCGGGGCCGCGATGCTGCCGATGTGGCATTGTCGACGACCTTCGGCGTGAACACGCTGCAATCCTTCAAAGTCTGGACCGACGAAGTTCGTGGCAACTGAACATGGATCCTTGGTACTTTGCCTACGGCAGCAACTTGCACCACGCGCAGCTGATTGCTCGCTGCAATGGTCAGTTGAGCAAAAGCAACGAACCGCCGCGAATCGTCCGGCTACCGAATTATCGACTGGCCTTCAACATGGATGGCGGCGATGGCGAAGTCTATGCCAACATTGTGACGCCTGGCGCAGGAGTGCTGGGTGTGATCTATCGCTGTGACGCAGCGGCATTCGAACTGCTCGATGTCTATGAAGCGGGCTACGATCGAATCGCGGTGCTCGTCGTTGATGAACAAGGTCGTTCGTTGCCAGCGATCGCTTATATCGCACACCCCGCGAGTGTGACCGCAGAACGTCGGCCACACGAAGAGTATCTGCAAATCATTTTGAATGGCGCTCGCGAGCACCGCTTGCCCGCGGAATACCTTCGGCAGATCGAAGCCATCGCCAGAGGAATCGCGGTTGCTGGTGATGGCTCGCTGCGGTAACTAATCCTCTAACTCGACCGGCTCGTTCAATGGCAAGGCTGGGGGTTCCTTGAGTTCCGGTTTTGGCTCGGGTGTTGGTTCGGCTTTTGGCTCTGGCTTCGCTTTCATCTTCGGGGCCGGCTCCGGTTTGGGCTGCGCGGCTAACTGAGGGGCCTCGTAGGCCTGCGGATTTGGCGGCATCACCAAAGGCTGTCCGACCGGCGGAACTGGGCACGAATAGCCGTCGGGCGAAGCCATCATGGGCCCAGGCATGGGCAGCGGGCAGCCAGGTGTTCCTGGGGCGGCGCAGGGAACAGCATAAGGACCGGCGCCGACGGGCGTGGTGGCGTTCCAAGTGACTTGCACAGTTTCGGCTGGCATGACCGTCGCAAGAAGCGAAAGGAAGCCGACGAAGCCAATCAACAGCGGCAACGCGCCCGTGCACAATCCCGTGATCGCCCAACCCGTGCCGGTGGCCGTTTGCCCTCGTCGCGCCAAGCGGAACAAAGAAACGCCGCCGCCAAATACCGCCAAGCCGCCACCCAAGGCAACGAGCGCGGTCAAGAGGCTGAAGAGCAAGATGGCAAAGGTCTCGCCGAGCAATTCAGCAAAGACGGACAAGCCCACGAGCAACAGCGGCGAAACGATCAAGCACGAAACGGCAATGATGCCCAGCACGCCTGCCGCAAATGCCAGTCGCGAGCGATGACCGCGAGCGCGGTTTGCAACGGCAGGCGCCGAGGCATTGGCTGTTTCGACCGGCGTGTCACGAGCGAGCGAAACATCTGCCCCGAGCGCTTGAATGCGCGATTCGACGTTCGCCACCATCGCCAAGCGCTCCGCACGCGGCAACAGTCCGAGCAGCGCTCGATCGATTTCATCGAGCCTGCGATCGATCAGTGCTTGACGCTCCGCAGCCGACAACATTTCTTCAGCCATCGTTCACCTCCGTGCGTGTGTGATTTGCAGTTCACACAAGAAGATACTCCAGCTCGCCATTTTCTTCCTAGAGCGATCGGTTGACAGCAATGCAGGCGTCGCTATCACCTCCAGAAATGGGCTGCGGGTGGAACGAGCCACCCGCAATTTGTGACCCGGGAACGTTGCCGGCGAATGGTTAGTCAACGATCACATTCACATCGTTGATATTGTCGTCATCAATGTTCAGGTCATCGTCGGCGTCGGCATCAATGTTCACGACGTCCGCATCTTCCACTTCGATGGTCAGAATGTCGTCATCACCATCGTCGAGGTTGATGAAGATGTCGTCGACGATGATCGAGTCGATCAGCACTTCGTTGTCGTCGCTGCCGACATCGATATCGAGATCGTCGGTGATGATCGCCCCTTGTACCGAGATGAAATCGTCGTCGGCGCCGGTGTCGATCCGCAGGTCATCGCCGATGCGGGTGAAGAACTCGATCCGCACGTCATCGCGGCCACTGCCGGTGGTGATGTTTACGCTGCGATCGGCCGTGATATTGGTCAGCTTCACATCGTCGTTGCCGCCGCCGGCGAGATTGATGTTTACGGTTTGATCGAAAAAGCCCGCGGCCAGTTCGACGTCCTGGGCGCCGCCCGTGCCATGGATGTTCGTCGAACCCTCAACCTCGAAATCAAACATCCGCAGCCGGCCGCTGACGCCTTCCAGGTCGACATCGAGATCACCGTGCAGATCCATGTTGAACAGTTTCACATCTTCGACTTCGTCGATCTGCAAGTCGCCTTTCAGATCGGTCTGAAACAACAAGGGAGTTTCGTGATCGACCGTAACTTTATCGAGGCCGTTGTTGAGGTCGATGCGAATGTTGCCGCTAATGAACTCCTTGAAGGCGCGATCGCGGCCGTTGATCTCCGTGCCGTTGAGTCCTTCGACGACCAGCCGCCCCAGCGACTGGCGAATCCGAATCTCGTTCGCGGCGCCGTCACCGATGATGACCAGATCGTCGCCCGACTTGAGAACCGACACGTCGCCGGCCTTTAAGTCGCGGGCTTCTAATGATTCCAAACCGAGGGTGCGAACGGTTTGCAGACGAGTTGAGCGAATACGAGCAGCCATGGCAGAAACTCCTGAAACATGAAGGTGGGAAGGTGAGGCGGGGATCGCGGTGGGTTTCGTGATTCACTGCGACATCACTCTCAGCGTGGACTCAGGCCCTGTTGTGACAAGTTGCGAGGATTTTTTTGATTTTGTGGGAAATCGCCGTTTTTCCTACCGGCACGCGATGAAGTACACTGCAGGAACGATGCAAACTCCAGCCACAGACCGTCCCCCCACTCTTTCACGCCGCGATTGGCTGTCGCATTCCGCGAGCGGGCTGGGCGCGATGGCGCTAGCTGCGTTGCTGGCAGAAGACGGCTTGGGCAATGAAGCTGCCGAAGGCAAACGGAGCGTCACCGGTTTGCATCATCTGGCGCGAGCCAAACGCTGCATTCACATTTTTTCGCCGGGCGGCGTGAGCCAGGTTGATACGTTCGATTACAAGCCGGAACTCGACAAGCTCGATGGCCAGCCGCTGGTCGGCAAAGGCAAGATCGAGCCGTTCTTCGGGCAGATTGGCAAATTGCGAAAGAGCTTTTATCCGTTCAAGCAATACGGCGAGACCGGCACCTGGGTCAGCGACTTGTTGCCGCACCTTGCCGAGTGTGTCGATGATTTGACGATCGTGCGCAGCCTGGTGGCCAAGAGCAGCTCACATACGCCGGCCTGCTTTCAGATGAACACCGGCTTTACGCTCAACGGCTATCCGAGCCTCGGCGCTTGGTTGAGTTATGGCCTGGGGACGGACAGCCAATCGCTGCCGGCGTTTGTGGTGCTGCCCGATCCGCGCGGCATTGTGAATGGCGGCGCGAGCAACTGGGGGAACGGCTTTCTGCCCGCGCTGCATCAGGGTGTGGCGTTTGACACGGCGCGGCCGGAACCGGTGGCCAATTTGCAAACGCCTGCCGACATTAAACCTTCCGCGCGGTTCGCTGCGTTGCAGGCACTCGAACAAATGAACCGCCGGATGGCCGAGCAATACCCGCTCGACTCGGCGCTCGCGGCTCGGTTGCGTTCGTATGAACTGGCGGCCCAGATGCAAGCGAGCATTCCCGAAACCGTGGGGCTTGAGCAGGAAACTCGTGAAACGCAAACGCTCTATGGCCTCGATCAACCGTTGACGGCCGGCTTTGGACGGAATTGTTTGCTCGCCCGCAGGTTGATCGAGCGCGGCGTGCGGTTTGTCCAGCTGTACAACGGCGGTGCGCTCGGTTCGCCGCGAATCAATTGGGATGCCCACGAAGACCTGAAGCAAAATCACGATACGCAGGGCGTGCTGCTGGATAAGCCGGTCGCAGGGTTGCTAAAAGATCTGAAGCGCCGCGGCCTGCTCGACGACACCCTCGTTTTCTGGACCAGTGAATTCGGCCGCACACCTTTTACCCAAGGTGAAAACGGCAAGGGGCGGGATCATCACAATCTGTGTTTCACCGGTTGGCTTTGCGGCGGCGGCGTGAAGCGTGGCACGGCATATGGCAGCAGCGACGAAGTGGGCTATCAACCGGCCAGCGATCCGCTGACCGTGTACGATCTGCACGCCACGGTTCTGCACTTGCTCGGCATCGATCACACACGGCTCACGTGGTACCACAACGGCATCAATCGCCGGCTGACCGATGTGCACGGTCGCGTGGTCTATGACTTGCTGGCTTGAGCGATCTGCGTCGCTTCAAGCGCCAGTGTGAGAAGCCCGTGCGACGTTGGCAGCTTTGATCCAGCGCCGCAGGTGTATGATCATCGTGGCGTAAGCCTTGTGTTCGGGAATGACGATCGGCAAGTTGTCGCCGAACCAGATCACAAGGCGATAGGTTTCGTCGGCGAGAAACCCAGCGTTTTGCACCGCAAAGGGCTGACGCCCGCCGGGCGTTTCGACGAAGAACTCGTTCATATCGACCGACAGTCGCCAGCGGCCCATCGCTCCCAGCACTGGATGAGCGCGGAGCAGCTGGAGCGTGTGCCTGGCGAGCCGATAATTACGCAGAGCCTGTAGCAGCCCCACAGCAAACAGCGCCAGCGCGCCCAAACCAAAAGCCAGCGCCGCCCCAACCATGAGCGCGATCCCAACGAACAGCAGCGCGAGCAGAAAAAGCAAAGGGACCGCCGCCCAACCCGCCAGCCGAGGAACCGGCGCCGTATTGACCCGGGCGGAAGTCAGCAATCCTGCCTGATCCATGACAAAGGTTGCCACGAAAGGAACCGGCTCTTCGTCGACTTCCTCCGGGATGACCGGCGATTCGTAGGGATTGAGCGATTTGCCGACGCTCACGCCAGAATATCCTTCACCACATGGCCGTGCACGTCGGTCAGGCGGAAGTCGCGGCCTTGATAGAGATAGGTCAGCCGTTCGTGATCGACGCCCAGCAAGTGCAGCAGCGTCGCGTGCAAGTCGTGCACTTCCACGATGTTTTCGACCGCGTTGTAGCCGAGTTCGTCGGTCTTGCCGTAAGTGAGGCCACCCTTGATGCCGCCGCCGCAAAGCCACATCGAAAAACCCTTGATGTGATGATCGCGGCCGTTGCCTTGAGCCATTGGAGTGCGACCAAACTCGCCGGTCCAGACAATGAGCGTGTCCTTGAGCAGGTCGCGGGCTTTCAAGTCATTGATGAGCGCGGCGCAGGGGCCGTCCACTTCTTTCGCGGTGCCGGCGATTTGATCCTTCACGCCGCCGTGATGATCCCAATCGCGATGATAGAGCTGAATGAACCGCACGCCCCGCTCGGCCAACCGGCGCGCCAGCAAGCAATTTGCCGCGAAGGTGCCATCGCCACCCTTGGTGCCATACGCATCGAGCACGGCCTGTGGTTCATCACTGACGTCCATCAATTCCGGCACGCTGGTTTGCATCTTGAAAGCCAGTTCGTACTGCGCGATGCGGGTGGCAATTTCCGGATCATCGACGGCCTGGTTGTGGAGCTGATTGAGCTTGGCCGCTGCTTCGACGACATCCTGTTGCTGCGTCGCACTCACGCCGCTGGGGCGATTCACGTACAACACCGGATCGCCCTTGCCGCGTAGTTCGACACCTTGAAAACGGCTCGGCAGAAAGCCGCTATGCCATTGCCGCGAAGCGATTGGTTGTGCCTGACCAAAGCGGCCCGTCGAAGTGAGCACCACAAAGCCCGGCAGGTTCTGCGTGACTTGCCCCAGACCATACGTGAGCCACGAACCCATCGCGGGGCGGCCGCTGATCGTGGTGCCGGTGTTAAAGAACGTGTGGGCCGGATCGTGATTGATGGCCTGCGTGCGGAGCGAATTGACGATGCAAATGTCGTCGGCAAGTTCGCCGATTTTCGGAAAGATCTCCGCAATCTGCTGGCCACTTTGGCCGAACTTTTTGAACGGATGCTGCGGCCCGAAGCAATTCAGCTTCTGTCCTTGCAGCTGCGCGATGGGCTGCCCCTTGGTGAACGACTCCGGCATTGGTTGGCCATGCATTTCGGCCAGTTTGGGTTTGTAGTCGAATGTTTCCAAATGCGAAGGCCCGCCAGCCATTGTCAAAAAGATCACGCGTTTGGCTTTCGGCGCGTGATGCAACCGCTTCAGCTCGCCAAGGGTTGCCATCGGGTCGCGCGGCAACTCTGCCGCCAACGACGCGCGCGATTGGCCGAGTGGATTCAGCAGCGTCGCGAGCGCGGCATAACCAATGCCACAAGCGCCGCGGCCGAGGAACGTGCGGCGGGAATGGTTCGAAAGGAGAGTATTTGGATGCATGACGATGGTCTTTTGTTGCAGTAATTTCGCAAATCGGGAAAGCTATCTCTTGTATTCGTCGGCCGCTGCCATGATTCGTTTCACGGGGAGCAAAAAGTCAGGCAGTAGTTCGGTCACGTAATTCTGATCTTCGCTTACGACAAGCCAAGGGACATTGGGACGAAACACAGCCATGGTGCGATCAAACCGATCAAACACCCAATACTCCTGGCAGCCGAGATTCAAATACTCATCTCGTTTGTGTTCGAAGTCGCGTAAATACGAGGCTTTCCCAGGAGAAACAAACTCGATCACGATGGATGGCACGTCTTGATCCGGACGCGGCAGTCTTCCCAGTCCGACCCAAATCGCCCGATCAGCAACGCGTAGACCGATGGAAGTTACTAGCTCGCAGTCGGTAAACGTCCCATCGATACATTTTCCCTGTGGGTTGTTTTCGCGATACGCTCGCAGCAAGTAGGCAAGTTCGTCGTTTGAATTGGAGTGTGCCGGCGAAGGAGGTGGAGTCACAACGAGAATCCCCTGAATCAATTCAAAACGGTACCCTTCTTCAAAATCATCAATCGCTCGAAACTCATCGAGCGCCATCCGCAAACCAGCAGAAGTCGCTGTTAGTCGCTTCGATTCGGTAGGTAACGGCATCAACATATTGCAATTCCTCCGCCCGCGAGTCCTCACGCACAATCACTCCCGCACAATCGTCTCATGCAAATTCAACAACACCCGCGCGACGCTCGTCCAGGCAGCGAGTTCCGCTGCATCTTGGTTCGCGGCCGGCTTGAGATCGCCGACGGTTTGCAACAGGGCCGCCGAGGCTGCGTCGTTCTTGTACTGGGCCAGGTGCTTTTCATACAAATCGCTGAGCAACTTTTGTTCTTCTGCCGTGGGTTCGCGGAGCAACGTTTGTTGATAGGCAAAACGCAAACGGGAACTGGCGTCAGAGCCACTGCCGATAATCTTTCCAGCGAGGGCTCGCGCGGCTTCGACATAGGTCGGATCGTTCAATAAGACCAGCGCTTGCTGTGGCGTGTTACTGACGGGGCGTTGCACGGTGCATTCTTCGCGACTCGGCGCATCGAAGGCAGCGAGGCTCGGATGAATGAAGGTCCGCTGCCAGTAGGTATACAGTCCGCGGCGGTATTGGCTGTCACCCTTGTCGTTCTGCCATTCACGCTTCGGAAAGTTCAAATACTGCCAATAACCGGCCGGCTGATAAGGCTTCACACTCGGGCCGCCGATCTTGGTCACCAGCAGGCCGCTGATCGATAGCGCGTTGTCGCGGACCAGCTCGGCTTCGATCCGCCAGCGATTCTGGCGCGTGAAATAGATGTTCGTCGTGTCCTTTTCCTTGAGCAGCGGGCTGACTTGCGACGTCTGCTGATACGCGTGCGACATGACCATCAGCTTGACCATGTGTTTCACGTCCCAGCCACTGTCGATGAACTCTGCAGCGAGCCAATCGAGAAGTTCGGGATGCGTGGGAAATTCGCCTTGCATGCCGAAGTCTTCCAGCGAGCGGCACAATCCGCGGCCGAAGTAAAGCTTCCAGAGGCGATTCACAAACACGCGCGACGTCAGCGGATGGTCCTTTTCCAGCAACCAATTGGCCAGGTCGAGCCGCGATTGCCGCTGTTCGACTTTGATTTGTTTCTTGTTCAGGAACGCTGGGATTGCCGGCTGCACCACCTCGCCTGAATCGTCGAGCCAATTGCCCCGCGGGAGAATTCGCACGGTTCGCGGCGTCGTCGACATCGACACGAGCGTCGAAGGAAAACTATCGACGAGTGCCTTCTGATCCTGTTCCAATCGCGCGACCAATTCGCGTTCGACTTTGAGCTCCGGGGCGATGCTGCGGAAATGCGCGAGCAGTTTTTCCTGCTGCTGCGGAGTGCGCTTGGCAACTTCGGTTTGCAAGATCGTGGCGATGTCGGCCGGAATGCTGCTGCCGCTGAGCGTTGGTTTTTCGGCACCCGTCAAAGACAATCGGAACCGGCCGATGTTGTGCTGCGGGTATTGCGATTGATGAATCAGCTTCACTTGCAGCCGTTCATCGGCAGCGAGTTTTAAAGGCTTTTCGAACGTGAAGGCTGCAGTCCGCGACTTCGCCTCCATATGACCATTGCCGGCCCAACCGGTGGCCGCGTTGCCATCGATGGCTTGGGCAACTGCATGGCCCTCTTGCGAATAGTCGGCATCGGCTGCGGAGAGTTTCAGTCGTTCGGCTTTGCCATCGGCGGCAACTTTTTCGATTTCAAACTCGGTCAGCACAAAATTGCCGTTGCCGCGCGACAGGCTTTTGTTGGTGAGCGTGTCGTCGGTGAGTGCTTCCAAACGAATGGCCGTGATCTGTGGAAGATCGCTGGCGATGGTGACTGTGTAGTTATCCTTTGCAGCGTTTTTGCCGGTGCTCAATAGCGAGAGATCGTCCTTCGGCGTTAGCTTCGCTCCGCCGGATGACTCCGCTTTTTCGGCCTTCACTGCGATCCAGGTGTTGCCTGTTTCCCGCAACGATTCGATCGCAGCGGATTCCCATTTCGCGAGCGCAGCCGTCAACTCGGGTGTGGTGGCGTTGTATTTCGCTCGCGCGGCGGCCAGTTGTTCGTCGAGTTGCTTTTGCTGCTGTTCCTGTTCCGGCGTCGGGACTTTGGTCTGTGCCTGACGGCCCACGGCGGTTTCGCTCACGTCGGCGAAGAACGCACCGAGGCTATAGAAGTCGCGGGCGGTGAACGGATCAAATTTGTGGTTGTGGCATTCGCAACAGCCCATGGTGCTCGCCATCCAGATGACGGCGGTATTGCGAACGCGATCGGCGACGTACTTGGCCGTGTATTCCTTCGCTTGAGCGCCACCTTCTTCCGTCGTCTGCAGCAGTTTGTTGTAGCCCGAAGCAATTCGCTGCTCGTTCGTCGCGCCAGGGAGCAGATCGCCGGCCAGTTGCTCACGGGTGAAGGCATCGAACCGTTTGTTGGTGTTGAACGCACGGATTACGTAATCGCGATACGGGGCCAGGTCGCGATGATTGTCGCTGTGGTAGCCAGCCGTATCAGCGAAGCGGACGACATCGAGCCAGTACAAGGCCATTCGTTCGCCGAAGTGCTCGGAAGCGAGCAGCCGATCGACGGCTTTTTCATACGCTTGCGGCGAAGTGTCTTTGACAAAGGCTTCAAGTTCCGCCGGTGTCGCGGGCAAGCCGGTGAGATCGAAACTAAGGCGGCGGAGCAACGTGCGCTTGTCAGCGTCGATCGACGGACTCAAGCCGTGCGTCTCTTGCCCCGCGAGAATCCAGCGATCGATTTCGCCGCGGGCCCAGGTCGTGTTCTTAATGGCCGGAGTTGCGGGTCGAGTCACGGGCACATAGGCCCAGTGGGCGTCGTATTGTGCCCCTTCATCGATCCAGCGGCGGATGAGTTCGGCTTCTTCGGGTTTGAGCGCCGGTTTTTTTCCGGCCGGCGGCGGCATCACCAGTTCGGGATCGGTCGAGGTGATGCGTTCATAGAGCGCGCTTCCTTTGCCATCGCCGGGCTTGATGGCGCCTTTGAGGGCCTCTTCGCGAAGATCGAGCCGCATGTCGGCTTTGCGTTCGGCTTCGTCGGGGCCGTGGCAAGTAAAACAGCGATGCGTGAGAAGCGGTTTGATGTCGCGCTGAAAACTGACTTTGCCCGGCGCGGCGATGCTGATCGCGGGAGCAACAAGCACAACGAGCGCGGCAATCATTTGAACGGAGAGCTTCACGGCGAGAATCCTTGCGAGGGCCAAGCAGGGAACCGACAGGTAGGCAAACCGCCAGTTTAAATGCCGCCTCACGCCGCAGCAATCAAGAGTTGCCGTCGGATCAACCCCATTCGTCGGGTTTCATCGTCAGCAACGTCCACAGCAGAAGGGCAATCGGCACACTGGCGACGGCGACGGTTTGGGCAATCACCGCCGATACGCCCTGCAATTTTGCGAGTGGTCCGCCAGCAAACAACCACAGCATCAGCGGTGCCGCTGGTGCGAGCAGCAACAGCCAGCGCGGCTCGGTCAAAGAAATCGTGGCACCAAATGCCAGGCCGCCGACCAGCACCACTGCGACCGAGATCAGTGGAAGTACGACGCTTGCCAGTTTCGTTGGTGGCGGAACTGGAACGAGCAAACTGACGATGCCACAGGTTGCGAGGGCCAGCGGAATCCGGAGGGAATAGAGCCCCATTCGCAGGCTGACTTCACTAGTCACCAGCAACGTGGTTCCCAGCGCAGTGACAGCGAGCAGAAAGAGAAACAACCTGCCGCGCAGCCGCTCAGGCAACAGCGTAAGCAGACCTATGATGGCGAAGAAATAAACCGCCAGCAGCGGAGTGAGCACATACCAGGCCGGCTTGAGATCGGCGTAGCCCGGCACCAGTTGCCCGCCAGCGAGGGCCGCGATGCCGGCGAATCCCAGCCCGCGGAGCCAACCTGGCATTCGCTCCGGAACGGAGCCGAGCCAGACCGCCAACACTCCCAGGTAAGGCAACCAATGCCAATGCCGTTCAGGAAGCAGCGGTTGGCGATCGGGATAAAGACAGCTTCCGACCAAAAATCCCAGTGCCGTTGCTGCGGCCAGCGAATAACGTCGAGCAGCCGCCGGGAGTAGCTTAAGACATGCCACCGCCAGTGCAAACGCAGTGACGGTGGGGAGCAGCACCAGGCCAGCGAGTTCCAGCAGCTCTTTCGTTGTCATGCAAACTTCAATCGTGCTGGTGTGCTGCTGGCAGGTTTTCAACGTTGAACTTACTGGGCCTGCGTCTTTTCGCCGACGACCACACTTAGCGAAACCTTGTCATCGACCTTGCCAGCGCCATAGGTCATGCCGAATTCACTGCGATGGATCGCGAAATCGCTCTTCAGCGTGATCCCTTCCGGCGCGACGGTGACGGTCGCGGGGAAGCTGATTTCCTGTGTCTTACCATGCAACGTCAGTTTACCGGTGACGGTGGCCGCGCCATTCTTGCCAGGCACGACTTTTGTCGAGATGAACTTGGCGGTGGGATACTCACGCACTTCAAAGAAGTCGGCCGCTTTCAAGTGGTCGGTTAATTTCGGAATCGCCGTGAAGAGCGAAGTCGTATCGATATCGGCCGTAATGCCGGCGAGCGTTTTCGTCGTTTGGTCGACGCTCACGGTGCCCGTGAATTTGGCAAAGCCCCCCGTCCGCGGATCGGGCTTGTCGCCGCTATGCGTGCCGACGAAAGTGATTTTCGAATTCGCGGCCGAAATCGTCGCCACACCTTTCGCAACGGGAACTGGTTCAGCAGCCCAGCTCACGTGTTGCATGCTCAACGCGGCCACGACTAGCAATCCCCAAACCATCTTCATAGCAAGCTCCTCAATCGATCGCAGATCAAAAAATGGCAGGGTTCGGCGCTGCCTGATAACAGACAGTCGAACAGCACACCGCCAGACAACGTACCAGCGCTCGCGCGGCAGGAACAACCAGTCATACAACCGCTACGTTCGGACCTTACACGACTTTTCCGAGCCCTTTGCCAGCTAGGCAAAGGCTCCCCTCCAATTAGGCTGGAAAGTAGCGATTCACGCTCTTTTCTGGATGGTTGTCATGCGTCCGCTCTGCTCGTTCCTGCTGCTGGCTCTGCTGGCAAACACTGCTGCCGCCGCCGATTGGCTGACGGCTCCCTCGTATTACACCCACGATCCGTCGAACGGCCAGCGGGTAACGCAGTACGCCGAGATCGGTCCGTACTACTATTACCATCGCCCCGATTTTCAACGCAGCAGCTATCGGCAGTTCCGCAGCACGATCCAAGCCGGCAACAGCGCCGACAACATGCACATTGTCGAAGAGTACGGCAACCCAGTGCGGCCATACGAAGAATGGCGGTTCCCGTATCGGCCTTACTCCGTCCCCTACGATCAATGGGGCCCGCCCTTTGGTGGCCTGGGCGGCGCTGGCTTTGGCGTGCCGTATGGCGGATATCCGTATGGAGGCTTCCCGCCGAATGGCCCGATCGGACCAGGTCCAATTGGCCCATTGCCACCTGGCCCCGGTCCTGGACCGATTGGACCCGGCTTCGGACCTGGTTGGGGCGGACCGCAGAACTTTGCTCAGCCTTGGCTCGATGGTTACTACCCGACCTACGATCGCAACGATCGGAGTCGGTATTACAACCCGTACCCGGGTCGGTAGTTCGAATATTTGGTGCCGCGTCGGGGATCTGTGCGCGGCTCGCAATGTGCAAGTTGGACAACTTGAGACCGACCCCGACAGCCTGTCCTACAAATCTTACGGTTTTGCGCATGCGTGTCTTTTGCACATCCGCGAACCACGCATTTGTGACCGATGCTTGTGTTAAGAAGTTCGAGGCGGCCCAGCCGTCTTGCTTCGCGCCCCAGCTCTGCCCCGCTGGGGCTTTTTTATGCGCTAACCGGCTATGAAGCTGCGATCGTCTTACAGGCTGCATTCGTCAGGCAGGAGTACCTGCCTGACCTACAAAACTTGATGATCGTGCCTTGCGCCGCACTACTGGACTGGCGGATTCTTCTTCTCCGTCACGCCGCCGGTTAACTCCGGCGGTGCGAACTTGCCCCATTCGGACTTCAGCAGTTCGCTCAGCGAGAAGGTGAGTTTGTCCTGCTTCTTCGCTATTTGCTTGTTCAAGCTGCTCACGAGTTTTGGCCGCCGCTCGGCGATTTCTTGTTCCAGCACCTCGCGTGTTTCGTCACTCAGCGACTTCACCAGCGGGCCTTCGAACTTGCCGACCCGGTGTAATTCAAACTCCGCGATCTTGGCATCGGCGGCGGTCACGATGGGGGCGAGAGCCACATCGGGCGGAAACTTCGTGGGATTCAGCTGCAGTGCGATTTCGACCGTTCCTTCCACGCGCACTTTGGCAGCGGCTTCGGCACTGGTGCTCAGCAACTGCACGCCACTTTCCCATTGCGACAGCCGGGCGAAGAGTTTCACTTTCGAAACAGCCGACAGTTGCACGCGCACTTTGTTGCCGCTGAGCTGTTCGATGTTTTCGACCCGCACCGCAAAGTGCTTGTCGGGCTTGAGCGGCGTGACGCGATAGCTGGTCCAAGTGCCATCGTTCACTTCTTTCCAACGGCGGCGCGTTTCGACCTTCAAGCCATCCGCTTCCACGTGCCAACCGGCGAAGACTTTCTTGGTGTTCCCCCAGTTCTTTCTCTTTTCGTACGACTCCGGCAACTGCTCGCGAACCAGATCGGTGACCCACGTTTGAAACGATTCGGACGGCGTGAAACCTTTCTCAGCTTCCTGACCAAAGCCTTCTGCGCTGCCGACGAGCACGCACACATAGGCAAGGCAGGCCCAACTGGCGGCTGGGGGAAATCTCATGTTAGGCTGCCTTCCGCTAGCAAATAAACAACTCCACACTGCAGAATGCAACAAAAGAGGTATTGATGTCAACGTCGATTGGGGTCGCACTGATCGGCACGGGCTTTATCGGGCCAATTCATATCGAAGCGGTCCGCCGCGCGGGACAACAGGTTGTCGGCGTTTTGGGATCGTCGCCAGCGCGATCGCAAGCAGCGGCTGAGAAGTATGGAATCCCGCGGGCTTATCTATCGCTCGACGAGTTGCTCGCGGATTCAGCCGTTCAAGCGGTGCACGTGACTTCGCCGAATCGCTATCACGCCGAGCAAACCGCGGCCGTCCTCCGCGCCGGCAAACATGTGCTCTGCGAAAAGCCGCTAGCCATGACTTCGACGGAATCGGCAGCGCTCGTGGCCCTCGCCAAAGAAACCGGCCTGCACGCGGGTGTTTGTTACAACGTTCGCTTTTATCCTCTCTGTCATGAAGCACGAGCGCGGATAGCCGCGGGCGAAGTGGGCCCGTTGCTGCATGTGACAGGTTCCTACGTGCAAGATTGGCTGCTGAAGGAAACCGATTTCAATTGGCGAGTGCTGGCCAGCGAAGGTGGTGAGTTGCGGGCGATCGCCGATATCGGCACGCATTGGCTCGACTTGTTGCAGTTCATCGTCGGCGAAGAGGTGGTTGCCGTGTGCGCTGATTTGCAAACGGTGCATCCCGTGCGAAAAAAGCCCAGCGGCCTGAGCAGCGTGGAAACTTTTCAAGCCGATCGCGCGACTCCCGTGCACGATGAAGAAGTGCCGATCGACACCGAAGATGCCGGCAACATTCTGCTGCAATTCGCCAGCGGCGCGAAAGGAAATCTGCACGTCTCGCAAACGACGGCGGGCCGCAAGAATTGTATCCGCTACGAAATTGCCGGTCGCCAGGAAGCACTCGGTTGGAACAGCGAACGCCCCAACGAACTCTGGATCGGCCAGCGCGATCGCGCGAGTGAATTGCTCGTCCGCGATCCCGCACTACTATCTCCAGCCGCCCGCGGCATTGCGTCTTACCCCGGCGGTCACAACGAAGGTTTCCCCGATTCGTTCAAGCAACTATTTCGCGCGTTTTATGGCAGCCTGTCGCAATCGCCGCAGGGCCCGCAACCTTATCCGACGCTCTCCGAAGGCCACCGCGAGATCGTGCTCTGCGAAGCGATTCTAAAGAGCCATCGCGAGCGGCAGTGGGTGGAATGCCATTCGTAGAACGGGCGCTGCTCCGTTCAGAAGCCAGGCCGCAAGTCTGCAGGCTCAACGAACGCCATAGCAAACACGATTTCGCCGTGTTGATACTTTCTTAGCGCGCGGCAGATGAATCTTGACACCCTTTTGATAGGTGTTTCTCGATACTTCCTGTAGTGGATCGTTGATCGGCAGCGAAGTGCTGTGACTGATCAGCATCAAGCCCACTCGGAGATTTCGCTGTGGATTTCACCATATTGGTTGTTGGGCTGACCTTCCTGGCCGTGCGCGTTTGTCGCGCTCGTGCCACTGCTCAAACAAGGGGAATGAGATGGACTGGACCGTAGGACTGGCCGCGTTTGCGGCGGTGGGGTTGGCTTTCTATTTGATCTTGGCTTTGCTCAAGCCGGAGTTGTTCGCATGACACTCAATGGATATTTACAACTCGGACTCTACCTGGTCGTGCTGCTGGCCTTGGCCAAGCCGCTGGGCTGGTACATGGCCGAAGTTTACGAAGGCAGAACCTGGCTGCAGCGAAAGCTCGCGGGGTTCGAGCAGTGGCTCTATCGGCTCTGCGGAGTTGATCCCGCTACCGAAATGAGTTGGCAGCGATACGCGTTTGCGATGTTGCTGTTTAGCGCGGTGGGATTTGTATTCCTGTACGTTCTGCAGCGCATGCAAGGAATGCTGCCGCTCAATCCGGAAAACTTGCCGGCTGTCACTGCTGATTCGTCGTTCAATACAGCCGTCAGTTTCGTGACGAACACCAACTGGCAAGGGTATGGTGGCGAAGCCACGATGAGCTATCTCACGCAAATGATCGGGCTGACCGTGCAAAACTTTGTTTCTGCTGGCGTGGGCATGGCCGTGATGGCCGCGCTGGCGCGCAGTTTCACTCGTGTGCAAGCGACGACGATCGGTAACTTCTGGGTCGATCTGTTTCGGGGCACGACCTATATCCTGCTGCCGATGTCGCTGGTTGTTGCGCTCGTGCTTGTGTCGCAAGGCGTAGTACAGACCTTTGCTCCGTATCAAACGGCGACGCTGCAGCAATCAACGACGAATGCTGAAGGTAGAACTGTTTCGGAAGTGAAAATCCCGCTCGGCCCTGCGGCCTCGCAGATCGCCATCAAGCAACTCGGCACGAATGGCGGCGGGTTCTTTAACGTGAACTCGGCCCATCCTTTCGAAAATCCGACACCGCTGTCGAACTTCGTGCAGATGATTTCGATCCTCGCGCTGGCGGCGGGCTGGTGCTACACGTTCGGCAGGCTCATCGCTGACACTCGTCAAGGCTGGGCCTTGCTGGCCGCGATGACGATTGTGTTTGTGGTGCTGCTGGGCGTATGCGTCTACTGCGAACAGCAAGGAACGCCGCAACTGGCGGCAGCGGGCGCCGATCTCGTCGCAGGCGAAATGCAGTCTGGCGGCAACATGGAAGGGAAGGAAACTCGCTTCGGCATCGTCAATTCCGCGCTCTGGGCGACGGCCACAACGGCGGCTTCAAACGGTAGCGTCAATTCGATGCACGATTCGTTCACTCCGCTCGGTGGCCTGGTGCCGATGTGGCTGATGCAACTCGGCGAAGTGATCTTTGGCGGCGTGGGCTCGGGCCTGTATGGCATGATCGTCTTCGTGATTGTGGCAGTGTTCATTTCCGGCCTGATGGTCGGCCGCACACCGGAGTACCTGGGCAAACGCATCGAAGCCTTCGAAATGAAAATGGCTTCGCTGGCGATCCTGCTGCCCTGTGCATCGGTTTTGATCGGAACTGCGATCGCGCTGATGTCGGAACAAGGCCGGGCGACGATTTTCAATCCGTCGGCGCACGGCTACAGCGAAGTGCTGTATGCCCTATCGTCGGCGAGCAACAACAACGGCAGCGCATTCGCCGGCCTGGGAGCGAATACGCCGTTTTACAACGTGCTGTTGGGCATCGCGATGCTCATTGGTCGGTTCTGGGTCATGTTGCCCGTGCTGGCCATCGCGGGATCCTTGGCGGCCAAGAAACGCATCAGCGCGACTGCGGGCACGCTGCCAACGCACACACCGTTGTTCGTCGTGCTGCTGATCGGCGTCGTCATCGTTGTCGGCGCGTTGAGCTTCATTCCGGCGCTGGCACTCGGTCCAATCGTCGAGCATCTTTCGCTTCACGGTGGCTAGGCAAAACAGTCATTTTCCAAACAGGTTGATCCATCATGTCGACTAAAGTTCGTTCGTTGTTCGGAAGTCGGGAGATTGTCCGCGAAGCGCTGGGCGCTTCGCTGGCCAAGCTCGACCCGCGGCTGCAAGTCAAGAATCCGGTGATGTTCGTAGTCTTCATCGGCAGTTTGCTGACCACGCTGCTATTCGTGCAAGCCTTACGCACCACCGGTGGCGATACACCATGGTTCGTCGGCGGCGTCGCGCTCTGGCTCTGGTTCACCGTACTCTTTGCCAACTTTGCCGAAGCCATCGCCGAAGGGCATGGCAAGGCGCAAGCCGATACATTGCGAAAATCTCGGCAGCAGGTAAACGCCAACAAGATCTACGATCGTACGAAGATGCTTACTGCGCAAACACCAGCGCCGAACCTGCGGCCGGGCGATGAGGTCATCGTCCGCGCCGGAGAGTTGATTCCCGCCGACGGCGAAGTGATCCAAGGTGTCGCTTCCGTTGATGAAAGCGCCATCACCGGCGAAAGCGCGCCGGTGGTGCGCGAAAGTGGCGGCGACCGGAGTTCCGTCACCGGCGGCACGCGCGTCGTGTCCGACTTTTTGATTATTCGAGTCACGACGATGCCGGGCGAGAGTTTTCTCGATCGGATGATCGCGATGGTCGAAGGGGCGAAGCGCCAGAAGACGCCAAACGAAATTGCGCTCGCCATTTTGCTGGCAGGTTTCACGATCATCTTTTTGCTTGTCACGGCGACACTGCTGCCGTTTTCGCTGTACAGTGTGGAAGTCGCCAAGCAAGGGGCACCCATCACCATCACGACACTCGTCGCGCTGCTGGTCTGCTTGATTCCAACGACGATCGGCGCCCTCCTCTCGGCGATCGGCATTGCCGGCATGAACCGCCTGAGCCAGGCCAATGTCATTGCCATGTCGGGACGTGCGGTGGAAGCTGCCGGCGACATTGACGTCCTGCTGCTCGATAAGACGGGCACGATCACGCTCGGCAATCGACAGGCCACCGCATTTATTCCCGCTGATGGAGTGACGCCGGCTGAACTCGCCGATGCTGCGCAGCTTTCTTCCCTGGCCGATGAAACGCCCGAGGGGCGAAGCATCGTGGTGCTGGCGAAGCGAGAATTTAGTCTGCGCGGGCGCGACCTCGACAAACTGCAGGCCAAGTTTATTCCGTTTTCGGCAAGTACGCGGATGAGCGGCATCGACATGGCAGGCAAGGAAATTCGCAAAGGTTCGGCCGACGCGGTCGACAAATATATTCAACAGAATGGCGGCAAGTTCCCAGCTGATCTACGTGTTCAAGTAGAAAGCATTTCCCGTAGCGGCGGCACGCCACTGGTTGTGGCAGAACGCGCCCGCGCCCTGGGTGTCATTCAACTCAAAGACATCGTGAAAGGCGGCATCAAAGAACGCTTCGCTGAACTGCGGCAGATGGGTATTAAGACCGTGATGATCACGGGTGACAATCCGCTGACCGCCGCGAGCATCGCCGCCGAATCCGGTGTCGATGACTTCCTCGCCGAAGCAACGCCGGAAGCCAAGCTCAAGTTGATTCGCGAGTATCAGCAAGGGGGCCGACTGGTGGCGATGACCGGTGACGGCACGAACGACGCTCCAGCGCTTGCTCAAGCCGACGTCGCTGTGGCGATGAACTCCGGCACGCAGGCGGCGAAAGAAGCTGGCAACATGGTCGATCTCGACTCGAATCCAACCAAGCTCATCGAGATCGTGAACATAGGCAAGCAATTGCTGATGACCCGCGGCGCGCTGACCACGTTCAGCATCGCCAACGATGTCGCCAAATACTTCGCCATCATTCCTGCCGCGTTTGCATCCACGTATCCGGTACTCAAATCGCTCGACATCATGCGACTCCATTCGCCGAACAGTGCGATTCTATCTGCGGTGATCTTTAACGCGCTCGTCATCATCGCGCTGATTCCGCTGGCGCTGAAAGGCGTGAAATATCGCCCTGTCGGTGCGGCCGCGATCCTGCGCGACAACCTGCTGATCTACGGCCTGGGTGGCCTGATCGTGCCGTTCATTTTCATTAAGCTCATCGACCTCTTGCTCGTGTTCTGTCACTTGGCATAGCCAATCAACTGCAACGAATAAGACTTTCAAGGAATATCAACATGCAATTCGTAAAACTAACCTGGTCCGCAATCACCATGCTCTTACTGCTGACGGTGATCACCGGCGTCATTTATCCGCTCGTTGTAACAAGCGTTGCTGCAGTCGCCTTTCCGCATCAGGCAGGTGGGAGCCTGATCGTGAAGGAAGGGCAAGTTCAAGGATCCGAGTTGCTCGGACAATCGTTCGACGACCCGAAGTACTTTTGGGGGCGATTGTCGGCGACCGGTCCGTTTCCCTACAACGCGGCCGTTTCGACCGGTTCTAACTTGGGTCCGCTGAATCCCGCCTTAAATGCGGCAGTGGATGCTCGCGTCCAAGCCTTACAGAAGTACGACCCAGAACTGAAGAAGTTTCCGGTCGACCTCGTCACCGCTTCCGGCAGTGGTCTCGATCCGCACATCAGTCCCGCCGCAGCGGCCATCCAAACAGCGCGAGTTGCCCGCACTCGCAATCTGCCGGTAGAGGATATTGCGAAACTCGTGGCCAGGCATACCGAGGCACGTCAATTGGGCGTCTTGGGTGAGCCGCGAGTGAATGTCTTACTTCTCAATCGAGATTTGGATGCCCTGAATTCGGTACAGCCAGCCGAGTAGAATAGCAGGCAGTTAATCCACCTTTGTGCGACAATTTTCCATGACAGATACGCGGCCGGATCCCGATTTGCTTCTCAGCCGCGTAGAATCCGAAATGCAGCGTGAGCGCCGGGGACAGCTGCGCATCTTCTTCGGCTATGCGGCCGGCGTCGGCAAGACATACGCGATGCTGCAGGAAGCGCAACGTCGCAAAGCGGCCGGCGTGGATGTGGTTGTCGGCTATGTCGAACCACATGGCCGCCAGGAAACGGAAGCCTTGCTCGCGGGACTCGAAGCACTCCCCTTCCGTGAAGTTCAATATCGCGATCTCAAGTTGCGGGAATTCGATCTCGACGCGGCACTTGCGCGCAAGCCGGAGTTAATCCTCGTCGACGAACTCGCCCACACCAATGCCGAAGGCTTGCGGCACACCAAGCGGTGGCAAGATGTGGATGAATTGCTCGCGGCGGGCATTGATGTCTACACTTCGCTCAACGTGCAACACATCGAGAGCCTGAACGATGTCGTCGCCCAAATTACGGGAGTTGAAGTTCGCGAAACATTGCCCGACAACGTGTTCGATCGTGCAGACGAGATTGAACTCATCGACATCACGCCGGAACAACTCGTCGAACGCCTGCAGGCCGGAAAAGTCTATCTGCCCGTGCAGGCCCAGCGGGCAATCCAAAGTTTCTTTCAGCGTTCGAATCTGGTTGCCTTGCGCGAAATCTCGTTGCGACGTTCAGCAGATCGCGTTGGCGCCGATGTTCGCACCGAGCGCTCGACGCGTGGCGAACGAAAGACGTGGCCCACGACGGACAAGCTGTTGGTCTGCGTCAGCCCAAGTCCACAATCGGCAAAATTGCTGCGAACTGCCAAACGGATGGCCAGTGCGCTCCATGCGGAATGGATTGCGGTGCATGTCGAGAATGCAGTAAGTCTGCCCGAGGCAGCACAACAACAGTTGGTCAACAACTTGCGACTGGCTGAGCAGCTGGGTGCGGAGACCGTGACTCTCGCCGGGAACAATTCGGCTGAAGAGATTGTGAACTATGCCCGCGACCGCAACGTCACGAAAATAATTGCGGGTAAGACAGATACACCTCGCTGGCGATCGCTGCTGTTTGGTTCCTTTCTCGATTCGCTGCTGCGGCAATCCGGCGAGATCGACGTGTATGTCATTCGCGGCCAAGGCGAAGCAGCGAACGGTCATGCAGTACAGACTCCGACTGCTTTTGATTGGCGACCGTATGGCTGGACAACGCTGATCGTCGCCTTGGCCGGTCTCGTCAGCTTGGGAATGTTCTGGTTGGAATTGGCCGAGGCCAATATTGCCATGACGTTCCTCATGGGAGTAGTTCTTGCTGCTGCCTGGTATGGGCGTTGGGCAGGAATCTATGCGTCGGTGATTAGCGTCCTCTTGTTTGATTTCTGCTTTGTTCCGCCGCAACTGACGCTAGCCATTTCTGATGCGCAATACGTCATCACGTTTGCCGTCATGCTCGGCATCTCCTTGGCGATTAGTACATTGACCGCGCGCATTCGCGGCCAAGTGATTTCAGCCCGGCAGCAGCATCGCCGTGCGGAGACCCTGTTTCGCTTGAGTAAGCAACTGGCCGCGGTTTCGGGTAGCGAGTTTCTGGTGAACCTGGCCGCAGGGCAGATCTCCGAGCTATTCCCTGGCGAGGTTGTGATCTATCTGCGCGATGACCACCGATTGCAGCTACGTGTCGGGCAAAAGGCAGAACTTGCGCAACATCCGAATAGTCTGGGAGTCGCGCAATGGGTGCTCGACAACGGGCAGACGGCGGGAATTGGAACAGCAACGCTGCCGCAGGCAGATGGGATTTTTATACCGCTGCTCGCTACTCAATCAACTCTGGGCGTCCTCGCCGTCCGCCCCGCAGACCGCGACTCGTTACGATCCCCCGAACAGCGACAAATGCTGGAAGCGTGCGCCAGCCAACTTGCCCTGGCGCTCGAACGCGATCAACTTGCGCTGGAAGCCAGCCAGGTGCTGTTTCAGGCGGAAACGGAACGCCTCCGCAGCTCCTTGCTCAGCAGCGTGTCGCATGACCTTCGTACGCCCCTCGCGTCGATCGCGGGCGCGAGCAGCACACTGCTTGCGTCGTCTTCGGCCGGGGACGGACGCCACTCCACAGAGCCACAGAAGCAGGAACTGCTGCAATCCATCTACGACGAATCCCACCGCCTCAGCCGGTTGGTCGACAATCTGCTAGAGATGACCAAGATCGAAGCGCGCGGACTGCAGGTGCATAAGCAATGGGAAGTGATGGAAGAGATCGTGGGCGCTGCTCTTCATCGGCTCGATACCGCGCTGGCAGGTCGCACCGTGAAAACCAAGCTCGCGCCAGACCTGCCAATGGTGGAAATGGACGGTCTGCTGATCGAGCAAGTGTTTGTCAATTTGCTCGACAACTCGCTTAAATACACTCCTGCCGATTCGCCGATCGAAATCGCGATCACACACGATGCTCAACGGCTGACGATTTCGGTCGCTGACCGCGGCCCGGGCATCATTCCCGGTGACGAGGAGCGAATCTTCGAAAAGTTCTATCGGGGAAGTTCCGCCCCAAGCCACGCCGATCGCCGCGGTTCGGGCCTGGGCCTGGCGATTTGCAAGGCGATTGTCGAAACCCACGGTGGCGAAATTCGCGCGGCGAACCGCGCGGACGGGGGAGCCTGCTTTACATTTACCTTGCCGGCGGTCAACCAGCCTCCAGCCACGAGCGAAATGCCGACCCTCGATCGACCGCCAAGCGAAGTTGCGGGGCAACGATGACGAGCGCAGGACCACTCATCTTGATCATCGAAGACGAAGCCCCAATCCGGCGGTTCCTCAGGGCCTCGCTGGCCGAAGAGGGCTATCGCTTCAACGAAGCCGAAACTGCCCGCGAAGGGCTCCGTCTCACCGTGGCCCAGCCTCCCGATCTGATCATCTTGGATTTGGGACTGCCCGATTTGGATGGCTTGGAGGTTCTCAAGCAGATTCGCGATTGGTCGGCAGTGCCGGTCATCATCGTCTCAGCCCGCGGTCAGGAACGTGACAAAGTCCTCGCGCTCGACTCCGGTGCGAACGACTACCTCACGAAGCCGTTCGGCGTCAACGAACTACTGGCTCGCATCCGCGTCGCTCTGAGACTAGCAGCACCGGCCTCCAAATCGGCGGAAGCGGTTTTCTCGACGGGCGAGCTCAAGGTCGATCTCGCCGCGCGGCGCGTTTGGGTTCGGAACGAGGAAATCCATCTCACGCCCATCGAATACCGCCTGCTCACCACCCTCATCCGCAATGCCGGCAAAGTGCTGACGCAAACCTTCCTGCTCAAAGAGGTCTGGGGGCCCGGCCACGCTCAAGAGAGTCACTACCTGCGAGTCGCCATGGCCAAGCTCCGGGGCAAAATCGAAGCCGACCCGGCCCGGCCACGGATCATCTTCACAGAGATCGGCGTGGGTTACCGATTGAATGTTGACTAGCTCGTTGGAGAACCGCGCTGCTTGACGGATTGAATGGACGGATCGGGCGCGCGACAGGCCGATTTACTCGAGATCCTCTTCGGGTCCGCGGCTGGTATCGTTGTCAACGATCGTCTCGTGAAATTGAAGCCCGGTGATCTTTTGAATCAGCTGAATCGGCACCTGGCTGGTTTTGAAGATCTCGTTGAACCGCAGCGCTTCGAACGCGATTTCGCCGACGAGGTTTCTTTGTGAAAGGCGATAGCAGGTGGTTTGCAACTTGCCAGCAGCATTGAACCAGACAACGACTTTGTAGAACATGAGCGCCACTTGCACGCCTTTGAAGATGGGGTCGTTCTCATCAAAGAGCGGGCCGTTGAACACACAAATGCGTGCGCCTTTGCCGCGCTCGAGCTCGGCGCCGCGTTCGAGCAACTCGGTTTCCAGTTGCCCCCACTTTCCCTTGTAGCCGAACTTCGCGCGATTGAGTGCGGGGACTTGAGGAACTGCGTTGGCGTAACTGCAAGTCATGTCGGCGGCAAGTTTCGCGGCGGAAATCGAATCACCCCACTCCGCGTCCTCACGCCGCGCCAAGTGCCCGCGATCGAATTTACTCTTGGCGTAAAATTGATTGGTTAGCTGCACGTCGAAATCGATGCGATTGTCGCGAAACCAACGGTCCTTGCGCGAGTCCTCCTCATCGAGTTCGGCAAATCGTTTGCCGCCATGCACATTGATGGCGCTGACGATGGGCACGCGCCGAACAGCATGGTGCAGCGTGCTGAAGTGATGATACTTCAGCGTGTACGAGCTCGGACTCTCGAGCAGCGGAGCGAGGAACCGCCTCAGCTTTGGCGTGGGAGTCGGCATGGGAACGAAAGCGCCGAGGAAATACTCATCAAAGCCTTCGCAGTCGGTGAAATCGAGCTCGTCTTCGAACTTGCTTTCCATTCCGATCGCAGGTCCAGCAAAGGCAGTCGTTACTGCTCCCGCCCCAGGACTCGTCACGGGAACTGCAGATACCTGGCCCGCGGTGGAAATGGTGATGCGGATTTCAAGCGGCGCAGGCGGAGCCAGCACGGCTTGCGGCGCGACCGGCGTTGGGATGGTCGTGTGCGATGTCGACTTTTCCAAATCGAGAGCGGGCCGCGACAAGTGAGCAAAAGGTCGACTATCCGAATAGGGCTTCGAAAAGAGAGGTTGAATGTACGGGTCAAAAGGCTTCGCGCGTTGCAGATGAGTCAGAATCGAACACACGCGGTAGCCGCGATTGCTCAGCCACACCAGTCGATTCTCGTCGATGGTGTTGTTCACAACCTCGATGATGTTGTTGTCTTTATCGAGATAGTTTTGTCCCTGTTCATCCATTTTGGGCACGCCGGTGCTGTGTAGCGCGATGACTTGCCATTGGTCATTAAACACGGGGGCGCCGCTGCTGCCCCGCGCGGTATCGCTCACGTAATCGATATACGAAAGATCCTGGCTGGCCACGATCACATCGTTCTTGCGAACGGCCAGCTGCTTCTCCTTCCCTTCAGGATGTTGAATGATGCTGGCGAAATCTCCTCGCCCCACCGTCCCGGCCTCGTTGCTGAGCACCAGGTATCCCTGATCCTTTAGCTGCCTGCGGTTCGTGCGGTCGGTGGGACTTATGGCCACGACGGCCATATCCAAGTCTTTAAACGAATAGAAGAAAAGGTCAGGCCGAAGATCAAAGCGAATCGACTCCGGGCGGTTGCGATCGAGATCGAACTCGAAATTGAATTCCACGGTTGGTTCTTTGATGATGGCGCGAAACTGTTCCTTGTCGGCCACAGGCAGAACATGATGATTGGTCAGCAACAGGTTCTCGGAGATCAGGAATCCTGTCGCCGCAACATTCTCACCATTCCGCTGATAGCGAATGAGTCCCACCGATCGACTCTGCAGATAACCCAGCAAAAGGTAATTGACGGGCAGCAGGTCATTCCCATCGATATATCGCTCCAGCGCATCCAGCGGATCTTCAATTGTTACCGCTGAGATTTCTTGTCGACGAAGTTCAAAGAGCTCCCTCCCATCGAGCTGGAGGGAGTTGAACGCTGCATTGTCGCTGCGCGTACTTCGAATCCTCGAAATCGCTTCAGGAACTGTTACCGCAGGACGGATCAGCAAATCGAGAGGAATTTTCATACGTGTTCAGCGATGTTAGAAGTGTGGCTCAAGAGCAGCTGGTGTCTTTATAAAAAATCAGACAGCAATCGTCAAAAAATATTGAGGGGCAGGATTGCCGACTGTTAACATACCGCTGACGACTGGCCACCTTTAACCCTGTCTAATAGCAACTCACCATGTCGCATCCATTTCCTGACGAGCTCGGACCGGAGACGGAACGGCCCGCCGCAAAGGGCAAAGCCGGTACCCCTGTGCTCCTGGCACGCCCAGGGAACAGTGCGGTGATGAAGATAGTACCCATCGTCCCCGGCAAGAATGGCGACTATGACATCGACATCAACACACTGAAATTAGTGGAACGACGACCGCGCGTCGCCTTTGTCGTCGAGCTTTACTATATCAGTATCTAATTTCTCGGAAGTAGTGGATGCGCAACGCGCGAGCCTGCCCACTATTAATTTTGCGCAAATCTCAATCGGTACTGAAAAAAACAATTGCAAGTCTTCAAGGATTTGCAATACTCACCGGCAAGCTGCGCCGCGAGCCGGCTTCTATCTGCGGTACAACATCCTCCGCGATTACGCTCCGTAACTCTGCTGCACTACCTGTGATGACTTGGGAGATCGCTATGCCACGCCTGCTGCAGGCCTTTGCGCTAATCATTGTCCTATCCCTCCCAGCATTCGGGGAAGATATCGGGGGGACGCGTGCTGGCGCTGATCTGGTTGCCTTTCTACGAGCGAACTACCGACCAACGGTTTCGCTGAGCTACAAACAGGCCCGGCAGCACATGTTTGGGACCATCGACAATCGCAACGGCCGAGTCCGTTGCGTCTATACGGGCGAAGAGGTGACGACTACCGGAATCCCCAACGGCAACAAGATGAACACCGAACACACCTGGCCACAGGGAATGTTCAACGAACGAAACCCGATGAGGTCAGACATCCACCATTTGTTCCCTACGCTAACGCGTGTCAATGGTGAACGCGACAACCATCCGTTCGGTGAAATTCCCGATCACCAGACCGAAACCTGGTGGATTGACGCGAATGGCCAAGCCAACATCCCGCAAAACAATCGCGACAATTACAGCGAGTCGATCGAAGATGTCTTTGAGCCGCGCGAAGATCACAAAGGCAACGCCGCTCGGGCCATGCTCTATTTTTGGGTCGTCTACGGCGCGGATAACATTAGCCCCAGCTTCATCACGACCCAACTCGATACGCTCCTGCAATGGCATCAAGACGATCCGGCCAATGCTGCCGAAAAGGACCGCAACGCCAAGATCGCTGCCGTTCAGGGAAACCACAATCCTTTCGTGCTCGATCCAACGCTGGCCGAGCGTATAGTTCACGGTGCGGCGCGAAATGTCGCGCCGCTGGCCGCCCGCCGACCGCGCATGCAACGCCTGGCGCTTGCCGATGCGGCCAGTCAAGCGATCACCATTCGGCTGGCTGCCTGGAACATGCAGTCGACGATGAACTCCAATCACCCCGAGTCGGATCCGGAGTTTCTCGGTGAGCTGATGGGCGAAAAGCAGGGCATCCACTTGTGGGGTTTGAGTGAGGTTCACAATGCCGACGCGCTCGACGAGTTTGAACGCGGCGCCGAGGAGGGAGAAAACGGCGCCAATTTCGAATCGATTCTGGGACGGACGGGCGGTGGCGATCGACTGGCTGTCTTGTTCGACACGGCCGTCTTCCAAGTCGTTGGGCAACCGTTTGACCTGCGCGACGAAACGCAACTCAGCGGTGGCTTGCGAGCCTCATTGGTGGTGCGGTTGCGAACAATCGCTGGCGGGAAGGAGTTTCTATTTGTCGTCAACCACTTGAAGCGCGGTGGAGCGCAGAATGAAACGCGTTTGCAGCAAGCCAAGAACCTCAACACCTGGGCCCGTGGCCAGCAATTGCCGATCATCGCCGTGGGAGACTTCAATTTCGACTACGATCCCGAACTGGGACATCTCGGCCAACCGCATCGCGACGGCGGATTCGATGCACTGACTAAGGACGATGTCTTTCAATGGATTCAACCCCAGCGCCTGGTGAAGACGCAGGCGAGCGACGATTTCAACAGCGTGCTCGACTTTGTTTTCATCGCCAAAGCGCCCTTTGGTTGGACGGGGCAATCGCGGATCCTCGAGCGGGAAGGAGACCAGGCCGCGGTTGAAGAGGACTTTGAAGACGACGCCGATAACACCGATCATCGGCCCGTCGATGCCATCTTGACACTGGGCACGCCGCCCGTGGACGCAATCGCGCCTGCAGCGCGTGCTCCGCGAGCAGCAGTAGTAGTTCCTGCTGACCCTGGGAATCTGATGCGACGGCCGCTTGGTGCGCAGCCAGCGGCACGGGCCGACAACTCGTTGACGCTCGGGGCTTGGAACATCGAGCACCTCGGTCGCAGCGGCGATGACACTCGACCCGAAGACCTGGCCGATTACATCATCGCTGCACAAGTCGCGGTGCTGGGGCTGGAAGAGATTTACGACACCGATGGTAACGCAGCCACGCAGCGAAATGCAAAACTCGATGCTGCATTGGAACACATCAAGCAGAAGACCGGCGCCACTTGGGACTATCGTTTGTTCCCCAAGGCAGCCCACGAAACACCGGCACAACAATTGGAACAATTAACCGGCGTCGCCTGGAACACCAACCGGGTCACACTCAGCGGCGATCCACTGTTGATACCCGTTAGCCATGGCGGCACACCACCTAATGACTTCTGGCGGCGACAGCCACATGCGGTGAAGTTCACCACGACCATGGGCCGAACGGACTTTGTCGTCATTCCAGTCCACATGCGTTCGAATTCCCGCCGGCCTGGACAGACTGCGGATCCCGATGAATTACGCGCTGCTGAAGTGGAGTCGCTGCTGGAGCAGTTGAACCTGGTGCGCGAGCATTTCGATGATGACGACATCGTCGTTCTGGGCGATGCCAACGTGCTGCGCAGCGATGAAGGCGCCCTCACCAATTTCGCGGAGGGTGGTTTTCGCGATCTCAATTCAATTGGGATGAAGACCTGGATGAGCAACGGCGTTCGCAAATCTCCGTTTGATCGATTTTTCGTTCCCGACGATCAGCCCGAGTTCGCTGATTCTACACAAGAAGCCGTGCTGACGTTCCCCAGAAATCTCACTGCAAAAAAATTCAACCGTGATGTGTCCGATCACCTACTGATTCGGACCAACGTCAAACTCTCAGACGACGATGATTAACTCACCTGCAGAATCAAACATCGTCAATCGATAAACACAAACTCGTTCGCGTTAAAGAGCAACCGGCAGAAATTTGCGAGGCCATGTTGCTCGACGTACGCAGTGAATTTCTGTTGCTCACTCGCGGTGGGTTGCCTTCCAAACGTGAGTTGCAGGGCCAGCGCAACTTGGTCCATTGCACTTGGTGTTTCTCGCTCGAGCCGCGCAGCAAAGTGTACTGCCTGGCGGAGCATGAAGGCGTCGTTCCACAGGGCCAGTGACTGCTGCACCGTTACGCTGTTGGTGCGCGTCGGAATGATCTGATCGCCGGCCGGGCAATCGAGCGCTTCCATGAACGGATCAGGGAGCGTGCGAAATAAGAAACGATAGACGCTGCGGCGGCTCCCTTTGGGGCCATCGAGATCGAACAAACTGTAGTCGATGATTGGCGTCACATGCCGGCCGGGCTTCAAATCGAACTGCCGATCGCTAGGTCCGCCCATGCGATGATCGATTCGCCGCGAAACGGTGAGCACGGCATCGCGAATGCACTCGGCATCCAGTCGCGAGCGTTGCATCCGCCAGAGCCATTGATTGTCGACGTCGCGCGTCGCGGCCCGATCATTTCGCGCGATGGATTGCCCCTCGACAATGGAAAGCCCCGCCTGCGAACTCTGCTGATACGTTTCACTCGTGACAATCAGCCGATGCAACCACTTGAGCGATTGATCGGAGTCGCGAAAATGCGTCGCCAGCCAATCGAGCAACTCCGGATGCGTCGGCAACGCTCCCATCCGGCCAAAATCATTCGGTGTGCTGACGATGCCGCGGCCGAAGTGCTGCTGCCAGATGCGATTGACGATCGATCGCCAAGTCAGTGGATTGTCGCGATGCGAGAGCCAGTTGGCGAGAGCCACACGACGAGCACTTTCGTGCGTCGCTCCCTGCAGATCGAATTTCGCTGGTAGTTGCTGCAAACAAGTCAGAGCGCCGGGCTGCACTTCTGCCTTGGGCTTGGTGATTTCACCGCGATGCAAAATATGAATGGGCCGCGGCGCGGGAGGCGGACGCAAGTTGCCATCCGGCGTGAAGTCGGCCGCTGCCGCGTAAATCAAACTCGGCTTCGGCAACTGATCGCGCTCACGCAGCAATTGTTCCCGCTGCTGATAAACGGCAATTGCGAGTTGCTGTTCCGGGGTTCGTTTGTCAGTTGCGACGGCCATGATCTTGGCGATGTCGGGCGGAATGAGATTCAGCCGGAGCGGATTCCTCGCCGCCGTCACCGACAATCGCGGCCGACCGATCAAGTGTCCACCGCCGTGCAACTGCTTCAGGACAATGGTCAGTGTCTGATCGGCAGCGAGTTTCAGAGGCTCTTTGAACTCGAAAACCGCTTCGTGTGGTTTGCCAACCTGCGGATAAATACCCCAAGCAGTTGCGGGGTTGCCATCGATGGCCCGAGATACTCCCCAGGCTTCTTGGTCGAAGTCAGCGACGGCGCGCGCAATCGGCGTTGCCATTTTGCTGTCAGCGACGAAGACTTCCAACTCCGATAGATGCAAATTGCCGTTGTCTTGCCGGCCGGGTCCTTGATGCGGCAAGCTGCTGTGCGTGAGCACCTCCAAACGGACCGCGGTGATCTCTCGCAGCGGTGAACTGCCGATGAAAGTGTACGTGTCTTTCTCCGGCCGAGTTCCCGCTGCCAGGAAAGAGCCATCATCCTGCTTGGTCAATGACGAACCATCAGAACTAGACACGGCGAGCGAGTTCGGCACTTCCCAAACGGTTGGCTGTTCGCCTTGTTCGCGTTCCCAGGCAGCAACCCGCATCTGAATTGCATCGCTGAGCAACTCGGTCCGCAACTCAGAATCAACATTAGCCAGCTTGAGTTCGCGAGTTTTCAAAAACTGCCGCCGCTGTGCAACTGCAGGATCGGCATCAAAGGGTCGGTTCGCTCGTTCCACTCCGGCGAACACCGCCTGCAGCGCGTAATAATCGGCCTGCGGAATCGGATCGAATTTGTGATCGTGGCAACGCGCACATTGCACGGTCAAGCTCGCGAAATTGTTGAGCACGCTGGCCAGCATGTCGTCGCGATCGAGATAGCGAGCGATCTGCCGATCGAGCGTGTCCTCGCGAATGTCACGCAGCGAGCTTTCATCCCAGGGGCCTGCCGCGAGAAAGCCGAGCGCGATCGTAGCCTGTGGATCGTGCGGATAAAGTGCATCGCCGGCAATCTGTTCACGAACGAACTGGCCATACGGTTTATCGCGGTTCAGCGCGCCAATCAAATAGTCGCGATAGGGCCAGGCGTTCTCGCGAATGCGATCTTGATCGTGCCCATGGGTCTCGGCGAAGTGCGCGATATCGATCCAATAACGAGCCCACCGCTCGCCATGCTGTGGCGAAGCGAGCAAGCGGTCGACCAGTTGTTCGTAAGCATCGGGGCTGGGATCAGCGATGAAGCTATCGATCTCGGCGGGCGATGGCGGCACGCCGATGAGATCAAAATACAACCTCCGAATCAGTACGCGGCGACCTGCCCGCGGCGAAGGTTGCAGCTTCTGTTCGGCGAGCTTCGCCCGAATGAACGCATCGAGCGGATTTGCGGTAACAACATTTGGCAGCGGAGCCGATTTCAAGGGCTGGAGCGACCACCAGGCCAGTTTGTCTTCCACTTTCACCGAGGCCGAGTCGGGCCAAACGGCGCCCTGATCGATCCACGCTCGCAGGATGCTGATCTGCTCGCGGGTCAGCTTCGCGCCTTTCGCCGGCATCTGCATGCCATCGACCTGACCGGCGACGAATTGAATCAGCGAGCTCTCGGCACTGTTCTTGGGAATGATATTCGGCGCGAAGGCGGCACCTTTGGTGAGCGCATGCTCGCGGGAATCAACGCGATATTCCCCTTCTTGCAGCAGCGGACCGTGACACTTCAAGCAGGCCGCAGCAAAAATCGGCTGTACGTCTTTGACAAAATCGATTTGCCGCGTCGCCGGCGGAGGCAGCTCCTCCGCTTGTTGCTGCGAGTACGCAGTCTGCCAGGCAGCCGCGCTGCTGACGAACATGCCGCAGCAGAGAAGCAGTCGCACGAGAGGGAGTCTGTTCATAAGCTGAACTATCAATTGCCGGACGGTGCCTCGTCAAGCAATTTTGCGTCGGCGGAGTTAGCACAATCGTGAAGGCGTTGCATTTTGTGCATATAACGAGCAGCGGTGGGAAAATCGGGATTGATCTGCGTCGGCGTATGCCAGTGTTCACCCCGGCGGGCGGAACGAACCGCAGCGATGAACTCAGCTTCGACTTGCCAGGGATCGCCGGTTGCATCGACAATCTGTTTGCGCGTCGGCCCTTGCTTCTGGTGCAACTGCACGTTGCCCGCGAGCAAGTCGACGACGCATGTCTTTTCGGTTCCAAAGAGTGCGATTTCCGATCGTTCCTGCTGCGGCCACAAGCCAGTGTGTGATTCGTTGCTCACCACGCCGCTGATCAGTTTGCCGCGCAGGCGGACGACCTGAGGGACTTTGATTTCCAGCTTTTGCCCGGCAACGTCGGTCTTCTCAGGCACCTGAATGTAGGTTCGCGCAATGAGGGTGTCATACTCCCCGCACCAGGCATTGAGCGTTTCCGCAAAGATTCCCACCTGCAAGATGTTCAGCCCGCTGTATTGGGTTTGCTCTCGCCAAGAAATCTGATTCGGATTGGCGTTGGCATTGCTGCGCGAATCGACACTCACCATTTGCAACTGGCCAAACTCCGGCGAAGCCAGAATCTGCTTCACGGTTCGCTCCCACCGCACGCGAAACGGCGACGGGCAGACCATGCTCACTTGTTGCGGGTGCACCGCAGCCGCGGCTGTCATTTGCTGCGCTTCGTTCCAGTCCATGCACAGCCGGGCCTGGCAAAACACATGCTTGCCCGCATTGAGCGCCGCAATGGAAAGTTCGCAGTGCAGGTACGGCCAGGTGCCGATGAAGATGGCATCGACTGTTGGATCGTCGATGACTTTCCGCCAATCGGATTCAATGCGCTCGAAGTTCCACTTCTGCTTGATCCGCTCGCTGCTTTCGACCGAGCGATTGCAAACAGCGACGAGTTCCACGCCACGAATCTGCGTCAGGCCCGGCAGGTGCCGCTGCTCGCAGATGCCGCCGGCGCCAATGAAACTGACTCGCACTTTAGCCAAATCGCTCATGAGAGTGCCGTCCGAAATCGTGTGAGTTGCTCGGCCATGGGTGGCGTCGGGAATTTCAGATATTCCGGCGGCGTTTGATCGACGGCGAGACAAGAGAAACGAGGGCCGGTTGTTTCCAGCAAAAACTCGCGGGCTTGTCGTTGCCAATCGCGGAGCGAGTGATACTCGGCAATCGTTTCAAAACCGGTGCTCTCGGCGAGCTTGCCGAACTCGATCAGGGCAGCGGGCCCCGGTGTTTCCTGCCCCCCCGTCACTTCATAAATGCCGTTCTCGAGCACAACGACCGTAAGGTTCTGTGGATTCGTAGCGCCGACTGTCACCAACGATCCCAAATTCATCAGTAGCGCGCCATCGCCCGTGATGCACAGCACTTCACGCTTCGGCTGCGCCAGGGCCAGACCGAGCGCGAGCGGCACGGCGCCACCCATGGTCGAGGGGTTGTAATGCAAGTCAAGTTTTCGCTGCGTGAGCTTCGGCCAGGTGCGGGCGGAGCTTTGATTGGTAACGACAATCCAATCGTCGGGCAGATGATTGATGAGGGTTTGCAGCGCGTCGACGACCGGCATCAACTCTTGTTCTTGATTCATTACGGTGCTCCTTCCGCGAGCATGGCCACACCGGCGATGTTCTCCGCGCGGCAGCGGCGAACGTGTTCGGCAAACTTCGGCTTATCCGCAGCGCTATTGAGCCACACAGCATTCAATTGCCACGCCTGAACAATCGGCTCCGCGAATGTCTTCGCCGAGTCGCGCGATTCGGGAACCAGCCAATTGCGCACACCGATCATCGCGAACAGCGGCAGCTTCAGATCGTACAGCACATTCCGCAGCGCATCGCCCGATTCATAAAGTCCCGTCGTCTGCATGAGCACGAGCGGTACTTTGCCACCGAGCATCAAACCCGCCGCGAGCGGCCAGGCTTCCCCTTCGCGACAGACGCGCACAAGCTGCAGCTGTTTCGAACTTACGAGCGCTTCTTCCCAAGGCCCGAGGGCGGTATCGGGCACCCACACCACATGGGTGAAGCCGAGTTCTACCAAGAGCGACGTGATTTCTGGCCCCGAGAACATGATTACTTCGCTCCCAATTGTTGAGCGAGCACTTGCAACATACCGCGGCAGAAGTCGGGCAGATCATCGGGCTTGCGGCTGCTGACAAAGTGGCGATCGATGACGACGGCGGCGTCTTTCCAAATCGCGCCGGCATTCACCAGATCGTCTTTAATGCCCGGTGAGCCCGTCACTTGCACGCCGCGATACACGCCGGCCGAGATCGGAATCCAGCCGCCATGGCAAATCGCGGCGATTAACTTTTTCTGCTGATCAAAATCGCGCACCAGTTGCAACAGCACCGGATCGCGTCGCAACTTGTCCGGCATGAAACCGCCGGGCACAATCAGCCCGGCAAAGTCCCCTGCTTTCAAATCGGCATAAGCTGCGTCGGACGTGCAGGGGTAACTATGTTTCCCCGCGTACTTTACTCCTGCCTGCTCGCCGGCGACCACGACATGGGCTCCGGCTTCAATCATTCGCAATTTGGGATACCACAGTTCCAGATCTTCGTAGATGTCGCCCACGAACGTCAAAATCTTCTGGCCTTTTAGCGGTTGGTCGTTCATCGAGTTCTTCCTTTGTCTTTCGTAGGGTGGGTTGCGCAGCACTCCGCGCGGCCCGCCAGCTTTTGCCTCGAATCAGGCCGTGATTTTTCGCGCCGGCCAGACTCGCAGTGTCGCCAACGTGCCGACCGTTGCAAAGACCACGAGCACGACGAGCTGCGTCAAACCGAAAGGCAATTCTGCTTGCGTCGGAGCCAAGGCTTGCAGCACGGGGACTTTCAAAAACGCCTGCACCACGAGCACGAAACAGTTCAGATAGAAAGCTGCCAGCGCCGCAGCAACATAGGTGGGCTGCCACCAACCTCGCAACGAGTGGCGATAGTAAGCGTTCACCGCAACCGCGAGCACAGCCAGCGAGATGACGCCGAGCACGTGCGAGGGCAACACGCGATCGACAGGAAACAGAAAACCACTCAGGCTCGTGGCGATGGTGGTGACCAGAAACCAGAAATTCCAGCGATCAGGAACCTTGCCCCATAGAAAACCGGAGGCAACGACGAACCCAGCGGCCAAGGCAGCAAAACTAACGGCAACGTGACCAACCAGCACGGCTGTGACATAGGCAGACATGGCAGTAATCCTTGCTTTTGTGGTGTGAAACTCTCTGCGGAAGGACTTACCGCCTAACTGTCCAGTTCTTACACTCACAGCCGCAAAAACACCTTCTGCCGGTACAACCACCACGCGAGCAGCCATAAAACGACCAAAACGCTGGTCCGCTGGGCCATTGCTTGATAATCGCCGCTGAACCACTCCGGCCCCAAATGCCGGGCGGCGGTTTCGCGAATCCAACCGCTGCTGAGCTGAAAACCGAGGTACACGAAAATCGAATTCATGCCGATGACAGTCAGCGGCAGCGACCATGATTTCCAGCCTTGCACGTCAATCACCCCATAGAACGCCGCAAGCATCAGCAGCACCCACCCACCACTGAAGAGCGTCCACGACGGCGTCCAGATTCTTTTGACCAGCGGACAAACGGTCTGCCCCGCCAGCCAACCCAGCAGCACACAACTCGTCCCCGCGATTAACAAAATTCGCAGCTTCTCCTGCGACGAGCCTTCGCGCCTCAGCATTTCGCCGGTCATCAAGCCCAGCAACATCGTCGCCAGCGAAGGAACAAAGTTCAGCGTCTGATAACCGCCACGGGTAGCGACGTACGGCTCGCTGCGGGGAAAGAGATTCAAAAACCAAACGTCAAAATCCGCGGCCACATTGGTGTGCGGATTCCAGTGAGCAAAGAAACCCGTCCGCAGTTCGGATGGTTTGATCCAACTCGTATCGACGCCCGCCGGCAATTCATGCACAGGCCAGACTGCAAATAGCAACCAATAACCGATCAGAATCACCGCGATCGCGGCCGCTTGCACTTTTGCACTCGTGCGAGAAAGCAGCACGAGAAAAAAGTACCCCATCCCAATCTGCGCGAGCACGTTGGTAAAGACCCAAGCGGTTTGTTTTTCGGAACGGGAATTCGAAGCCAATAAGACGCCGAGCAACACCAACGCCACAGCCCGCATCGCCGCATGCCCCAGCACCGCTAACAGCGAATCCCCTTTTTTTAAACGGTTCGCCGTGGAATAGGCTGCCGCGACACCGACCATGAACATGAACGCCGGCTGAATCAAATCCCAGAGCACGCAGCCCACCCAAGGGACGTGATCAACCTGCGGGGCGATCGAAGCCCAGATGCTGTTCGGCAACTTCTCGGCAACCGCGCCAATGCCAAAACCGGCGCTCGCCATCAGGAACATGATGAATCCGCGATACGCATCAAGCGACGCCAGCCGCGGCGACGTTTCTTTCGTTTTGATCGCTTTCTCCTCCATCAGTCCACCCTCGCCAAAATCTGCGAATTATCAACTCCTAGTTGATAACACATTAATCGTCTCATCTCACCAGCCTGAAGCGCAAGCGAAAGAGCCACGCCGATTCCTACGCTTGCGCTTCAGGCTAATGAGAGCCAGGTGGCGAATATCCGCCGCGCGTTGCGTTCCTCCATCCATCCCTCCATAATCCGTCCACCCAGCTGTCGGCCAGGAAACAAGGAGAAGATCATGTCCCGCGCGTTTCTCGTTTTATTGATCGCATTCGGTTGCACATCGCTTGTCAGTGCTCAATCGCGCGAACAAAAAGTCCGTGGCGACAAAACCAAGTACGAAGCCGCCGGCTTTTGGATCTACAACGACCTTGCCAAAGGCTTTGCCGAAGCCAAGGCCACGGGCAAACCTCTCCTCGTCGTGCTCCGCTGCCTCCCTTGCGAGCATTGTGTGAAGCTCGATGATGAACTGGTCGAAACCGACGCCAACCTTCGTCCGTTGCTCGAAAAGTTCGTCCGCGTGCGGGTCATCTCGGCGAACGGCCTTGATCTGTCGTTGTTTCAGTTCGATACGGATCAATCCTACGCCGTGTTCATGTTGAATGGCGACGGCGCCATCTATGGCCGTTACGGCACGCGGTCCGATCAAAGGCTCTACGCCGACGATGTCTCGATTGAAGGGCTGGCCAAGGCGCTCGACGGTGCGTTGTCGCTCCACAAGAACTATCCCGCAAACAAAGCGGAGCTCGCTCTCAAACGCGGTCCTGCTCCGGAGTTCACTTCGCCCGAAAAATTGCCGCAGCTTTCGGGCAAATACGGCGCGACGATCAATTACGAAGGGAACGTGGTGCAAAGCTGCATCCATTGTCATCAGATCGGTGATGCGGTGAAACAACACGCGCGCAATCAAGGAGGCAAACTGCCGGATCAAATTTTGTTCCCCTATCCGCATCCAAAAGCTCTCGGCCTGATTTTGAATCCACGCGAACGCGCGATCGTCACGCGCGTGGAAGCCGATTCACTCGCCGACAAAGCAGGCTTCCGCGCGGGGGATGAAATTCAAAAGCTCAGCGGACAAACGCCGTTGTCGATTGCCGATGTGCAATGGGTGCTGCATCACACGCCCGCTGCTGGTGGCGCCGTAGCAGCCACGGTCCTCCGCGGCGGCAAGTCGCTCGATCTCGAACTCAAGCTGCCCGAGGGTTGGAAGCAGCTCGACGACATTGCCTGGCGGGCCTCGAGTTGGGAACTGCGGCGCATGGGACTCGGCGGGCTGTTTCTGCAGAAGATGCCTGTGGAAATGCGCGAGTCGCTGAAGCTGCCCAGTGACAAATTCGTGTTGCGAGCTCAGCATGTCGGTCAATACGCCCCGCACAACGCCGCGAAAGAAGCGGGGTTTAAAGTTGGCGATATTCTCGTCTCGTTCGACGGCAAGAGCGACTTCGCCCGCGAGACTGACTTGCTCGAATACGCGCTCAACGAACTCAAGCCCGGCAGCAGCGTGCCGGTGGTCATCTGGCGCGACGGCAAGAATGTCGAGCTAACGCTGAAAATTCCCCAGTAAGTCGCCTTCTCTCCGCGAAAGGTGAATGCGGTACTCGCCGAACCAGAGCCACGCGACGTACCGCTGGCTCTGGCTGATATCGCGCCGCGACCTCGTTTCACCGAAGGCCGAGCGTTCGGTGACTAACCTACGGCAGCGTATCGCCCATTACTTTGGCAGCCTGCTCTTGGCTGAACTGATGTAACCGCTGACGAAGTTTCTCGTCTTGCACTGCGAGGATCCGCATCGCGAGGAGTGCCGCGTTCTTCGCGCCGGCTTCGCCGATGGCCAGCGTTCCCACCGGAATGCCGCCGGGCATTTGCACGATCGACAGTAGCGAATCAAGCCCCGATAGCGCGCGACTTTGTACCGGCACGCCCAGCACGGGCAGCACCGTTTGCGAAGCGACCATCCCCGGCAAGTGCGCCGCACCGCCGGCCCCGGCGATGATCACGGCCAGGCCGCGCTGTTCGGCCGACGCTGCGTACTCGCACATCCACTGCGGCGTGCGGTGGGCCGAGACCACGCGGCATTCGTGAGGGACTTGAAACTGAGTCAGCAATTCGGCCGCATGGCGCATCGTCTCCCAGTCGGACTTGCTCCCCATGATCACGCCGACAAGCGGTTGTTGTGTGTTCATTCAACTATCATAATCAATTTTCTCTGCTGCGCTTGGTGACGAAAAGAAGCAAAACAAGTAGCTGAATTCGCCCGAATTCAGAGTGCGCAACTATGGCGGCAAATCCTCACGCCGGACTCTGGGCATGGCTGTTCGCCGTCGCCGTCGTTCGTTTCGCCAGCGCCCAAGTTGACTTGCCCGATAAAGCGGTCGCTGGGCCCAAGCCCGACGCTGCCGCGGTGCGAAAAGCAATCCGCGAACTCGGCCATGAAGATTTCGCCGTACGCGAAGCCGCTTCCAAGGTGCTTTGGCTTTCCGGCGTGAATTCTGAGCCCTTGTTGCGCGAGGCCGTGAAAAGCGGCGATCCCGAAGTGAAGATGCGGGCTCGCCTGATCCTCGAAAAGTTTGAACTCGGCCTGACGCCTGATATGCCGCCGGATTTTGAAGCGTTGCTCGTCAACTTTCGCGTCAGCGATGTCGAACAAAAGCGCACGATGCTGATGAAAATGATCGATGAGAAGCAGGTCAAGCTCGCGCTGCAGCTGGCTCGCTCCGAGCGTGACACGGTCATTCGCGATTCGTTGCTCGGTTCGGCCAGCCGGCATGCGCAGCGATTTGTGCCGGAAATGCTGATTCGCGACGATTTGAACGAAGCCGAAGCGATTCTCGAATCGGTCGATATCGCGGCCGACTCGACGCTCGAACGACTCACGGCGATGCTGTTTGTCACCGGCCGGTTGCCCGATCGCTTGAAAGCCGCGGAAGAACAATTGAAGCTCTCGACTTCGCCGGCGCTTGCCAAGCAAGTCATTTATTATCGCCGCGCGAATGGTGATCTTGCCGGCGCCGCGGAACTCGCCGGCCAAAGTCAACTGACCTATTACCAACGCGCGATCTTGCTCGAAAAAGGGGACTGGGCCGGCGCGGCTGCTGTCCAAGATGCTTTATTCAAAGGCCAAAAAACCGCGGTCGAAGCGCAGTCCTTCAGCGCGGCGTTGCATTTCTTTGCCGGCAATCAAGGGCTCGTCGATGCCAAGCTGCAGGACTTGCGAACGGTCGCGTCGGAGCAGCTTGCGGACTATTGGAATGCAGCCGAGGCCCATCTCGCTTGTGAACAACCCGAGCAAGCGACAAAGCTGCTGGTCGCAAGTGTTCCTGCCGTGGCGTCCTATTTTCACTTTCTGCGAATGAATTATGCCGAGTCGCAGAAACTGGGCGGCATCACGAAAGACACCAGGTTCGATCAGGCCTGGTTCGACGCGCTGGTTGACGGTGGCCTGGTGCACACGCAATCGCGCATGCCCCGGCAGCAATTCGCCCGCGATCTCGCGCGGCAATTGCATTTGCTCGGCGAACGCGACCGCGCGAAAGAAATCGCCGCCGTGCTGCGCAAAACAGTCGACGCTGACAAGAGTGGTCAATACTGGCCCATGCTCATCAACACCGATGTGCTGCTCAACGACCGCAAACAGGCGCTCCTCGATCTGGAGCAAGCGCTCGGCCGCACCGGTGTTTCCGCACCCGCGGTCTTCAGCATGCTCTATAGCAAAGACTTCATGCTCGCCGATGCGCTTTACAACAAAATGATCGCGGACGAACCAAAGCGTGACGTGTTGCAGTTCCTCGAGCAGTTGTTCGGCCCCGCGGGCTACACCGACGAAGAACGCCAGGCCCTGGTCGTCAAACTCGGCGGCATCATCGAGCCCTGGCACGACATCGCCGACTATCGACTGCACATCCGCGCCGGCGAGATGTGCGTAAAACTCGGCGAGCGCGACCAGGCTCGACGGTGGTTCGAGCGCGCGGCCAGTAGTACGACCGATGCCAGCATTCGCCTCGGCGATCTCGCTCGCGAAGACGGCGATTGGAAGACGGCCGAAAAGTGGTACCGGGCCGCGTTCGAAAAACTTCCTGCATTGCCCCTACCGCGGTATTTGCTGGGTGAAACGCTCATCGCGGCCGGCCAGCGGGAGGAAGGCGAACGCGAGCAAAAGCGAGCCACGCTGGCGAGCCTCGCGCCGGTAACGCGGTATGCGCTCGCCTTTCAATTGAAGGAACGTGGCTTGAATGCCGCCGCCGCCGAGCAAGCGCTGATCTTGATGCGCACGTCGAATCCCACGGTGCAACATCCCACGCTGGCCGCGGGGCATCTGCGGGCCAACGTCATTTCCCGCGAATCGCCCGCACTTGCCGCGGATGGCTGGCAGCGGTGGTTGCTCAGCATGCTGTCGGGCGTGAACAACTATTCGCTTTTCGATCATTACCTGCTCGATCCGGAGTTGATTCATCGGAACCGCGCGAAAGCACTGCTCGCCGATGGCAAGCCGGATGCAGCGATCGCGGAGTTGCGCAAAGTTCTGATCCTGCTCCCCGGCGACATGCGCATGGTCGAGGAGTTTTTCCCGCTGTTGCAAAAAGCCGATCGAGCGAAAGTTGCGTTGGAGTTGCTCGACGAAGTTGCCGAGCGCTACGAGCAAACAATTCGCGAGTATCCGCAGACCTCGCATCATCGCCGGGAGTTGGCCTATATGCTCGCCCGTTGCGGCCAACGGTTAGATCAAGCGCAAAAGCTGGCCGAAGAAGCGGTGAAGCTCGAAGGCAACATGGCCTTCAATCACGACGCCCTCGCTGAAGTGAATTTCGTCCGTGGTGATCAAGCAGCTGCCGTCAAAGCGGGCCAGCGAGCGCTGGGCCTGGAAAAGCAAAACACTGAGCTGCAAGCTCGCTTAAAGCGCTGGCAAGGAAGCCCGTCGCGTTAACAAGGGTGTGCAGAAAAAAATGCATGCCAAGGAAGCGCGGGGCGCTTCCTTACTAGCGCGACGAGCTTACCGCAGCCAGATCGCGCTCGATCAACCGCATGTGCTGCCGCATTGCCGCGCGGGCGGCGACTGGATCGCGCTCCACGACCGTTTCGTAAATGCGCACATGCTCTTCGAGAGCCAAGCGCGTTCCGGATTGAGTCAGCGTTCTGCGCCGCGACTCGCGCAGCAATTGCGCGACGGTTTCGAGCAACAGTACAAACAGCGGATTGTTAGTCGCGGCCGCCAGCGCGCGATGAAACGCAATGTCGGCCTCGATGCACTCTTCGAGTGATTTGGCGTTCGCCAGTTGATCGTTGGTTTGAGCGAGCGCCTGCAACTGCTCGGCCGTCGCCCGCTCCGCAGCGAGGCCGGCGATTTCCACTTCCAGGGGCAAGCGCACTTCCGTCAGATGTTGCAGCGAACCACTGCCACGACTCAGCAGCGCATCGAGGCTGATGATCGCGGCCTGCGGATCAGCACGCTTCACACGCGGCCGGCGTCCTTGCGAAATTTCAACCAGTCCCTGCGTACACAAGATCCGCATGGCCTCGCGAATGACCGTGCGTGAAACACGCAGGGTCGTGGCCAGATCGCCTTCGGACGGCAGCGATTCTCCAGCGGGCAATTTGCCGTTGACGATTTGTTCTCGCAATCGTTGCACCACTTCGTCAACGCGATTCGACACGCCCAGCAGTTCGCGCGTGGTCGTAGTGGCTCGAGTGGATCGCTTAACTGTGGCTCGCGGCGTCATGCAACTTATCATACATGCCTTTATCGTCTCGGTCAAATGAGTAATTGACGACATTTCGTTCGATAAAAAAGGCGTATCTTGACATCAATCGCCGCAATACCTATCTTGCAACTTATATTATAAGTTAACTGGAGGCGAAAATGACTGCATTCTGGCCGCGACTGATTGCCGCAATTTTCATGCTCAGTTGCGCTGCGTCCCAAGCCGCGGACGACTCCACCTTTCGCGCTGTCGCCACGATTCTGGAAAGGCGTTGCGTCGAATGTCACAACGCCGACGAGAAAAAGGGCGGCCTCTCGCTGCAAACGCGCGCGGACCTGATTGCGGGCGGCGACAGCGGCGCGGCGATCGTTCCAGGAAAAACGGCGGAGAGCGTGCTGCTCGACATGATCAGCGGCGACAAACCGGAAATGCCGAAGACCGGCGCGAAGCTGACTGCGGAGGAGATCGCTGCCATCAGCAAATGGATCGCCGCCGCTGCGCCGTGGCCTGCTGACAAAAAGTTGGTCGATCGCAGCCTCGCTGACAGCAATTGGTGGTCGCTGCAGACACTCGTTCGTCCCGCGCTGCCGCAACTTACTGCCACGGATCAAGCGTGGGCCAGAAATGCAATCGACGCCTTCGTCATCGCTAAACTGCGTGAGCAAGGTTTCTCGCCCTCGCCGCGCGCTGATCGTCGCACGTTGATTCGCCGGCTGTCCTTCGACCTGCATGGTTTGCCGCCGACACCGGAAGAAGTCGATACGTTTGTCAACGACACCGATCCGCAAGCGTATGAAAAGTTAATCAATTGGCTGCTCGACTCACCCCGCTATGGCGAACGTTGGGCGCGGCATTGGCTCGACGTGGTGCACTTCGGCGAAACGCACGGCTACGACAAAGATCAGCCGCGGCGATATGCCTGGCCGTATCGCGATTACGTGATTCGCGCGTTCAATCAGGACAAGCCCTACGGCCGCTTTGTTGAAGAGCAAATCGCTGGCGATGTGCTGCATCCCAACACGATCGACGGCATCGAAGCCCTCGGCTTCATCGCGGCCGGCCCGTGGGATTTTATCGGCCATGCCGAAGTGCCGGAAAGCAAAATCGACGGCAAGGTTGCGCGGCACCTCGATCGCGACGACATGGTGGCCAATGCAATCGGCACGTTCAACAGCTTGACGGTCAGCTGCGCTCAATGCCACAACCACAAATTTGATCCAATCAAGCAAGTTGACTATTACCGCCTGCAGGCGGTGTTCGCCGGAGTGGATCGAGCCGACAAAAAGTATCATGCCGATCCTGCTGCCTTGGCTCGCTATTCGCAATTGGAAAAAGAACAGCGAGACCTAGCAGCGGAGAAGAAGTCGCTCGATCAACAAGTAAAAGAGCTCGGCGGCGCGGAACTCACCGCGCTCGAGCAAGCCATTGCAGCCGCGCGGCAAACAGCTCCAACCGACTTGCGGCCCGAATATGGCTATCACAGCCAACTCGCGCCCAAGGCAGATACTGAAAAATGGGTGCAGATCGACTTGGGTGAGGTGCGTGAACTCGCTTCACTCACTTACGTCGGCTGCTATGACAATTTCAATTCCATCGGCGCTGGTTTTGGTTTTCCGCTGCGTTTCAAAATCGAACTCGCTGCAGACGAACGTTTGCGAGACAAGAACCTGGTCGTTGATCAAACCGCTGCGGATGTTGCAAACCCAGGCACTACGCCGCAGGTCGCCAGGTTCGCAGCAACACACGCGCGTTATGTTCGCTTCACCGCGACGAAGCTCGCGCTGCGGCAGAACGACTACATGCTCGCCCTCGCCGAGTTGCAGGCTTTTGATTCGCAGGGCAAGAACTTCGCGGCCGGCGCGAAAGTCACGGCGCTCGACTCGATCGAAGCCGGCCCGCGCTGGCGGCAGGCAAACCTGGTCGATGGCATCTTTCCTGGGGCTCAAAACGCTACGAGCGGCGCGAAGCTGGAGCAACTCACGCAGCAGCGCAGCGAGTTGCTCGCGAAGGTTGTTTCCGCAGAAGTGCGAAGCAAAGTCACGGAGAATGAACGCAGATCTGCCGAGGTCATTGCGGCAATGAGTCAGATTTCGCCACCCCGTGTCGTCTACGCCGGCACCGTGCATTTCGGCAGCGGCAACTTCACAGGCACGGGTGCGAGAAACGGCGAGCCGCGGAAGATTCACGTGCTGCACCGTGGCGATGTGAAACATCCACGCGACGAAGTAACGCCCGCCGCGCTCAGTTGCTTGCCCGATTGGCCGGGGGAGTTTCAACTGCCCGCGGACCACCGCGAAGGCGATCGTCGCGCGGCGCTGGCTCGCTGGTTGAGCGACAAGCGGAATCCGCTCACTTGGCGGAGCATCGTGAACCGTGTTTGGCAGTACCACATCGGCCGCGCTCTCGTCGATACACCGAACGACTTTGGCCGCATGGGGCAATTGCCATCACATCCCGAATTGCTCGATTGGCTTGCCGTCGAGTTTCGCGACGGCGGCCAGTCGCTCAAGACGCTGCATCGCCTGATCGTCAGTAGCAGCACCTATCAACAAGCTTCCGAACCAGACGCTGCAATACTGGCCCGACTCACTTCCGATCCGCGGAAGGTGGACGCAGGCAATGTTTATCTCTGGCGAATGAATCGCCGCAAGCTCGACGCCGAATCGATTCGTGACGCCGTGCTGCAAGTCGCCGGCAAGCTTAATCCAAAAATGGGCGGCCCCAGCTTTCAGGACTTTGTGATCGATCAGCCCGCGCATTCGCCGCATTACGAATACCACCTGCACGATCCCAACGATCCGAAATCACATCGGCGGAGCATTTATCGTTTCATCGTCCGTTCGCAGCCGCAGCCCTTCATGACGACGCTCGATTGCGCCGATCCTTCGATGCGCGTCGATAAGCGGAATGAATCGCTATCGGCGTTGCAGGCACTCGCGCTATTGAATAATGGATTCATGGTGACGATGAGTGGACATTTTGCGAAACGTGTGGAATCGCAAACAAAGGAACCCAAGGAGCAGGCTCGCTTGATTTTCCAGTTTGCCGTTTCGCGTGAACCAACCACGAACGAACAACAGCTGATTGTCGATTACATCCGTGAGCACGGGCTGACCAATGCCTGCCGCGCTGCTTTGAACCTGAATGAGTTTGCGTTTGTCGACTAGGACAATTCCCATGCTGCAAACACGTCGCAATTTTTTGCACCATCTCGGCCAGGGCTTCGGCACACTTGCGCTCGCGGCAATGCTCGAGCACGAATCACGATCGGCCGAGAAACCAGCGATTCAATCGCACCACCATCCGCCCCGTGCCAAACGTGTCGTTCAGCTCTTCATGGCCGGCGCAGCGAGCGCCATCGATCTGTTCGACTTCAAACCCGCACTCGTCAAACACCATGGCGAGATGAGCGACTTCGGCGAACCGGTCGAAGCCTTTCAAAACGGCCTGGGGCCCTGGCTCAAACCGATTTGGGATTTCAAGCCGTACGGCAAGTGTGGCAAGCTGCTCGCCGAGCCCGTTGCGGAACTCGGCAAGGTCGCCGACGAACTAGCCTTTGTGCATAACGTCGTCGGCAAAACAGGTGTGCATAGTCAGGCCACGCTGCTGCATGCAACCGGTTTTCAATTGCCCGGTTTTCCCGGCATGGGTTCGTGGTGCAGCTACGGCCTGGGAAGTATGAACGACAATCTGCCGACGTTCGTCGTGCTGCCCGATCATCGAGGCCTGGCCAGCAACGGCACCAAGAATTGGGATTCGGCCTTTTTGCCCGCGCAACACAGCGGCACCGTGATTTATCCCGGCAGTGAAACACCGATCGCCGATCTATATCCCCACAAGAACGGCAATTACATCAGCAAGAATAGTGAAGCCGCGACGCAAGAGCTGCTCGCCAAGATCAACGGTCAACATGCGAGCCAGCGCGCCGGCGATTCCCGGCTGGAGTCTCGCATTCGCAGTTATGAACTTGCGGCCAAGATGCAACTTGCTGCGCCCGAAGCTCTCGATTTTGCGAACGAGCCCGAACACATCTTGAAGCTCTACGGTCTCGACCATATTCCCGCGCAGTTCGAAAAAGAGATCAACGCCCGCGAAGAGACGGTTCATTTCTCGCGCAAGTGCCTGGCCGCGCGGCGGCTGCTCGAGCGGGGCGTGCGGTTCGTGCAGATCTGGTCGGGCAACGACAACGGCTTTCCGCGCCGCAACTGGGATTCGCACGAAGACGTGCAGCGCGACCATGGTCCGCTCGCGGGCGGCATGGCCCGTGGCGCGAGTGCGCTCATTCAAGACCTCAAGCAACGCGGCTTGCTCGACGACACAATCATTCTCTGGACCACCGAGTTCGGCCGCATGCCCAGCTCACAAGGTGGCAAGGGGCGCGATCACAATCCGTACTGTTTTACGAACTGGCTTTGCGGCGGCGGCATCCGCGGCGGCGTATCGCACGGGCCCAGCGATCAGTGGGGCTACAAGCCGCTCGACCGCGACCACCCGACGCAGGTCTACGACATTCACGCGACGATTCTGCACTTGCTGGGCATCGACCACACCCGCCTGACGGTCCGCCACAACGGCATCGACCGCCGCCTGACCGACGTGCACGGGCATGTGATCCGGAACCTAGTAAGTTAAGCCGTCACAAGCCTGACGCGACAGCGACGGCTTGTGCCGCTACGCGCACCGCCTGTCGTTTGTTACAGTAAGACTCACGGCAACGCACTCCGCGCCCATAGCTCAATTGGATAGAGCATCGGTCTTCGGAACCGAAGGTTACAGGTTCGACCCCTGTTGGGCGTACTGATCGCACCTTGCTGATCACCACTGGGCCTGACGCGCCCGCGAAGGAACGTACAGGAATCCTTCGCGGGCGCGTCAGGCTCATGTTCTTCTTCTTTGCCCGGCTCATCTTCTGCTTCTTTGCGGAAGATACGAATATCTCAACGGCACGCGGTTGTTCACGCTTGTGTGAAATGGGAGTCCTTCACAAGCCTGACGCGCCAGCGAAGGACTTGCGTTTTTTGTGGCGTGGGTATTACCTTTGGTGAAATGGGGGCGTGGTTCCTTCGCTGGCGATTCACGAAACGCTCGTTCGTCGTGAAAGCCTAGTCCATATTGGTCATTGCTCCGAACAAACTTCGATGATGTATCGCAGGGATACTGGCAATTCAGCTAAGGGTGCAATTTCTTCCCGTGCGAGAAGCGGGTCACGTGTTGTGAAAGTACCCACCGCCTGCGGTCGAAAACTCGCTATTTCCCGCAAACGGCTCGCATCGACTCCGTTGGCGGCGGGGACTTTCACAACAAACAGGAGGGAAATCCGCCCTTCAAAAATGGGCCTTAAGGGAGACTGGCGTTGTGGCATCCTCTTGCCTGCGCCAGCGTCACCTTACTTGAACCTGCTGGCGAGCGACACGAGCAGGCTGACGATGACGAGCAAAATCATCGGCCCGGCTAATAAGAACAGGAGAGCGATCAGCTTGAAGCTGGGGTCATCGCCGTCGGCCCGCACCAAATAAAACGCACCGGCCGACGCCATGCTGCAGACCGCCATCACTACAAACATGCCGAGAATGCTGAACTGTCGGCGCGGCGGTCGCGGCGGGTCTTGAGGCGAACTCGGGGGACGAGGATTCGGTTTAGCAGCGGGTCGACGCATGCGACTACTTTACACGATTGGCTTCACTGCGGCGATTGCCGAGGCTGTTGTTGGCGACGCACGAAGCGCGCGCTAAGCTCGGGCCATGCCTGAAGTCGTCAATTCAATTCGCACCCAAGAAGAATCGGCGGAATCGCGAAGCGGGTTCGAGCGGGCCGGGCGTTACTTCGAGGGAGTCTCAACGACCTCGACCGATTGACCTTCGCGGTAGGCGGCTACGTTGCTGGGAATGATCCGTTCACTGCCGGACAAACCAGAGACAACTTCAACGTCTTCTCCGGCGCGAATGCCGACGACGATCGGAGTACGAACGATTGTGCTATCGGCGTTGACGGTCAGGCAAAACGCTTGTTGCTCTTTCATCAGAATGGCGGTCCGCGGCAGGGCCAAACAATCCGGCCGCTCGGCGACCTTGAGATCGGCGATCACGTACATGCCAGGACGCAGCGTGCCGTCGGTGTTTGTAACGTCAACTTCCGCGCGGAGGGTCCGCGTGGTTGGGTTCAGGAGCCAGGCCGTCCGCGTCACCTTTCCGGCGACAATGCGATTGCCGGCGGATGGGATCCGGATCGCAGCTTCGCAGCCGTCGCTCACGAGTCCGGCATCTGCTTCGGGAACATCGACGAACACCCGCACGGTATCAGCTTGCGCGACTACGAAAAGTGGCTTGTCGGTCGCGCTCTTGCCGGGTTGCACGAGGTGACCGGCGTCGATGTTGCGCTCGGTGACGATGCTGTTGTAGGGGGCGACAATTCGCGTGTACTCGTGAATCGCGCGGAGGCGTTGTTCATCGGCCTTGGCCACATCTTCCTTGGAGGCAATTGCCTTCGCATCGGCTTCGGCTTGCTCGATGCCGGCTTCTTTTTCGGCGACGACAGCCTGGGCGGATGTGATGCGAGCTTTGGCTTCGGTTCGCGCGGCATTGGCAGCGCGGTGCGTGGCTTGGGACTCGTCGAGAGTCTTTTGCGTGATGGCTTTGTCGGCAAAGAGGGTCGTGATGCGTTCCAACTCGGCGGTGGCCCGCGCAAACTCCGCTTCGCGCCGCTCGAGTCCTGCTTCGGCTTCCGCTGCCAGTGCCTGAGCGGATTTGAGTGAGGATTTTGCGACCTTAATCGCGGCCTGAGCTTGAGTTGTTTCGGCGGCAGCTTGGGCGACAAGAGCCTGTTTTTGCTTCAGCTCTTGTTCGTATTCGGGAATCGAGATTTCGGCCAGCAGTTGGCCGGTCTTCACACGGTCGCCAATATCGGCGTGCACGGTGCTGATGAAACCAGTCACCTTGGAATGTAGCGGCGTTTGTTCGAAGGCGTGGATTTCGCCCGGTTGTTCAACACGACGGATCAGCGTCTTGCGCGTCGGTTGAATCGTCGAAACACGCATCGCCGAGTTGCCATTTTCGCCAACCGAGGATGTTGGAACCGAGTGATCGTCGCGAGTCGTACCAGAAGTCGGCGGCTGCTCACAGCCGCTTACCAGGATGGTGATGCCGAATAGGCAGACATGGTGAAGGTTGCGACGCATTAGAGAGTCTCCGATCCAGCGACAAAGTGCCGGCTCTGTTCATCGGCCGGATCGAGTGAAGCGCTCGCGCGCGTGGCGGTACCTTGCAACAAGGCAAAGAGCGCCGGCAACACGCCGAGCGTGGTGACTGTGGCTGCCATCAGTCCGCCCATCACGGCTCGACCGAGGGGCGCCGTCTGCGGACCTGCTTCACCAATCGCGAGTGCCAACGGCAACATACCGGCGAGCATCGCAAAGCTGGTCATCAAGATCGCCCGCAAGCGATGCTTACCCCCTTCGATGGCAGCCGCTGTGGCGTCAGCACCTGCACGACGAGCATTCTCTGCGAACGTGATCAGCAGAATCGCATTTGCCATGGCCACGCCGATGGCCATGATCGCGCCGATGAACGACTGGATGTTGAGGGTTGAGCCGGTGAAGTAGAGAGCGGCCAATACTCCCGCGACCACTGCAGGTGCTGCGGCGACGGCGACGAAGGCCAATCGCAGCGATTGAAAGTTAGCGGTCAGCAGCAGGAAGATTACTAGAATCGCGAGCAGCAAGCCGATGCTCAGTCCACTGATCATCTGCCGCATCGGTGGAATCTGGCCGCGGAGTTCATGCGAGATTGCAGGCGGCTTGGTTCCCTTTTTCGCGACCTCAGCCATCTCGGCATCGTGCTCGCGTTTTACTTCATTGAGGACTTTGGTGATGCGGGCAGAGGAGCGACCGAGATCTGCGCCGGCGAGATTCGCGGTGAGACTCACTTCGCGCTTCATGTTGTAGCGATCGTATTGGCCGGGCATCGTGCCGCTGCTGAGTGTGGCAACATCGCGGAGCAAGAGGGGCGAGGCAGACTGCCGAACGGGAACCGCTCCCAGATCATCCATGCTGTTGAGCAGCGGTTGCGGAACCTCGACTTGCACCTGGTAGCCGACGCCGGTCTTGGGGTCAGGCCAGTAATTTGGCACAACGAAGCGGCTCGACGCAGTTGCGGCAAGCACCGAGCGTGCGACCTGCCCTGCCGTTGCATTGGCCTTGCCGGCCTTCTCGCGGTCGAGTTTGACATCGACGGTGGGATAGTCGAGCGACTGATACAACTGCACGTCGCGCATCTCGGGAAGGGTGGAAAGTTTCTTCTGCACTTTGTCGAGATAGGCGCGATTCTCGGCGACGCTGCCGCCGCGGGCTGCGATTTCGATGGGCGTGGGCGAGCCAAAGCTCATCACTTCGCTGACAATGTCGGCTGGCTCGAACGAGAAGCGAACGCCGGGCAACTTGTTCGGCAACTCGCGCCGCAATTCTTCCTTCACACGCTCGGTGCTGATGCCGCTATGAGGCCGCAGGGCGACGCGCAAGATCGCTTCTTCGGGGCCGCGGGAAAACTGATACACAGCATTGATCGGAAAGTTGGAGTGAATCATGCCGACATAGCCGAGCGTGAGTTCGACGTTCTGCGACCCGACCTTCTGCTTGATGTGATCGAGCACCTCGAGTGAGATCTGTTCGGTCTTGTCGATATGCGTGCCATCGGGCGCTCGCAGCCGCAAGCGGAACTCGCCGGCGTCGATTCGCGGAAAAATCTCGACACCCAGGCGATTGCCGAAAAAGCCAATCAACAGCAGCGTGATCGCGAAGTATGCGGGAATAACCAACCACCGCAGGGTCACGACTCCGCCGAGCAGCCTGGCGTACCAATCGCGATAGTAGTTGAATGAAAGCAATTGACCGACAGAGTGCATCGTTCTGCCAAACTTCGTACGCGGTTCAGCGACTGCGTGGCTGGCATGGTGCTTGAGCAACCAGGTCGACAACACCGGCACAAAGGTGCTCGAAAGTATGTAAGAGGCGACCATCGCGAAACCGACCGCCAGCGACAGAGGGACGAACAATTCGCGGGCGGCACCCGTCATGAAAAAGCTCGGCACGAACACGGCCAGGATGCAGAGCATCGCCAGCAGGCGCGGCACGGCGGTTTGTGAATTCCCGCGGCGCACGGCTAACGCAACGGAGTCGGTCCCTTCTAGCTGGGCATGGATGTTTTCAATTTCCACCGTGGCTTCGTCGACGAGGATTCCGACCGCCAATGCCAGGCCGCCGAGCGTCATCAGATTGATCGTTTGTCCGCACAGCCACAGCCCCACGATCGACGCGGCAATTGCCAGCGGAATGTTCATTACGACGACGAGTGCACTGCGCCAATCTCGCAGAAAGATCAGCACCATCAGGCCCGTGAGCAAGGCGCCGAGCGCTCCTTCGCTAAACAGGCTTTCAATGGCCCGCGTGACGTACGGTGACTGATCGAACTCGAATGACACTTGGATGTCGCCGGGCAACTCCTTCTGCATGCTCGGCAGGGCCCGTTTGATTTCGTCGATGACGCTCATCGTCGAAGCGTCGGCCCGCTTCGTCGCCAGGATGTAAACCGCGCGGCGACCATTCACGAGTGCATAGCCGGCCGCGATGTCGGCTGCATCTTCAATTGTCGCCAGGTCGCGCAAATATACCGACGGCGTCGTGCCGGCGCGAATAGGAATGTTTCCCAGTTCTCGCGGTTCGCGGACCATCGCGTTCATCGGCACGATGGGATACGAATCACCCACATGCAGATTGCCGGACGGACTGATCGTGTTACCGGATGTGAGCGCCGTGATCACATCATCGGCCGACACACCGTAAGCTCGCAGCCGATCGGGATCGACACGCAGCACCACTGTTCGCGCGCTGCCGCCGAATGGCGGCGGAGCAGAAACGCCCGGTAGTGCTGAGAACAACGGCCGTACTTTGAACAGCGCGAGATCTTGAATCTCCGCGATCGTCCGCGTTTCGCTCGACAGCACCAGGTAACCAACGGGCACGCTACCCGTATCGAACCGCATCACGAACGGCGACACGGTGCCGGGCGGCATGAAGGCCCGCGAGCGATTGACATAGTTAATCGTCTCGGCCATCGCCTGGGCCATGTTCGTGCCAGGATGGAACTGCAGCTTCATCAGCGCGTTCCCTTGCACGTTCTTACTCTCGACGTGGTGGATGCCGCTGATGTAAAGAAAGTGATATTCGTAATAGTTGGTGATCAGCCCTTCCATCTGCGCCGGGTCCATGCCGCCGTATGGCTGACAGACATAGATCACCGGCAGGTTGAGCGCGGGGAAGATATCAACGGGCATGCGCTTCAGCGGCAGTTCGATGTTGTACTTCGCCAGGTATTGATCAACTGCCTTGGGACGAACAGCGACGCCCGCAGCGAGCAGCACCGCAATGATGCCGACGATGACGGTAAGAGGCCGACGCATTGCAAAGACAACTGGATTCATGCGGCACGGGCTGGCTGGGAATGAAGGACATTGCCGGGCGGGCGATGATCAGATGATTGCAGACAGCGGATTATTGTCCAGCACTGGCGGGGGCTTCGGCCGCGCCGAGAAATCGCGGGCTGCCGCCGCCGATCGCTCGCAACAATTGAAACTGCGCGACATTGTAGTCGATTACCGTCCGCAAATAGTCCCGCCGAGCCAGGCCCAAGGCTTGAATCGCTTGCATTGCTTCAATCGGCAGCCCTTGGGCATTTTCAATCCGCAGCCAATTGCGTCGATAAGAATCGAGCGCCGTAGCCACTCCTTTTTCGGCAACGATCAATTGCTGTTGACGCGAGCGAACTCGCGCGTGCGCCTCGACGATCTCCCCCGCTACTCGATCGAGCGCGGCGACCTCGCGCCAGCGGGCTTGCTCCACACGGGCGCCGGCTTCGTTGCGCGCAGCGCGATCACCGTAACCGAAATTGCGCAGTTCCCAGTAAGCAATCGCATCGGTATCGAGACGATCCTTGAAGGGGCCGAAATCCGTCCCCACACCGCCGCTCATGCCGCCATAACTCACACCGAGCAGCAAACTCGGCAGCAGCGGGGCATACTTTTCGCGCCGCAACCTCTCACTGGCTTCATTCACCAACCATCGACTTTCCGAAAGTTCCGGCCGCTGCGAAAGTCCCTCTGCCACCAGGTCTGCCGTCGGATGATTCGGCGCGAACAACTGCACTGGCGTCGCGACTGGCTCTTGCACAAGAATCGGCTCAGCGGGATCGAGTCGCAATTGCGTCGCCAATCGCGCCGAAGCAACCTGCGCGGCTTCTTGGGCTCGCAATTGATCGGTTTCTCGTAGCGAGAGCTCCGTCTTGGCTCGATCGTGATCCGATTCGAGCCCTTGTCCGGCCTTGGCATATGAGCCAGTCAAGGCAACCAGATTGCGAGTCTTCGTCACCACTTCGCGACTGATCTCAGCTTCCTCTTCGGCGCGGAGCAACTCCAAATAGAGTACCGCCGATTCGAGCATCTCATCGCTCGACGCGGTTTGAGCTGCCCAGCTTCTGGCCTGTGCTGCGCTCCCGGCAGCTTTGGGCAGAAAGATCGCGTCGGCGGTGTGTACGTTCAGCAACACGCCTGGAATCGCGGGCGAACCTTGACCCACAGAATGCGGCCCGAGCCCCGCGTAATAGCCACCGCGGCTCGTATCAAATACATTGCCAGCGACGTCTTGAATGGCTCCTTCGTGCCGGTTGTACGCAGCGCCCACGCGCAAATGTGGCAACCACAGCACGTTTGCTCTCTGCAGTTGAGCATATGCTTCCTGCACCCGCCAACGGGCAAACTCGACTTGCGGATTCTGCGCATCGGTGGCCGCCAGCGCCGACACCAGGTTCATGGGCACACCACGTTGGCTGGCCGCAAGTGGCGGCAGTGTGCTTGCCGCTTCCGGGTCGACAGTTCCTTGTTGCAGCGATACCTGTTGGACAGCAAATGCTGGCTGTGAAGAGCGAGAAGTTGTGGGCGGAACACTTGGCGTGCTTACCCGCTGCGGAGCTGGCATCGTGCTAGCGCTAACAGGATGCGTTGGCAATGGACGTGCACTCGCGCAGCCGACTACCGCCATGAGCGACGCAGTCGCCATCCAAGAAAACAAGAAATGAGGCGGGGCGCGATGCATTGGGAACTTTCTGGCGGGATTCCCATTCCGTGCCGTTGCCACGGGGAGTGGCAGTGTTCGCATTGGCGAACTTGGCAGCGTCTAGTTAGCATCGGCGTTCGCTTTGCCAGGATAAAAGGAATATGCGTTGCATGCCTATTCCTGCCGAATCAAAGCCATGTCGCTGCTGTCATTGCGGCCGATAGCATAGCGGAGCTAGTGCACGGTGCATTTGGAGCCAAATCAAATTGAGACGATGTAAACCTGGGATTGAAAGTGCGCGAGGCAAGAAACAACAAACCCCGGTGGTAGCCGGGGTAAAGTCATCTTGTGTCTTCCGGAGACACCCGAAGGCGTTCCGGTCAACGAGTGGAGGCGGCGGGTCGGGCGGTAGCGAACTGAGGCGTTGCAGTAAACGCTTATTCGGCGGTACTTTGCGAGCAATCGACTCTGACCCCAAAGGCTAAGAAATCGACCAAACTAGACGGTGCGCAGGCGGCGTTCCAGAAGGCGGGCGAAATGTCGGCTTGCTCCTGTCTGCCGCAATCCGCACACTGACTTCTGAGGAACACGATGACTTCCCAGCCAGCCACCGAATCCGTCTGGTCGCAACTGAGCGATGACCTCCGGCGATTCATTCGCCGCAGAGTCGCTGACGACCATACCGCCGATGATCTCCTGCAAGAGACGTTTTGCGGATCCATCGCAGCGTCGGCACGTTGGCTGACGAGGATCGGCTGGCAGCGTGGGAGTACCAAATCGCCCGCAACGTGATCCACGATCACTACCGCAAGAAGAGTGATGACGTTTCGCTTGCCGACGCCGATCCTGCCGATGAGCAAGACGGGATGGGCCACATGCGGGCCAGGGCTGGCGAGTGGCTCGATGAATTGATCCGCCAGCTTCCTGATCCATATCGGGAAGCAGTGCAGCTTTCCGAAATAGAGGGACTGACCCAACTTGAAGTTGCCGAGCGCCTTGGCCTCTCGCATTCCGGTACGAAGTCTCGTGTTCAGCGTGGCCGGGCAATGCTGCGAGAAGTCCTCGACCAATGTTGCTGGTTCAACTTCGATCAGCGGGGGAAGGCGCCGGTCAGGCGTTCGTCGCCGCCGAAGGTTTGCGGCCAGTCGGCGAAGGGGTGTGAATCTGCGCAGTGCGGGCAGCAACGTCCTCGGAGTTGAGGTTCGTGGTTTCGACGATCTGGAGAAGTTCCACGTTCAAGTCTTCCGTAACTAACGCTGATTTCGGCCTCGCTTTGTGACTTGGTGAGATTCTACCGAGGCCGATCAAGAGCCTGTAGAATGCGGCGAATCCGATCAAATGCAGCAAGGAGGCCACATGCCCACGAAGAAGCAAGTTCAACCCGGCGAAAAACTGCCGCTCAAGCTGACTGCCGCTGAACGGAAACTCGTCCTCGAAGGACTGACGTGCCTCGATCAAGAGGCCGAACAAATCGTCAGGGATACGCCCACCGGCCAGCCGGTGATGATGACGCTCGACGACCTGGATGATTTTGGCGGCTACGTCGCCGCCGAGGCCAACCACTGCAAGGACAAGTCTAAAACCAAGAAGCTCGACGCCATCTTCGAGAAGATTCAGGGCTTGCTCGACAAGTTCACCGACGAAGAGCCGCCCAAGACCGTCAAGATCGAGGATGCACGCAAGGAGAAGCTGATTTCCGGTCAGGCCGTGCAGATCGCTCAGTTCGCCGCCCAGGCCCTTGTCGCTGCCGAGCAGTTGGGGATCAAGAAGAAGGCGCTGGAACACTTCTCGCTGGCCCAGGCGCAGCGGGAAGTCTTGAGCTTGGTCCCCGGCATGACGAAGGCCCTCAAGAAGAAGCTGGCGACGGAGAAGGCGACTTTCTCAATCGGGGAAGTTGCCAGCATGACCTTGGCCCTGGCCGAGGACTTGCCTGATGGCGATGCTCGCAAGCAGGTGGCTGTGATATACCTTGCTAAGCACCTGATGGATCACCTGCAAAGCGGTATCACGGCAGCGGCCACGCCGAAGTTGACCAAAAAACCGAAGGGAAAGGGGAAGGTCGCAAGCAATACGATCTTCCAGTTCAAGATCACGCTGCTCGATTCAAACCCGCCGATCTGGCGGCGCATCCAGGTCCAAGACTGCACCCTCGACAAGCTGCACGAACACATCCAGACGGCGATGGGTTGGACCAACAGCCACCTTCACCAGTTTGAGATTAAAGGCCAGCGGTACGGCGATCCCGAACTTCTCGACGACGGGTTCGAGGACTTCGACTGCGAAGACTCAACGACGACGATGGTGAGCGAGATTCTGCCCAAGACTGGCAAGCGATTCGCCTTCAAGTACGAATACGACTTCGGTGACTCGTGGGAACACGAGGTCATGTTCGAGGGCAGTCCTCCCATTGATCCGAAGGCCAAGTACCCGCTGTGCCTCGAAGGTGAGCGTGCCTGCCCACCAGAGGATTGCGGCGGGGTATGGGGCTATGGCGACTTCCTCGATGCGATCAGCAACCCGAAGCACGAAGAACACGAGAACATGCTGGAGTGGATCGGCGGGAAGTTCGACCCAGAGCGGTTTGATCCCGGCAAAGCCACGAAGGAGATGAAGAAGGGGCTGCCGGATTGGAGGAGCATGAGGTAGTCATGCCAAAACGTAAGCCCACACCCGATGAGGCGAAACAGCAAGCCGTCGAAGAGATCGCCGGTCTGGTTAATGGTTTCTGCCGAGAGCATCTGAACGAGGAATACGCCGAACTATGCCGCCGACTTACGGAGAAGCTGGCTCGCAAGCGACCCTCTCCGCTGGTCAGTGGCAAGCCGAACACTTGGGCCTGCGGCATCGTCCGCACGATTGGCTGGGTGAACTTCCTCGACGACAAGAGCCAGACTCCGCACATGAAACTCACGGCCATCGACACGGCGTTCGGCGTCGGAGAAAGCACCGGCCAGGGCAAGTCGATGTTGATCCGCAGGATGTTCAAGATCAGGCCGATGGACCCTGAGTGGTCGCTTCGCAGTCGGATCGAGGAGAACCCGATGGCCTGGATGATTCAAGTGAACGGCTTCCTGGTAGATGCTCGCATCTTGAAGCGGGAGATTCAGGAAGAGGCCCTTCGCCAAGGGCTGATCCCGTACATTCCCGAAAGACCGCAGCAGATAGAAGCAGATGAAGAATAATATCCGCTTTTCGCCGGGCGTCTGCCGCATGAGAATGAGTCGGCCATGCACGGTGAACGACTAGAATGCACACGACTAGGAAGCGGCTCTTGGCATCTACGGAATCCCGAACAATAAGTTGAGGAGAATCATGGTGAATCGCATTATCACGAGCGGGTTATTGCCTGCGTTGTTTGCTCTCTTGATTGCCAGTCTCGTCCATGCCGAAGCGAAGGAAGGCAACGCCTCGAAAGCTCTTGAGGTCAAGAAGTCAACTCCAAAGCAAGAAGTGCGAGATTCACAAATCGGGTATCGAGACGCATTGTTGTTCTACACATTCACAGATCAAAAGGCTGTGCTGGTGTTGCAGATAGACAACAAAGACAACTCATTTCCGATGACTGGAACCATTTACAGTTTTGCGGACAGCGTAAAGGAAGACGACTTAAAGAAGTGGATCAACAATCAACATTCCGATGGCATTTATCCCGATGTGCCGGAGCCAGTCAGCACCCATAAGATTCCAGAGACGGCCTGCAAAGTCACGTCCCACAAAATCATTGATCGCAGCAAGCAAAGACTCGTCGAGTATGACAACTATTCAGTTGCTTTTGACGTGAAAGACTACGCAGACAAGAAGGGCGTCACATTGAAGGGCTTTTCCGACACGGCGAAGGTATACGTCAAGACTAAGTAAGCCGTGAATCTGCTGCCGTTTGTCTGGCGGTGCGGTATGGAGGGGACGAAGCATGAAGCCTTACGTTTGGAATATCCTGCTCGGCCTCGCCTGTTTGCTGCCAACCTTCATCCGTGCCGAGGAGCCGAAAGCCCCTGCCACGGTGAAGGAACTCTTTGCCGACTTCGACCCCCGAAAAGACCCACTCGATGCCAAGGTCGTGCGAGCGTGGGAGAAAGACGGCATCGTTTACCGGTACATCACCTACCACATCGGTACGTTCAAAGGCAAACCGGCACGCATGGCGGCGTTCTATGCCTTCCCCACGGCGGCGAAGAAGCTCCCCGCTTTGCTTCACATGCACGGCGGCGGGCAGCGAGCGTTTCTTCACGAAGTCGAGTTCTACGCCAAACGAGGATATGCCTGCTTGTCGGTGAATTGGGGCGGGCGAGAAATGGAAGAGGCCAAAGAAGGTGATCCGAACACCGATTGGGGAGCGGTTGATCCGACCCAGAATAATGTGCCGGGCTATTTCAACCTCAAGCCGGGCGAGAAGTACCTCGATCCATTCGACTCACCCCGAAACAACAACTGGTATCTCCTCACGCTCGGCTGTCGTCGAGGGCTGACCTTTCTGGAGCAGCAACCCGAAGTCGATCCCGACAAGCTCGGAGTGTACGGCCATTCGATGGGCGGGAATCTCACCGTGTACGTCGCCGGGAGCGACGACCGAGTGAAAGCTGCCGCTCCATCGGTCGGTGGATCAGGCTTTCGCACTCAACCTTGGCCTCTGCTTCCTCAACACAACCCGCAGATACCGAATGGCGACGTGAAGCTGTTTGACGCCACTCTCGGCTTCGAGTCCTACGCCCCGCACATCAAAGCTACGCTTCTATGGCTCGGTGCGACGAACGACTTCCACGGAATCATGGACGACACTTACCGAACCGGCGAGTTGATCCCGCACAAGAACGTGCGGTACTCCTTCACGCCGCACATGAATCATCGGTTCACGCCAGAGTTCGCCGTCACGAGGCCACTCTGGTTCGACCAGCATCTCAAGGGGAGTTTCACTTTCCCTGAGACACCGGAGACGCACTTGATCTTCGAGACGAAAGATGCCATCCCCATGCTGGAGGTCATGCCTGATTCTTCCCAGGAAGTTGCCGAAGTTCACATCTACTACTCCGTCGATCCCGATCCAAGAGCGAGATTCTGGCGGTCGGCGGAGACGAAGAAGGCCGGTGAACGGCTTTGGACCGGCAAGCTGCCGATCATGAGCGTGGACCAACCACTCTTCGCCTTCGCCAACGTGATGTACAAGTTAAACCAGTCCGAGTCAGAGCCTCACGCTCGACCGACTGATGGGTTTGCCATCAGTTCGATGTTGCATACCTTCGCACCCAAGGATGTCGCTGCCAACGGTGCAAGCGCCACCGACAAGGCCGACCCGATGATTGATGACTTCACGCACGGCTGGCGGGATTGGTACAAGTTGTCGCCAGATAACCCGCACCATTGGGAGTTCTCGACCAGGAAGCTGACCGATCCAAAGTGGCAAGGACAGCCAGGGCAACGGCTAACAGTTGAAGTTCAAGCCGAGAAGCCGAACGAACTCGTGATCGTGCTGACGGAGAACTTCTTTCGGCAGTACCGGGGCAAGCAGAGGGAGTTGGTGGCTGTCGTGAAGCTCGACGGCGGAAACGAGTCGCAGACGGTGATGTTAGAACCAAAGGATTTCACGACCAGCGATGGCGATGCGCTTTCGTCGTGGAGCAAGGTCGATCTGCTCTCGTTTCGTGCATATTACGACAAGGGCGAGACGCAGCTTGGCAGCAAGAGTTGGCTGGGACTGCAGCCGGTGTTCAGGAAGCTGTGGTGGCAGGACAACGACCGATGACTTCTCAGGACACGAAGATCGAGCGCTTCGGGCTACATGGCGAGGACGGGGAGGTTTCTTCCGAGGCTATTCTCAGTGGGTCGAAATGTTCACTCTGAATGAAGTCGTTCCCTGGGGTCGGTCGCTCGACGAGTACCGGCACATGTTCGCCCTGACCGACAATGACATGGGCGGTCGCATCCTTGGCTGCGCTGATGGACCGGCGAGCTTCAATGCAGAGGCCACGGCACTTGGCTGTTCGGTCTTGTCGTGCGACCCGCTTTTCCGCTTCGGAGTAGCTCAGATTCGTGATCGGATCGACCAGACCTTCCAGGTGGTCATCGACCAAACCAGGAAAAACGCTGCCGAGTTCATTTGGGGCGATGATCTTCCCGATGTCGAGGCTCTCGCCCAACGGCGCATGGCGGCCATGACGAAGTTTCTCGGTGACTTCGATGCGGGCAGAGCGTCGGGGCGCTACGTGGATGCCGAACTTCCCAAACTGCCCTTCGCTGATAACAGCTTCGACATTGTGGTCTGTTCCCACTTCCTCTTTCTTTACAGCGAACAACTCTCCCAGAGTTTCCACGTCGAGTCGATCCGTGAGCTATGTCGTGTGAGCCGAGATGTTCGGGTCTTCCCGCTGTTGGAGCTTGGAAGCGCCCCATCACGTCACGTTGCGCAGGTCGCAAGTCGCCTGCGGGAAATCGGCCTCAACGTGCAGATTGAGGGAGTGGACTATGAGTTCCAGCGGGGCGGCAACCAAATGATGCGGGTGCGGCGGTGATCCGGGTTCGCCCCTCCTGAATTTGCAGCCAAACCAGTAAATTAGGCCCTCGTTCCGAGCGGAAGTCGCTCGATCCCAAGCCTATAGATCGCACGGAAGCGAACATGACCACCTTCTCCCCCGGCCCCGCACCCAACACCGTCCGCACCGCTGACGGAGAAGTCCTCAATGTGCCGACTGACTGGGTACTTCTTCCGCCCGGTGACGCCGCCCTCACGAGAAGAGTGAAGGCCGCTGGTGACCATTGGGTCGTTGCTGAGAAGAAAGGGCGCAAGGTTTTCTCACGGGGCATCTGGGCAGCCGCCACGACCATCGAGATGATTCGTGCCGATCTTGAAGCTGAACGATCCACCGAGGGCTTTGCCAAGAAGAAAGAAGCCGATGCCAAGCGCCGTGAGAAGGCCCAGGCCGTTTACGTCGAAGACTTCTTTGGGGCCGTTGTTGAGTTCCTGGCGTTTCATCCGAGCCACGCCGATCTAGCGCAGCGTCTCGCTTGTGCCGTGACAGATCATGTACGCCGGTCGGTTCTGGGACGGTCGCCCGCACCAAACGCATTCCGGCGGAACAACGGGCCGAAGCTGCCGTCATCGCCTGGATGCGTCATCAAACGACCGGCTACGACTCACTCGTGATAGGACCTATCGCGAAAGGACTGTGGACAACGAACTCAACACCACAAATGGCATCAGAACAGGGGTTCGATTCTTTGTGCCTCCAACCCGTAATTCGATGCAACACAAGTTTTGATTATTGCTGCCCTCTCCTCGCCACCACGAACCAAGCCTTTGGCCCACCATCTTTGACTCACATCATGCCTCGTATTGTCGCAAACCCTGAACTCGTAACAGGAGCCGCCTGCCAGTCGTCAGCCTGCTTCTGGTATGTCGGCTTGACGCCACCTGGGACTGAATGCCAGCCGTGAAGGAACAAGATCGTTGTCATGACAAGTCCGCTTCCTTGCGAGCCAACGCTATCAGCATTGTGTCCGGTAACGTATCCACCCCCGACTGCCGAAACATATTGAGAACTTGGGCCACCGTGTATTGAGCGTGCGTGCAGATGTGAAGCAGGACATCAGATCGTCGAGTTGCGTACCGCTTGCCAAGGCCGTAACTCGTACTTTTCTTGTACACGAGTTCGTCAAGTGATTCGGGCGTCAGCGAAGCCAAATAGCCGCCCCATCGTTGTTCCAAGGCGATCCACTTCGCCTGAAGATCGTCCAGATTTGTGATTCCACCTTCACCTTGCTGGTTCCCTGGTAGCTTTCCAGGAAGGTCGCCTTGAATCGTTGGGTCGTCATTGCCGAGTAGAGCTTCGAGCCACACGAACTCGGCAGCATAGAGATGAAGCAACGATTTCCAAATCGAACCTTGGCCGATCTGAAATGGCGACCGCAACTGCTCATCGGAAAGGCTTGCAGCGGTGGTCAATATATTGCGATTCACCCACGCTCGATGCTGGTGGAGCCGCTGGACTAGATCGACTGCGTTCATGAGTGTGCCTTCGTTGTACGAGCAATTCTGCGACCCCAAATTAACTCGTCTGAAGGCCAGACTTCTGCATCAAGATTCGCCGCCATCCACGCTTTCACATCCACCGCCTCATCCCTGAACAACCTGCTGCACGTCCCGCATACATGCTCAACAAACCCAGCCCGATTGAACAACGCCATCTGACGCAGACCGAAGTTCATCAGCAACGTCTCACCAGAGCAATTCAAACAATTCACCGGAGTGACTCGCCGCCAAGCACTCTTCATCGCAGCCCACGGGATAGAACCATCTGGAATGCCATCCCAAGCAAACCCGGAACTCGCCCCTTGTGCAGCCTGCCAATCATCGGACTCCTGCACGAATCGCCTCTCCCATTTGCTCTGGAAGAGTTCGAGGTCGAAATCTGATGCGAGCAGGACGCCATAAAGGAACGAATCGCCGGTGAGTGTGCTGACGGTTTCTTTCTTGCGATCACGGAGGACGACCTCGATCTCAGGCCGGGCCAGTCCGTGCGACTTGAAGAAGGGTTTTAGATCGGCACGGTTCGATCCCCAATGATCGACTACGACCCTTCCGGGTTGAACTTCCAGAAGGTTCAAGGAGCAGCGACGGACGACCAGTCTCACGATCCTGTCGCCATCGCCGACCGTCAGCTTTCCAAGGCCCTCGGCGGCACGAGCCAGGATCGGATCATGGGTGTGTTCAAGGGACCATTGAACGGGATCGGCGACGGGCCAGTGTTTGCAGGAATCTGCATGAATGAAATGAAACGAGGGGGCAGATGTGGCAAGAACTGTTTCAGGGAGGATCAACGACCCGGCGATGGCGGCGGTGGTCTGAAGGAATTCTCGTCGATTGGTCATGATTGCTCCCTGGGATTTGGCCCATTGGGAAGACGCTGTTGGGGGTGGCGGGGTTCGGTTGGTAGGCAAAATCAGACCTGTCCCCCTGCCGGTGCATGCGACAGTGCATTTTCAATTGCCTTCCGGTAAAGGTCATAAAGTTGGATCGCAGCAGAGTAGGCATCGGTCAGGTCCGAATTAGTCCTTGTGCGAATTCGATATTGCCCTGCGGAGTTGCGCAAGGCATGCATTATCTCATTCCGGTACTTGACGGCGGTAGCTGCCATCTGAATCAAGTCAGATGTCGGTCTGTCGGTCGAATCCATAAAGAGGAACGGCGTCAGCTTGTTGCAAAGTGAGAAGCCAAGTTCCTTGATGAAGTTGTCTTCAATGTTCTTGTCGTCGCCTGTTCGACCTGACGGCAACTTCGATTCGAGAGCATTCGTAACAAACGCTCCGTGCGCTCCTTCAAGAGCGGCGACAGCAAGAAGCAACGCACCGATATAGTCGCCAGAAACCATTTTCGCCTTGGCCTCGAAAGCGAGTTCGTAGAAGTAGAAGTCGTTGAGCCGGTTTATTGCGTCAGCGATCCCGTTGAGTTTCTCAGAGGGCAAATCAACCAGTTCCCCCGTCAACGAAGCTCCGACCCGGAACTCTTTTTCTGCTTTCAGCTCGAATAACTCGCTGATGTTATCGTTCGTCCAGTGCATGAGCGGAATGCCGACCAAGGCTATCTCCCACGTTACATTGTTCATGTAGTCATGTACTGTCATAAGCTGCAATGCTTGTCCACCAAACAATTCTCCGGTTGCGGTGTGATACCCAATAATGAAGGCGTTCAATGCCTGCATCGCTGGAAAAAGCTGTTTGTTTCGTGACTCAAAAGATGCAATGTCGAGATTTCCCCCATGATGTCTCAGGGCATTAACCTCGGCGTCAGTGACTCCGCTTTTATTTGGGATAATCACGACCCTGCTCCACAAGTCCTCGACAGTACCACTTACCTGCATGAGTCCGTGACGAGGATTTCCCGACTCGCTTGGTGGGATCGGCTTGTTATTGATCCAAATGTCGTACCAAGCGCCTCGGTTCTCAAAATGACAGTGGTAGGGACTGCTGACTCGAAAACGGAACGGCATCCTCACCACAAAGCCGAATACAACGTCATCAGCCGTGACATTCTTGAAGTCGAAGTTCTCGTCGTAAAGCATCGTCGTGTTCACGATTCCCATGCCATGATTCCCCCTGCGACACGCCAATCAAAAGCCTACATATAGAATTTGTATTTCGGCTGAGGTTCCCGGTCGCCAGGAACTTCTCGCAACACGTCTCCGACCAATCGTGAAAACCGTAAAGTGATCGGCATCAAGCCTTCCATGTTTGCCGAATTCCAGTTCATCTTCGTCAATGTCATGACCTCTCGAAGTAACTCTGGTTTTGACGTGTCACCCACATGGTCGGCAACTTGAAGTGGCGATGGGACGTGTCCATGTGGGTACTTGCCGAGGGCTGGGAGGTAGCCCGTTGTGTATAGATAGCTGATGTCGCCGAGTGAGAATATCGTGCCACGCAGGGGCGGGTAACCCCGGAAGGGATCGCGGACTTCCATGCCGCCGGCCGCCATACCTACATCACGGGGCTACTCACGAACGGTGCGACACTTCCAGAATCCAAAGGAACTTGCTCGCCACACGGATGTGAAAATGACCATGAAGTACGCCCATGTCGGAATTGGCGACCGGGCGAAGGCACTCGCGAACCTTCCGTTCCAGGAGTGTAATAGGAGTAAACCCGAGACCGCCGATGGACATCCGGTGACTTCCGCTGGCACTGCGGTGAGCCCCGCGAACGACGGTCAAGAAACAGCAAACCCCGGTGGTAGCCGGGGTTATGTCATCTTGTGTCTCCCGGAGACGCCCGAAGGCGTTCCGGTTGACGAGTGGAGGCAACAGAACATCAATTGAACTGTTCGTGGAGGGGTTACAGGGCTGGCATGTGGCGAACGATGGGCAATTGCGTGCGAGCGAGACAAACGAACCTCGGGGGTGAGAACTGGGGAGGTGCTCGACCCGTGATTGTTGCTGGATGCCAGCATGCCGGTTACAGTCACCGGGCGGCTTATCACATGACTTCCCGAATCCGAACCGTGAAACCGACGGACAATGTCGTTCTTCAACTCGCTGCTGATGATGATCGCTGGGGCTACACAAGCTGAGCTCGCCCGGCAGGTTCGGTATCTCAAGATTGAGAATGAAACGCTGCGGAGCAAATTGCCAGCGAGGATTGTGGTCACGCCAAAAGAGCGGAAACGGCTGCTGAAGTTTGGGGCGAAGTTGGGCAAGGCGATTCGCCAGTTGGTCACGATTGTTGCGCCCGATACGTTCCTGCGTTGGATTCGGGATGATCGTCGGGCCAAGCAACGGGATGCGAAACCCACGGCTAAACGCGGTCGGCCGCGGACGCGGGGGCAGTTGCGCCGGCTGGTTCTGCGGATGGCCAGGGAGAACGAGTGGGGCTATGCGCGGATCGTGGGTGAACTGAAAAAGCTGGGCATTCGGTCGATCAAGAAGAGCACCGTGCGAAACATCTTGAAAGCGGCGGGGATTGATCCGTGCCCACAACGTGCCGGCGCGACTTGGGACGAATTCGTGGCCCGGCATGCGGCCAGCTTGTGGCAGTGCGACTTCTTCAGCCAGAAGGTTCTGACGCTGAGCGGAATCGTAACCGTTCACGGCCTGGCGTGAATTGCTCTTCGCGCCGAGGCGAAAATTGG
>CAYMWL010000032.1:0-70537 GCA_964394305.1 uncultured Pirellulaceae bacterium
TGGAAATGTTTTGTCGTGCACAGTCATTATGATGGTGTGCGCCGCTGGCCCTACGACGACAGCGATGCCGCCTCTGCCCGCGAACGTCTCGCTCGCTTGAATGGCCGGCCGCAGTGGATTTCGCATGAGGGCACGATCGCGGCGACGGAACAATTCTTTAAGGATTCGAAACTGAGCGAACAATCGCGCGCCAAGCTCACCTTGGTTGCCCTGCCGTTTCCGAATCACACCGACACCTGGGTGTTGTGCGATATTCCGCCGCGTGCAGCCGTTCGCCGCTGGCTGCATCAACAGGTCGCACTTTAGTCGAAGCTGGCCGGCGAACAGCTGACGAATAAGCGCGGCTAAAGCGCGGCCATGTTGGTCCAGTCGCAGGCAAGTTCCGCTGCGTCAAACACGGTCGATGATCTTTTCGCCGCCGCGTCGCTCGCAGCAATCGTCAAGAACAGCCGACTTTTCACGACGATCTTGTCTTGGCACTCCATTTCCGCTTCGCAGCCTGGCTCTTGGCATGGCCCTTGCATTAAGTCTGCGAAGAACGACAAGCCTGTGCTTGTCCGACGAGTCAGCAAGGAGTGGCGAGCCCAGTTCGCTGCCGGGAGAACCCGGTGGGGTGAGTGCCTCCCTCTCACATTCAAGTAGGAGAATCAGTCATGTCGAATGTCGCCAATCCCTCGCGTTTCGCTAACGAAGGTTCCGATAAGGGCCAAGGCAAAGACGTCGGTAACATGGCCTCGGCCGTTACCGAAAAGGCTAGCGAAGCCGGAACTTTCCTGGCCGACAAAGCCAACGAAGCAGGCAAGTATGTCGCTGACAGCGCCAAGACCATCGCCTCGACGGCCATGAGCTCGGCCGGCGACGCAGCGTCGTATGTCGGCCATCGGGCTGACGACGCGCGCTCGGCAGTCGGCAGCACCATGAAGTCGGCCGCTGACAGCCTCCGCTCGGCTGCTCCGCAGGAGAGCGGCATGATGCACGACGCCGCGGGCTCCGTCGCCGCCACGCTCGAGAGCGCTGGCAAGTACATCGAAGAACAAGGCTTCGAAGCGATGGCTGAAGATGTCACCAATGCCATCCGCCGCAATCCGATTCCGGCAGTGTGCATCGCCGCTGGCCTCGGCTTCTTGCTGGCCCGAGCCTGCACCTCATCGCGGGCCTAGTTTCGATCGATTCGTCACGCAGTTAGCACGAAGTGGAGTTAGCCGTCATGGCGACCGACACCTACAAGCCCGAGTCCGAAGCCAGTATGACGCAGCTCATTAGCGGCATCATTGCCGACGCGCAAGAATTGGCGCGGCAGCAGCTGGCGATGTTTCGCACCGAGTTAAAGCAAGACGTTCGCCGCACAAAACAAACGCTGGTCGCATTAGTGTGCGGCCTGGCGTTGGTTTCGGTAGGCGCAACCCTGCTTTGCTTCATGGCCGTCCATGGCTTGCACGCCGCGTTTGAGCTGCCGTTGTGGGCCTGTTTCGGCGTTGTCGGCGGCACTTTAGCGGGCGGTGGCGGCGTGGCGTTTTATGCAGCGATGAAACAATTCAACGAGTTCAATCCCCTGCCTGATGAATCAGCGCAAGCCCTGAAGGAGAATGTGCAATGGATCAGTCATCCGAGATAAATTCCAGCGCCGATATGTCGTTGATTCGTCATCAGATGGACGAAACTCGCACCGCGCTGACGGAAAAATTGGAGCGACTTGAACAGAAGGTGACTGACACTGTTCAAGGCGCTGTGCAATCCGTCGGTGATACCGTCGAGAATGTGAAACACGTGGTCGATGACACGGTTGAGTCGGTCCGAACTTCGGTTCAGTCGGTAAAGTCGTCTGTGCAAGACACGGTACATGCCGTGGGTGAAGCGTTCAGCATTACTCATCACGTCGAACGACATCCCTGGGCGATGGTTGCCGGCGCAACGGCCCTCGGCTTTGTCGGTGGTTATATCCTGATGAGTAAATCTGGGGACTCACGCGCCGAAGAAAGATTCCGCCACTTAGCGGCTGCGCAGGGCCGAGTACCGCAGCCCGAGTATCTCCCGGAACAGCATTTTGCGCCGCAATCGCAGCCGACTCGCAGTGCTACGAGCAGCACCATGAGTTCGATGCGTAACGGTCAATCGACGAATGCATTCGCCGAATGGCTCCGGCCTGCTGCCAGCCAGGTTCAGTCATTGGCCGTTGGTGCTGCATTGAGCCTGGTGCGAGAGATGTTGGTCAACGCGGTGCCGAAGCCGATGAGCGGGCAAGTCACCGAACTGGTGGATGGTCTGACGACCTCACTGGGCGGTCAGGTAATCCGCGGCAACATGTTCGACCAGTTGCCGACAAAGCCTCGCTAGTCAACCCTCGAACTGCGAAGAAAATAACCACCGGGCTCTGGGTGATCACCACGCAGGGCCCGGCTTTGTTCCAGAAGGATTCGATGGCGATTACTTCTTTTCAGGCTTCTTGTGCGGCGCTTTCACCGTGATGACGTTGCATTCGGCCTTGCGAACAATCGCTTCTGCCACGCTACCCATCAACAAACGGCTGAGCCCCGTCCGGCCGTGCGAACCAACGACGATAAAATCAACACCTTCTTCTTCTGCCACTTGCACGACCGCTGTTGCCGGATCGCCTGTCACCATGCGGTATACGACCTCGATTGCAGGATCGCTGGGCTTAACTTCATGCAACATACGGGTCAGTTCCGTGCGATCTGGCTCTACTAAGCCATAATAGAGCTCGCCGCCCCCATAAGCCATCGGAGGCTCTTCGACATGCAGCACAATCAGTTTGGCGCCCGTATCGCGAGCCAAACTCGTTGCCATTTGCAAAGCTGCTTCGCCCACCGTCGAAAAATCGACCGGCAATAGGATTTTCTTCGCCTTCATAACCGCCCTCCGCTAGTCGCTCAAGGAGTTCTCTTCCACCAAAACTATTATAGACATTCGGGGCGCGTGAATGCAGAGAAATGACAGCAGGTAATCTTGCCGACGTCCTCCCGCGGCAAACTGCTGTTGAGCCGCAAACCGTTGCCGCGGTACGATCATGGCGCGGTTGGATTGATTTTTCACGGACGAAAGCTAGCAAATGCCCTCTCGAACTCAGCCAGCCCGCGCGGCGATAGTCATTCCCGCGCGATTGCACTCCACTCGCTTGCCCAAAAAACTGCTGCTGAACGACACCGGCCGAACGGTCATTCAGCACACCTACGAAGCCGCTTCGCGTGCGACAACTGCTACTCGCCTCTGCGTGGCCGCCGATGGTGAAGAGATTGCGGCGGCGGTTCGCGCCTTCGGCGGCAACGTCGTGCTCACCGATCCAAATCATGCGAGCGGCAGCGATCGCGTTGCCGAAGTGGCCCGGGGCTGGTCCGATATCGACATCATCGTCAACGTGCAGGGTGACGAACCCGAGATCTCGGCCGCAGCAATCGATCAGGTCGTGGAACTACTGGTGCAAAATCCCGCCGCGGTCATGAGCACGCTGAGCACGCCGATTCGAACGGTGGACAAACTCAACGATCCTGCCTGCGTCAAAGTGGTGTTTGACGGTCAGCAGCGCGCACTCTACTTCAGCCGCTCGGTGATTCCGCATCCGCGCAGCTGGAGCGATGACTTGCTGACTGTCGACCCGCCGCATTTTCATCAGCACTTGGGGCTGTATGCCTATCGGCGCGAATTCTTGCTGCAGATAGCCATGTTGCCGCAACCCGCGATCGAAAAACTAGAGAGCCTGGAACAACTGCGTGTCTTGCATGCGGGGCACATGATTCTTGTGGGCAGCATCAACGAACCGAGCATCGGCATTGATACGCCGAGCGACTATCAGCAGTTTGTGGTGCGGCAGCGGCGTGCTGCGTAGAGTACTCATCTCGCTCTGCGAGATGAAAGCCGCGAACGAACGCGTCGCGGCGAGAAGTGCGCGTGGACAAGTTTGGCAATGGGTCCACCTTGGTTGCGTCGCTGACTGAACGCCAACTCCGGACATCTCGCGGAGCGAGATGAGTACCGATTAACTCCACAACCAACCTTGCTTCTGATACCAGGCAATCACATCGGCGATCCGCTCGGTGAGATTCGCTCCCGGTTCAAAGCCCAACTGCCGGCGCGATTTTTCCGGCGAGCAGGCCCAACTTTCAACGAGCGCTTCGCGAATCTTGTCCCGATTGAAAACATCGGGCCGGTTTCGCATCCAAGAGAACGTTTCGTTGATGCTCGCCAGGGCCATCGACATCGGAGCGGGAAAAGGGATCACCGGCATGTACGGTCGACGCAGCAGATGCCGGGTCATCGAGCCGAACTCGGCATATGACGGATGCTCTTCTGCCGCCGCGAAATATACGCCTTCACCCATGTGCTGCCCGGGATACTTCGCTGCAGCAGCGGGTACGCGTTCGCCTTTTTCTACGGCGAGCACCATCAGGTCGATCAGGTCTTGCACATAGATCCACGACAGGGGCGGATGTCGCCAGCCCGGCACCGGATGAAAGCGGAACCGCTGAATTGTTTGAAAAAGGGCGAGCAGGGCTTTGTCGTGCGGGCCGAAGACGCAACCAGGGCGGATGATCGTGAGCGGAAATTTGTCGGCTCGTTCGATGGCTTCTTCCTCGCCAGCGAGTTTGCTGCGGCCGTAGTTCGACATCGGCGCTGGAGGATCGGCTTCGATGCGAATCTGACCGCGCTGGGCCGGTCCCGCCGCGGCGAGTGACGAAACCAAGAGCAGCAGCGGCGGATTGGGCTGCGTTTCGATCGCGGTTGCCAGATTGATCGTGCCGTCGCGATTCACGCGCATCAGGTCGTCGACTTTGATCGCCGCGGTCATTCCGGCCAGGTGATAGACCACATCGCAACCCGCAACGGCCTGCTGCAGGGCGGCATGGTCGTTCAAGTCGCCGGCGATCAATTCCGCGCCCAAGTCCTGCAGAATGACGTTGGCTGCCGGCTTGCGAACGAGGCAGCGGACGCGGTCGCCGCGGAAGAGGAGCGACTCGATCAGGTTGCGCCCGATAAAGCCGCTGCCGCCGGTGACCAGCACGGTTGCCATGGAGCGGACTCTTGGAGCCGCTCGTCAAAGCGGCAGTTAGGAATGACTCAAAGCCGGTTGCCGGGCAACACGGCGCTGCCGACGGATATAACCGTGTTCACAAAACCAATTCCAGGCATCGGCGACCGTCTGCTCCAACGGCCGAATCCGATATCCTAATTCGCGGACCGCCCGGTCGCTCGAAAAGCAAGTCTGCTGCGATCCGATGCCGATCGTCGCCGAATTGATTTCCGATTCCTCGCCAGTGCAATAGGTCCACACATCGGAGCCCATGCTGCCGATCCAACGCGCGATGGGGCCCACGCGAATCCGCGGTCCCACATGACCGCCCACACGGGCAAACACCTTCCACGCCTCGAGGTAGGACAGATTATGTCCGCCGAGGATATATCGTCTACCCGAGGGAGCTAGTTTGGCCGCGGCGGCAACACCCGCACAGACATCGCGAACATCGCAAACGTTAAAAGCTCCCGACGGCGCAATCATCGTGCCGCGGTTCACTGCTAGCAACATGCGACCAGAAGACGGCTTCCAGTCCCAGGGGCCCAGCGAGAACGCCGGATGAATGATGACGGCGTCGAGGCCGCGGGCAACGGTTTGCCGCACCATTCGCTCGGCGTGGATTTTCGACGTTACATAATGACAAGGGACCAAACCAGGCAGCCCTGATTCTTCATCAGCAGGCTTGTCGAGCAGACCGATGCCCAATGTGTTGATCGTGGAAATATGAATCAGGCGAGCGCTGTTTCGCAGCGCTGCTTCGGCAATCAGGCGAGTTCCTTCGACATTAATCTGCCGATGCAATTCCGATTGCGTCCAACCTACTTGCACGTGGGCGGCTGCATGAATCACGCAGTCCACGCCTTGAACGGCGCGTTGCACTGCGGCGGCGTCGCGAACATCGCCTTCGGCAATCTCGATGGGCATGCCAGCCAACGCTTCGCTGCGAGCGGCCGAGCGCGTGAAGGTGCGTACGCTCTCGCCAGCAGCGAGCAGATGCCGCACCACGTTGTTGCCAATCAGCCCGGTGGCACCGGTTACTAAGTACTTCATTCTGACGTCGCCCCTCAATCGCTGTCCCTGCGACCTGCGTTATCCGGTATCATTGCAGCCTGTCCCATTTTGGCCAGAGCAGTTTTGTAGGGTTTTTGCGATACTTGCCCTAGTCGCTCCTGCAGCGCCCCCCTGTTTCGGTCATCCCCGTTTACCTGGCCGATACCTTTCGAATCGAAGTACGGACGAACATGGCGCCAGTCGTTATTAAACCGGCCGAGACCAGCCGCGAACGCAACGCGTTTTTGCGCTTGCCTTGGATCGTGAATGGATCCTACCCCAATTGGGTTCCGCCGCTGCGACAAAACCAAAAAGAATTGGTGAATTACATCAAGCACCCGTTCTATGACCATGGCGAGATCCAAACCTTCGTCGCCTGGCAGAACGATCAACCTATCGGCCGCGTGGCTGCCATCGTCAACCGCACGCATAACGAAACCTATAAGGACAAACTAGGGTTCTTTGGCTTCTTCGAATGCATCGACGACACGCCGGCAGCGCACGGTTTGTTCAATGCTGCCCGCGATTGGCTGAAGGCCCGCGGTATGACTGCCATACGCGGTCCAATGAATCCCTCGATGAATTACGAATGCGGGCTGCTGATCGACGGCTTCGATACGCCGCCGACGTTCATGATGACCCACAACCCACCCTATTATCAGCGTCTGATCGAAAGCTACGGCTTTGCGAAGGTCGAAGACATGGCCGCGTTCTGGGGACACACCGACATGCTGGCTGATGTCGATCCCAAAATCCGTCGCATCCGCGAAGAATGTGCGAGCCGCTTCAACGTCAAGCTCCGCCGACTGGACCGCAGTCGGTTCAATGAAGACGTGCGGATGTTTCTCGACATCTACAATCAGTCGCTGGTCGGCACATGGGGGTTCACGCCACTTTCCGATGCAGAAGTCGACCACATGGCCGCTTCACTGAAGTATCTGATTGTGCCCGAGATGACCGCCATCGTCGAAGTCGACGGCAAGGTTGTCGGCTCGTCGTTCGCGATGCTCGATTACAACCCGCGCATCAAACAAATCGACGGCAAGCTATTTCCCTTTGGCTTCATCACGCTCCTGTCGAACAAACGGGCCATCCAGCGCATCCGCGTCATCAGCACCAACGTGCTGCCCGAATATCAGAAATGGGGACTGGGCCTGGTTGTCATCGCCCATCTGCTTCCGAGTGTGTTGGAGTGGGGCGCCAAAGAAGCGGAGTTCAGCTGGGTGTTGGAAAGCAATCACCTCAGCTACAAATCGCTGGCTCGCGGCGGAGCTAAAATTGTGAAGCAGTACCGCCTGTTTGATTACGCGATTCCGGAGTGAATTTGGCAGCGCGAGTTGTGGAGGCCTTCCCCCGGCCGTCAGCGGCTCGGCTTACGCGAGCACTGCGGCGCGTTCAGGTTGCATACGTCGTTCGGCCAGTGCCGTGCTGGCGGTCAGTTGGATTGTGGCGGTCCACTTGCCCGCGGCATCACCGCGGACTTGCCAGTGCGGCAGTACCGCGACCGACTGATGCACCAGTTCGAAGCCGCCTTCCGACTGGCTGACCGTTTCGATTGGAAAGGTCCAAAAGCCGGTCGGCTTGTTGGCGACAAGTTGCACGTCAATGCCGAGCCATTCGTCGGTCAGGCCGAGCTGGTTGGCCTCCTGCAAGTCGAGCTGCGTGCCAAGTTGGCCGAAGCGGATGCCGTTCAGATTGTGGAAGTACCGATCGTCGGCGCCGGAGGGCAGACCGGCGAAGTTCATTTCCACTGCAAAGTGGAACAGTTCGTTCGATGGCAGGTTTTCGAGTTGATACGCCAGTTCGAGCGTCGGACTGCCAGCGGTCATCGTGATGGCTTTGGTGATGCGGATCTCGTGGCCATTCACCAGGCCGGGGCGAGTAAGTTGCACCTGAATGCGATCGGCTGAACGGCGGATCTTCGCTTCGTAAATGCCAGTGACGAAATCCCCCAACTCGCGCGCTTCGCCGCGACTCACGCCATGGACGGTCGCGCCCAGGTCGTAGAAATGATCGAGCAGACTTTTCCGCTGCGTAGGATCGTATTGCAGCCGCTGATCGAGGCCTGGCTGCTTGAAGACCACGCGATCGTGGATGCTCGCAACGCTGCCGTTGGCTCCCGGCGGACCGGCGAGGACTTTGCGGTGATACGATTCGGGCCGCCGCGTGAGCGTGGCGCCCAGGTTGTGACAAATCGTGCGGACATCGAGTTCGTACAGCATGCCGCCCTGAGCCGGTGCGATGAGCGCGATGAGTTTATCACCGGCGAGCCGCACTTCTTGCTTCAGATCGAAGTTGTAGTCGTCAGTCGTGGCTTCGACGAAAGCTTCAGTCTTGCCAGCGGCTTGATCGATCAAGTTGTCGGCTGCAATCAGTTGATTGAAAATCGCATTGCGCAAGTGCGGCAAGTAAGTGCCACCGAATGCGCCGTGCCAGTACGGGCAGTTGCACTGACCACGGTATAAAGCTTGCCGCGCGTTGTCGAAGGCCTGGCCACGAACGCCATCGCGCTCCGCCTGAGCGAAGCGGCGGCTGGTCATCATCATCCGCGAGTACATTTCGTTGGTTTCGGGATACTTCACTTTGAAGTTCCGCCAGAAACCGCCCCGGACGAATCGCTTGATCTGCGGCCAGCGGTGATCGTGCTCAAGTTCGTGCACAACGTGATCGTACTCGAGCTGCTGATTGACCGGCAAAGCCCATTCGGTCATTTCACGATAGCTGCCGTCGGGCAGATAGATCTTGCCCACGGGCGGCGTGTTTTCGTTAGCTTCGGCCAGTGTGCTGAGGTGCAACCAATCTCGATTGGCGAGCAACGCATCGAAGAACTGCCGCAGCCAGCCGTTTTCGTAGACGTGTTTTTTGGTATCGGGCCACGTGCCGAACTTTTCGCCGTCATCGCCGAAGACGACGACCGCGCCGGGATATTTGTCCTTGATGCCGCGGAGATAATCGATGCTGGCCTGCGGCGATTGAAACGGAATGGTGTACCGCAGCGGTTCACTTCCCGGAAAGACGCACAACACCTTGCCGTCGTCTTCGGTCAGGTAATAGCCTTGCAGCTGATCTTCGGTCAGGCCGGCGTTCTTAAAGTGAAAATCGTCGAGCACGGTGTACTTCATGCCCGCGGCAACCAGATCGCCCGTGAGGGACTGTTCCCAGACGCGTTCAGGCATCCACATGCCTTGCACGTTAGCGCCGAGACGATTTTCGAGCCAGCGCGTGTACGTGGTGATCTGCCCGACGCGATCGCGCGGAGGAATCATCGTCATGATCGGTTCATAGAACGGACCGCCGACGATTTCAATTCGACCGGCTCGCACTAAGCGGGCGACGCGGTCGACGTACTCGCCGTGGCGTTCGTCGAGCCACTCCATCAGCGGACCGCTGGTGTGCAGCGAAATCTTCAGATCGCTGTAGCTCTCGAAGACATCGAGAAACGGCAGGTAGCTGTCCTGGTAGGCCTGCTCGAACACACCGTCGAAATTGCCGACGGGTTGATGATTGTGCAAAACCAGGCAAAGGCGAATCGCATTCATGGCCGAAGGTCACCGTCGTGGCGTTTGTTTAGTTACTGGTTTGCTATTCGTTCAACGAATCGCGATATCAGCTAGCAGCTGGTGCGCAGACCAATGTTCGCGCGCAAGAGCGAACAATCGTCCTCAACATCGGCAAGCATCCTACGGCTTAGCTAGTTATTTCAATCGGAACTTTTGGCCGCCCCAGACTTACCCGGGCCATTTCCAGCAGAGCATCTTGCTAGCTGGTGGGAGAGAGGCCCGTCTAAACTGCCCGCAGTGCAGCGGCCGCTTGTTCTGGAGCCTGCGGGTTGAGCCAACAACCGGTACTCCACTCAAAGCCTGCCGCCTTGGTCAGACGCGGAAAAATCTCGATATGCCAGTGATAGTGATCGTGCGAGCCAATGTCAAAGGGTTCCGTGTGCAATATCAGGTTATAGGCTGCACCCCCGAGCTTACGTTCGATACGACCGATCATCTCGCCAACGATCGTTGCCAATTCGCTAAGTTCGCCAGCCTGCAATTGCTCGATCGAAGCACACTGCCGCCGCGGCGCGATACACACCTGATAGGGAAACTTGCTGGCCCAGGGACAGAAGGCGACCAGGTTGCTCGATTGGCCGACGACCCGTTCGCCAGTAGCCAGTTCTTCGTCGATGATTTGCGTCAACAGTGAGACGCCAGTCTTGGCCTGGTGGCGGGCGAAGCGTTCGACTTCTTTTTGCACGTCGTCGGGAGTCCAGGGAAGGGCGACAACCTGGCTGTGCGTATGCTCGAGCGAAGCCCCCGCCGCGGCACCTACGTTCTTAAAGATCTGCACATATTTGAACCGGCCATCCTGTCGCAGCACGCGAAGCCGATCTTGATAGGCTTGCCAAACCAATGTTTGATTGGCGGGCGAGAGCTCCGTCAGACTGGTAATGTGCTCGGGCGATTCGATGATCACTTCGTGCTGACCAAAGCCGCTGCGATGGCGATGGAGCGAGCCATTCTGGCTGCCGGGAACATCAGGCTCGGCGTCGGGCGAGACGGCTGGATACTTGTTCGGCACGACGCGAATCTGCCAGGGAAACTGCTTGGCCCGGCCGTTGAGCGACGGATAAACTTGCACGGGGTTCGGCGTTTGATCTTCCTGGCCCGCACAAAAAGGGCAGCCAAAATCGCTGCGGCGGGAAGTTCGCTCGACGAACTCCTGGGGCCGGCTGGAACGATCGCCGCCGATAATTACCCAGCGCTCGGACAACGGGTCTTGGCGGTACTCAGGCATGCGGAAGACCTGTCAGCCGGTGGATATCACAGGAGGGGCCCTCAGTTTAGCAAGTGACCTTCCGAGTGCGTAAGGTCTTATCAAACCGGTTTTACAGAGAAAAAACCGTGCCAGACGACAATTTGTCGTTCGGGAACGGTCGGGGCCGGGGTGCTGGAACCAACTCGCGGCGCGGCAGACGTTTCTGCCCGCGTTTTTTTGTATCGGGGCAGGGTTACTCGGCATATCTCAATGCATTGGCACGATACGCTCCCAAGAACACCAGGCTCCCAAGCAAAGCCAGCATGATCGAATGAGGAGCAACTTCATTCCAGGTTGCTGACGCAAACAGCACGCTCCCGACTCCCCCCACGATGGCACCAGCAACGCCGATGGCAATGGCAAACATCAGTCCACCCGCAGGTGGACCAGGCATGACCTTACGCGCAACGGAGGCCAGCAACAGGCCGATTACGATCCACAAAATGACACTCATCGTGCTCCTTTACGGGCTGACTTTGTGCTCTTCGCTTACGAGCCATCAAGTCCTAAAAAACTATCGAACTCACTCCAGGAAGTCGCCCTGCTCGAAAGCAGGCAAAGTGACAACAAAGCAACTCCCGATTCCTTCGCCTGAATCCACCGCCAAGTCGCCGCCACTCTGCTCGACCAAATGCTTCACGATCGCCAAACCAACACCGAGCTTGGGACCAGGCTGCAAAGAAGTCTGATACATCGGTTCCAGCAGGTGCCTCAACTGGGACTTCGGCATGCCGACCCCGTTATCGCTGACTCGCATCTCATGGCCACCAGGCTTCGATTTAAAGGCGACATTGACTCGGTTCTCTCCCTTGTCCGGGTCGCCGTATTTGAGAGCGTTCGCAATCAAATTCTGCAAAATATGCCGTAAGCGAACGGGGAACCAATCCACTCGCTCGCAACTCAACGACAATACGAGGCTGGCCTGTGGTCGCTTTTCCAATCGCTGCTGCCAACGGAATATGCTTTCCAAGAGTTTCCGCAGCATGATGGGTGCGATTCGATCAAGCACCAGCGGGGCTTGAGCCTCATCCTGAATATCATCAATCAAGGCGCGCAGTCCCTCACGGCCGTTCGCTTCACCACCCGCCGTGGTTTCGCGGCTGCAGAGTTCCGAGCCTTCCTGGCAAATCTGTTGCAGCTGCTTGCGCAGGCGATCGACCTCCAGTTCCAAGTCGGTGATATACGCCGACAGGAGGTTGAGGCGATGCTGATTGGTGAGTTGGATGGTCATGGGATCCGATCTGTTCCGTCAGGTTTACAGCCATGTGAGATAGAACGAATTGTCTCGCGCGCCATACGCGACGATCACCGCATTTCGCTTCACGCCCCCAGCAAGTTGGAGCACAATCGGCGGATTGCCGGGGCGGAATTGCTGCAAGCGCAAGTGCTGCTCAAGGGACAACTGTTCTCGGTCGAATTTAACGACCAGTGACTCGCCGCCTGCAAGTTCCCAGCTCGCTGCTGATTCAAAGGCGTCCATGCGAGCAATGCCGGAATGGCGATTGCTCGCCGATGGATTTATTGGCTCTTCGTCAGTGATCATGATTCACCCCCGTTGTCGAACTGCGGCTTCGATCGATTGGCTTCGGACGAAGAATCGATCGAGAGCAGAAACATCTCGACTCGGATGGCACGGCCGGCGGCTGGGTGATTGCCGTCGACGACTACGGAATTGAGCTTGAGTTCGACAATGCGAACCTTTCGCGCCCGCACCGCTCCAGCGCTCCTGGCCGTTAATTGCATCCCCAATTTCAGCACCGATTTGGTGTGAAAGCAGTTACGAGGAATTTCCCGAATCAGCCGGTTTTGGATGGGGCCAAAAGCCTCCGCTGCCTGCAGCGTTACTCGCTTTTGTTCACCTTGCTGCATGCCAGTGACGCACTGACTCAGCCCTGGCAGCGCGTGTTTGCCGCCGATGGTAAATTCCAGCACCTTGGGCGCTGCCGGCTTGCGGTGCGCACTTTCTGAACTCGGCAGAAACGTATATTGAATACGGACCCGGTCGCCAACTTCAGCGATCATGTTACTCGCTCCCTTTAGAACGGTAGTAGAAGCTGATTCCGGCGGCTAATGAGTCACAGGAACCGCGATGTGCAGCAACATCGCTTGATGCAGACGGGCAGAAAAATTAAGAGCCGTCAATCAGCAAAAAAGAAAGCTGACAGCAGATAAGAGAAGGCCTGTTCGCTAGTTCATTATACGGGATGGCGCTCCAAACAAAATCGCAAAAGCAGTTGCCGGCCGTAAAATTTCAGTAATTGAAGCGACCGACCAGGCATGATGCATTTTCACCCCAACCACTGGCCTCGCGGCAGTTTCCTGCAGATAATGAGAGGCTAAGCTAATTCCCTACTCTGTCGGTTGCTTGCCAGATTGCAACGACTCCCTATCTCACGAGGATTCGGTTTATGCTTCGTCGTTCGTTGGCAACTTTGATCTGCGCAGTGGTTGCGTTCGCTTTTGTCCTTCCTGTGTTGGGTCAGGACAAAACCTATGACCAGATGGTCAGCAAGGCTATCGAGTTTCTGGCAACCAAGGCCCAAGCGGCTGATGGTTCGTACAACGCCAAGGCCGGTCCCGCAGTGACCGCGCTGGTGACGGCTTCCCTTCTCAGGCATGGTCGATCGCCAGAAGATCCGCAGATCGCCAAGAGCCTGAAATATCTCGAAGGCTTTGTCCGAGAGGACGGCGGCATTCACGCGGCCGAAACGAATCACAAAAACTACGAAACGGCCCTCGGCCTGCTCGCTTTCAGCCTGGCGAACAAAAACGGCAAGTACGATACGATCGTCAAAAAGGGCGACGCTTATGTAAAGAGCATGCAGTGGGGCGCGACCGACGGCAAAGTCGCCAGCGACGTCGAGTTCGGCGGCGCGGGCTATGGCAAAAACAAGCGGCCCGATCTTTCGAACACCAGCTTCTTTCTCGACGCGTTGAAAGCCACCGGCAACGACGAAAACAGCGAGGCTATGAAACGCGCGCTGGTTTTTGTTTCCCGCTGCCAGAATCTCGAAACCGAACACAACACCACGCCTTTTGCCGCGAAGAAGCCCGACGGCGGTTTCTATTACACGCCCGCTGCCGGCGGCAATAGCCAGGCCGGTGTCGATGAAGAGACGGGTGCGCTCCGCAGCTATGCCTCGATGACTTATGCCGGTCTCAAGAGCATGATCTACGCCGGCGTGAAGAAAGACGATCCGCGCGTCGTGGCTGCCAAAAAGTGGCTCGCCAAGAACTACGATCTGAAAAGTAATCCTGGCATGGGCACTTCGGGTTTGTATTACTACTACAACACGATGTCGAAAACACTGCAGGCCGTCGGCGAAGATACGTTCGTGGATGACAAGGGCGTGGCACATGATTGGCGCAAAGAGATCATTCAAACGCTCGCCGCGGCCCAGCAGCCCGATGGCAGTTGGGTGAACGAAAACAGTCGCTGGATGGAAGGTGATGCCGCGATTGTCACCGGTTATGCTTTGCTCGCGCTTTCGAACTGCAAGAAGTAATCGGGAGACTTAATGACGCTCGAGCCCGATGAATACATCGAGCAGGCCTATCTGTTTCGGGCGCTCTCCGAGCGCCTGCCCGAGAATCACACGGTGCAAGATCTGCTGCTGCAGATCAAGAATGAGCTGCTGAGCACCACGCGGTTGCCGATGGCGATCGATTTTTTGCTGGCAGAGCTCAAGCATGCCGGAACCATGGCTTCGGCAATGGCCCGGCTGCCGCATTACTTCGCGCCGTTTCAAACGTACGTCGTTCGCGAAGCAGAAGCCGAGAGCGGCCGCTTCGATATGCGGATCGCTGTCGACATCCTGCGGAGCGAGGCGGAGTATCGTAGCCATGCGCCGCGGCCGCAGGGGCTGTTCATGTTTCAGCTCGAATGCCTCTGCCGCAATCGCTTGAAATACGATCCAGGCCTCGGCGCGATGGCCGAAGATCCACTCTACGACGATGCCTGGAGAGAATGGATCTACATCGTGCGGGCTCAGATGGGATTCGTCGATTTTGCGGAACTCATCTATGCCCGCAGCGAGTTCTACTGGCAACAGCGCGCTGCGCATGGCGAATCGCCGCCGCCCGATCGGGCGATCTTGTTTGACGTAAAGGAAGGGAAAATCGCCTGGGCCAATCTGCGCAAGGATCCGGTCTTTTTGTTCCTCGCGCTGCAGCGGCACTTGGGCTATCCCCCGGTGCCGCGGCCGAAAAAGATGGATCAAGCGCCGAATCTTATTCCGCAACTGCAGGCCAAGATCGATCGCCTCGAACTGCGGCTGAAGTTGCTCGAAGAAGACGCCAAGGGGGGAATTGATATCACGAAGTTCTACGGGCCGCAGAAGGATTCGGAGTAAGGGTGCGGCCGCAGGAAGCGGTTTGGGCGAGAAGAGGCTACTTTCGCTTCACCGTCACAAAAAACGCCCCGCACAAATCCTTCCCATCCGCATCACGGAACCATGCTTTCAGAATCGTCTTGCCGGGTTTCAAATCGCGGAGCACCACCGTCGCCGCCATATCCGTCGGCTTGGCTTCCGTCGCTGCTTCCTGGCCGGCAACCGTTACTTTCGCGCCAGCGATGGTGGGAAAACCAACGGTCTTCGTCTTCGCTTTGTTGGCCGGCGATTTCGCGGACGGTTCGTACTTGTCGCCGAGGGCCACTTTGCTCGACTCGGGCCAACGGCGAAGTGTGAACTCGTAATCGCCAGGCTCTTCGATTTGCACGTGCCACTTGCCGCCGGTCGGACCGCCGACGGCTTCGCGTACATAGCCGCTGTTGTCCGCGTAAATGTTCTCCCAGTCACCACTGGTCATTTCGACAATGGGCTGTTCCTCCGATCCGAGGCTCTGCGGCACGAAGTCATTCACGAGCGGTTCAACACCGGCCCACCAGGTTTCGTAATAGTCGCGCAGCGCTTTGACGACCGCAGGATGTTCCGCGGCGAGATCCTTCTGCTGCGCGCGATCAGCGACGATGTCGTACAGTTCTTCTCCTTTCACCAACCGCCAGTTGCCAGCGATGATGCACGCTTCGAACTTCTTTGGCGTCTGACCGTACTGCACAACAAATTGACGCGCAGGGAGTGCTTTCGCCTCACGCAATAAACCAGCCAGACTGGTGCCGGCATACGCAAGATCCGCGGCCGGTCGCTCTGGTTGCTTGACTCCACAGAAGTCACAAAGCGTCGGCAGCAGATCGATGTTCTGCGTCGGAGTAGCCACATCGCGCGGCTCGCCGAGCTTGCCCGCTGGCCAGCGAATCCAACACGGCACACGATGGCCGCCGTCGTAATAGGTCGTCTTGCCCGCGCGCAGTCCCGCGTTGAACGTCTGCACGCCGCTGGTGCCGCCGTTATCGGTCATGAAGATGACGATCGTGTTGTCGCGCAACTTTTCATCGACCAGAAACTTGTCGAGATCGCCAAACCGCTTGTCGATGTGCGAGATCATTCCGAAAAAGCCCGCCGGCCCTTTCCCTTGATATGGCTCGATATATTCCGGCAAATCGATGTGTGGCGCATGAGGTGCATTCGTCGGCAAGTAGCACAAGAATGGCTCCTCCGCCGTTGCGCATTTCTTCATCCAACTCATCGCTGAATCGAACCAAAAATCGGTGCAGTGGCCGGCGTAGCGTTTTTCGTCGCCGTTGTGAAAATACCGCCCATCGATCAGCGGATGATCGAACTCCGGCGTCGAGTTCAACTGCCCCCAACCCAAGTGATACACACTTTCCTGAAAGCCTTTGTCCTTGGGCCGATGCGGATAAACATCTCCCAAATGCCACTTCCCAAAGATGCCCGTTCGATAGCCGCTCTGGGCAAACAATTCCGGCAGCGTTGGCAAACCAGGCCGCAAAAACGTTCGTCCTGCGGTGACCGAAGTCGCGCCGTTTCTCAAAGCGGCGAGGCCGGTCAACAATTGTCCGCGAGTAGGACTGCACATCGGCGATACATGAAAATCCGTCAGCCGTACCGACTCCTTGGCGAACTTGTCAAAGCTCGGCGTCTTCAGCACCGGATTGCCCAGGAACGAAAAATCGCCCAGGCCTTGATCATCGGTCATCACGATCAATACGTTTGGCCGCTTCGCATCGGCGGCGCATGCCATGGGCGGGACGCCCAGGAGAAAAGCGAACAGGAATATGATTCGCGTGATCTGATACATGTGTTACTCAAGGTTGAAGTCGAACTGATTCTTTCCTTTGGTCACTTCGACAATCTCCTGACTGTCGGTGTTGTACTTGGCGGGGACGCGCTCGCGGTTGAGAGGCGGCTGCTTGCCAGCGGCGTACTCTTCCGGCGAGATCGGGAACTCCTCGATCGCACTGATTCGTACTCGATACTTACCCGGCAGCAACCCGCTCACTGCGGGAATTGCATACTTGCCGTTTTCAATCGAAGTGGCGGCCGTCGGCGTTTGCTCTTCGGGCACCAGAAACGTGATTGTCCCTTTGTCCAACGGCGCCCCCTTGAGCGACACATTGCCGGAAACGCCGATCTTGCCGCCGGTGTTTTCGCAGCCTGCCAAGAGCAAGCCAGCCATGGTTACAACCATCATCGCCCACAACTTCATCGCAGTTTCCTAATTCGAGAATCTCATGATTTCAAATGCATGCTGAAGAACGTTTTCACGCGTTCCCACATCGCTGGGCTCAGAACGTGCCCGGTGTTTTGTTCGATAAAATACGAAAAGTTCTTCTCGGCGTGAGCCGCTTGATAAGCTTTTTCGATCCGGCCGATTCCCTCGCGGGCTTCGTCAAGCGGCGTGCCGCCGTCTTGATCACCAAGATTCAAATGCAAGGCCCGCGGCGCGATGAGCGCGGCGATATCGGGCGTATCACCATACTGATACAGCCCCGGAATGAAGTTCGGAAAACAATGCAGGATCTGCGCCCGATGAATCCCCTTGTAGGTCGGCAAACAGCAGTTTCCCACGAGCGCTTTGAGCCGCGGTTCCCATGGCCCCACGAGCCAGGTGTGCGTCGAACCCATCGAATGACCATAGCAACCGAGTTTGTCGGCATTTACTTCAGGACGCGATGCAATCAGATCAACCGCGCGCCGCATATCAAGAATGTGTTTCCAGGCGAGGCACTTCCCTTCGACGACATACTTCAAAAACAAAAACCGCTCGAGCGCGCCACCTTTCTGCTTGTAACCTTTTTCTCGCTCTCCGAACCCGAGTGCATCGGGGCAAACAACAACGTAACCTTCCTTCGCCAAGGCCATGCCCGTGTGATGCATGGGCATGCCCGCAAGACCTGCGGGTTCGGATGCGCCCAGATGCCAAGCGCCGTTGTGTTGATGCCACAAGCAGATGCCCGGCGCGGGTTCGTCTTTCGTGGCGGAATCAGGAATCAGCAGCCAGGCCGCAACGATCTCGCCCGGCTCGGTTTGATACGAGACCTTGATGCGGCGGACACCTTCGAGTTGCTCCGACGAAAGTTCCTTCACCTCAAGCGGCGGCGCATCGGGCCAGGGTCCACCGAGGCAGGTGAGTAAACGATCTTTGAAATCGGCGGTTGGTTTCATGGGAGTAGTATTCGACGGTTGGTGCGGAAGCATTCCCTGCGGGATAAAGAAGCTAAAAAATCAACTCACTCGTTCCTTTTGGCAAATCAAAACAGACGGTGATCTTATCATCGTTGCCGTGCATCGTGCCGGAAACCAACTTGTCGCGGGGCACGACTTTCAATTCCGTCACTTGGTCCTTGTGCTTCAATGTCACCGGCCGATTGGATTTTTCTTTTACGGCAATTTCGACTGTAAAATTCGGCGTACCAAACGGCGCTTGCAGTTGCAACGTGTTCCCTTGTGGCTTGATCGACGTTAACTCCTTCGCCGCCCAATACCGACTGATCTCGCTCAGCTTCATCCAGATCAAACTGCTGCCATACTTCGCATCGAGTCGCTTCACGACTTCCTTGAAGATATTGAAGCCGATCTTTTCGCCGTTGAAATAGATGCCGGCCCAGTGGCAGACCAGGATCGCTGGTTCGCCGCGGTCGATCACTTCGGGCAGTCGGCCGCCAGTGCCGTCGGCCGAGATGAATTGATTGACGCTCCCTGGCGTGAGGCCATCCCAGCCGCCGAACCAATCGCCAGTGCAGCCGATAATCGAGACGACGCACTTCGGATCGTTGCTCTCCAACCCGGCCGCATACTCGACGCGCGGCGCGACGCTCCGATCGCCCTTGTCGTACAGATGGCGAAAGTAATGCGGGATCTCCGCTTGAAAGACATCGCGGCAAGCCTGCAGCGTCGCCTGCGACAAGTTCGGCAGCACCTTGTTGCCAAACCCACCGGGCGTCGTGATCCCTTCGCAGGAGAGGCCGGCGTTTTTTAAGATCTTCAAAGCATAGGACATGTAGTCGGCAATTTCATCGACACTCTTGCCGACGGAGAAGCCCCAGTTCTCCATGAAGTTTTCGTTCCGCTGCTCGTAGGGCCTGCCGGTGGCGGTGTTGATGGCCCAGGTGTGCGTGATCATTTCCGGATGAATGTCCCAATCGGGCATCATCAAATCGCGAACGAGCTTTAAACTCGCTTGCAGTTCTTTCTTCGTCCAGCCTGGCATTTCGCGATCGACCCAACCGACGCAGCACGGATAAGGAACAATGCTGTACTTCCCCTTTACGTGGTGCTCGTGGCACCACTCGCCAAACTCGCGAACGAACGAATCGGGAATTTCGCGCGGCAGCTTTCGCCAATCCTGCAGATAGCGATCAGGAAAGACCTCGGCGAACTGCGGAATGCAGAAGTGAGCGACATTCACCAGGCAGGTTGAATCATCAATGATGAAACTCAGCGGCACGCGTCCCTGCGGGTTGAGGACGGCGATCCCTTCCGGTCGATCAGGCCGTTGCCCCGCCACCTGCGCCGCGGCTTCCGGGCCATAAACACCGAGTGCTCCCGCGGCTAAAAGTGTGGAACCATCTTGCAGGAACGTCCGACGAGTCACGAGTGAATGCATGCGTCAAACCTCCGGGGGAGAAGCGGATTGCAGAGCAGTGTAACCAGCGGTTGGTGGCCGCGTCACGTCGGCGTCGGTTGGAGCACTACTCCGCCGCGGGGTTCCGGCGGGATGGGCGATTTCTTGTTGGCGAGCGTAACCGACAGAAACCTATTTTCCTTTCATGACTTACGAATCAACGGCCCCCGAAAGAGCTGTCGACCAAAATTGCACCTTAATGCTGCACTTTTGCGTCAGCCTTTGCGGCTTGGATGACTTGATCTGGTTGCAGAAATTTTGTGGATTGAATTGGAGTCTGCTGGTTGGGATGCCGATAACTGGTTGCACAGGAAAACGCGCTGCGTGCGCCTTTTCCATGCGACGCTGGTGTGAAGGTAGCGGAAACAACGAAAACGAGGGCCAATCGGACCGGTTAAAGAGGTTTCAGCGACAACTTGCAAAGCAAGTTAGAGCTACTACTGACTTTCGGACGCTTGACTCTAGTACTTACGCCACCTACACTTGGAACGTTCTGGCAGCACCTGCTGTTGCCGCAAGATGTTCCCCAGCCCCCGCGTGGGAGGAGTGTCCGCCGTGACCAAAAAAGAGATCGTGAAGACGATTTCCGAAGAGATTGGCCTGACTCAGCTGAAGACGAAAGAGATCGTTCAGAAGACGTTCGATGCTATCGTCGAGGCTTTGGTCGAGGAACGGCGGATTGAGCTCCGCAACTTCGGGGTCTTTGAGGTCAAGAAGCGGGCAGCCCGCAAAGCACGTAATCCTCGGACTGGCTCGCGGGTCGACGTCGAAGCGAAGTTCGTCGTAACCTTCAAGCCCGGCAAGGAGATGGAAGAAAAGGTCAGGTTGCTGGAAGAACGCGAAGCCGCCCGCGAAGGGAATAACGGCGAACCGAACCCCAGCCCTGGTGCCCCACCCGACTCGGGTGGCTCGCCAGCTGACAGCGGCGGTTGAACGACCACAGAACGAGCGCGATCGAAGACCAAACGAGCAACGCAAAATTAGACAACGCAAGGGATTGCGGTCGCACTCACGGAGGAGATGTCATGCGGAAGTGGATTCTGGGAGCTATCATCGCGGTGAGCCTGGCCGGCAACGTCGGCTGCTTCATCCCGATCTATTCGGGTGACCCGGCCGTCCGTACCCGCCAGTTGATTTTCACGTCGGAAAACTTCCGGCAGATCACCGAAGAGTGGGAACGGATCTGGTTCATCGACCAGCCGAGCCACCTCACTCCGCACCGCGTTCACGGCGGCGTGATCTAAGTAACTGCCATGTCTTGCGAAAGGGGCTACCTTTCGCAGAGCGATAGGCGGCTATAGACTCGCATCTAAACGGGCCTGCATCAGGCTCTGGTCCCTGCGAAAGGTTCGCAGGGTGACGTCGTTTCTTGATTTCGCATCGGCAGCTTTTGTGTCCGCACCCGAACTCGCTGTTCAGCTGGGGCGACTTTCGCTCCGCAACCCGATTCTCACTGCCTCGGGCACCTTTGGCTATGCCCGCGAAATGGCATCGCTGGTCGACTTTCGCCAACTCGGCGGTATTCTGCCCAAGACCATTACCAAAGCGCCCCGCGAAGGGAACAAGCCCTGGCGAACCGTCGAAACCGCGGCGGGGCTGCTGAACTCGATCGGCCTGGATAACGACGGCTTCGATGCCTTTCTCGAGAACCATTGGCCCTATCTGCAAACGCTGCCGACTGACGTGGTCGTGAGCATTGCGGGCGCCACGCAGGACGAGTTTGTCGAAATGGCGGAACGGCTGGCCGGGCAACGGAATGTTGCTGCGGTGGAACTGAATATTTCCTGTCCGAACGTGGCGCACGGCGTTGACTTCGCGGCCGATCCAAAGAAGTGCCAGGAGCTTGTTGCTGCGGTGCGTGTACGCTGCTCGTTGCCGATCCTCGCCAAGCTCACGCCAAACGTGACCCGGATTGCTGATATTGCCCGCGCGGCCACCGATGGCGGCGCGGATGCGCTCTGTTTGGTGAACACGGTGCTGGGGATGAGTGTCAACTGGAAGAAGCGACGGCCGATGCTCGGCAACATCGTGGGTGGCCTCAGCGGCCCGGCGATCAAGCCGATTGCCCTCCGCTGCGTGTATCAGGCGGCTCAGGCTGTGAAGACACCCATCATCGGCATCGGCGGCATTGCGACGATCGATGATGTGATGGAGTTCCTTGTCACCGGCGCAACCGCAGTGCAAATCGGCACGGCCAATTATTATGATCCCACGGTTTCGCAGAAGCTCGCGGCAGCCTTGCCAGCAGCACTCGCGGAACTCGGTGCCACGAGTGTGCGTGAAATTGTTGGAACATTGCAAACGAAATAAGCCAACCATGAAAGTTCTCTCCGGCATTCAGCCCACTGGCCGCCCGCATTGGGGCAATTACTTCGGCGCGATCCGCCAGTACATCGACCTGCAACACGGCAACGAAGCCTATTACTTCGTCGCCAATTTGCATGCGCTCACCACGGTGCGCGATCGTGCGGTGCTGCAGCAGAACACACTCGACGCCGCGCTCGATCTGCTCGCGCTCGGACTCGATCCCACGAAGGCCACGCTGTTCGTGCAGTCGGACGTGCCCGAAGTGACCGAACTCACCTGGCTGCTGATGTCGATCACGCCGATGGGCCTGCTCGAGCGTTGCCATTCGTACAAGGACAAGGCGTCGAAAGGAATTGCCGCCGATGCCGGGTTGTTCACTTATCCCGTGCTCATGTCGGCCGACATTCTGATCTACGATTCCGAAATCGTTCCTGTCGGCTCCGATCAGATTCAGCACATTGAAGTCGCCCGCGACATCGCCGGCAGCTTCAATCATCTCTTCGGCGAGACCTTTGTGCTGCCGAAGTACAAAGTCCTCGAAACGTCGGCGAAAGTCCCCGGTCTCGACGGCGAGAAGATGAGCAAGAGCTACAACAACACGCTCGAAATCTTCGAAGAGCTGAAGGCCCAGCGCAAGAAAATTATGCGCATCACGACGGACAGCCGGCCGATGGAAGAGCCCAAGCTCGACTACGAGAACGACCATCTGTATCAGCTCTATTCGCTGTTCGCAACAGAACCACAGCGCGAAGAGATGGCGGCCATGTATCGTGCCGGCAACTTCGGTTACGGTACTGTGAAGAAGGCCCTTGCCGATGCCGCGGAGAACTTCTTTGCAGCCGCACGCACGAAGCGCGAAGCGCTCGCAGCGAATCCGGCCGAAGTGCAAGAGATCCTGCGCGATGGCGCTGCCCGCGCGCGGAAGAAAGCCAGCGAAGTGCTGCTCCGCGCGAAAAAGGCCTGCGGCCTCGCTTGAGCAACGGCTTGCCGACGATCACACTACGAACTCCACGCCACCTCTCCTGGAGTTTCACTCATGCGTTTGTTCGCTTGGTTCGTGATGGTCGTTGTCGGTTTCACGGCAATGGCATTGGCTCAAGACAGCATCGTGCCACCGAATGTGCAAGTCGAAAAGTTGTTCGAAGGGAAGTATCTGACCGAAGGCGTGACCGTCGCTCCGGATGGCATGGTCTATTTCAGCGAGATCACCTTTTCACACCTCTCGCGCGACAAGACAGGTGCGATCGAATCTGGTTACATCTGGAAGTTCGATCCCACGACAAAGAAGACCACCATCTTTCGCTCGCCCAGCGGCATGTCGAATGGTTTGAAGTTCGACGCCGCAGGAAATCTCATCGCTGCAGAAGGGGCTGATTACGGCGGCCGGCGCGTCACGCGCACGGACATGAAAACCGGCAAGGCGATGATCATCGCCGGCATGTACGAAGGTCGCCCTTTCAATGCGCCGAACGATATCACGATAGATCTCAAAGGACGGATTTACTTCAGCGATCCGCGCTATCTGGGCCACGAGCCGATCGAGCAGCCGGTCGTCGGTGTTTATCGCATCGACCCTGACGGAAAAGTCATGCGAATCATCACCGACGCGGGCAAGGCGAACGGTGTGGCGATTTCGCCGGATCAAAAAACGCTCTACGTTGTGAGCAACGACAACGGTAGCACGGGGATGGAGCGGTTGAACAAAGGCTCGCAAGATCCACCCGAGAAAGTCACACCGCCCATGCGCAAGGGGTTGATGGCGTTGCTTGCTTACGATTTGGCCGCAGACGGCTCGGCCAAATACCGTGAAACGCTGGTCAACTACGCGCCCTACGACGGCCCTGATGGTTTGGTGGTCGATACCGACGGGAATCTCTATGTCGCCTTGCGGGCGGAGAATCGGCCGGGCATCTATGTTTACTCGCCGAAGGGGAAAGAGTTGGGCTATATCAAAACCGAAGTTCCCACGAATGTCGGTTTCGCCCGCGGCGAGGATGCGGGTCTGCTGTATATCACGGCGGGGACCAGTTTGTTCCGCGTGCGATTGAACTGCCGCGGGTATCATCTGCCTGCGGCGGAGTGAAGCAGTTGTGCGGACCATCAAGTAGCTATAATCAGAACTGCATTTGCAGGAGAAGCCAACATGTCCGCAGTTCCGACGCCGCGCTACACATTGCAGGAATATATCACGAGGGAAGAAGTCGCCGAATACAAGAGTGAATTCTACCGCGGTCAGATCTTTGCCATGTCCGGCGGCACGGTGCGACACAACACGATTAGCATCAACTTCGCCACTGCTTTAAAGACTCGTTTGCGAGGAGGTGGTTGCCGCGCCTTCACTAGCGACCAACGAATTCGTGTTCCGAGTGATGATTTCGGCACCTATCCCGATGTTTCAGTCATTTGCGGGAAAATTGAGACCGACGAGATCGATCGCAACGCGATTACCAATCCGCGGCTGCTTATGGAAGTGTTGTCTCCGTCCACAGAAAGTTACAACCGCGGTAAGAAGTTCGACTTGTACCGTGATGCCGAATCGCTGCGCGAGTACATTCTTGTTTCGCAGGATGAACCTCACGTGGAACGCTTTATCAAGCAGAGCGACGGCTCCTGGAATTTGGTGGTTTTTAAAGGACTCGAATCGATGCTAGAACTCCCTTCGATTTCCTGTTCAATATCGCTCGCTGAAATCTATGAAGATGTCACCTTCGGTCCCGAAGGTGATTCGCCCGAGCTTCAATTGCGAAGCTAACGCAAATCTTGTGTCGATTGGCAAATGTTCATGTTCAGTACATCATCGAAGCATTAGTCTCATCCCATGTTCGTGAGTGCTGTCGATGAGTGTCACTGACCTCGAATCCATCCGCCAGGTCGTTGATGACGTCTATCGGGCCGAATCGCGGCGGGTGTTTGCCACGCTGGTCCGTTTGCTCGGCGATTTTGATCTCGCCGAAGAGGTGATGCACGAGGCATTCGCCGCTGCCTTGGAAAGTTGGCAGCGCGACGGTGTGCCGGCGAACCCGCGGGCCTGGCTGGTTTCTGCGGGCAAGTTCAAAGCTGTCGATGCGATCCGTCGGCGGACGAAGTTCGACTCGATGATGGAGGATGTCGCTCAGCCGGAGGGGCAGAATATAGAGCCCATCCCCGGCAGCAACGATCAAGACATCGAAGACGATCGCCTACGGCTGATTTTCACTTGCTGCCATCCAGCACTCGCGGCGAATGTGCAGGTGGCTCTGACACTGCGAGAGGTTTGCGGACTGACGACGGAGGAGATCGCTCGCGCGTTTTTGACAACACCCACGACGATGGCGCAGCGAATTGTCCGTGGCAAGGCGAAGATTCGCGACGCCAAGATCCCCTACGAAGTGCCTGCCGCGGCCGATTTGCCCGATCGGCTCGATAGCGTGCTGCAGGTGACTTATTTGGTTTTTAACGAAGGTTACGCGGCGTCGTCCGGCGCGACGGTCACGCGACACGATCTATCGGAAGAAGCGATTCGCCTCGGCTGGCTGCTGTCAGAACTCTTGCCCGCGCCCGAAGTACTCGGCTTACTCGCGCTCATGCTGTTGCAAGAATCGCGGCGTGCTGCCCGCACTACGGCCGACGGCGAGATCATTCTGCTAGAGCAGCAGGATCGGCAGTTGTGGAATCGCGATCAGATCCGGCAAGGGAAAGACTTGCTCACTCGGGCGATCGGCACCCGGCGGTTCGGGCCTTACACCATTCAAGCTGCCATTGCGGCCGCCCACGCCGATGCGCCAACCGCGGCAGAGACCAATTGGGCACAGATTGTTGCCCTGTACGATGTTTTGCAACAGCTCATACCTTCGCCAGTCGTGGCGTTAAATCGAGCGGTGGCCGTTACGATGCGCGACGGTCCGGCAGCCGGGTTGAAGCTGATGGAAGCGATTCTCGCCGAGCCCGAATTGGCCGAGTATCACCTCGCTCACGCGGCGAAGGCAGACTTATACCGCCGCCTTGGAAAAAACGCGGAAGCCCGCACGGCTTACCAGCGGGCGCTGGAACTGGCCCGCCAGGAACCGGAGCGGCGGTTTCTCGAAAAACGATTGCGGGAATTGAGTTAACCGCGGTCGCGTTGCTGATTTTTTTGTTTTACTTTCCGTTTTGTCGATTCGCGAAGCTGCCCTTCGACTAACGGTAGGCAGGCATCAGGGGGCGGGAGTCAGGAGTCAGATCCTGCCCCCGACTCCTGACTCCTTAACCCCGATCCCCTACTTCCAGGTCCAACCATGAATTACATGTTGCTGATCTACACCAACGAAAATGACTGGACCGACAGCGAGCGGCAGGCCTGTTACCAGGAATCGCTCGATTTAACCCATCAGTTGAAGAAGGAAGGCAAATATCGAGCGGCCTCACCGTTGCATTCGGTGACAACGGCGACGAGTGTTCGTGTCCGCGAAGGAAAGCGACTGGTAACCGACGGCCCGTTTGCCGAAACCCGCGAACAGCTCGGGGGCTATTTCATCGTCGATGCGGCCGACTTGGACGAAGCGCTGCGGATCGCCGAGCGAATCCCGGGTGCACGCAAAGGGACGGTCGAAGTGCGGCCGATCATGGAACTCGCCGGCCTGCCACAGGCTTAAATTTACTGCCGAAAGCAGCGAGAAACAGGGCGGTACTCGGACCACCTCGAAACTTCAAACGAATGCGAAGGAAAGGCTGACATGAAAGTCATGGTCATCGTTAAAGCGACAAAGAACTCCGAAGCTGGCGTAATGCCCGACGAGAAATTGTTGGCCGCCATGGGACAATACAACGAAGAGCTCGCCCGCGCAGGGATCATGCTCGGAGGGGAAGGGTTGCACCCAAGTTCCAAGGGTGCTCGTGTTCGCTTTGAGGGAAAAAACCGCTGGGTGATCGACGGCCCGTTTGCCGAAACCAAAGAGTTGGTCGCCGGCTTTTGGCTCTGGAAGGTCAGCTCGCTTCAAGAAGCAATCGACTGGCTCAAACGCTGCCCCAACCCGCATTATGAAACGTGTGAAGTCGAAATCCGCCAAGTCTTTTCGGCCGAGGACTTTGGCGCCGAGTTCACTCCGGAACTGCATGAACAAGAAGCAGCGGTGTTGGCGAAGACTCTCGGCCTCGAAATGCCGCGGTTCGAAGATGGCAAAGAGTTGCTCATCGCCGGCTTGAATGAGCGTTACACCTTTGAAACGCGCATGAACATTCCTTCTCAATGGGAAATGTTCTGCCCGCATCTAGGTAAAGTGCCGGGGCAAGTCGGTCAGACTTCGTATGGAGTCAGCTGGAACTGCGAACCGAAGTGCAGCTTCGACTATTTGTCGGGAGTAGAAGTGAGCGACACCACGGAACTGCCGGCCGGTTTCTCGCACGTGCGACTTCCCGCGCAGCGTTATGCGGTGTTCATTCATCCGCTGCATGTTTCGAAGCTGCCGCAAACGATTGATACGATTTGGCGCAAATGGGTTCCCGACTGCGGTCTGAAAACCGGCGAGGATTGCGTTGAGCGATACACTGCCGAGTTCAACCCGAGTACCGGCATGGGAGGCATGGAAATCTGGGTGCCGCTGAAGTCATAACTTTGTGTGAAATGAGTATGCAACGGAATTGAGGTCCGGTCATGTCCCAGAAAATCTTTGTTAATTTGCCGGTTCGCGATCTCACAAAATCGATGACGTTCTTTCGAGCGCTCGGCTACGAGTTTAATCCGCAGTTCACCGACGAGACGGCGGCCTGCATGGTGATCAGCGAGGACATCTATACGATGCTGCTCACCCATGCCAAGTTTCAAGAGTTCACGACGAAAGCGATCGGCGATGCACAACAGAGCAGCGAAGTAATCGTCTGCCTATCGTGCGATAGTCGGCAGGAAGTCGATGACATCATGAACAAAGCACTTGCAGCCGGCGGCACCATCTGCAGGCCGCCACAGGACTACGGCTTTATGTATGGCCAGAGCTTTCACGATCCCGATGGCCACATCTGGGAATTTATTTGGATGGACCCGAGCTTTGTGCAGAAGAGTTAAAGCTCTCGCTTAGGCGACATCGAGCCGCAGGGCTTTCTTTACCTTCCCGACGGCGAACCGCAACCAAGGATAGTTCGCGCGGCGCTCGTCGGCGGTGAGGATCGCAGGCAATTCGGTGCAGAGATGGTGCAGATCCTCTGCGAGTGAAACTGCCCGCGCCGGCGGAGGCGTGAGTTTTGCGAGGAAGTCACTCAGCTGCCAGTTGTCACGATATTGAATTGACTGGCGGGCTGATTCGACCGCTGCGAAATGGTCTTCAAATTTAAAGCCGCCGCCCAGGACTTGCTCGCAAGCTTTCCAAGCACTGGGAATTTGAAAAGCATCGGCGACGATCAAGCCATGCAGCGATGAGGAAAAAATCCCTTCGCATTGGGCGATGTTGCGAAAAACGTCCCGCGGCGGTCCCTTGGCATCGATGAACAGAGCGTCGTCCGCATGTTGCTGGGCAAATTGCGCGAGCCGCGGCAGATCGCGATCAGCGTAGTGGGGCAGCAGCCCCAGACGGAATCGCTTCGCTGGCTGTTCACCGAGAAGATGCCGCGCGAGCAGCCCAGGATCACCGAGCAGGCAGTCGGTAGGCCGGCCGAGGCGTTCCCAGGTGAGCGGACCACGGGCTGCGAGAATCCGCGCGTTGCGCAGCGGCCTGAAACTCTGGCGGCGGCCGAAACCCGAACCCAAAACGTAGCCAGCAAAGTCCGCAGGGATGCGATCGAGAATACTCCCCACGCCAATGAGCTGAGCGTAGTATGGAATGGCATACGTCGCTTGCATTCCGTAGGTGCTGCAGATCAACTCCGTGAGCAGATCACCGAAGTTCTGGATGCGGCACCAATAGGCGTCGACGGCGATCGGCGCAGTCAGCGGAAGATTGTGGCTCATGCTGCCCTCTGTGCTGCAACTGCGAACTGCGTGGGTTGGGTGACTGGGCTTGGCTTGACGTGCGAATCGATGGTCTGCCCCACCGCGGTTGGATCCGACCGTTCCCACAGTCGCGCATCCTTCATGAACACATAAAACGCGAGAATGATGCAGAGCACGAGGCCCGGAAAGCCATCACGGAATCCGCCCCGCAATACGAAGAGTTGCAGGAACCGGAGTGGGGCATGCAGCAGAGTGAACAAGTAGCTGGCTCGCTTTCCGCGCTCGTAGCGATAGTTGCCGTCGAGACAGCCGTAACGCACCACCTTACGAACATAGGTTTCGAGATCGCGCGCGGTGTAATGTTGAAATCGATGCCGCAGACTGCCGAGTTTTCCGGTCGAAACTTCGATACTTTCGTGAACTTGCACATCGCGGTATTTGCAGACCGCCTTGCGCATCAGCCGTGTCACTTCCGGCGTGTTCCAACCACAATATCGAATGGGATGACCGAGGAAGTAGTTATCAAAAGAGACGCCATACGCGTCGCAGGCCGGATCTCCGCTGAGAATGCTGCGGATTTCTTCAGCCAATTCGGGCGTCATCCGCTCGTCGGCATCGACCATTAGCACCCACTCGTGCTTGGCCTGTGGCAGAGCCCAATTTTTGAAACTGGCATAGCCGATGAACTCGCGCTGAATAACTTTGCAACCGCCGATCTGCGCGACGATGTCGAGCGTAGTGTCCGTTGAGCCGTTGTCGGCAACAATGATCTCGTCAGCCAGGCCCTGCAGCGCGCGAATGCAGTCGCCAATATTGTGCTGTTCGTTCTTGCAGGGAATGATGACGGACAGAGGGCGCATGCGGGGCCTCGCTGGGCGGAGATTTTTCGATTGCCAGCTTGTACCGCTCGGCCGCGACTGAGGTCAAGATCAACCGTTGACTGCTAGCAGCGTACGCTCGCGGAACTCACGCAGCGCGTGTGCGACTTTGGCTGGCAACATGCGGCCGGAAGATGAAGTTGTTGCAGTAGCAGCGATCAGCAACCGAACGTTGATGCACGGCCGGATCAAAATCAGCCAGCGGTTGCAGACGTCCTGCCTGCACAAAATGGCCGCCGTAGCCATGCTCCGTAAACCATTGCAGGGTCGATCGCACATCTCCGCTGGCCATGTGCCGCGATTCGCATTCGCAAACAATGAGTGGCTGATGCTGCTCCAGCAGTTGCCGAGCGCCGCGAAGCACCGACAGCTCATGCCCTTCGACATCGATTTTGATGGCGCCGATCCGGCGCGTTTCCTTGGCAAAATAGCCATCCAGGGAAACGGTGGGAACTTCAATCGTGCGACACGTGTTCCCGGCGCGCAGGCGAGGTTCGAACGAAGCTTCCTGCAAACGATTATCGGGGATCGCTAGGGTGAGTTTGCCGCTGGATTCCGATACACCGGCGTTTTCGACGACGACGTTTTTCAGCCCGGTTTGACTACATCCGGTGCGGATGTAGTCAGCCAAATCAGGCTGCGGTTCGAAGGCGACTACTTTTCCTCGCGGTACCGCACGACTCAGTCCCCAAAGGTAACTTCCTTTGTGCGCGCCGACATCCACTGCGATTTCGTCGGGCTGGAGCGCCGCCGCTAACTCATGCAATTCGCAGCGTTGTTCCAAAAGCCAAGCCTTCCAGCCGCGATATCGAAAACGGAATTGCATGCCTGCTCTCTCGAAGAAAGTACCGCCGCACAAGCGGCTCGCCGAACAGATGCAGGGCTACTACCAAATCAATCGGGTGGGGGCAAGCGATCCCTGGCTGGATTGTCCGCTAGCTACGCGACTCGGTGCTAATTTGTTTATTCCTCGATGCGATAACCCAGGGCGATCACTGCTTTCAAGGCCTCGCGTGCGGTGTTGCGGTCGTGCACTTTTTCGGATTCCGGCAGTTCGCCATACGGAACCAGGCACGGGTGCTTCTTGTGTGCATCATCGCGGCTAGGGCCAAAGGTCCAACCCTGCTCGATCCGCTGCGCGGCCCAAACTTCGTGGGTATTTTCGGCGAGCTTTTCCAGTAATCCTTGCAATCCTGGAGGCAGCACCACGGCGGATGTGTCTAAAGGACGAGGAACGTACTCTTTCATGGTATCTCCTAGGCTTGCGGACTGAAGCTACTCTCCAGGAACTCGTCAGACAACTTTGCCCGCAGAGGTTCATCGAGATGCCGCCGCAAGAATTTCAGTTGATCGCGCATCGAATGACGGTCGGAAGGCTTGCAATCGCGGTGGTTGACTGCCCGGCGATACCACTCGAACGCTGCCTGGATGTCCTTCCCTTCCAGCAATGTAGCTTCGCCCTTGGTCGCCAGCCACCAGTGATCGCGCTTCTCACAACTGTCGAGGTTGGCTTGGGTATTCTCCGCTTCTTTTTGCGATTCGTCGTGTTTGCCAAGGATCAGCAGCAGCGTAGCTACGTTGATTCGCGGGTAGTAGTTGGCGGGCTCGATCTCCATTGCCCGCCGATACCACTTCAATGCTTCCTGCAAGGAATGCAAATCAAAACCCGGTTCTGCAAAAGCTCTTCGCTTCCACAACGCGCCCCAGCGGCAAGGTATCTCTGCTGAAGTATGGTCGTAAGATATGGCGACGGCATTGAGGAGTTGTTCGGCTTCGGTGTTTCTCGTCAATTTGATCAGGACCAAAGCAAGTTCTTCCTTGATTTCCAACACATGGGGAAACAGGTCGCACAATTGGCTCAACTCTTGCTGCCCCTGCAGGCGGCGCGCACTATCGTCGCTGCGTGCCAGGTTGCGCGCTTCGACAAAGCGCCGGCGATGGCTCAGTTCCACCGTTGCGGGCAACCGTCTCATCAGCCGTCGGGCTGCCACACCCGCTGCAATTAACGCCGCGACCGTCCAGCGCGGTTCGTAGTTGTCATAGAGTGCAGCGCGGCAGGCATACCAGGTAGTCAGCAATTCATACTCATCGAGCCATTCGTAGACGCGACCGCGGTTCTTGCCCAGGTGCTCGTGTGCCAGCAATCGCAACTGCACCAAACGGTCTGCAAGACGATTCCATTCTGGTCCGGGCAATTTCAATTCTGTCGAAATGGTCGTGTGATCGTTGACGGCTTTGGTTCGCTCGGCAACATGTCGCCAAAACGTCAGACATTGCTGGATAAATCCTGCCAAACTACTCCTTTCGCCAAATCGGTCGAGCAGCCGAACCGACGTTTCCACTTCCAGCCTAATAAAGTCCCAAGCCGGAAAGTTCTCGGTATGAAACCTTTCGTAATCATAGACGGCGGGATGCGATACTTCGTCGTTGGTGATGGAGACCTGAATATTGCGTCCATGCAAATCGCCATGACCCGTGCCGCGCAGAACTTCTGGACCCACGCCGGCTGCTTTAAGACCAGCGAGCAGATCGATGGGATCTGCATAATACTCGTGATCGTTAGCTAACAGCGCCAACGTTTCCCGCCGCAGTTGACGTCGTTTGTGGTCATGTCGCCGATCACGATCAGCAGTAACCATCACCGTTTCGTTGTAGCGATCGAGCAGTATCTGTAAGTCAGGGCGATGTGCTGACAAATACTTGGAGGCAGGTTCTAAGTGAGCATGCGGAAAAAAGTGCGCTCCCATGCGGTCATAGAGCGTACGTAATTCCCGATCGATCGATTCCGGCAGCGGCACACCAAAACGGCACGACTGCGTCCAAGCATACTCGAGGCTGACGACGTTACGCCCCCCCAAGCCGGCTTGCGCGTCTCCATAAACTAACAGCTTGGGATTCTTGTCGTCGGGATGCGCTTCCAGCGACACAAAGACACTGTCGGAGCGCAAGTGCTTGGGACGAGATTTATTCCACGCCGCGATCTCTTTCTGCAGCGCGGGTTGCGCGTTGTCAAACGCAACCTTGACAATGTAGGTCCCTGGTGACTGAAAACGCCCCGGCGAGGACTCATTGGTGGGATGAACTTCTACAAACAGAATGACGATGCCGTAAAACTCCCGGTATCCGCGGAAGTAATCACGGACCAGGATCGTTTGTTTTGCAAATGCCTCGACGAGTACCGCGTCGATCCGCTCGATCCAGGGTTCAAACCCAACTGTGCTGCCATTCAAAGCAGCTCGCAACGATTCTTTGGCGGCCAGGAGCCAGAAAACCGACATAGTAGAGTTCCAATTTTGTGCAATCGCACTACAAAAAACTTATCCGCACCGATTATGAAGTATGGCCCTTCTCACTTGTTCCGCAATTACACAGCCGTTTTCAGCTCGGCCGCTTAGAGCCTCGTCAATGCGTATCCAACAGTTATTGGGATCAATCGACACTTGCTTCTCAAGTATCGTTTCAAAGAATTCAAAGATGTATTTCGTTGTCACTTGCGTAGAGCCTGAATGATCAGTGTATTCCAGTCGCGGACCGAGGGGCACGGCCGCCACTTTAAAGTCGACTTCACGTTGCAGTCCGAGCTCCTCTTCGATTTCGCGAATACAGCAGTCCCGAAATGACTCACCCACCTCACGGTGTCCGCCAATCAAGGCGTAGGTTCGCCACTTGTCGTTCCATTGGGTCAGATACTCGGTGTTGCCCTGCGCGACGACGCGTGTGATCACCGCCAGCCCAGCTTCCGAAACTCTCATGCGGCTCATTTCTAGCAGACCGGCGGATCGCGAGCCCGTCAGCAAACAATTCCAGATAAGAATTGTTCTTGAAAAATCAACTTATGTCGAATACACTGATCGTAGCCAGTAGCCACCGAAACTTCAAGTGCATGTCCTCTTCAATTCTTCCTTCGAACAATGACGCGATTAGAACACATTCCCCTCGAACTGCTGCAAACATTTGCCTGCCTCGCCGACTTCGAGGGAGATGCAACGTCGGCGGCTGCCAAACTCGAAATTTCGCAACCGACAATTTCCAAGCGGCTCTCCGCGCTGCGACGATCGACGGCTGAGCGAAATCGCCAGCCGTGGTTGTTGCTGCAGGGAAAGCGCTGGAAGTTAACTGCCGAAGGACTACGCGTGCGCGGCGTGGTCGCAGACCTGGTCCGCCGCTACGATCAAATGGAATCGTTTGTAACCGGTCAACAGCCTGCGAAGCCGGCTGTGGCGATCGCCTGCGGCCAGCAGGCTGCAACGGCGTTTGTGAAATCGGCAGTCGAGCAGTTTCTGAAGGAACGCTGCGATTGTCGCGTGCAAGTGTCCACACCTCGCGGCAAAGCTCGTATCGAAGGTGTCGCTGGGGGCCAATTTGATCTGGCAATGGTTACGGACAGCGAGGCCACCATTCAGCGGATCGCTCGGATGGAACTTTACATCGAAACAATTTTCACAGACCGGTTCGTACTCGTGGCCAATCCAGCTGCGAAAGCAAGTTGGGCCAAGCAATGGCAGGCTCTGCCAGTGGACCGCCCCGTCGCCGCTAGGGACCTGGTCGGGCTCCCCTTTATTCTGCCGGAACCCGATGCTGCGCGTCGGCAACAATTCGATGAATGGATGCACAAGGCCACTGCGCAATTCGTCGATGTTGTGCTCGAAACCGGGGGGTGGCAGTCGATTCTCGAGTTCGCAGCGGCGGGCTGGGGAGTGGGGCTGGCAACGGAATCGTCCTTTGCCACCGCGGCCAATCGTTTTCCGGGAAAATTCGTGGCCAAGCCGCTCGATGCGAAGCAATTTCCCGCCGATGCGGTCCGAATGATTGCCAGAAAGTCGCATGGAGTCGACGAACCAGAATTGTCCACCGAAGCAGCAGCGCTGAGAGCTTGCCTGCAGGCAGTGGCCAGATAGCGTACGTTGGGAAACTTGAAGTCGATCACCTCCTTAGAAAGTGACCTGCCATGACAACTATCGATGTTGCAGTAACGCTCATTCGCAATGCCAAGAACGAGGTGCTCCTGGTCTACAGCGAAGAATGGGGCAGCTATACCTTGCCCATGACCAAACGGCGGCAGCCATCACCGGGCGACACGGAAACCGCGGGCGAAGCAGAGGACTGGCTCAATGCTGCGGCCCGCAACGTGGTCGAGTGCTTGGGGCGTCCGGCGATTCCGGTTCCGGTGCTGAAAACGCCCGTGCCGGAATCGCATTTTTCGCAACGCGAGCAAATCAGCAAGAACTATCTGTTCCACGTGTTTGAAGAACGATTCGACGAAAGTTTGGATTGTGTGATTGCCAAGAATCCGTATGTCTGGGTGCTACCGGATCAGATCCTCAAGAGACTAATCCGCCCACTCTCACACACGGCGCACGATCTCATTGCTTACGATGAGATCGTCAAGTTTTCACAAACTTGGATGTGATGCTTATGCCGGTGGACCGAAACGTTCGTCGTTCCCCATGCCAAAGGCATTGAAATCGGACGGCGCCAGCCCGGGCGGATTGTCCAACACATCAGGAACTTCCCAGCAGAAGTCGTCGTCGCCCAAGCTGCCGATGAGATCGTCGTTCAGGCCATCGTGCGAAATGGCGCCAATCGAGCTGCGATTGTTCGACGTGCCCCACTGCGCGAGCAACATGATCAAGGCGGCATCGTTGTCGGCGGGATTAGAGTACGTGGCAGCGCTATAAGTGCCCACGGTGGGCAATGCCGTCCAGGAACTGCTTTCGTTATCGACGCTGCCGCTGACCAGCAAATCGTTGCCGTCGCCGGCGTCGACGAGATCGATGCCGCCGCCGCCGAAGAGAACGTCGTTGCCGACGTTGCCATACAGCCTGTCGTCGCCCGCGTTGCCCGCCAACAGGTCATTCCCCGTATGGCCACTGATGACATCGTTGCCCGTGCCGCCATAAACTCGATCGTCGCCTTCGTTGCCGTCGAGCGTGTCGTTTCCTTGCCCGCCTGAGACATAGTCGTTGCCGCCGCCCGCGCTGACCTGATCATTCCCAGCGCCGGCATAGAACACATCGCTGCCTCCCAGACCGCTGAGGATATCGTCGCCGCCCACAGCGCCATCCTGTGGAGTTGGATCGCCGGGATTGGTGGGTGCGTTGTCGCCCCAAATCACATTGTCGCCAGCGCCGCCATTGATTCGGTCGTTGCCGATGCCGCCCACGAGCCAATCGTTGTTGGTTGCACCGCTCAAGACGTCGTCGCCACCTTCGCCGTAGAACTCGGCAGGTACGGTCAGGTTGGCCTGTGTGATGTTGTCGTTCGAACCGCCACCATAAATCAGCGTCTTGCCAGAAACGCTGTAGTTAGCGATTGTCGCCGTGATCCGTAGACGTACCTGATTCGGATTGAGAGCCGTCGGATTGCGTGTCAATTGAACTAAATCGGCGCCGGACGTGGTCCGTGCGAACAAATCTCCCATTTGCAAGTTGGTCAGCTTGCCCTGGTCGACGAGATTGATGTCTTCAATCTCGGTCCAGGTTAGCGGCTGAATGCCGAGCGCAATCACCGTTCCCGGCGAATACGTCGAAACGACCACCGAATTCGTGTTGGGGAGCGCGCTGATATCGACGTTGTGCACGTCGCCGACCGTATCACCGACCGGCGTCACCGGGCCAGTTGGGCGACCACCGTCGATCGCAATGCTGGTTGAAGCGCTGGGCCGAATCATGCGTGTGCTATCCGGTACGACCAGACCGACATTCATGAAGCCAGTGCCAGTCACTCCCGCCGGTGTTGCGCCGAAGATGTCGTTGCCATCGCCGGCATTCGGATTACCAGGAGCATCACCATAGAGACTGATGCTCGCGAGGCCTGTCGGCATGCCGGTGGGTGTGACGTCGACGCCGGTGCCGCCGAACTGGTCGGACGTAAACAGCAGGAATTGATCGGCGCCCGTCCAGCCGCTGAGCGAGACGGTATTTAAGTCGTGATTGTGAGTCGCGAACGCAGCAAACTGCGCGTCGATCACATCGTTACCAGCCGTCGCTGTGAGCGTCAGCGAATCGATGTTGCGATAGATGATGTCATTGGCCACTGCCGACGTAATGCCATCAATCCGATAGTTGGGCGCCGTTTGGCCGAACCGATCGATAATGACATTATCACCCATCAAGTCGCCACTATCGACAATCACCAATTGATCGTTGTTGTTCGCCACGTTGCCGTCGCTGCCATCGACCACCACCTGGCCCGCGATGTTGTCGACGGTGTTGGCAAGGTCATACAGCTGGAACGTATCACTCCCTCCGCGGCCCACGAGTAGCGCGGTCGCAGTGCTGGGCAAGCTGCTGAGTCGAATGGTGTCGGCCGCCGTATCGGCGACCACTTCCACATCGGCCAGGTTGCGAGTGCTGCCGCCGTCCAAAGTTAGACCGAGGAGTGCTCCGCCGCCGATCGACGGTGAGCCGTCGACACTGACGGCGTCGATCAACTCAGAGCCAGCGCCACCCCGAACCGTCACATTTTGGAAGCCGCCGAAGTTGGTCGGCAGCACGCCGCCGTCACCCAGCAGCTGCGAAGCGCCGGCAAAGACCAAGCCTACCGAGCCACCCAGCAACAGTGTGTTGTTGACGGGATTGGTCGCATCGAACAGCGGAGCCGCAGGATCGCTAATATTCGTCAGGCTTAGATTGGCGGTCGCTGCGGAGCTGCTCGCATCGACGAGCAACCTCGAACCGGCGCCATTGCGAGCAAGCACATGCACGCTTTCCAAATTACGGAAGGTGGCCGCGAAACCAATTGCTGGACCACCAGCAGCTTGCACGCTCAGATCGCCAGCGCCGGCAACGGAACTATCGGCGAAGTACGCGACGTCGCGGCCCGTCGTCGCGTCGAGCACGATCGAGTCGATGCCGCCGCGGCCATCGAAGTAAATCGCAGGCGGGTTCGTTGAACCAGGCAACGAACGCTGAGCGTTGGTGAAGGCCGTCGTCACACTCTTGCGCGAGCCGTCGACTGTGGGCAACGAACCTGCGCCCGCGAGCGCGCCAGCTTCGCTCGGCAGTTGTCCTCCGGCGAGCCCGTGAACGCGAACAGCGTCGTTCGTGCCTGCACGACCGGCGAAGGTGAGCGAGTTCACGTTGTCGTCGCCACCTTGGAATACCACGTTGCCATCGAGCGCGACTTGCAGCGTGTTCGCGTCAAGCAATTGCACATCGAACACGTTGCCCGTCGGGAAGTTATTCAGATCGAACACATGGTTGACGCTGCCCGCAAAGGCGTTGTTCGTTTCGATCTCGCGATACGTGATTCCCAGGAAGCCCGTGGCCGAAATCGTCGTATCGGGAATGCCATGAGATTCCGTTGCAGCGCCGACGACACCCGTGAAATCGATGTTCAAGATGTCGCCCGGCGGTACCGTCGGATTATCGCCCTCAATTTCAAACGGCGTGGTCGTGCTGATCCGGATATTGAAGGTGTCACCCAGGTCGGCGGCGGCGCCTTCCGTGCCGCCAAAATCAAAGCCTTGCACACGCGTGATCGCGGCGGTGATTGCTGCCGTGCTCACGCCGTTACCCAGATTGAAGACATCGGCGCCAGCGCCACCCGCAATCCGAACTTCATCGCCGGCCGCGTTCAGTGTCGCCGGGGTTGCTCCGTTTGCGGTCAACGTGTCGTCGTCGGCGCCGAGATTGATGACAAAATTGCCGTCGCCACTTGCTGCCGTGCCGGCCGTAATCGTTCCAGCCAGGATAACGAGCGTGCCGGTTCCTACGTCGGCATCAGCAGGTTGATCGGCATTCAGCACCACATCAGTGAAGCCACTGACGAGGCTTGTTGCCGCCAGCGTCAAGTTATCGCCGGCGTTCAATGTGACGGAGTTCGTGGTCGATTGCACGGTTACGCCGCCGTTCACCGTCAGGTTCTGGCCAGCCGCGGCTGCATCGGTCGCGTTCAAAACGACTGCACCTGTCGAGGAAACATTCGTCGCTGCGGTCAGGCCTCCGCTCTTGTTGACGATGGTGGTCGAACCTCCGAGGTTCCGCACAGCGAAGCCCCCGGCAACGGGTGACAGATTAGTCAGCGTGAGCAAACCACCCACGGTATTGAAGATGACAATGTTGTTTGTGGCGTTTTCTACCGCCAGTTGCGAGATCGCCGTTTCCAACGAATCAACACTACCGACACCGCTCGCCGCGACTAGCGCTGCGGAGCCTGCAGTGACATTGATGTTCGCACCATCATTGCCATCGGCATCGTTATCGGTGATGGCTCCAGCGGTCAGCGCCAGAATCACCGCGCCCGTTCCCGCATTGACCGTGTTGACGGCCAAACCATTGGATTCGCGAAGGGTAATTGCACTATTGGTGCTGCTGGCAGTGATTTGCGTGATGGCGGTATCCAGATCGATGCCTGCCGGACCGGTCGCCGTGAGTAGATCGGCAGTAACGTTCAGCGTGCCGGCTCCGTTGTTGTCGGTGATGGCTCCCGCAGTGAGGATCAGCGCGACATTTCCAGTCCCTGCATTGACCGTGTTGACCGCCACTCCATTCGATTCGCGAATGGTGATTGCGGCATTCGTTGACGCAGCGGTGAGTTGCGCGATGGCCGCATCGAGGTCAATTCCGGTTGGGGCAGTTGCATCCAGCAAACCAGCGGTGACGTTCAGCGTGCCCGTGCCGTTGTTGTCCGTAATCGCGCCAGCAGCAAGCACCAGCGTGACAGTCCCTGTGCCAGCGTTGACCGTGTTCACCGCGACGCCGTTCGACTCGCGAATGGTGATCGCAGCATTGGCGCTGGCGGCGGTGAGCTGAGTAATCGCCGTATCGAGATCGATACCCGTTGGGCCAGTAGCATCCAGCAAACCAGCAGTGACATTGAGCGTGCCCGTGCCGTTGTTATCGGTGATAGCGCCAGCCGTCAGCGTAACCGTCACGTTGCCAGTACCCGCGTTAACTGTATTAATCGCAACGTCGTTCGTCTCGCGAATTGTAATCGTTGCATTGGTGCTGGCCGCAGTCAGCTGTGTGATCGCGGTGTCGAGTTCGATGCCCGCAGGCCCCGTAGCGTTGAGCAGACCAGCGGTAACGTTCAGCGTTCCCGCACCGTTGTTGTCGGTGATGGCGCCAGCCGTCAGCGTGAGCGTCGCCGTGCCCGTGCCGGCATTGATGGTATTCACCGCGACGCCGTTCGACTCGCGAATACTGATCGCTGCGTTGGTGCTGGCTGAAGTGAGTTGCGTGATGGCAGTGTCGAGATCGATACCCGCGGGCCCCGAAGCGTTGAGCAGACCAGCGGTAACGTTCAGCGTGCCCGAGCCGTTGTTGTCCGTGATGGCTCCAGCCGTCAGCGTCAACGTGACTGTTCCGGTACCTGCATTGACCGTGTTCACCGCGACGCCATTCGTCTCGCGAATGGTGATCGCAGCATTGGTGCTAGCCGCTGAAAGTTGCGTGATGGCGGTATCGAGATCTACCCCTGCGGGTGCAGTCGCATCGAGTAGACCAGCGGTGACGTTGAGTGTGCCCGCGCCGTTATTGTCGGTGACGGCGCCCGCGGCAAGAACCAGCGTGACGGCGCCGGCACCCGCAGTCACCGTGTTCACCGCTACGCCATTCGTTTCACGAATCGTGATCGCGGAGTTGGTGCCGGCTGCAGTGAGTTGTGCAACGGCAGTGTCGAGATCGATCCCCGCTGGACCGGTAGCATCCAGCAAGCCAGCCGTGACATTGAGCGTGCCCGCGCCGTTGTTATCGGCAATCGCGCCGGCAGCTAGAGTCAGCGTCACGGTTCCAGTTCCCGCATTTACGGTGTTCACAGCGACACCGTTGGACTCGCGAATCGTGATCGCGGCGTTGGTGCTGGCTGCCGTCAACTGCGCGACGGCAGTATCAAGATCAATGCCCGTTGGGCCAGTCGCGTTGAGCAATCCAGCCGTAACGTTGAGCGTGCCCGCGCCGTTGTTGTCGGTAATCGCTCCGGCCGCGAGCGTAAGCGTCGCCGCTCCCGTTCCCGCATTGACCGTATTCACGGCCAGGCCGTTCGTTTCGCGAATGGCAATCGGCGAATTCGTACTCGAAGCCGTAAGTTGGTTGACGGTGGTATCGAGATCGACACCCAGAGCGCCGGTGGCAACCAGCAGTTGAGCGATTACATCAATGCCAGCGCCCGATGTCGCGATCGCACCCGCGCCCGCATTCAGCGTGACCGTATTGGTCGCACCTGCGGTCAGCGTGGCGTTCACGGCAATTTGCTGCGAAGTGATGCTGATGTCACCCGCGACTGTCAGCGCTCCGCTGACCGTGACGATATCGGTCCCCGTGCCCGTGGCGATCGACAAATTCGTATTGCCGTGCGCGGTCGTACCCGAATTGATGGTGACGGTGTCGTTCCCATCGCTGCCACCAGTGATGGTGTTAATAATTACGTTTGTGGTGTTCCGGACGTTGATTCCTTCGAACGGAACCAGGCCGGAGGCGCCACTGACCGACAAGACCGGCAGCAGATTCGTATCGGCATCGAGGCCGTCGGCGATATTAATCACATCGTTGGCATTGGGCAGATGGATATTCACCGTGCCGAAGCCAATCAAGTCGAGCCGTGGTTCGAGTTGACCAAACGTGATAGTGTTTTGGCCAGCAATCGTCACCGCGCCATTGTTGTCGTTGGCATCGACTGTGCCTTCGGCCAGGTAAGTTGCGGTGAGCGCGGTCACGCCGTTGACCACCAGCACATCGCCATCTTCCGGATCGGCGCCGGCCGTCAACGGCACATCGTGCGCCCCGCCGTTGTACGTGATCGCAGGAATCGGGAACACCGCATCGGTGTTGACGATCACCACGTCGTCGCCGTCCAAGCCATGGAAAGTCAGCGGCAGCGTGCCGACGACATTCACCGTGGGATCGGCGTTCAGGGTGTAGCTGTAACCGGTCGCGGTGGCCGTGATGATGAGCGTGTCGGCGCCATTCGTGCCGGACAGAACGGGTTGGTTGTTCAGCACCACATCGTTGCCGTCGCCGCCGGCATAAGTAATGAAGAATGTCCCGCCATTGAATGGAATCGCAGCTCCTTCCGGCAATCCGTCGAAGGTGCCGACCACAGCATCGGTGCCAGCGTTGTTAATCAGCACGACCGCTTGGGCCGGCGCGACCGGTGGAACATGGCTGCCGCCAAGCGTGAGCGTTGCGTTGCCGAGCGTTACTGTGCTGGCAGGCGCCGTCACGTCCAGGCGGTCATGATTAGTGCCCGGCGTCGTACCGTTGATTTCGATCGAGAACAGCGACAACGTGTTCAGCGTGAGATCGCCGCCTTGCGAAAGGATAGCCGTGTTGTCGTTGCCGGGGCTGACATTGCCGCCGGCAATGGCGCCGACGCCAGCGACCGCAGTCACCATGCCGCCAATCGTACCCGAGCCGCCCAAGGTGGCCTGTTGACCAACGATGAAATCGCTGGCCACATTCGTCGTGCCGTTAACCCACAGCGTGCCTTGCGCGACGGAAGTGTCGCCGGTGTAGGTGTCGATCGCAGGGGCAGCCAAGACCAACGTGCCGTCGTTCAGCTTGATCAAATTGGCCGTGGCGCTGCCGCTGATGACCGCGCTGATTGTCAGATCGGCGCCGGTTCCTTGCTCGCCCACATTGAGCTCTCGATTCGCCGAGCCCAGACCAAGATTGCCGGCGATCAATGCAGCCGTCGCACCGGTGCCAGTCGCATCGAGATACAGGTCGCTATTCAGCGTCAGCATTGCCGCGCCAGTATTCAACAATGTGGCGTTCGCAGCCAAGGTGCCGCTGGTCAACGTCAGGGTACCGACGGTGTCGTTGAATCCGTTCAGATTCAGCACGGCATTCCCTTGCAGCACCACGCTGGATGTATCCGGCAATTGATTTGCTTGTAGCAGACTCAGCGTGGCCCCCGCGCTGACCGTAACATTGCCGCCAAAGGGCGCGGCGTTCGTCTTGTCGAGTGCCAGAGTTCCCACGTTGACGTTTGTTCCGCCCAAGTAAGCATTCGCGTCGCCTCCCGTGAAGGTCAGCGTGCCCGCGCCGAACTTCGCCAGGCCCACCGGATTCGCCGACGTGAGCAAATTCAGCACGGGCCCGGCAAGCTTGAGATCCGAACTCGTTTCAATCGCCACCAAGGCGCCGAGCAAGCCACTGGCGAGGACAATCGGTCCGCTCCAGCTGTTGGCTCCGGCAGTGCTCTGCAGCGACATGCCATTGTTGACGGTGGTGAACGGGCTGGCATTCAGCGTCAGCACTTCGTTAGCCACTGCGATCGCTGCGCCGCCGTTGCTGTTCAATCGCAACGTGGCATTAGCCGCGACCGTCGTACCGTTGACGGCAGTATTCGCGAAGGGTGTGAGTGCGGCGGGTGCCGCGTCGACTGCGCCCAAGGCCAACGAGTTGCGCAATTCCAGAGTGCCGAAATTGACGACCGTGCTTCCCTGGTACGTATTGGCTTCGGTCAGAACCATCGTTCCCAAACCGGCCTTGGTGATATTCGCGTTCGTCGCGCCACCGCCGGTAATCGCGGCATGGATCACGAGATCGTCGGCGTGGCTGCCGTCGGCAACAAAGAAGGTTCGCGCTGCGTTCGTCAAATTCAGAACGCCATGGATGACGGACGAACTCGAACTGTCATTCACGAACACGTTGCCGCTCATTGTCAGCACGCCGCCCCCCGTGTTAATGGTCGCGCCGTGCAGCGTGATGTCTGTCGCCGCCGAGTTGCGGCCACCCAGATCGAGCGTCGCCCCTGCCAGCAAGCGGATGCTCGCGCCACCAGCGATCGCATTGTCGAACGCTGCCGTCAAACCAACGCCGGGGCCAACATTCACAGTCAGACCCGGATTGATCACCAGATTCGCGCCCGGAATCGCAGCCACGGCGGCCGACTTGGCCAGCGTGAGCGAACCGTCGAGCAGCTCGGTGCTGCCGGCATAAGTGTTGGCTGTGGTACCCGCGAGCACGAGCGTACCTGCGCCGAACTTCACCAGGTTCTGATTCGCTGCACCGGCCACGGTTGCATTAAGCGTCAAGCTGCCCCCCGCGACCCGCACCGAGGTAACGCTGCCCAGGGTGATCGCTGTCGTGCCTGTTCCCCAGGTATTGCTGCCGTTCATGCTTTGCAGCGAGCCGCTCAAAGCGCCCAGGCCATGGAAGGCCGTAATCGTGAGCGGCGCATTGCCGACGTTGATGCCCGTGCCGCCACCATCGACGATGATCGCAGTGTTGGTCACGCCGGCGAGTGTGCCATTGAGGTTGTAGCCGCCGCCGGTTAAAGACGTCGCACTGGTGCTCAAACCGCTCGACTTGGCAACGGTGAGCGTTCCTTCGCTGATCAACGTGGCGCCGGTGTAGGTATTTGCGCCCGCGTTGCCGCTGAGCCGCAAATCGCCGCGGCCCGATTTTGTCAGAGCAGTGTTGCCCGCAATCAGCCCCTGCATGTCGAGCGAGCCGTCTTCCACGGTGACCATCGTTTCCACGCCGCTGTTGAAAGCGACGGATACCACGTTCATACCGCCATCACTGGCCAGCACATTGGTATTCAAGGTCCCAGCGCCGCTGACGGTTACGCCGCCGCGGACCAACACGCCGCCGAGCGTTGTCGCGGGAGCGCCGCTGGCATCGTTGGTCGTGATCAACACAAACTGCCCAGCCGTTGCGCCGCTGAGCGGACCGGTGTAATAGCTACCGGCAGGCAGAGGCACGATTTGGGTTCCCGATTGCGTGGCCAAATCGAGTTGTCCCGCGGCCGAGACGACCGTGCTGCGTGGAATAATGCCGCCAACGTTCAGCGCACTGGTGGATGTGATGACGTTGCCGGCGCCGAGATCGGTGCCCGAGCCGATGAACCGGAGCGTGGTACCCGAGCCGTAGGTGATCGTGCCCAAGGTCAGGGCGTTCGTACCGCCATTTGTCTTCGACTCGATCGCATTGGCAAAGTTCGTGGCAACCGTGACATTCCCCAACGTTTCGGTGCTACCCGCTGCATTGCCTTCGAACAACAGTCGGCCACCACTCAAACTGATTGCCGCGCCGTCAATGACGCGGTTTGCGTTGCTGCTCGCAACATTGCTGATGTGGAAAGTGCCGCCGTTGACGACGGACACGGTTGCCACGTTGGTCGAAACAACTCCTGATCCCGACAGTCGCACCGTTGCGCCATTCGCTTGAAAGATCGCGCCCGCCGCGGTGCCGGTGATGGTGTTCTGAAAGTCCACCGTGCCGGGCCCGAGCGTTTGTGCTGTCACCGCGCCGGTAATTGTCACCGCGCCGGTAAACGTCAACGTGCTCGTCGCGACGGGGACATACAGGTTCGTCGCGCTCGCAAAGTTCACAGCCCCTGTCAGAATCGGATTGCCTTGCGCAACTCGCAACGCACCCAAGCCCAAGGCCGTCGTCAAACCACCGCCGACATTGTCGGCAGTGCCGCCGCCGTTGAGCGTCAAGTTCTTGCTGGCGGTATTCGCGGACAGCGCACCCGCGACGTCGTATTCGAGTGTCCCTCCCGCGGCCACCGTAATTCCGAGGCCATTCGCTCCATCGAGCGCTCCTGCATTGCGTAGCGTGACGACCGAGGTCGCGCCCACGGACAACACCGTCGCGGCAGTAAACGCACTGCCAGGGCCGGCCAACACTAATCGCCCCGTTCCCGCGCTCGTAATCGCGCCCGTCGCGCCACCCGCATTGATGGCTGCATTGATCACCAAAGCATCAGTAGCGGGAATCAGGATGCTCGAATCCGCAGGCAACGCGGCCAGGCTGGTCCGCAAGGCCGTCGTGATCGTGCGATTGGCATTTCCCAAATTCAAAATCACACTCGATGCAATCGTCGCTGCTGGAGCCACTCCATTTGCATTGGCACTCGTGCCCGCAGCAAACTGCTGCGTGATGTTGCCACCCATGGTCAGCGTCGGTGTGCCGGTCGAACTGAATACATCGGCGCTAACGCTGGTACCGACGGACATCGTCAAGGCTGCGGCCGTGAAGTTAATGCCGTTGAGATCCAGGCTGCCCGTGCTGGCAATCACCACGGTCGCCGATTGACCAGCAACACCCGTTACCGTTGCAGTCTGAACATTGTCGCCCCCCAGGTCGGTACCGATCGTTAACGTGGCGGCAGCGGCAACTGCGGCCGTCTTCGCCAGGTTCACGTTGCCTTGTGCAATTGTAATGTTCGCGCCGTTGGCAGTTGATCCGGCTAACGTCACATCGCCCGAGCCAATCTTGGTGAGGGTTTGGCCGTTGGCAATTGCGCCATTGATCGTGAGGAGCAGGCCCGTCGACCCGGTATTGATGATCGACGCAGAACTCACGGTGACGGCGGTCTGCGTTCCGTTAACGCCAATCGTGCTGCCGGAAACAGCGTCGGCGGCCAGGCGAACTGCGCCGGTGTTGTTCACACCGTTGCCGTTCACCGAAATGTTCTCGTTATTGCCGGCTGCGCCCAATGTCAAACCGCCGGCGATTTCCAACGTCGCACCGTTCAGCACCGTGGTGCCTTGAGCAGTCACGCCAAGAGCATCGTCGCTTCCCGCGCGGAGCACACCTTGTTCGATTGAAATCAAGCCAACCAGGCTCGTGGTATTGGCTCCCGACAACGTCAGCGTGCCAAACCCTCGCTTGCGAAGCGTGTTGGCCGCCCCGGCAAAATCCAGCGCGCTGCTGATGGTCAGCGTGTTCCCTTCATCGACTTGCACGAAGCTCTCTGCAGCGGTCACGCCGAGCGTCAGCGGCGTGCTGATGGTCGATTGGGCTGACCCAGAGCCGTTCATCCAAACCGAACCGCTGGTCACGGTCAAACCACCAACACCACTGATCGTGATGTTGTCGCCCGCGATGATCAGCCCGGCCACGGTTTTGGGCGTGGTAATCACTTCGCTCTTGGTGAGCCGCACAATGTCGGTGGCAACGAGCGTCGGATCGTTGAGACTAGTCTTGACCGTCGCGGCGTGCACACCATTGCTCGTATCGTGCACTGCTTCGCGAACCAGGCCGTTCGCACCGGTCACCGTGCCATAAGGAATGAGCGTCGGTGCGATCGGTGTTCCTGCTAATCCAGTGAAGATCAGCTTGTTATCGGCTGTCCCCAGATCGTCATTCTCACCCACGAAGCTGGCGAATGTATTGACGCCGCCGCGGGTCAGGTTAGCGCTCGTGATCGTATTTTGCCCAACGCCGGTTGTCGTCGAACGGAAGACCGAGAAGCCGCCCGTCGTCAGTGTCGTAGCGCCAAACGTTTCGCTGGAGTTCGCCGCATTGCCGATGTAGTTGAAGACCGTCGGAATGCCGAACGTACCGCCCGTCATCGTTAGCGCGGCGGTGTTGTTGAGGCGATTGGCATTCGGCGCTCCTTGCGAATCATCGATGGTCAGGGTCGCTCCTACGCCGGTGGCGAGCGGTGAAACCGCAGTCACCGTGATCGCGCTCGTGCCGGTCAGGCTGCCGCGCACCACCGTCTCGCGATTGTTGATCGTGGTCGAGCCGGTATAGGTATTGTTGCCAGACAGGACGATCTTGCCCAAGCCGCCTGTGACGAGGCTGCCCGCGACCGAGCGGAACAAGCTCGCATCACCTGGATCCATGGGGATGACGTAGTTGGCCGCATCGACCGAGGTCAAGTTGGCCGGACCCGCATTCAGGCCAAATCCGAATGTCGACAGCCAGTTCGGTGCACCGGCGCCCGCCGTGCTGGCGACAGCGCCCGCTCCACCGCCGCCGTTGAACCAGCGGAACTCGATGTTATGCCAACCGTCGCCGTTCGGACCCATCCCGAAATTCGTCGTGCCGCCCACAGTGTTCGCATTGGCAACCGTTCCAACGGCTGTTGCATTGCCGCCCGTTGTGCTGCCGGTGGTGGTGGCCACGTTGAACGTGCCGTTGTTCAGTCGCAATACACCGTCGATATACACTTGCACGACATCGTCGATATTCTCCGCGAAGGCGAAGATTCCATCCGCATCGAAGAACTGGCCCGTATAGATCCAAGTTTGATTGCCGGTCCAAGGGGGCAAGGTCGCAACTTCACCCGACCTTGGATACAACTGCGTCGGGCCACCCGGGTTCGGCGTCGTGGCATCGATGGAAGTGCTGCTGACGAAACCTTCCGTCAAGCCGGCCGAAATGCCGCTGGCGATCGACGCCGAAATGATCAATTCTTCGTCGGCCAGCGTGTCGACCGTCGTGACATTGCGAATGCCGCCACCGATGTTCAATGAACCGGAGATCTCAGCGCCGGTCATAGCTGCCGTTTGATTGATGCTGGCTACGGCCGTGACGCCGATGTTGCCCAACATGGTCATGGTGCCCGCGCCGGTCGAAACCAGCGCGCTGAAGGACGGACCAATTACAAGTGCTAAAGCGCTCGTCGCCGTTGCCGGATTGCCATGCACCGGCGCCGCGCCGAGTACGTCCGATTTGTTATTCAAGTCGAACCAACCGGTACTGTTGACGGTCACGCCGACGGTATCGGCCAACTGATTGGCCCCCGTTGCAGACGCGGCAGCAGCTCCATAGCGGACAACATCATCCAGCGGCCCACCGATGTTATCACCGATGGTCAAGTTGTTGATGATCAACGAGCCGTTAGAACCGGTGAGGTTGCGGTTGAGAACGAATGTGCCTTCATTGACTGCAGTAGTGCCTGCATAGGTGTTGCTCGACGTGCCGGTCATTTCCAGCACACCCGCGCCTGCCTTGACTAGCCCAGCCGCGTTGCTGCCGAGCAGCGAAGCAGCGAAATCCAATTCCGTTGCCGCCGCTGTTTCGTTGACTGTAAACGTGCGGGTTGCCGTCCCCATATCCCAGCGGCCCGCTGAAATCGCGACGGTCGTATCGGCGGCAGCATGTCCAAAGACACTCACGTTACCGAGTGCGGCCAGCGTGTTGTCGGCGCCTAGGTTCACATTGGCTGCTTGTCCCGCGCCGCTGGCCAACACCAGGGCGCCGAGACTTTCCGTCGGCGCACCATTGGTTGGTGTAATCGTAAAGGCACCCGAGCCGTTGGTGACCACGGCAGTGATCCCACTCACATCGGCCTGTGCCAAATTCCCTTGGAATGTCACCGTATAAGGTCCGCCGGCGACTCCGGTGACTGAGACATTACCTGTGCCGATCGACGGAATTGCTTCGAGCGCTGCTTGCAGTGTTGCGCCGGTTGCCGTGGCGCGGGTCAGCTGCTGTGTCAGGAAACCATTGAAGTTGAGGAAGAAGTTGTTGACGGTGGCCGGCACGGTGATCGACACCGTTTCGTTGCTGCCCGCCGTCGCAGCGCTGAGATCCAAGTTGCCGCTGCTAAGGATGGTGACCGTCGCACCGTCGGCAATCTGATTCACGCCAGCTGTCGCTGCATACGTAAGCAGGTCGCCATCGTTGCCACCCAGCGAATCGCCAATGAGGACGCTCCCTGGAATCGCAATAGCGGTCCCCGACTTATTCAGCTGCAAAGTGCCTTGATAATGATGAAAGACGCCGGTGCCGGTGTTCGATGCAGCGCCCGAAAGCTGCAACGTGCCGAGACCACTCTTCACCGTGATGTTCGCACCCAAGGCCAAGACGCCGCTCAGATTCAAGCTGTCCGTGTCGTCGACGCTGATCACGGTGTTGCCCGCTGCAATCGTGACATTGCCGGCCCACGAAACATCGCCGTTGACCACGCGCAACGCACCTGAGTCCAGCCGGCTGGCGTTGGGATTGGCGTTCACCAAGGCCAACATGCCGGTTTCGCCGGATTCGCTCGCGATGTCGTCGGTGCTGCTGATGCCGCTTCCCGCCAGCGACAACGCCTCCGCGCCAATCGCCAGGCTCCCATCCATTTCCAATACACCTGTCGCAGCGACGACGACGCCGCCAGCCACGGCGCCCAGGCCGCTGCCTTGCTTGATGCGCAGCGCACCCGCATTCACATTCACCGCGCCGGTGAAGTCGGTATTGTCCGTCACATTATCGAGCACCAACCGGCTGTTCGCCGTCGCCTTGATAATGCCACCCACCGCGAAACCATCACTGATCTGCGAAGTGATCACCAAATCGTTGACGGCCGCACTATCGGCCACGGTGAATGTTCGCTGCGTTGTCGCTTGATTTGGTGAGATCAGCTGAATCGTGCCGCCGTCGATTCTCGCGCCGCTCCCTGCCGCCGGAACAGCGCCGGGGAAGAGCGTGACGTTCAAATTCGCGCCGAGTACCAACGTCGAGTTCGTCGCCAGGCTGATATCACCGGCTGCCGAGCCGCTGCCGATGACAAGCGTCGGCGTTGTTTGCAACGTTTCGCGCCCCGTGCCGCCACCGTCCGTAACCGTACCCACGGCGGTGATTCCGGAACCGCCGGAAAGCGCTGCAGTGCCGTTGGCGACGCTAAACGCACTTGCCAGATTCGTGCCAGCAAAACCACCGATGAACGTGACCAGATAGGTGAGCGTGTTGGCTGCCGGACTGACAAAATTGACACGCACACTCCCCGTCGCCGCGATGCCAGGGAGCGCGTTGAGCGCCGCTTGCACGGTCGCCGCGCTGGCGTTGAAAGCCAGATCGCCGGTGGTCTCGGCGCCAACCGTGATGCGGTATTGTCCCGCTGTCGCACCAATCGTAAACGTCCGTTCTTCATTAGTCGTCGAAGCAGCCTGATTGGCCGTGGTTTGCAGCAAACCCGTGGTTTGCACATTCACCGTCACGTTGTGAGCAATTTGTTCGCTGCGATTCAACGTCAACCGATCGATACCCGCACCCACGTTGTCGCCAACCTGGATTGTGCCGAAGTTGAAGACATCCATGCCCGGTGTCTTGTCGAGAATCAACTCGCCATCGTTTACGAACGATGTGCCGGCCAGGAAGTTCGTGGCATTGCCACCCAGCGTCAACGTGCCTTCGCCGACTTTGCTGATGCCGCCCACCGTCGTCACGTTCGTAATCGTGGAGTTGAATGCGAGCGAACCCGTGCTCGTAGCGCCGAAGCTAAGCAACTGGTTCGCCGCCGCATAGGTGAACGTGAAGGGCGTTTCGCCCGTACCCCAAGTGCTCGTGCCGTTCGTCGCGATGACACTGCCATGCCCCTTGCCGAACGCTTCTTGCTCGCCAACAAACCCGCTCCCCTGACCCGAGGCCGTATTGAGTGCGAGGGCCTTGTTGCCGACAGTCAGACTGCCGTCGAGCACAATCGCCGCACCCGCGGCGATGCCCACTGAATTCGTATTCCCCTTCACCACTTCGGTAAATGTGGGTGTCACCGCGCTTCCCGCGACGACCGCTAATGATGCGACATCCGTTCCCGCCAGCGAGCCGCCAAACTCGATGAACCAGTTCACCGTTCCCGGAATGCCAGGATTCACCACTCGGGTCACCACAACAGAACCGCCGATGCCACCAATACTGGGCAGCGCATTCAGTGCCGCCTGCATTGCAGCGGCAGTGGTCGTATTCGAAAACGCTGCGACCGCAGTGCTGGATGTGACCGCTGCAGAGAATGTTAAGCCGAAAGTTCCCGCCGCCGTCACTTGCACGCGCTGCACTTCGTTGCGATCGATCCCCAGCGCGTTGTTGCTCGTGACTCGCAACTGTCCCGTGCTCACGGTGGTGCTGCCGGTGAACCGGTTATCACCACCCAAGGACAAAGTGCCCAGGCCCGTTTTGGTGAAGTTGTTGCCGGCTGTTTGCAAATTCGCGACGTTCTCGCCAATCGTTCCGTTGATGGCCACCTCGGTATTCGGGTCTTGCACCGCGACCGAAGACGCCACGCTCAAGATGTTGTGGCCGACCGCGCTGAAGGTTAGATCGAACGGATTATTGTTGCCGTTTCCATCCACGCCGGAAAAGACATTTGCATTACCGGTCGGCGCCGAATCACGCCGCGCACCGAGCGTCGCCGCTGCTCCAAGCAGCAGTGAGTTATCGATCGTTCGATTGCTGCCGTAAGCCCACAGTTCGCCGCCGGTGATCGACAAGCCCGGGCGAAGCGCACCGCCTAATGCATTTGCACTGCCAACCGCCAGCACGCCGGCCGTCAAACTGTAAGCCGTAACACCGGCGGTCGTTGTTGCGGTCACCGCCGTCGGCTGCGGAGCCGCAGCACTCGTGAGCGTGTCTTGCACCGCCGTCAAGATTACCGGCACATCCAGGCCGGCGAGAGCACCCTGGAACGTGATCGTAAACGTGTAAGTCGCTGGCCCCACCGAGCCGCCGACAGCGACCAGCGAATTGCCAGGGCCAATCGTTGCGAGGGCATTCAAGGCTGCCTGAATGCTGGCGGCAGTCGTGGCTGGTGTGGTGCTGAACGGAATATCGGCCGTCGTTTGCCCAGCAAACGCCAGGCGGAAGGTTCCGCCCGTCGGCGTATTGTTGATCGTGAGCGTTTGAACCTCGTTGGTTCCATTGACCGAGTTCGTGCCCGTGAGCAGCAGTAAGCCGCCGTTCGTTTTGGAAATCGCTCCACCAATGGCGCTCGAAATATTTGCGCTAACGACCAGGTCTTCGAGCCCCGGCGTGTCACCAATGTTGAAAGTTCGGACTGCGTTGCCCAGTGCGAGGTTGCCGGCAATCGTTGCAGCCGGGCCGGCGGGGTTCACGGTGATGCCCGTAAGGGTCATCGAACCCGTGGCCGTGTTGATCGTGCCGCCGTTCATCACCAACCCGTTGAATGTCAAGCCGCCGCCACCGGCGGAGTTGACAACGCTGCCGTCGATGATCGTCAGCGAGTTAAACGTATCGGTTCGGCCATTGAAATCGAGTACGCCGTCACGATTGATCGTTACGTTGGCGCCCACAATGATCTGATCCGTGCCGCCGGTCGTCGCATATTCGAGGCGGGCCGATCCGTTGCCGCCGTCATTGTTGCCGATGAAGATGTGCTTATTGACGGTCCCCGCGCCCTGCTTGTTCAGCCGCAAAGTGCCGTCATTCACAATCACCGCATTGCCGCCGCTGCCGGTGTTGCCCGTGCCGCCGAATTCCAAGGTGCCCGGACCTTCTTTGATGATGAAGCCGTTCGTGTTGTTATCGGTAATCGTGCCGCTGAGAATCAGCGTCGTACCAGTTGCGACGAAATACGTGGCGTAGGCCGGGTTCGCATTCAGCTCGGTGATGGCCCCCGCTTGCGTGAGCGTGCCGCCGCCGATGGCCCGCACCACACCGGTGTTGTCATTCAACAACCCGCTGCCATTGATCGTCAGCGGCTCTGCTGCGGCGGTCACCGTGCCGGGAATGTTGTAGGTCAGCGCAGCCCCCGCGTTCACCGCGGTGCCACCCGCCACCGTACCCAGCGCGTTAATGTTCTGGGCTTCGACTTCGCCCTCATTTACCGTGAGCGTGCCGGTGAAGGTGTTGTTGCCGGAGAGCGTGAGCTTGCCCTTTCGTTCCTTACGAATGGCAGTGCCATTGACCACCGCGCTCACGGTGAGCGTGCCGCCACCGTCAGGAGCCGCGGCCACAGTCGCCGTGCCCGCGGTCAGCCCGGCGTTGTTCACACGCAGCAGCGGCACATTGGCGGCTGCCAACGCGCCCACGAACGTGATGGCAAAGCCACCCAGGATGGCGCTCACAGCCACATTCCCCAGGCCGATCGCCGGTAGCGCTTCCAAAGCCTGCTGCAAGGTTGCCGCGGTCAACCCTCCCAGGTTGAGAGCAACGGTCGTCTGCGGCAAGGTCGGCGTAATCTGCGTCGCCCCAGTCGTGGGAGCAGGCGCATTATTGGTCGTCAGCGGCAACGTGAGCGTGATGACACCCGCGGCGCCAGTGAGCAGCAGGTTCTGAACTTCATTCAGACCATACGTGAGAATTTGCCCCGTCGCACCCACATTGAGTACATCGGTTCCCGCCGCGCCGGCAATTGTGTTGTTGCCGCCCGCATTCACAATCAGGCCAGCTGCCGCAGTGCGCGCCGCTCCGCCTGACAAGGTCACTGTTACGCCGTTGCCCCGAATCAGCAGTGCGTTGAAGTCGCCTGTCAAATTGAAGTCAGCAGTCGCCAGAATATTCGCACCGCCGCCACCCGTGGCATTGAGCGTATAAGAGCCTGCCGGCAGGGCGCCAAAGCTCGTGTTCGTCCCCGCATCGAGATCGGTCACCAGGTCGACTTGCTCGAGCGCGTTGCCCAAGTTCGTGGTCACGGTCGCGTAACTGTAAATCCCATTGGTCAGAGCCGTCACCGCGCCAGTCGCCCGCACCTCATGCGTACCGGGCGCAAACGTGCTGTTACTGAGCAGGTTGAATTGCCCGGCAGTCGACGTGACCGAGCTGAACTGCAAATACTGTCCCACCGCGCCGCTGTAGTCCGAACGGATCGCGCTCAAATAGCTTGTGGGCTGCAGGTTGACGGTCAGCGCACCGAGAGATTCTTGGCTCGGCGTGCCGCTATTCCCCACGAACCACAACAGGCCACCGGCCAACGCCAGCAATGCGCTATCATTAATGCGATCGTTCAAATTGCTCGCGCTGTTATCAAGTTTGAGCGTACTTTCCTGATTGATGGTGATCGCCGTGGTGTTCGACAACGCACCAGCGCCCGACAGGGTCAGTCCGCCGCCCGCGGCGTTGATGGTGACCGTGCCAGTGAACGTGTTATCTGCCGTTAGATCCAACATGCCGCGGCCGCTCTTGGCGAACGAGGCCGCCGTACCATCCGCTGACGAAACAACCGTGAGCGTAGCCCCAGTCGATGCTGCCGTATCAATCTGGGCCACATTTGTGCCCGCTAAGCTGCCGCCAAACAACACGATGAAAGGGCCCGCATTGTTGCCGAGCACTGTGACATTGCCGTTCAGTGCGCCAATGGAATTCAAACTAGCCAGCACTTGCGCTGCGGTCGGCGAAACGCCGGTAGTGAACGTCAACGCAGTACCTGCGACTCCGCTGTAAGACGGAGTAACGGTCGCGCCACTCGTGCCACCCAAGGTCAGCGTTTGAACTTCCTTGCTAGCGCCGTCGATCGACGTGGCGATCGTGTTTGTCAAACCACCGGCCAACGTCGTGGTCAGCTGCGGCAGATTGGCGCCACCGTACACGCCTTGGAACACGATATTGAAAACCGTTGCGCCCGTCACATTGGCTCCAGTCGACGGCCCGGTCACCAGCACATTGCCGGCGCCGACAATGGTCTCCAGGCTCGCTTGCAGCGTCGCAGCCGTCACGGTCGCACCATTCAAAGCCGGCGTGGTGGCATTCACGCCGTTGAGTGCCGGCTGAAATGTCCCCGTGATCGTCCCTGTGAGCGAAATGGTTTGCACTTCGTTCACCGCAGTGGCGGTACCGTTCACAAGCGGAACGCCAATCATCATTTCTGCGGTTGCGGACGAATTGAAATTGGCAAACTGATTCACCGTCATAGTGCGCGTGCCAGCTGCGCCGGCCGCCGGCGACAATAGCCCAAGCCGGCCTCCGCCGCTGACCTGCACGGGTGTGGGCTGCTGAAAGACGGTCGTCAGTTGTTGCGCAAAGTTGCCCGAATCGGCGGTCACATTCAACATCGAACCCGCAGCGAGAACGACTTCGGCTGCTTCACCCGTTCCTGCCTGATTCGCCAAAGCTGCGATCGTTTCGGTGCGTGACTGTGCGACGTAGGTGGCGGCAACCGGAGCCACTACGGCGGGCGCAAGCGAGAAGCCTTGAATGATCGCCGTTTGCAAATCGCCCAAGCCAGTTGCGAACTCGATTCGATAAGTCCGTCCCGCCTGGCCCGCTGCAGCGCTCGTGTACTGCGTGGTAACAACGTTTACGTTGCCTGCCAGACCAGCGATCGCTTCGAGTGCAGCCTGCACACTCCCGCCGACGCCAGGTTCGGTGTTGTTACCGGGCGCGTTGTAGTTAATCGCCGCCGTCACGCCAAAGCCCGGCACGACGAGCAGGAACGTACCCCCAGTCGTTGTCGGCGCAATCGTAACCGTCTGAGTATCACCGACAGCTGCTCCGGCCTGGGTAGCTAGTTGTCCGGAACTTGAAACGATGATGCTCTGTGAGTCGGGGATTTGTTCGACCCCATTCAACTCCAACCGATCCGCATCGCCGCCGCCGATGTTGTCGCCAATCGTGATGCCACCGTTCACGGCATTCACGCCCGACGTCTTGTTCAAGCGCACGGTCGCTTCGTTGACGGCCAAACCCGTGAACGTATTAGGAGCCGCGCCCCCCAATTCAAAATCACCTGGGCCGAACTTCGTCAACGTAAAGGCGCCGCTGACCACGCTCGTGCCGTTGATGTTGAGCTGATCATTGCCATCAGAAACCGAGACAACCGAGGCGGCGCCCAGGATGATGTTGCCCGTCCAGTTGGTTGTTTCCGCAGCGCCAGTATTGCTGACCAACCGCAGCGCGCCCGTCGGCACCCCGTTGTAGCCCACGCCGTTAAGGGACGAAATTTGCTCGCCCGAGTAATTCACGCCTGCGACCAACTCGAGCGCCGCATTGGCCGTCACGGTGGTTGGGCCCACGCCGCCAGCAACGATGGTCGTCGGCGCTGGGGCTGCTGCGCCGGTGCCAGTGACTGCAGCCACCGTCAGCAGATTCGCCGAGGCCATCAGGCTCCCGGAGAACGTGATCTCAAACACCGTGGTATCGCCGGCCCGGGCGGTTTGCACCACGGTGGATACCATTCCATTCGTCTGTACATCCGCAGCCGTCGACAGATTCACGCTGCTCAAACGTGCCAGGAAATCTTGAATCGCCGCTGCTAAGGCCGAATCGGTCACCGCATTGCTGATGTCGATGTCTTGCGTCGTTTGACCGCCGTACGTCAACCGCAATGTTGCGACGCCAGCGCTCGCGCGCGTCACCGTCAGCCGCTGCGTCACGTTGGTCGTGGCGGCTCCTAAAGCTCCCGAACTCCCCGCGCGGACAACGCCAGCGCCGATCGCCGTGGTGCCGTCGTAGGTATTGTTGCCAAACAGATACAGAGCGCCCGTGCCGTCGACTGCGTTGTTCCCTTGCTTGGTCAGCGAGCCCTGAATGATCGTCGTTCCTTGGTTGGCCGAGTCGACGACGTTCCCCGTGATCGAATCAATATGATTGCCGTAGTTGCGGAAATTGAGATTCCGCTCGCCCAAATCGAGTGCCGTGGCGCCCGCATAAATTACCGTTGGTACGCCGCCCGGCGACGGACCGTAGTTAATCAAGTGCGCAGTCGAGGCCGTACCGTGATGATTCGACACGGTATTGCCGTACGTGAACGTCGGAATCGCACCGCTCGGCTGCTGCCCCGCGGCGGTGAACAGCACGAAGAAGCCGCCGACATTGCCGGTGATGTCGACATAGTTCGGAATCGTGACCGACGTTTCGTCGGTCCGCAACGTCACCGTGCTGCTGCCGGCGGTGGCTCGCGCCGAAAAACCGCTGGGGCCCAGCACATTGTTCGCGCCCACAGCAATCGTTCCCGCGCTCAACAAGGTGCCGCCACCCACCGTGGTTTCTGCTGCTGCGAACGTGGGACCTGTGTTCGCTACCACGAGTGTTTGCAGATCGCGAGTTGCGAGAGCGCCCGTGAACGTCACCGTATAAGGACCGCCGGCCGCGCCGGTGACCGTTACATTGCCAGTGCCGATGGTTGGCAACGCAGCCAATTCAAACTCGACACTTCCCGCGCCGCCAGAGGCAGGCGCATTGAACGCGAGCGAGGGAGTCACAGCGCCGCGATAATTGAGCGTGAACGTTCCGGCTGCTGCGCCGCTGTTGGTCAGCGTTTGCACTTCGCTAAAACCGGCGTAGCTGTTCGAGTTGTTCGTGAGCAGCATCGTGCCCGCGCCGCCCCGCTTATCGATTTGGCCGTTGCTGATGACTCCGGCAACTTCCAATTCCGCTGGCGGCAAACCTTGATCCGTCACATTGAATTGCCGGCGATTACCGCCGAGGTTCAGGTTTGCGTCGATCAACGCGCCGGGCGAGTTCGCCACCATGCTGGCAGCAGTGCCCGTGGCAGAAACCAGAATATTGCTCAGGTCGTTGGCCCCAGCGAACGACAACGTGCCGTTCGCAACGCGCGACCGTCCGCCGACGCCGAAGAAAATTTGTAGCGCATTGCCAGCCGAGTTGCCGATGGTTTCCGTCTGACCATTCAGGTCCAGCAACCCAGCAGTGGTGATTTGCAGCGTCACCGTGCCGCTCGACGGAATCTGTTCCGCAGCCAGCCAACGGATCACATCCGCACCCTGACCACCAGCATCGTTGCCGCCGCTCGCGCTCAGAACGACGTTGTTGCCGACAGCGTCAACGCCCGCCGTCTTGTTCAACTCGATCGTCCCTTCGATCACGCGCAACGCACCGCCCCCCACACCGGTGAACGTGTTCGGATTGCTGCCCGACAACCGCAACGTTCCGGGCAAAACCTTTTGCACCACGTTGGTGGTGAAGTTGCCCGCGACGACCGTGTTCAAGTTCAACGTCGCGCCGGCATCGACGCCGATGTTTGACGCCGCATTGCCGAGCGTAATCACACCCGTCGCTGCCGTCGTTCCCACCCACGCGCTCGCGCCCGAGTTCGGCGCAGCTACCAGAGCGCCGCGGGAACCAAAGCCGCCCCCCGTCAGCGACAGCGATTCATCGGTGACCGTCACACCGGCCAGTTCGAGTGTGAAACCGGCGTTCACCACCGTCCCTGCCCCTGCACCTCCCAAGCCCAATGCCGCCGGATGAGTAATACGAGTACGGCCCGCGGTAATCGTGGTCACGCCGCTGAAGTCATTCGCTCCCGACAGCAGCAGCCGGCCGGTACCCGCCGTATTGATGTTCTGCAGGTTCGCATTTGCATCGCCATCGGAGAGGGCCGCCGAGATTTCCAGATCGACATCCGAAATGGCATCGGGAGCAGTAATCGTGCGTGTCGTCGCCGCGCCGCCAGCCAACTGCAATGCCACATTGCCGGCAACCACCGGCGCTGCCAGCCCGCCGAACGTGTTCCCTTGATTACCGACGGTAATCAGTGCGTTGTTGTTGATGGTTAGCACGCCAATGCCGGTAGTCACCGTTGACGAGGAGCTCAGACCGTTGACAAGAGCCAGCGTCGAGTTTGTCGTTTCATTAAAACCATTCAAATCGAACGACCCCGTCGCCTGCACATTGAATGCGTTGGCATCGGCAATCTGCTCGCTATTCAGCAGAATCAATTTGTCGGCAGCCGCACCGCCGACGTTGTCGCCGACTTGAATGGTTCCCGTGCCATTCCACAAAGCGCTCACGCCGGCCGACTTGTTCAATCGCACGGTTCCTTCGTTGATGACAAAGGTGCCGCCGATGAACGTGTTGGGAGCGCTTCCCGAAAATTCCAAAATGCCCGGCCCGACCTTGGAGAGGTTGACCGCGGCATTGCTCGTGATCCCGCTGCTGATATTCAAGCTGCCGAGATCAACGCCAATGGCTTCGTAGTTGGTCCCTTGATCCTGCCGCATATCGAGGCGACCGCCCCACGTATTGTTCCCCGCGAGGCTGCGTAGCGCGCCGGTGTTGCCGCTGTTCAAGACATTGACCGAAGCCTGCCCCAAACCAAAGCCCACACCGTTGAGCGTCAGGAACTCATTGGCCACATTCAAATCGCCGCTAGAACCATCGAGCTCGAGCGCCGCGCCAATCACCACCAGCGTCCCCTGCGACGCAGCGCTTTCGCCACCGACACCCAAGCCGCTGCTGTTGCCAATCCGCACGATCCCTTCGGCAATCGTCGTCGATCCGGCAAAGGTATTTGTCCCGTTCAGCGATAACGAGCCCATGCCCAGTTTCGTCAAACCCGCCTCGCCGCTGAGCACTCCGTTGATCGTCAAGCGTTGGTTATTCTGCGGCGTCGCGACTAAACCTTGCTGCCCACCGAAACCCAGCGGCGTCGAGATCGTGTTCGAGCCACCCGTGTTCACCACCAGACCCGACGCGATGTTGAACGCCGCTCCTCCGCTGATCGTGGCGCCATTCCCCACAAGCAGCAGCGCGTTCACCGTGGTGGGAGCGCTGACCGTGGCATTGGCCGAGAGCTTGACATTGTCGCTGGCCGTGGCGCCGGCAAGGGACGTGAGTGCCGTGACCGGCGAAATGCCGATCAGCGCGTCGTAGCCGGCAAATTCCATGTCAAAGTTGCCGCTCCCATCGAGCGTGCGAATCGCGGCAAATGGCAAGATCCCGTTGAGCAACAGGTTCGTCGGCGGATTGAAGAACGCAATCCGATTGTTCGCCGAACCCAAGTCATTGGTCGTCGACGGCGACATGCCGTTGAACAACAGAAAGCTATTCGCGTTGCGCGTCAGCGACGCGAACGACAACTTCGTCGCTGCGCCGGCACTATTCGCTGTCACCAGCGAAGTGAAGTTGCTGTTCGTCGTCAACGCGCCGACAACTTCGTGAACCGCCGCCGCGCCGCCGATTAGCTCGATGCCGCCGCCGGTGAGGGTCACTGCGGCCGAATTCCGCACGCGATCGGTGTTGCTGGTCACTCGGTTATCAATACTCAGCGTGCCGCCAACATTCACCGTGATGGCCGAAGTATTGAGCAACGAGCCATTGCCCGACAAGAGAATCTCGCCTCCCACGTTATTGATGGTCGTCGCGCCGGTATAGGTCGCTGGCGCCGAGAGATTCACAGTCCCCGAACCAGACTTGCTGAACGCCGCGCCGCCGACCATTTCTCCCATCCCGCCAGCCAGCTCCAAGATGACGGGATTGAGCACCGTGATCGTAATGCCGGACACCAGGTCGAACGCACCCGTGATCGTAAGATTGTTGCCGCCGACCCAGCGGAGATCTTGTGCGATGAAGCGATTGCCGAGCGTCCGCGCGCCGCCGTCGGCAGCCAGTTGGACGGTGCTCGCGGGATAGACAATGCCGCTGCCGAACGCAGTGTCGCTGCCAATCGTGAGCGAGGCCTGGTTCAGCCCAGGGTTGCTGTCGATGTTGAAGTTGCCAGTCAAGCCGCTGTTATTGCCGGCGAGCAACAGGTTGCCGCCCGTCTTGCGAATTTCGGCTTTGCCGCTGAGGTTGGCGTCGATGATCGCATCGATCAGCAATTCGTTTCGATCCGCGAAATCGATGGCCCGCAGGAAATTATCCCCCACGTTCACATTGCCGCTGATGACCGGCGCCGCGATCACGTTGTTATTGCCAGGCAGCGTCCCCGCCACGACCGTGGCAGTCGTATTGAAATTGCCGTTGATGGTCAGCGTGCCGGCGCCTGTTTGCACCAACCCCACAGTCACGGTCAAGGCAGTCAAACCGTCGGCGGTCCCGATGGTTTCGTCAAAACCATTCAAATTCAACAAGCCGCTGCCGGCTACCGTGACCAGCGCGTTGTAGTCGGGCAACTGATTCGACTGCAGCAATCGCACAACGTCGGATCCCAGCGCGCCACTCTGCAAGCTATTGTCGCCAATGGCAAGTGGGCCCGAGAGTGCGTTCACACCGGCCGGCTTGTTCAATTCCAACGTACCTTCGCTGACGGTAGTGGTGCCGGACATCGTGTTCGCTGTCGTACCCGCCAGCTGCAACGTGCCGAAGCCGGTTTTGACGATGCCGACCGATTGAAATCCCGTCCCATCGACGATGGCCGAAGTGACCGTCAAATCAACGCCGTTCGCGCCGTCATTCACCACCGCGGTGCGAGTACCCGCAGCGGCCACCACGTTAAACAATTGCAAACCAAGCGTGCCGCCCGTGATCATCGAGCCCACGGCATGACCACCACCGAGCGTCTGCACCGTCACGTTGCCGTTGAGCGTGTAATTGCCCCCGGCGCCGATATTGATGTCCGCAGCGCCGTTGGCGCCAATCACCATGTTCGTCGCCGCGAAAATCTGATCGTTGCCGTTCAGATCGAGCAAGCCCGTGCTGGCGATCGTAATGTTATTGTTGGTATTGGGAAGTTGATTATCCGCACCGAACTTAAGAGTGGCCGAGTTGCCAGGTGCATCGGTCCCGACGGTGATTGTCACACCGCTGACCGTCAGCGCATTCACGCCGGCTGACTTATTCAGGAACAGCGTCCCTTCCAGCAAGCGCGGAGCATTCGTATTTGTGTTGGGGTTTACACCGCTTAATTCCAGCTGACCGCCACCAATCTTGATGATGTCGCTGTTAGTGTTCTGCGTGCCGCTCCAGTTGATCGAAGTGCCAGGGTCCGTGTTGATCAAGGTGCCGCTGAAAGTGGTAAAGCCCGAGTTGGGCTGCATCGTATACGCATCGAACGTGGTGAGCGTGTTGAGCGCCACGCTCCCCGTGAACACGCTGTCCCCTGCGTCGCTATACAAAGCACCCGTGTTGTTCGGACCGCGACCAACCAAGCTGAGCGCTTCGCCAAGCACCGTCACACTCGCATCGGTTTGCAATTGGCCGCCATATTGCACAGTGGTGCCTGCTGCGGGTGAGCCGAGCGCCGTCGAATTCGTAATCGACAGCACGCCTTGATTGATGGTCAGCGTGCCATCGAACTGGTTGGCGCCTGAAAGCGTCAAAGTTCCTTCGCCATATTTCGCCAAGGCCGTCGCATTCGCAGTGCGCGTTACGATGCCGCTGATCGTTACGGAACTGCCCGCTTCCGTGTACAGATTGGTATTCGCCGGGCTCGTTTGCAGATACGGCACCGACACGGTTGCATTACCATCGAACACAATCGGGCCGCCCACCGTCAGCGTCGATAAGGCCGTGTTGCCCGCCAGCGTCACGCCTGGACCGAGCAGCAGCGCGTTGATCGTGCGCGAGTCGACATTCACCGTGCCGGAGGTGATCTTTACATTGCTCGTCGGATTGGCCGCATCGAAGCTCGTGACATAGCCATCGGCCGGCAGCGGAATGAGCGCCAAGCCATTCGGCCCGCCGGCAATCGTCGCCAGGTCCAGTGCGCCGCCGGGTCCCGTGACAACGGCTGTCGGCAGAATGTTGTTCGTCAGCGTTGGTCCAGCCTGCAAGACATTGATCTGATTGTCCCCCGCTTCGCTGAGCGGATCGTTTACGCCGCTCAATTCCAACTGCGAAGCTGCTGGTGTCGACAGCCCCCACAGGTTCAACCGGTTGGTGCCTCCCGGGCCCGTCGTTTCCGATTCAAGGATGCCGCGGTTGCCGATTGTCACGACGCCGACCGTTTCGCTCGTACCAGCGGCATTGCCGATCAACTCCAACTTGCCTTGGTTGATATTGATCGCCGCTGCGTCGGTGAGGCGGTTGTTGTTGTTGGTGGCGACGTTGTCCAGGATCAGCTGACCATTCTGCACGGTGATGTTGCTCACGTTGTTGAGCAGCGTGCCGTTCCCCGCAAACCGCACCGTGCCGCCATCGGTGCTCCCGCTGCCAATCGTCAACGCACCAGCAAACGTCGACGGTCCGGCAATCACGATTTCGCCTTGACCAGACTTGATCAGGCTGGCGCCAACGCTGGCGAAGAGCCCTTCCGTGAATCCGCTTTGAAAAGTCGTAATCTGATTGGGATCAAAGTTCGTGATGGTGCGGCTAGCGGTGAGCAAGGTTGGTGCGGGGCTGATGAAGGCCAGATCGTTATCGCCGAGAATCGCCAACGTGCCGTCGATCGACAAGGGACGGTTCACCGTCCGATCGCCACCCTGGGCCATGATCGAACCGGCACTGATCGCCACGAGGCTGCTGTTGCCAAATGCCGTGTTGCTCCCAATCTCCGTGATGCCGGCGGTCAGCCGAGTCGCGCCGGTGTATGTGTTGTTGCCAGAAAGTCGCAACGTGCCCGCACCCGCTTTGGTCCACATTCCCACGCTGCCATCCGCGCTGCCGCCGATAATGTTCGCAGAAATGTGCAGATCGGTCGCCGCGTTCGCGAGCGACGAATCATTCACCGTGATCGTGTGAATGGCCACGCCGCCGATGCCGGAAAAGAAGGAACCAATGTCAAGATTACCGCCGGAAATCGTCGCGGCCGGGCTCACGCCGCTGGAACCCTGAAACGGATTCAGAGTGATATCGCCGAACAGCTTCAGCGTGCCGCCGCCGAGCGTGATATCCGCAGAATCGCTGCGGCTTTCCAGCAAAATCAGATTGCCGACGGTGTCGTTGAAGCCGTTGAAATCGAGCGTGCCGTTCCCTTGCACGGTGATCGTGTTGACCGCAGTTGCAAAGAAGTTTGTTTCCGGCAGCTGATTCGCGGCGAGCAGGCGCACAACGGCTGGGTTGGTCACTCCATCGCGATTGTCACCAATGACGAGACCACCATTGAACGGAGTTTTCCCCGCCGCCATGTTTAGCAGCAATGTTCCCTGCAGCACGGTCGTCTGCCCGGTGATGACGTTGCTTTCGCTTGCCGCGAGCTCCAGCGTTCCCTCGCCAAACTTCGTCAGGCCGCCGTCACTCACACCCGGCAGCACCATGATTTGTCCAGTGACGCGCAGCGTGCCGCCGGCATCGACGCCGAAGCTGCCGTGATTGGTCATGCTGATCACGCCCGTGAGCGTATTGGTCGTGGCGCCTATGCTGCGTAGCGCACCCATCGTGGCCAGCTCAAAACCAACACCGACATCGCGGAGGACGATGTTTTCCGGAATCGTGACGCCACCTTCGACCTGCACGACCGCTCCCAAACCGGCGATCGTACCCGCCGTCGTCGCACCCAGCGCGCTGTTATGCCGCGCATTCAAAATGCCTTGCGTGACCGTGATGATCCCTTCATAGGCCGAATTGTCGGCGCTCAGCGCCACGCTGCCATCGCCCAACTTCGTAATCGGGCCGCTGCCGCTCACGGAACCGCCGATGTTGATGCTGCCACGACCATCGATCGTCAGCGTCTGCAAGTTGGCGACATTGACCGCGCCCAGCGTGATGCTGGTGTTGAGGTTCGCCGAATAAAACGTTTGCGAAGCACCGAGCGTGAGCGGAGCCGTGAAGCTCGCGCCGCTGCCGGTCGCGTTGTAAACCAACCCTTCCAGCAGCGTGATCGCCGAACCGCTGATGGCATAGTTTTGGTTCGATACCGTCACCGAGCGGAAGCGAGTTCCCGCAGCAAAATCATTCACGCTGGTGAAGTTCGCCGCGGTGGACGGAAAGACGAGGTTATCGTCGGGCTGAGGCGCCACGCCTCCTTGCCAGTTCGCCGCCGTCGTCCAGTCGGTGTCGGCTCCAGCGCCAACCCAGACCATCGTCGCCATCAGCGCGCGATCTTCGAGTTGCTCAAGAAACAACTTCCGCCGCCGCAACGACGCGCTGGACTGCGAGTGAAGAGAAGAACCAGGAGAACGATGCGCACGACCACCACGTTTAGGCAACGCGTTCATAATTAATCTGACTAGTAGAGAGGACGGCAGGAACAGCGAACGCTGGTTCGCAGCAACAATCAGAACGATTCAGCAACTGAGCAAAATGGCTGCGCAGGCGCAAACAACGCTCCGGAAAAACGACGAACGAAGACCATCGTTCGCCGACAAGGACCTCAAGTGCCAGACCGTGACATCCTGTCACTACGGCTGACTTGAACCCGCCTCAATGCGTCTAATTCCTGACCAGACAAGGCATTTGCGAAACGACACAATGTCGCGGGTAGCTGGATTCTGCTTCAAACGGGTGGCAATTGTCAATCATCCAGCGAGGGGCAGGTGAGATAATCAGATTTTGTAATCTATCCGGGCAAAAAGAACTGGTTCGCATGCGAATCAAGTCCCCGCGTTTGACGGTTCAGCGAGCCTGGCCTTGCCCCCAAGGCCTCGCACCAGCCTGCAGTGCAGGCCAAGGAACAACGCCGATTCTTTCGTTTACGCTTGGCCCACGGCGCGGAGTTCCCGCGCTCACTCCTTCTCCACGCGCCCTTCCACGAGTCGCACAATGCGATGTGCCTGGCGGGCGATGGCCTGGTCGTGCGTCACCATCACAATCGACAGGCCTTGCTCTTCGTTGAGCTTTTTCAGCAGATTAAGAATTTCCTGCCCCGTTTGCTGATCGAGGTTGCCGGTGGGTTCGTCGGCCAGCAGCACGCGTGGTTGCGCCATCAGAGCGCGGGCGATGGCCGTGCGTTGCATTTCGCCGCCGGAAAGTTCCTTGGGCTTGTGCGTCATGCGGTGCGACAGGCCGACCAGGTCGAGCATTTCCTTCGCGCGCTTCGCGTAAGTGCCGCGGTTGAGCAGATACTTCCACACGCCATTGGCAATCATCAACGGCGTCAGGACGTTCTCGAGCATCGAGAGTTCGGGCAGCAGGTGATAGAACTGAAAAATCATGCCGAAGTGCTTGTTGCGGAGCACGTCGCGGCCGGCCGTCGGCAGGTTGTCGATGCGGTTTCCTTCGAAGGTGATCTCACCGCTCGTCGGCGCGTCGAGCGTGCCGAGCAGATGCAGCAGCGTACTCTTGCCCGAACCGCTTTGGCCGATAATGGCCACGAACTCGCCCGGCTGCACGGCAAAATCGACGCCGCGGAGCACGGGTACTTCGAGCTTCGCTTTAAAGTAGCTCTTCTTGACGTTCTTCGCCGCGAGCACCGCGGTTTTCGCGGTGGCGGGTGGTTTCACCGCGTTGGTTTTGCCGCGCGTCTTGGGTTCGGTTGCAGTGCTCATGTTCGTCTTATTCCAAAATCAAAATTACTCGCGGCTCAGACCCTCACCCCAACCCTCTCCCCGGAGTACCGGGGCGAGGGAGTGAGACTAACTAACCCCTAACCTCTTCATCCCGCTCCGCATCACTCATACCGCAGCGCTTGGACGGGTTGCAGGCGCGCAGCGCGAATCGCTGGCAGCACACTCGCCAGCACGGCGATCAGCACCGCGCCGATCATCACGCCGACGACGGTGGTCGGATGCACAATGGTCGGAATCTTGGAGAAGTAGTAGATCGTAGGATCGAACACTTCCTGCCCGGTGATAATTTCGATCAGATGCGCGATGCCATTGATGTTGAATACAAACAGCAAACCACCGACAACACCCACGCTCGCACCGACCACGCCGAGCGAAAAACCATAGCTGAGAAAAATGCTCATCACGCCGCGGCTCGGTGCGCCGAGCGCTTTCAAAATGCCGATGTCCTTCGTCTTCTCGACCACGATCATGAAAAACGTCGCCAGAATGCCGAAACCGGCCACCGCGATGATCAAGAACAGCAGAATGTTGAGGAGCGTCGTTTCCATCTGCACCGCCGCGAGGAGCGGGCCTTGCATGTCCTTCCAGGTTTGAATGCGATAGGGAAATTGCTCGGCGGGAAAACGTGCGCGGAGCTTGTCACGGATGGCGTTCAGGTCAGCGCCGGGCTTCATTCGCATTTGAATGGTGGTGACGGCTTCGCGGCCCGTGGCTGGATCGATCATGCCGCGCATCTCTTGCAAACGACGCAGCGGCATGAACGCAAAGCTGCTGTCGTACTCGCTCATCTTGCTTTCGTAGAAATCGACGACGGTGAACATGTCGCTCATCGCCTTCGGCGGCTGACCGGCCGATGGAAACGTGATCCGTACATCGTCGCCGGGACGGCAGAGGTAATAGTCGACGACTTTGCCTTCGGTGTCGCGCTGCCGAACACTGCCGATCGCGATGCCCAGGATCACGCCAGTGAATTGATCCTTGCCGGGATCAAACGCTTCGGCGGGATGCGTCGACGCGTTTTGACCAAACGGATCAGGCGGCGGCGGAGCAACTTCCGCAGTCGCAGCGGGGTTCGGTGACGGCGTGGCCGGTTCCGGCTTCTCGGCCGCAACTTCAGCCGGCATGACCGGCGGCTTGAGTTCCGGCAATTCGAACGGCTTCTGCTGGTTGTCCTGCGGCAGAATTGCATTCGGTACGTGGGAGGACTTGCGGAGTTGTTCTTGTTCAAGCGCCACTTCGCGCTCGTACTTGGCTTTCATGCGACGATAGTTCCAGCCAGCCGGCGGCATCGCGTGCGTTTCGTCGCCGTAGCCATCTTCCTGCAAACGGAACGAAAGCTTGCGGCGATTTTCGGGATGAATCAAATACTCGCGAAAATCACTCACGTCGGCGTAGGTGTTTTCATCGACGCCGACGAGGCTCACTTGCCGCGTGATCCATTGGCCGCGCACGGGCACGTTCACCATCGCGGGAACATGCACCGCGTAGGTGATTCCTTTCAGATCGTCGCCCACGATCTTTTTGATTTCGGCGACATGCCACTGCGGATCGTTGAAGCCATCCATGCCGTGGGCTTCGAAAACGATATCGGCCAGGATGCTGTGCAAGCGGATGTGCATCTCGTTGGCGAAGCCGGCCATCACGCTGTTGACAACAATGAGCGTGCCGACGCCCAGCGTCACACTGATGATCGAAGCGAGCGCGATATACCGCGTCCGCAAATACCGCCACGCGAGCAGCAGCTTGTACATGGCCAATCCTTTGGCAAAGAATCCTAATCGGCGTTCAAATCGTCGAACGCTGAATTGTCATCCGGCTGGGCGGATTGACCAATAGCAGTTTTCCCAGGGAGGGCGAGGCTCCTGCCGAGCCGCCGCGGCGAGCGAACGCAATTTTCCGCCATTGGTTCCGCGGGAGATCGTCCCCCCGCGGAAGCTTTGGCTGTTTCCAACCTGCTTGCACCGTGGCGGCTCGGCAGGAGCCTCGCCCTCTCAAAGAACCAATTCCCACCCCGCACCGTCATACTGCTGTTAAAACCCCTCGCCTTTTTACCGAGATCTCCTATGTTACGTGCTTCTTTCGGTGGTGTTTTCGCGTTGCTTTTTCTCTCGGCGGCGACTTTCGCCGAAGAGCCCAACCCCCCGCTGGAACTGAAGATCGCCGTGCCGATCCATCATCAGCATCGGTCGCTCTACACGGGGCAGCAGTTTCATGTGCTGGTCAAGAATGTTTCGGACGCACCGCTCCGACTGTGGACCGATCGCTATTCGTGGGGTTACGACAACCTGTCGTTCGAAGTGATCGGAGCGGACGGCAGCGTGACAGCCGTCAAAAAGAAGCTCAGGGAATGGTCAAAGAACATTCCAGATTGGCTGCAACTACAGCCCGGCGATACCTACGTGTTGACGGTCAATTTCTCGGCCAACGAGATTTGGGAAAACCCGCCCGAGGCCCTGGCGGGTAAGAAGCCCACACAATTCAAAATGCGGGCTATCTATGAAATCAAACCAGACGATCAATCGACCAAACATGCTGTCTGGACCGGCAAATTGGAATCGACGGTCGAGACGTATGCGATTTGGTAATCCAACCTGCGGAAGCTAGTTGCCTGAGCTCTTATCCGGGGTGCTTTGATCGCTCACGACCTTCGTTTCAACCTTCTTGGCTGGTTCGGCGACGGCGACATCGGCCGCTCGCTTGATCAGGCCAGCAACCGAGCCGGCGTTGGTCGCACCGGTGATTTGTTCGCGGTGCCAACCTTTTTCCGTCTTGCTGAAGACGATCAGCTGCGGAATGGTGTTGCCGCGCATCAGCTGGCGGGCGAGGGTCGGGTTTTGATCGTAATTGATCGTGACATACTGGGCGTTCTTCAACTGCCCTGCACGGGCCATGGCCGGCATGGTCGAGTTCTTCATCGTCACGCAGCCCGGGCACCAATCGGCGCCAACCAGCACGACCAAAGGCTGGCCGCTCTCTTGGGCCTTCTTCATGGCGGTCTCGTAGCTGTCGGCCCCGCTGACCAGCATCGCTGCCTGCAGCACCCAACCCATCGCTAGTCCACTCATTGTTGCATTCCTTGTTTAGCGATGAACAAATCCATCTGAATGACTACATCCATGCTGGCGTTTGTTCAGGAAGAATAAATTGCGGAGGCAGCATAGGTAAATTTTGACGGCCTGTCATTACCCTTCGCCCAAATCACGCAATTTGACATTTTTGTGCCAGCAGTCGGCTGCACGAATTGCCGGCTTAGGTGAGGAAGATGACAAATTAACGCTGCCTGTTCGCCGCGTTGGAAAACCTGTCGATAGGTAGCCCGCAGCGTGAGCCGAGGGAGCGCCGCGCGTGGACCAACCATCGGCAACCGTGCGGCAGCACGCAGGACGGGAGTGAGGGCGGGAACATCTTCGTGGAAGTTCCGGTTTTGCGCGCGGGGCCTGTTCGTGCTACCGCACGGTTGGCGGTGGTTCGCTGGTACCCGGCGCTCCCTCGGCTCACACCTCGGGCTACCTGCTGATAAATCGGCGGGTGTTATCTTGTTGGTCGAGTACGTACTGAATTGCTGCCTCGAGGCTGACTTCATCGAAAAGCCAGCGGATGCTGCCGCGCTCGGCCCACCATTCGGTACGGAGGCTGGCGCCGGACACTCCTCGCAGACGTTGCTGCTCGTCGAGGCAACGCGTACACCAACCCTTCAGATGCGCCCGCATGAACTTCGGCGCGTTATGCGCCGAAGTGACCAGATGAATGTGGTTCGAACGGCAGTTGACGGCGTACAAGATCCAGCCGCGTCGCTGACAAGTGTCATGCATCTGCAACTGGACCGCACTTCGTTCCGCACTGCTCAAGCGGCAAGCCGATGCGGTCATGCGGGCCTTTGCTTCCAACTCCAAAATCGGATTGGGCAACTGAAAGCCTTTCCGATACTCCACCCAACCGCGCGCATCACCCGGCAGCCAGGTGCCGTAAGTCGACCAGGTGAAAAAGAACGCGATGGGATCTGCATTTGACATGCCCCGCATTGTGGTCGAAGTCATCCAACGCCCGCAACAAAAAAGGTAGCCCGAGGCGTAAGCCGAGGGAGCGCCGCGAGTTGACGAACCACCGGCAACCGTGCGGTAGCACGCTCTCCCACTCGCCCGCTCTCGCCCGCTCTCGCCCATCTATTCGTGCTGCCACACGGTTGCCGGTGGTTCGTT
>CAYMWL010000033.1:0-67942 GCA_964394305.1 uncultured Pirellulaceae bacterium
CGGTGTGCGTTAAGCGCCAAAGCGCTGGCGCGCGTCACCTCGTGCGGAGGCCGTATCGCCGTCTCGTATCCGGCTGACGGGCGCATCCTGCCGGTCATCCTTGGTCTTAACGGCGGGCAGATGTTCGATCCGGGCGCGAGGATTCACATCCAACTTCCTCCGTTGTCATACGCCCAGTCGAGCGAACTCAATCCCTATTTGCAGTCGCTGGCGACACTAACTTCATTACGGATTGGGGGAAGGCATATCGCCAGCATTGATTTCCCAAGCAACGCATGTGAGTGGATGAGTACAAATGAGGCAAATGGTCGGTTGCCGGTATCGCCGTTGATGGAACCGCTCCTGGTTGACGCGCCGGAGTGAAAGGGGGACCCGATGCAATGAAATGGAATTGGAAAAGGAAATGGTTGTGGCTCCTTTATGCCGCGGCAATTGCCACCGGAGCCTACGCCGGTTACATGGCCTGGTTTGCCGGGGATCGGCTGGACCTGGGGGCGGGATTCGCGAGCGCCAACGGTCGCATCGAGGGAGTCGAAATCGACATTGCGGCGAAGGCAGCCGGGCGCGTGACGGCCGTGCTGGTGGACGAGGGCGATTTCGTCATGGCCGGCGACGTACTGGCGCGCATGGACACTGCCGTTCTCGAGGCTCAAATGCGAGAGGCTCAAGCGCAACTCCGGCAGGCGAAGAGTTCGGTCGCCGTTGCACACAGTCAGGTGACTCAGCGGGAAAGCGAAAGGGCGGCAGCGGACGCGGTGGTCGCTCAACGTGAGGCTGAACGCGACGTGGCGAAAAAACGTGTTGAGCGAACGGAATCCCTGGCGAAGCAGACTGCCACGAGCGAGCAGCAACTCGACGAAGACCGGGCGGGCTATCATCGGGCAGTGGCGGCATTGAATGCGGCAAAAGCCCAGGTGGCGGCGGCGGAATCGGCCATTCTCACCGCGAAGTCCCAGGTCATCGGAGCGGAAGCTTCCGGGGAAGCGCTGCAGGCCACGATCGACCGGATTCAGGCCGACTTTAACGACAGCGAACTCAAGGCTCCCAGAGACGGTCGCGTGCAATATCGGGTGGCTCAGCCAGGCGAGGTGCTCAATCCCGGAGGGATCGTCTTGAATCTGCTGGATGTCGGCGATGTCCGCATGATGTTCTTCCTGCCTACGGCCGAGGCCGGCCGCGTCGCGCTGGGGTCTGAAGTCCGGTTAGTGCTTGACGCCGCTCCCCAGTATGTCATTCCCGCCAAGGTCTCTTTTGTGGCCGATGTCGCCCAGTTCACGCCCAAAACGGTGGAAACGGCGGAAGAGCGCCAGAAGTTGATGTTTCGCGTCAAAGCCAAGATCGCCCCCGAACTGCTTCAGCAGTATATCCGTAGCGTCAAGACCGGCCTGCCGGGGATGGCCTATGTTCGGCTCGACGAAAAGGCTCCCTGGCCAGACTGGTTGCAGATCAGGATGCCCGCCCCATGAGCACCGAGTCGTTTCGCCCGGATTCGGTCGCCGTCGATTCGCAGTCGGTGGTGCGCGTGCAGGACGTCGTGTTGCGGTATGGCAAGACGGTGGCGCTGGATGCCGTGAACGTTGAAGTGGGGGCGGGGATTCTCGTCGGGCTGATCGGTCCCGATGGCGTCGGGAAATCCAGTCTCTTGTCGCTGATTGCCGGTGCGCGAGCGGTCCAGGCCGGAAAGGTCGAAGTCCTCGATGGGGACATGAGCGACGCCCGGCACCGCCGGGCCGTCGCTCCGCGCATCGCCTACATGCCCCAGGGCTTGGGAAAAAATCTCTATCCCACGCTCTCCGTGTTCGAGAACATCGACTTTTTCGGTCGATTGTTCGGCCACGGCCGAAGCGAACGCGAGCGGCGGATCGGAGACCTCCTGGAAAGGACCGGCCTGGCCCCCTTCGCACATCGGCCGGCAGGAAAGCTCTCGGGAGGCATGAAGCAAAAGCTCGGCCTGTGTTGCGCGCTGATTCATGATCCCGACGTCTTGATCCTGGACGAACCCACCACCGGCGTCGATCCGCTGTCGCGACGTGAATTCTGGAAACTCATCGGGCAAATCCGCTCCGGCAGGCCGGGGATGAGCATCGTTGTCGCGACCGCGTACATGGAGGAGGCGGAAGAATTCGACCAGCTCGTGGCGATGGACGCCGGTCGGGTGCTCGACATCGGCTCCCCCGGAGAACTCCTGCGGCGAACGGGCGCGGCATCAATGGAGTCGGCCTTTGTCGCCCTGCTCCCCGAAGAGAAGCGCCGCAGCCACCGGATTGTCGAAATCCCTCCGCGCGATGAATCGGACGACGGCCAGGTCGCCATCAAGGCTGAGAACCTGACCAAGCGATTTGGGAACTTCGTCGCCGTCGATCAAGTCAACTTCGAAATCCGCCGCGGCGAGATCTTCGGTTTTCTCGGGTCGAACGGCTGCGGCAAGACCACGACGATGAAGATGCTCACGGGACTGCTGCCGGCCAGCGAAGGCGAGGCCTGGCTGTTCGGAAAGCCTGTCGACCCTCACGACCTCGAAACACGCCGCCGCGTGGGCTACATGTCCCAGTCCTTCTCCCTCTATTCAGAGCTGACGGTTCGGCAGAATCTGGAACTGCACGCCAGACTGTTCCAGTTGCCTGCGGATGCGATTCCCGGCCGCGTCCAGGAGATGATGGAACGCTTCGACCTAACCGCCGTGGCCGATGTGCTTCCCGGCAATCTACCGCTGGGTCGGCGCCAGCGGCTCTCGCTTGCGGTGGCGCTGATCCATCAACCGGAGATGTTGATCCTCGACGAGCCGACCTCCGGCGTCGATCCGGTGGCACGGGACGGGTTTTGGCGGATTCTGATCGAACTCTCCCGCCGGGAACACGTCACGATTTTCATTTCGACTCACTTCATGAATGAAGCCGAGCGCTGCGACCGCATCTCGCTGATGCATGCCGGCCGTGTCCTCGTCAGTGATGCTCCGGCGGCACTGATCGCGCGTAGCGGTGCTGAATCACTCAACGATGCGTTCATCCGGTACCTAGAGGACGCCCTCGAAGAAGAGACGGGTCACGCGGCCGAAACCGGCGCTTGGACAGGTCCTTCCGCAAGCCAGGTACACCACGAACCCCAAGGCCCGCGTCTGAGTCGCTTCGATTTTCGGCGGATGTTCAGTTTCGCCCGCCGCGAGGCGCTGGAACTGCGCCGAGATCCGATCCGGGGCACGCTGGCCATGCTCGGGAGCGTGATTCTGATGTTCGTAATGGGCTACGGAATCAGCCTCGACGTGGAAGACCTCACCTTCGCTGTCCTTGATCGCGATCAGACCACGACCAGCCGCGATTACGTGCTGAACCTGGCCGGTTCCAGCTACTTCATCGAACACGCGCCGATCAGCGACTATGGGGACCTTGATCGGCGGATGCGCTCCGGCGAGTTGAGATTGGCCATTGAGATTCCTTCTGGGTTTGCCCGCGACTTGGCCCATGGCCGCCAAGTGCAGATCGGCGTCTGGGTCGACGGAGCCATGCCCCAGCGTGCCGAGACCGTCCGCAGCTACGTTCAGGGGATGCACGCCCACTGGCTGTCCCAACAAGGGTCGCAAACGCCCTGGCGCGCTGCGGCGGGCAGTCGGGCCAATATCGAGACTCGCTTTCGCTACAACCCGGACATTAAGAGCCTGGTGGCGATGGTTCCGGCGGTCATTCCCCTGTTGCTGATGCTGATCCCTGCGATGCTCACGGCGCTCAGCGTGGTGCGTGAAAAGGAACTGGGCTCGATCATCAACTTCTATGTGACGCCAGCGACCCGACTGGAGTTTCTGATCGGCAAGCAACTCCCCTACATTGCGCTGGCAATGCTCAACTTCCTGCTCATGGTCCTGCTGGCGGTGACCGTCTTCGGCGTGCCGCTGACGGGGAGCTTCCTGACACTGGCGACCGGGACGTTGTTGTACGTCTCCGCCGCCACGGCCGTGGGGCTGCTGATTTCCACCTTCATGCGCAGCCAGATCGCCGCCATCTTCGGCACCGCGGTGCTGACTATCCTCCCCGCAACGGAATACTCGGGGATCATCGACCCGGTGTCCTCATTGGAGGGAACCGGCAGGATCATTGGAGAACTGTATCCCACCACGCATTACGTGACGATTTCCCGCGGCACCTTCTCCAAGGCGCTGGACTTTTCCGACCTGGCGGCGTCATTCATCCCGCTGTTGTTGGCTACGCCGATTCTGCTGGCGTTGACTGCGGCGCTGCTCCGCAAGCAGGAGCGTTGAGCTATGCGTGCCAGCAACATCTTCCATCTGGGCATTAAGGAGCTGCGCAGCCTGAGGCGCGACCGGATCATGCTCGTGCTGATCGTCTACGCCTTTACGCTTTCGATTTATACGAGAGCCACCGCCATTCCCGAGACGCTGAACAAAGCTGTCATCGCCATCGTTGACGAGGACCGCTCCCCCCTCTCGGCACGCATCACCAGCGCCTTTTATCCTCCCTACTTTCTGCCGCCGGAACTGATCACGATGTCCGAGATGGATGCCCGCATGGACGCCGGCCTGGACACGTTCGCGCTCGTGATTCCGCCCGAGTTCCAAAGCGACCTGCTCGCCGGACGCCGACCCGCCATCCAGCTCAATGTTGACGCCACGCGCATGAGCCAGGCGTTTGTCGGCAGCGGTTATGTCCAGACGATTGTCACTGATGAGGTCCGCACTTTCGCCCAGCGGTATCGCGACGAGGCCGCTCCTCCCATGGACCTCGCCTTGCGGGTACGCTTCAATCCCACTCTGAACAAATCCTGGTTTGCGGCCGTGATGCAGGTCATCAACAACATTACCATGCTCTCGATCGTGCTCACCGGGGCGGCCCTCATTCGCGAACGTGAACATGGAACGGTCGAGCATCTGCTGGTGATGCCGGTGACGCCCTTCGAGATCATGACCAGCAAAGTCTGGGCGATGGCGCTGGTTGTGCTTCTCGCCAGCAGCATTTCCTTGACTGCCGTGGTGCAGGGGATGCTCGCGGTTCCGCTCCGGGGATCGCTCGCACTCTTTCTGGCGGGAACCGCGCTTCACTTGTTCGCCACCACGTCGATGGGTATCTTGCTGGGCACACTGGCGCGGTCGATGCCGCAATTCGGCCTGCTGTTGATGCTCATCCTTCTGCCACTCCAGATGCTTTCCGGCGCAAACACGCCGCGGGAAAGCATGCCGGAGATCGTGCAGCAGGTGATGCTGGCGGCGCCGAACACCCATTTCGTCATGCTCGCCCAGGCGATCCTGTACCGGGGTGCGGGGCTGGACGTTGTGTGGCCGCAATTCGTGGCCCTGGCGCTGATCGGCACGGTGCTGTTCGGCCTCGCGTTATCGCGTTTCCGCAGGACGATTGGCGAGAGTGTGTAATATCATGCAAGCCATGAGCTATCCTAGAAAAATGAGCCTGAAGGAAGTTCGGATGGCGGCACCTGAACCGAAGTGGTCGCACCGTCGAGTTCGCGAATATGACGTGGCGCAGGACATTGGGTATGCGCTCACACAAACGACTCGCGCTTACCAACAGGCATTGAATGGTGAACTTGCGCCGTATGGCGTTACGATCCGGCAGTCTCAGGTACTAGGCTGGCTTCGGAAGAAGGGGAACCTGTCGCAGTGTCAGCTGGCGCGTTTGCTCAGGATCGAGCCCGCCACTCTCACGGGCGTCCTGGAACGCATGGAGCGCGATGGCCTGATCCTCCGCATTGCTGATCGGTCAGACCGCCGTCGAAACCTGATTCGCCTCAATCAACGTGCGGAGGAACTCGGCGAGACGGCTGTGCAATGTTCGGCGCGGGTGTGTGCTCGCGCGGTACAAGGTTTGAGTCCGGAGGAGATCGACGCGCTTTGTGAATTGCTGAATCGAATCTTGGAGAATCTGGGCGAGCATTGAAAAGAACGAGCCGAACGGGCGAGTGAAGTGAACACTCCAATGGAGCCGGTTGTCAGTAAAGAAGCGGAATCCGTGAGCATCTTGGATTAGGTTGGCGACGCGAGTGAGAACGATGCCGATAGCGTTCAGTGGGTTCGTTCCGTGGCTTTCGCCCTGTATGACGTGTTCCGGGTGGCTCAACACAATTCCGTGCGACACCGACTTAGGAAATAGCAAGATCAGCCTCAGCAGAGCTGATGAGTTTCCCTCCAAAGCGTGTATGATTCGCTTTGCAACCAGCGATCATTCCCTAGCGCAGGCGGGTGTGCGTTATGCCCCGGAGAAGCGCCGCCCCCAGATCCCCTGGCTCATTCTCCCTTCTCGCAGGGCATTGGCAATTGTCCGTCAGGACATCGGATTCTCGCTCGCAGTCAAAGCATTTTTCGTCGTCCTAGTGCGTTTCCATGACCCATCTAGCGCCAGCTGGGCAAGCCCGGTAACTTAGGGGCCATCTCAAGGAGGTGCTCCGATGGAACCGATTCCGGTAGAAATTCGCGCCCAGGTTCTCGCCGCGTGTGACGCTGGTGATGGAACGCGCGTGGTGGCCGTTCGATTTTGTGTCTCTGAGTCATGGGTGCGGCGCGCAAAGCAGCAGCGTCGTGAGACGGGCCAGGTGGCGCCCAAGACGGCAGCGCCACGGGAGCCCGACTGGAAGGAATGGGCGGACTGGTTGGTGGCGAAGGTCACCGCGCAGCCCGATATTTATTTGCGCGAGCTGCAGGCGGATCTCAAAACTGAACGAAACGAAGTCGTTTGCTTGATGACGTTCTGCAACGCGTGTAGCGCGCTCGAGCTCACGCGAAAAAAAAGACGCTGATTGCGAGCAAGCAGGATCGTCCCGACGTGGCGGCCGCGCGTGAGAAGTGGCGCGATGAGCAACAGAACATTCCGCCCGAGAAGGCCGTTTTCATCGATGAAACATGGGCGAAAACGAACATGACGCGGACCTATGGTCGCTCGCCGATCGGGACGCGACTGATTGAGAAAACGCCCAGCGGTCGCTGGGAGACCACGACGTTCCTCGGTGCGATGCGGGCTGAAGGATTCATCGCACCGCTGACGGTAGACGGGGCTATCAATGGCGAGCTGTTTCTCGCTTGGGTGCAACAACACCTGGCCCCTGCGTTGCGACCCGGCGACATTCAGGTCCGGTGAATAGGGTGGCAAGTATCGCAGCTCAGCCCCGGCCGCTTCGATGGCTTCGCGCACACCAGCGACTTTATGACTGGAGAGATTATCCATCACGACGACTCCGTACGCGAAACTGTGCTCACGGCAATGAAGTCCCCGTTTGCGGGCGCTGGGGCCAATCGAGCCGAGATGCAAATCCCTACCAAACCGAAGCCGCATCCAAAGACCGGCAAGTTCATATCGCTGCAGGCAATCGTCGAATGAACCGACTCCTCTTACAATTCGTGCTTCCGGCGCTACTCCTTGGCGATGCTCAATCCCGCGAATGCCAAGCAGGGGAAAGCCTGGTTGTCCCCTACGCGCGCGTTCCCGGAGATGCGACAAGCGAGAGCTTCTGAGTCCGTGTAAATGGCATACACGTCGAGGCGGCTCATTTAGCTCTCAACGTCGGTTACGCCCATTTTGCATTCCGCGGTTCAGTCCGAGTCGAGATTGCGGTTCGCGACCCTATTCGAACCTTTGACCTCAGCCCACACCGCGCACAGATCAAAGCAAAGGCCGACGGCAAAGTACGCTCGTTCGAATTGAGGCAACCGCAGAAATTACATCTCACGGTCAATGAACTGCAACGGTTCTTTCTCTTTGCACACGGGAGAGGAAGGCAGCGATATGCCGAGCGTGAATAAGCACTTCGTACGCAAGGCGCTACTGAGATCCACGCGATTTATGATCGGTTGGTCGCAATGGCGGAGAAGTTTGGTCCGATCGAACAAGACCCGAAGAAGACATCGATCCACTTGAACCGGGGGACGGCGTTCGCCGGCGTTGCAGTACGCAAGGCCCACATCGTCCTCACGATCAAGTCCGACCGCCCGATCAAGAGTCCCCGCGTCTTCAAGTCGGAACAGACCTCCGCCAAGCGATTTCACCACGAGATCAGACTCAGTGCCATTGAGGATGTGGATGCAGAACTCCAGAAGTGGCTCAAAGCCGCATACGATCTCAGCGAGTAAATGCCGTGCATCCAAGAAGAACGGACCCCACCTTTTTCCAGGTAACCGCGACCAGGATTGCAACTGGTTCAAACGCGACACTGCTCAAGATCAGGGTGTACCTCGGGCTACCGCGACTCGCTAGTCGCAGGAGTACTGGGTCATTTTGAAATATCTATTTTCTAGCCGGCGGTACGCTCGTCTTTTTGCATTTGCTCCCACTCGTCGGTCAGATTCACAAGGTCGCTGATCGTCCATTGTCGCTTCGCGATGCCGCGGCCATAGCGGGCGTGATGGGCAGTTCACTAGTCGACGCGAAGGTGTTGTTGGCCGCTGCGGCGCTGACTCAATACTGCTCAAGAAAGTGTGCCAGACGTTCACGACACGCGCCCCGGAGCATCTTGCCGTGCTGCGAGACGCGCTGCACGACCACGACGTGCCGCGACTGCGAGAAGTGGCTCACAAAAGCTGCGGCATGGTCTCGGAATTCTCGTCACGCGCCGACGATCTTGCGGGCAGCCTCGAGGAGTTGGCAGCCGGAGCTCACCTCGATCGAGACCAAGCCACCGTCATCTTGCAACAAGTCGTCCGAGCAGATGGACGGGCTCACTGTCGATGCTCTGCGGCGTCAGATCGAGGGTCGGGACGTAACGCCGTAAACCTAATCGCTCAAGCTGAACGCACCTTGAGTGAATCCGGCCGGAAACGTCGCCGAAGATCTCATCGTTGGCGTTGACCGACAAATAGATTCCATGTAATCTATTTCCGTGCAATGGAACCTCAAGACTTCGACGAACGCGGATGCCGAAAAAAAGTCGCCTACAGACCGAGCTGAAGAAGAAGGGCGCGTTCGCTTCACGTGAACAGGAGGTCCTCCTCAGTCTCGCGCGGACATTCGATCAGCTCAGTATCCGTCTGGAGCGGCTCATCCAATCGCACGGCCTCACCGGCTCGCAATACAACGTCTTGCGAATCTTGCGAGGCGAGGGAACGCCACTGCCGATGAACGAAATCGCCAGCCGAACAGTGCAGGTGCATCCCGGAATTACCGGGCTGGTCGATCGGCTGGAAGTCGCCGGATTAGTGAATCGCGAGCGATCGGCCGAAGATCGGCGCGTCATTATTATTTCGATCACCGATCGAGCCTTGGCCGTGCTCGCCGAACTCGATCTTCCGTTGCCGGTTTTGGAAAAGAAGTTACTCGACGTCCTGTCGCGAGACGAGCAACGCGAGATGATTCGGTTGCTGGAAAAGATTCGCAGTCGCTTAGAGGTTCTCGACGCCGGTGAGGATATCCAGGGCGTCGAGGCACCGACGAAGCGAAGTCGCACAACGGTTCGAAAGGCGAGAGCACTCGTCCGTTCGCAAAAGCATTAACGATTGATTCGTAATTTTAAGGAGTAAGCCGCATGAAGAAGCATTGTCTCGTCTCGGCGTCCGTGGTTTTGGCGCTCGTCTTAGGAGTCGCATCCAGCGCGCGCGCTGACGAATTTGCCGTGGATCCCGCGCACTCCGGCGTGGTCTTCAAGATCTCGCACCTCGGTTTGGCCTGGGTGAACGGCCGCTTCGACGATATCTCGGGTAGCTTCACACTCGACTCAGATCCGAACCGTACCTCCTTCTCGCTAGTTGCCAAGACCGAGAGCATCGACACGAATAACGCAAAGCGCGACGAGCATCTCAAGAGTCCCGACTTTTTCGGTGCAAAGCAGTTTCCCGTGATCACGTTTCAAAGCACAGGCGCGAGTCCGATCAAGGGTGGATATCGCGTCACGGGAGAACTGACGATTAAGGGAATCGCGAAGCCGGTCACGTTCGATCTCCTGGGTGGTCGCACGGCTGAATTCCCGCCGGGCGTCCATCGGACCGGTTTCACGGCCGAAATTCCTATCAAGCGGTCTTACTTCGGTGTCGGCACGCCGAATCCGGCATTGGGAGACGATGTCTTCATTTCGATGAGCTTCGAGGGAATGAAAAAGTAGTTCGCCGGTTGAACGCCGGAGTTCGCTTCGTGGAAATCTCACGGGCGACCCAGGTGCTCGGGTGCCGTCGGACTCAAGATCCGGCGGCGCCGCCTACATTTCTCGCTGCTGAACCAACTCTTGGCGAGCAACGATCGATGCCCGATCCCATGTTGCTTTTGACGGCCGGCGCAGTTTCCGCGTTGCTGTCCACGGCACTTACGCTGTTGCTCGGACGACCGACGGCCGCGCCTCGACCGGTCCAAATCGAAATCGGCTCCGTGCTGGGGGTCGTGCTCGGGTTCTACCTCGGTTGCTGGATCTTGGGTATCACGATTGGCTGGCCGCTTCCGTCGCGCGAGCGAGCGCAAGATTTAGACCGTCTGCTACTCGTCGTGATACCGGCCGTCGCGCTGAGCGAACTCTTGGCAGCAGTGCCGGGTAAGTTTCGCTTCGTCGCCTGGCTGATTCGCCTCCTCATCGTACTAGGAACGGTTCGCGTATTGCTCGACGGCTCGGTTTACATTACTGATGTCGCCGGGCCGGGGACGCGTGAATGGACGGCTGGCGACGCGATGTGGGTCTTCGTCGGATCGGCCACGGCGCTGGCCGCGGCGTGGGGATCGCTCGGCAAGTTGTCGCTGCGCTCTCGAGCCCGCTCGCTGCCGTTGGTATTGGTTGCATCATGTGTCGGAGCGGCGCTCTGCGTCATGTTGTCGGGATACGCGCGCGGCGGGCAGATCGGCATTCCGCTCGCCGGGGCGATTGTCGGGGCGTCAATTGCTTCGCTCGTTTTGAAGAACCCCGTCGCCCCGGCCGGGGTCATCGGCATCGGAACCGTTGGGTTGTTCGCGATCCTCGTCGTCGGCCGGTTTTATGGTTCGCTGGGCACTCTCAACGCGGTGCTCTTATTCTTCGGTCCCGTCTGCTGCTGGTTGCTCGAAGTTCCGCCGCGGTTCATCGGTGTTGCGCGATTGGGCTTGGTGTCATGCTTGGTGCTGATCGCGGTAGTTTTTGCAGGCCGAAAGTTTGTCGAAGATTCCGCAGCGATGTCAAACTCGGCAACACGCGTGCCTGCCGCTTCAGGTCCGCGCGAGGTCACCGCCGAAGACTATCTGAATTACGGCACGTAACGAAGGAGATCGCCTTCGCCCATGAGCGGGAAGCGTCTGGTGCAGAAATTCGGGCGCGCCGAAACCTCGGCGCAATGCGAGGTCGGGCGCAGAAAAATGGCGTCAACTATGTCCAAAACCGGTCGGCCCTTGTCAACACTACTCAGAAGGCGTGACGGGGCTAATGACAATAACTCTCTTTACCGATCCTGAGTTCGTCCAGCACGTCGAACGCGAGGAGCAGGCGGCTTTGTGCCATCGCTGCATGATGCGCGAGACATTGCGCAGGAGACAATAGCCCTGTTGTGGGTGCAGCGGGTGGAGTTTGACGCGGCACGGCCCTTTTTTCCTGAGCGTGCGGGGTCGGGCGGATGAAGGTGCTGGAGTTTGCGCGCCGTCGCGCGCAATGGCTGCCGCAGGCCGATGAAGAGCTGCTTGCGCTCGTGAAACGTTTTCTGGACAAGCTGACGGTGTCCGCAACATCGCAGACAGGTCAAATCTGGAGCGTGCTCGTAACTTGCTCGCCAATGCACGCGGCATCGTTCAACGTCCCTTCTACGTTCTAAATCATCTCTGCCGATCGGGCGGTTAACAGCCTGCAACTCGTCAGAACATAAAGTTGTTCTGTATTCTGATCGGTACATGACCATGACACGGACAAGATTCACAGACACTTTCCGATCTGCATCGCGAGACTAATCAAGGACTTACGACTCGCCATTCGGGACGATGAAAATGTGACTTATCTTTTCCTAGTTCTAATAGGTGGGGAGCTAAAAAAAAGCTCAATAGACACCATGTCAGCCCGAGGTAGCTGGATGGCCAATACTTCAATCTAGCCGCCGCGCTGGAGCGAGTACCCGAACCAAGCGAGAGCCGGTTATCACGGCGGGGTTTGCTTCCAATGGAGACGGATCCCGTTAGTCGTTGCTGGTTTTAGGTCTCCGTCATCTGGACCGCCTTCAGTGTCCGTCGCGACACAAGTCAAACCCTGTTCCGGGCGAACTTCTGGGAACAGCCGCAACGCAACGAATTTAGGCCTCAGACTCTTCGTTCGCACCGTATCATGGACCATCGTCCAAATCCTTGAGCAGCAAGTCCAACAAGATTTCCTCATGCACACACTTGCCAATCTGCGCCATCAGTTCACCGAGGTCAGCATCCCAACTCGCAGTCGCCGGAAAGCCCACCAGCAACGACTCTCCCTTGGGTGCATCGGCATAATCGGACGCACGAAATCGCCAACTCTTGGCTCCATGTACCTGTGTAATGGTGTTGCCGATCCGAAGTCCGTCCCAATCGAAGTCCCCGTGATATCGGAGTTCGCAGCCTGCCTTAGTGAGGTTGTCTAGCAGCATGCGGCCCCCCGTTTTCGGTTGTCCGTCGAGACAGACCAACGGCTGGCAGGCACGGCCGAGCTTGTTGGCCGCAACATCAACGACCGTTGGATTCTCGCAAACAAAGATAATGGAACCGGTCGTTTGTGGGTGGAACGTAGGTGGTTGGCGGCGGAGTTGTCGAACGCTGATCCGATAGGGCTCACCTGCATCGGCGTGTAGGTTGAGGGCCCGACCGGTGAGAGATTCCTGATCGGCCCGCAAGTTCAGCACCAGGACTGGGCCGCTGACCTCGTCACATAAGACGCCCAGCGACTCCCAAGCGTCGCGGCGTCCGGCAGCTGTCTTCCAGTCGGCAGCGTCGGTCAGTTGGCGCGAGTAACGAATCAACAAGGCCGATAAAGGAAATCCCTTATCGAGCGAGTGACTGTTGCCGGTGGTTGTCGCTGCGAGTTCCGCCAGTCGGATGGCGGCAAACGGCACCTGTTTCACCAGCGATATGGCCTGATCGAGCAGACCTTGCGCAGCCTGGTGGTCGCCGGCCGCTATGCGTTTCAGCAAGCCCGAGGCGCGTAGATCTTCAATCCACGCCAAGGCCGGCACATTGCTCTGGAGCCGGTGCCGTGCTGCTTGCCATAGTTGCTCCCATGCTCGCTGATTTTCCTCGGCGAGGCCGCGCTGATTGGCGACTGGGCCGACCAGTGCAATGACTGCCTGTTCCAGTGATTCGCACGCTCGGGCATGGACCAGCACGCTCGTAAGTCGATCGAGGTCGATAGTGAGCGAACTGCCATTGGTGGGTAGTCGACCTAAGAGCCTGGCAATCGCCGACCGCTCGTTGGCGCTAGCTTGATTGAACTGCAGTTTGCCGGTCAAAGCCTTTCCCTGTGTCATCCGGCGCTGCAGGCGGGATACAACTCGCTGGAGATCGTCACCGCCAAGCAGTGCTTGGACTTGGTCGATGTTCAAGGTGGTGGCGGCATCCGGATTCATAGAGTCTTTGCGAGGTTCACTGGTCCTGGTGGGCTGCCGGCGGCAATGGGAAATCATCTCGGTAACGCTGTTTACCGTTCCAAATCCAACGGGTGAGGAACACGGCTTCATAGCCCGAGCGCGTCGAGAGCTGGTGAATAGCGACGCCGGGAAGTCCGGGATAGCAGCCCCATTCATTTTCGCTGGTTAGCAGGAAGTCGAGGTCGAAGACATTGATGAGCTCCATGCACTTGCCACGCATATCCGGATCGATGCCGACAAACGCTTCGTCCAGCAGAATGAGTCGGGGTGCATCCAGGCGAGCCGAGGAATAATGGGCGGCCGCAGCGGCAAACTGCGGTATGGTCAGGGCGACGGCCTTTTCTCCCCCCGACCCCGTACCGTGCGTCCGCTTGGTGAGCTTCTGCCAGCCGGAGTCTTGTTTCTTGAGCACCCAGAAGCGGTGCCATCGGCGGTAGTCCAGGGCTTCGGCCAGATGCTCTTGCCAGGTCCCGGCCTCGCGCGTGTCGCGCACTTGCTTGATGTGCTCTTGAAGATAGCGGCCGATTGCAGCACGCTCGCTGGGGGACCAAGTGCCCGTCGCTGCCAAGAGCTTTTGGCACATTTGCATCATGCCGCTGGATTGGTCTTCATCCGCTTTCCACGCAAACTTGAGTGTCATTCCCGTGCTCATGGGCCGCTTCAAAATCTCGGCGTTCATTTTCTCGACCAGCGCATGCGCCTCGTGAATCTGTTCGTGTAGCTTGGCCGCAACCTCGCCAATCAGATGGTTCTCGATAATCTCCCGTTCGTGTTCATCCAGAATGCGCTGGCGCTCCTCGACCTCTTCGGATAACAGATTGCGAAGTTCCTGCACGGATCGATCGTGGCCCTGATAAGGCACCGTCACGCAGAACAAGTCGTCAGTGGTCGACAGTGTTGAAGTAAATGCTTGTTGGCTGAGTGCGGCATTCAGATCCTGAATCGTCGTTGTCACCGTTTGCTGGACGCGGTCCCAGGCAGCATCGTCGTAGCTGACCTGTGAAAAGCTCGCATCGGCGTGGCGGGATATCTCCAGCGTGCGGGACAATGACCATTGGTCCGCTCCCTCTTCTACTGGCTCCTCGAGTGCGATCTGGAGAATTCCTAGCCCGCAAAGGCGCTGGAAGGCGGCACAATGCTGCTGCCGCAACTCGGTCGCCGCATTGACGGACTCTTGGCGCGACGTGATCCGCTCTTCCGTGCGAGCCGAGTCCTTGTTTGCCTGCGTTTCATCGGTCCGTGCCTGCTTAAGCTGGGTTTGCAACGTGAGCTTTGCCTGTTCCGCGGCCGCGAGCTCCCTTTGCATATCTGCCGCTTCAGCACCGAGTGTTTCACGCAGCGTCTTGAGTCGCTCCTCGGCTTTGGAATGTCGCAGCCGCTTATCATGCTGTCGTTCTTCGGAGAGGTGGAAAACCTCTTCCGCTTCGCGCAAGGCGGCGGTGGCCGCCGCACATTGGTTTTTGAGAGACTGGCAATGATCGATGAGCGGCCAGAGTTCGGCCATCAACTGGCGGTATGCGGCCAGGTTCTGCAGCAGCACATCAGGTCGTAGCGCCCACTCCGCAAGACCGAGATCCCGAGCGTCGAGTTCGAGCTTCTCACGCGCGGCATCCGTCTGCTTTCGTCGTTCCGCAACCGAATGCTCTTTTTCGGTCAACGTCTTGCGGCATTCCAAGACGTGTTGCGCGGCGAACTCCAGGGCCGTTGAAGCCGCCCGTAAGTCGTTGTCGACAGGGGCAGCCGCCAATTGACGGGCGACGGCAAGTAACCGGTCATCCACAGCTTGGAGCTGGGCCAATAGCTGATGTTGTTGCTCGTCGATGTTGGATAAAGTTGCCCGCACGGCTGCCAGACTCCGCAGGCGCTGTTCTTCGCGAGCCTCGTGGCCGACATGCTGCGAGTGTGTCTTCCGAGCATGTCCTCGCAGCTGGCCGTTGCGCCAATGTCCCTGTGCGGTCAGCCAAGTCGTGCAGTCCTGCTCGCCGAAGCCGATTCTTTCGAGGATGGCGGCCACGACTTTGCGAGGCACGCGATCGTTCGTACTCGGCTCAGGCTTGAAAAGCCTGCCTAAATTCTCTGCCGGCAGATTGGTTGCATCAGTGCTGAACATTACGTCCTGAAAATCAGCCGCCAGAACGGAACCGTCGGGAGTGACCCAGGCATTGAGAATCCCGGCGGACTCCAGCGCCGCTTCCAAGGCAGCGCGGTCTTCGATGGGACAATCCTCCGCAAAATCCACCAGAGACCAGAACGGAGCGCCTGGTCGCGCGGTTCGTAAAGCTTCGTTCGTAAACGGCGGTACAAGGGGTGGCTCCTGGAAGCCGGATTCCAGTTGGCTCAAGCGGGATTGTAGCTCGCACTCTTCGCCTACTAGCGCATCGCGGCGTGCTTGAATCCTTTGCTGCTCTGCCTTCAAAGCGTCGCGGGCGGCTCGTTCCGCTCCGTGCAAGATCCGCGCGATGGGGCTGGTGGTCGTGGTCTGATGGCTCCAGTCCTCCAGGTCCTGCGCGAAATCCTCCTCGGACGGCACTCTCAACTCGTCCGAGTCGCGTCTCCACATGCGATACGCTTCCAGGAAATCGTCGACACAATTGCGACGTTGCTCCTCGGCCGATGTCTGGTGGAGAATCGCCTGGTCCACTTGCTGCTGAGCATCGTCCCGTTGAACAATCGCTTGTCCGAGTTCCCGTTGGATGTCTGTTAGCGCTTGATGGCCAGCCCTCAGTTGCTCAGCCGCGCGTTGCCGTTTCGCACAAGCATCATCGACGTGACGACGTGAGGCCCGGGGGTCGCCGCTGAGAGGCTCCTCGGCTTTCGTGGGTTGCAGATCCAGTTCCGTCAAGGCACTGGTATGTTGTTCGTGCAGTGCGCAGTCAGCGGCCAGCGTTGCCGAGCGGCCGAGCAGCTCAGCGGCCTTCTTGAGCTTGACCTCGGCTTCCGCGACAGCCGTTTTTTGAGACGCCCGCCGCGTATCGCGTCGTTCTTTGGCCGCTATTAGATCGTTTTGCGAATCCTCCAAGTCCTTCTGCGCTTGCTGTTCCGCAGTGCTGGCCTCTTGAATGGCCTCGGCGCTGCGCATCTTCGGATCGGCCTTGAGTGCTTCGATGCGAGCATCCGTCTCCTCCGCTTTGATTTCAATGGCACGCAATTCCCCGGTAAGCCGTTCGAGGAGCGTCAGCGCCCCCGCATGATCGCGCTCCGCCTGCTTCAGTTCCCGGCTGGCTGAGTCAAATCTGGATTGCGATTGGCGGACATCGGCGGCCCGTCGACGTGAAGCGATCTGCGCATAACGGCGATAGGTTCGCAGAAATCCGTCGACGCCGTCGCGCGCTAAACGGAAGCGATCGAGTTCCAATCGGTCTGTTTCCAAGCCTCGAAAGGACTCCGCCACGTCGCCGATCATTTGCTCCGATGGGGGCGGGAGCGCATCGCCTAAGACGCGAGCCAATGTCTTCTCATCGAGATTGCGTGAGAGTTGCGGTTTCCGCAATTGAATCAGCAAGTCCACCATCGCGTCGTAGCGCTGACGGCCCAGACCGAACAGCCGGTCATCGACGGCTTGACGATACTCCTTGGCGGTTGTGAACACGGACCCGCGCTCACCCAGCGCTTCGATCAGGGCCGACTTGCTTAACGGATGACCGGCGTTTGATTGTAGAAAGAGATCGTGTCCCACGCGGCGATCCGTGATAAAGAACCACGGTTCGCGCAGGCCGCCGCCCTTGGTGGCGCTCAGCCCGCAGCCAAGGGTCACAAAATCTTGCGCTGGACGTTCGTGGCGCGAGCCATTGCCTGCGGAAGGCCACCCCTGGTCTGGGGTTTGACCATTTGAACCACCTTCCGGCGGCTGGACTCGACCGAACTCGATCCAGGTGTAACCGAGCCGTTCTTGGTGGCGGTCCATCAAGAGGTTCCATTCCATCCGCTTAGCCGGATCGGCATCGGGCTCCACCCGGCTAGAGCCACAGCGGCCGTCAAAGAGAAACGGTAGTTGCAATGCGAGTACGCGGCTCTTTCCTGTGCCATTGTTGCCGCGGAGGATGAGCCTGCCACGCTCGTACCGAAACTCCTCATAGTCGTAGAGATAGAGGTTGAGCAGACCGCCGCGCGTTGGCTGCCAGCGGCGGCTGGTGGCGGCCGGCAACCGTGCCTGAGACCCGTTCTTGAAAGTTGTGTCGAAAGCGGACTTCATGTTGCAAGCCTTTCATGGCAGGAGTCGTTTCTCACTGCCGGTTATTTTTCTTCGAAGCTGCCCACTCCGTAACGTGCGATGGCTGGACGAGCGCCGACCGTCTGTCCGCCCTCAAGGACCGTAATCAGCCTCAAACCCTCCAGTCGCTGCAACGCATCGGCAACCAGAAATTCCTCAGCGCCGGGCTCCCGCACGGATTTTCGCCAGTGGCGAGCGTGCTGCTCAATCAAGACCGCAGCGTGGGAGCGAATCTCGCCGATGCCGATTTGTGCGGTGAGATTACCGCGTAGGCGCTCGGCCAAAAACTCTGCCAGCAGCAACGTAAAGTGCCCTTCGGTCCCATCCTTGGGCATCTCCAAATCGGTGACGTCCCCTCGATCGTCGAGCATGGCGACGCCCTCGGCGCGGACTTCGGCAATCAAGCCGGTGGCCTCTTCGACGCGCCGCAGCAATCTGGCGCGTTGTTTGTTGAGATAGTCGAGCTCGGCTTCGTCCAAGTCCTCAAAATAGATCACGGGATCATCGAGCAGTCGGCGAGTCAGGCGTGAGCGGAGATCGCGAATTCGGGCCTCGTCCGTATCGGGGCGCGGCTCCTCAATGAGCAGCTGCATCCGGCTGTCCAGCAGTGTGCTGCCGTCGACGCCGGAAGGTCCTCGACGCAAGTTCAGCATTAGGGCCAGAATGGGACGGTTGACGTTGTAGAGGACATCCCCGGTATTCATGAGAAACAGCTGCTCGTCTCCATCCAGCCGTTCCAAAACACGCAATTCGAGCAAGTAGCGTACTATTTGTACGAGATCGGTTCGCTGTTCCCGACTGTCCAGGCGAAAGGCAATTCCGGCATCGGCTAGCGCTGGATCAGCAGAAATCAGCGCAAGCACTTCTTGAGCCAGGTTACCGAGCGTGGTTTGACGATCTCCACGTTCCAAAGTGGCAAGCGCCAGACAGAGCAAGACATAGCGTCGGCGATTAAATAGCGTACCTGACTTGGAGTCGATGGCGCCGCGAGTTCCATCCGCGACATCTGGAGGCGTTTTGAGCAATCGCGCAAACTCGCTGTCCACGTGCAGGCGCCAACCGCAGTGGTCGGCGAGCCATTGCCTGAGCCAATCGGCATGTCGGCGCACCAGGGCGAAGAGCTCGGCGTTTTCTCCGCGCGCCCCCAGCATCGGTTGTCTCAGGAGCGCGCGAAACGCGGTTTGGCGTTCGGCAGCATTGGCCGCATCCAGCCGTTCTTCGACGGATCGCTCGCTATGACCTGAAGCTGTGCCCCGCATGCTGCTGTTACTCCACTGGTTGATAGACCTCGTTGACGGTCGATTCCACATAATTCACGAGGGGCGGGTCCGCAGGTTCAAGCTCGCCGCCGGTTAAGTCGCGAATCTGCAGGAAATAATCCCGGCCGCGAAACTCGCCATCGGAGGTGACAACGGTTGCCTGGGCATGGTCAGCCGTCGGCCAAAGCGAGATTTCCAGCGAACCGTCACTCGAAGTGGTCACAACCTTGGCATCGGGAGCGCGTTGGGAGGCGAGAGCTTTGCCCAACAAATCCAGCAGCAGCTGAAATTCACTGTGGCTGAGCAGGCCCAATTCCGAGAGCTTCGTCAACTGGTTGGTGGCGATCTTCTGGCGAGCCGCTTCGATCTGCTCCGCTTCCTGTCGCGCCAGCAGCGCCAAGCGCTGCTTTTCGGCGGTGCGGTCGATGACATTGGCGGGGCGACCGCGGCGATGTTGTTCGCCAGTGGCTCGCAGCCGCGGGGAGATCAGTATCGGATCAGATTGCAGCCAACTCGCCGTGGCCGCCACTGGGTTTTGATCGCGGGCGTCGAGCGTCAAGGCATCAACGCGGAGGTGTCGCGCCGAGTTCAGGGCGAAAGCGGCTCTCCAAAGACGATGAGCCTCGGCGTCGCTCTGGGCTTGCGCGAACCAGCGCGCAAGCAGCTTCAAATCGGTGGGCCGATCGCATTTGGCGACGCGCCGGTCATGAATACCTGAAATCGCAATGAGGAGAGACGGAATCGCAGAGCGGGCGCAACTGCGGAGGGTATCGGCCTGCGACGGCGTGTCTTTAGTCGTGACGAACCACTTCTGCAGGCCAGCCCAGCGCAAATGCCACTCGCGCTCGGCCTTGTGAATCTCGTCGGGGCCGGGAGCCATCGCATCCACCAGATCATGTGCGGCCGCGGCTTGCAGCATGCGTTCCATGCCGGCCTGCTCCAACTGATGGATGATGCGAGCAATCTCGTCGGCGGCAATCAGCAATTCGCCGATGAAGCGTTCGAGGTAATCTATCAACTTTTCCTTGTAGAGAATGAACACATCGATCTCGTAGCCATGCAGATCGATTGCGCGTTGGATGCTGCCGATAAAGACCTGGGCCTTGGTTGTGAGCTGGTCGAAATACGTTCGCAACGTGGAAAGAGTGAGATGGATCTTCTTGACATCCATCTCGGCGCTGTGGGCCTGGGTGAGCAGGGATTGCAGCTGTTCGCGAATCACTCCCAAGGCCGCGGTCTGCAGTTCGCCGGGGTGAACGATGCTCTCTTCGTACGTGCGGACCGCCCGCTCAGCTGCTTCTCCTTCCCGCGTTAGTTGGTAGAGGTACCGCGGCCGATAGAATTCCTCGACGGTACGGACATCCGTATCTTGGGTACGCCGCAAGTTGCCCCATTCGCAAAGTTGCAGCAGCGCAGAGTCCAGTTCGCTTGGCAAGCTGTCTATAGATCCTTCGTGTCCGGCTAAAGCGCTGAGGATTTCTGACGTGCGGAGGTGGATGGAGAAATGAGCTTTGGCTTCGACAAACAGTCCCATCAGCGACCGATAAAGGTGCGTCTTCTCCGTATCGAGATAGGCAAAGGGCTTGAGTCGGCCGTCAGTGACTGACATGAATACAATTCCACGATGGTCGTCGTCCCTGGCCTTCCTTGCGCGCAACCTAACTACTGGGCGTGACTAGTCTCGTCCGCGTTCAGAGCCCGGCGAAATCGTCGCCCTAACCCTTACAGCGTAAGGGGCGACGGCGCAACGTACCAGACAGAGAATTATCCGTCCCCGAATCTTCGCCAATCTAAATCGGAGCGGCAAGGTCCAGCGAGTAAACTCGGCAACACGCTGGCGGAAGCTACCATCGCTCTTGGGGCTGAACTGGCGAAGCTGGACCCCGTGGCCCCGGCTGCTAGTCCGGCACCGGTTGCGGGCGTGCTCACGCTTGACCGGTGGCTGGCTATATCAAGCTGAGCAAGTCCCCGGCAGCCTATACCAGACCAATGTCGGATAGCTGCCGATCGCAAATGGAGAAAGTCGCGCTTGTCGCCGTTTGTTTCGCGATCGAAGCCGTCCAGCGGATTCTTGGCGAGTAGCCCTTGCTTCGGCCGTGCTGCCCACTGAAAAGCTGATGAAGTACGCCACGGATGCTGACATCCGCGACTTCTTGGAAGTGCTCTGGCGAACCGGGGCGCGGCCGTTTGAACTCTACCAGTGCGACACTCGGCACCACGACGCTGCCAACTGCCGGCTAGTCTTGTCCCGCTGGGCCGGCGACAACGTGAAAGCCAAGCCGAAAGACAAGAACGCCACGCGCTGCATTTACCTGGATGATGAGGCGAACGCCATCGTTGCCCGGCTGGCGATGCGCGGCGGCGGGCTGTTCACGAACCGTTTAGGCGAGCGGTGGACGATTGCTACAGTCGGCCGCCGCTTGTCTCGCATGGTTTAGCTTAGCGGCGTGAAAACACAACCGAACGCCGAACCGCAGACGCAGTATGTTTTTCGCCATTTTATGGCCACGCGCCTTAATAAGGTTTCTGCCAATAGACCGGCTGGCGAAGCTCATGGGCCACAAGGACATCCGGATGCTGGTCACTCTCTATGACCACTCCGGGGACGATGCTGAGCACATGCGCGGTCTGCTGAAGCGTGCGAGCTAATCGAGTAGCGACGTGAACGTGGTAAACTGAAGCCCCGCCGAATTTGGCGGGGCTTTTTCGTGCGCGTTCGGCGAACTATTCGGGATAGCAAACGTCCTTTCTTTAGAAAACCGTGCCAAGGATGCCACAGTGTATTTCGTCGATCTACTCAAAGACCAGTCAAGCCGCGCCGAGTACGAATCGCTGCTAGTTAAACTCTCAGGGCTAGTGACGGATTCGGTCAACTTGCTCGCCAAGGCTTGGCGATTGGCTGAGACATCAGCGTACCCGGAACACAAACTCCATCACGCGACGGTACAAGTTCTGGCCCGCCATATCTGTGAATCGCTAGACGGCGTTGCCGTGCTTACGGCCGGCGGAAGTGCAGAACCATGCAAGCCCCTGATGCGCAGCGCATTTGAAGCAATGCTAGGTATTCAATTCATTCTGGCAAAGGATGAGGAGCAGCGCGGCTTGGCCTATCAAGTAGCTCATGCCCATCGAAAGATTCTGCTTTATCGGCGACTTGACGCTACGGAGAACGCTGGGAAGGAACTTGCAAAGGTGCTGGCGAGCGACCCGGTTGCATCCGACATAACCCAAAACCTTCCGCCGCAAATCAATCTGCCGAATATGGTCGCGAACTTGGAAGCTATGCTACGCCAGCCAGAGTACGCGCCGATTGAAGCCGAATGGACGCGGACCAAAAACAAGGGAAACAAGAAAAAAGACCCATCGTGGTACACCTTGTTTGACGGGCCAAGTGATATTCGCAGTCTTGCAATTAGTCTCAATCACGCTGGAATGTACGAGTTTCTGTATCGCCATTGGTCAAACAGCGTTCACGCTGGCGACTGTTTTGAGACTCTGGCAAAGGGGCCAGCAGGGACCGTGAAGATTAGGCCAATCCGTCATCCTGATGGCTTGCAACTTGTGGTCAGCTTATCAGTGAGCTTCACGCTTGCCGTCATTCGCACACTAATGGCCCGCTATGGCACCCCAGATGAAATCGAGCAATTCCGCGCCGATTACGTTGCTAACATCCAGCAGCGGAATCAGGCGGTGATGCAGGGAGAACTAATCAAGGCAGACTGGAAATAAACTGCTATGCACGACCCCATACAGACTGCAATCTACGACGGAATCAAGCGATCAACCAAGCTCTGCATTGACAACGGCTGCTTTGCAGCTGCCGTCACGCTCATCTACGCGGGCATCGACACGATGGCTTTTCTCGGAATGCCTGACACGCAGCTTGACGTAAATCACCGCGACTACGTTGCGTGGTGCGACCGATACCTGAAAATGCCGGGGAAGGTGCCGGTCGCCGGAATCGAATGGTACGCCGCCCGCTGTGCGGTTCTACACACGCATGGAGTGCAATCGAAGCTGTCTCGCAACGGTCAAGCGAGAATGATCGCATACTCGGATAACGCAGTTCCCGAGGTCGTTTACAATCCAGCCGTCACGCCGCCATTGGTGATGGTTTCGATCGCGGCGCTTGCACAAGCGTTCTTCGATGGCATCGACAAGTTTTTGGTCGATCTATTCGCAGACAAGGCGCGACGAGCGACCGCAGAAAAGCGATTGCCTTTGTTGCTTGTAGCTATGCCCTTCAAGGGGAACGATGCAAGCTAGGCGGCCGATTGTTGCGGTGCTCACCTGTTTCGCTGACAATCGCCGAATGCTCCCGCCAATCGTTGCCGACTTCTTTCAACATCCGTTCTGGTTGCGGCCAGAATGGCTTCCGTTTGTCGATGGGGTTGACCGCGCACCGGCCGCACCGGGGATTTATGCACTAGGGCTGCCGCAAGGCATTCGCTACGACCGTGGGGTGTCGTGTGTTGTCTACTTCGGCGCAGCGGCCAATCTTAAACAGCGACTTTCTTATCACATGCGGCAAGACCATAACTACCATATCTGTCAGTTGCGGGACGCTTTCGGGCAGTTTTCGGTAGCGTGGTGGCCGCTCCCCGGCTTTGATAAAACTTGGCGTTTTACAATCGAAGGGGAGGCAATGTGCCGCTTTGAACGCCAGTTCGGAAGCATACCCGTTTGCAATTTGGCCGTTGACTACACTCCCCACGCCACGCTAGTTCGCGACTTCGTGAATATTGCCGAGTGCAGCGTAGCGAATCCAATCCCGCTTGATGACCTAAAGCCGCTTGGCATCAGAGTTCGCTGGCCGGCATTGATCAAGCAAACATTTACCGCCAACGATTGCTTCTACGTTGACCGGCGGCCATCGGATGAAGAACTTGCAGCGTATGCAGAACATACGGCAGCGGTTGACGAGAGAAACCGGCTGGACAATCTATCTACGGTTTGCGACGAAGCGGTTACGACGTGGCCCGTGGCGAAGTTTGCGGCACTTTTGAGAATCGCGCAGACACTCAATAGAGACACGCTGCCAAGCAAGGTTATTCGCTTCCAAGCCAGCAGTAGGAAGGTTCCGCGCCCTCACACTTGGGGCGAAGTCGCAGTAGTCCAAGCTCGGATGACTGTGGGCGCGTGGTATCCACCAGCGCGCGTTTGGCTCAAAATAGTGTACGGGCAGGAACTTCTGGGCCAAGCGATCATGGAATCGTATTTCTTCAGGGGCGAAGACAAGTCAGACTTGCCGCAACGTGACAAGCCCCGCAAGCGCGAGCTTCCGAACCTAGACGAGATTGAGTCGCGATTTCTTCAGGCGATTGCGCACTAGTAACGAAGCACGGGCAGAGAGTGAACGTAATCGCGAAACACTCTCGCGAGCAACACAATCTCGGCGGTTGGCCGCCCTTCGTAAGGTCGCGGCGTCTCTTCAAATCCGTACCGCTCGATCTCAAACGTCGCAGAATACAGTTTCAATAGCTGCGAAAAATCGGGACGCTTCGCGGCAAGCTCCTGCTTGAACTTGTCTGGCAACTTGCCGAATAGGTCGTCTAGCTTGTGGCCTCTCGCATTGGAGTGAGTCGAGACAAGGCAGGTTTCCCGGTCGATCTTCCAATGAGAATTGAGTGACTTCATGTAGAGTTCGATTGCAAACGCCGCATTGACTCGCAACGACGACGGTGCGACGACACCGGGCATGTTTTGGGCCAGCAGTTCAGCAGTGGCTAAGAACTGGTCGGCAAGGTGAAAGACGTGCTGGTCTGGCACTTCGGCTGTGTCCTCGTCATCTTCCACGGTAGTCGCTCCGTTTGCAGAATATCCGCCGTGGAAGCAATGACGCTTCTCCCGACAAAAAGTTCAGTGAGGCGGCCCGCTTTATTCTTCAGCAGCCGGTGCGGGCAATCGGGGTTCGTCCTTCTCGATAATTGGAACGTGCTTGAGTTTTTCAAGCATTGCTTTGCACTTGTCTTCGGGAAAGCCAGCTGGTTTCCACCTGAACTTAACGCGATACCTTCCCTCCTCCTCTGCCCCGTCGAACGCAACGCCATTTACGAGCTTGGCCATACATTGAATGTCAAACTGGGCATAATGCCACTTATCTGGCTGGTCGTTCGCCTGAAGTTGGATCATTTGCTTCAGTAGCCCCTTGGTGATTGAAACCGCCACAGACTTGCCCGGCATTAGCTTCTCACCCAACACATATTCATCGCGAGTTGCATCTTCGTAGGCCCAAGGGGTGGGCCGAACTTGATCCATTGCCACGCCACGCGCGTCGATAAAACTCATCGCAAGCCTTGTTTCAAGCCGAATTTCGCTGATTGGTTCGTCGCCTACGTTTTTGAGAACGACGAGGGGGCGTAATCGGAAGAAGTCATCGGGTTCGTGAAGTGTTAGTTCCGGTGTCTCGAAAATATCGGAGACTTCAATCAGGTGCGGTGGAACGTCTTCTTGCTTCGGTAGTGCCCCGACGAGTTCTACCTTGGCGCGAACTTTCCCCGACAGCCGGTTGTAGTTCCGGTTGGATGTAATCGAATTGCACGTTGTTCCAATGCCGCTACCAATGCTAACGAGGAGTGCGAACCAAGCTACCCAGTTTGTCGGCTGTCTATTCGGCTTCGGCGCATTGACCGATTGCGATGGGGCCGCAATCAACGGCGCGGGCGAAATCGGTTGCGGAGGTGCGATGGGCTGCTTGACCGTTGGTGCTCGATTGCGGTTCTTTTTCGACATTTGTATTGGTGTTCCCGCGGATTCCTTGCCTTTCCAGCGTATTCGCTGTGGTGGCCCGATTATCGTCCATCTTGGAACCCGGCGCAAGCCACGCGGACCAGCTTTATTGTTCGCGCTCCGCATCCGGTGCCATCGCCGCGAGTTCGTCAGCTACCCGATAGCCATCTGTTGTCAGCCTGGCCATTTCAGCGTTGCCCTCAGCAAATCCACGCTCACGTAGCTGACGCAAGCCGTCTTTGAAGCGCATCGTTTGTCGATTGTCGTCGTTCGAATTAAGTTGGGCCGAATTGCCTGCGTAGTATCTGGCACCACTGTTTACATACGAAACCATAATCGTCCCTTCGCGCGTACCTTTCCCGGCCGCCGCAGCCAAGAGGAGTGCGACGGCTTCTTTAGACAAGCCGCCAGCGTCAACTTTGCGATCGGCAAGAACTGGCGGCTGGTCGTCCGCGAGCAAATATCCTTCGCGCGTCAATTCATACTTGAACTCGCTTCGCTGCTCGGCAAGCCCACGTTCAACGAGCTGATCCATGCCATGCTTGTATTCAGCGAATCGCCGCTTATCCGTCGGTGGGTTCAGTTTGAGACGGTCGCCTGCGTCGAAATGTCCGCCAGACGGGTATTCAACACAGACGATAATTCCTTGATTACGCCCTTGCCCATCCGCCGCTGCCAGAAGAAGCTCTCGGGCCTCTTTCGACAAGCCGATTGTCGCGGGTGGCGATGCAAGCCACGGCAACACGACCGGCGGTTGCCCGCTTGTCCTGCCTTCAGCAACCAGCTTGAACCATTGGTCGCGCAGCTGCTTTAGTTCCGAAACTCGATACTTCCGACCACGCGGATGACGATCGTTGTACGAATTGACCTCGGCGTGGCAATCGAAGCAGACCGGCAGGCCGTTTTCAAACGTGCTCGCCCCGCCGTCTGCATCTTGCTCGATATGGTGAAGCTCCATCTTCTGCCCCTTGAACTCGCGGCAGAGGCAGCAATGCCTTGCACAACTCACTAGCAACTGTTCGGCAACGTCGGCGGGAAATGGCATGATTCGCTCCTTTGGCCGTCGATTGTATAGGCCGTGGCACTGCCGCGCGGTTTGTGGCCGGCCCCGCGCCGCCCACCACCACTGAGTTTCAACGCGGTGCCCGATGGCATAACCGTGCCCAGGCTCACGAAAGGGCTGGCCGACGCGGCCGGTTGTGCCGATTGACCCCTCCCCTGACATGGTGTTCGAGAACGACCGGTTCGTGATCGAGACAGCGCACCTTGGCATGGATCTGCGCGCCTTCAAGAACGGCGCAACGGCGCTGGGAAACTCGTGGCCTACATGAACGACCAAATCTCCCGCAGCTCAGGCGGCCGAGAGGAGATGGGCCGCGTTTCTGGCCGCCAAGACGATGCCGCTCAATGGCCACTTCCCGCCCGGAAAGTAGTCATTTTGCTCGTCGATCAAAACTAGGGCTCGTCTTGCCATTGTGTCCCTCCTCAGTTCATGGGCAGGAGAATGCCGGCGGCACTTGAACGCTGGTCAGTGTACAGGTCAACTGACCTCTGCTGCTAAACGATACCGGCCCGGTAACTGTGAATCACCGCATGGATGAAACCTTACTTCGCAACCTCTTGGATCGACTGCAGGTTCCCGTACCTGGAGACTCGTCATTCTTGCCGTCGCTCGCTAATCGCAACGGCTGTGTGGAGGTGGCCGTTGTGCATCACCACCGGTTGGCATTTTATTACTGGCTCAAGTGGACGACGAGTGGCTGGACCCGTTCCCTGCCGACCGACGAGCGCGCGCCGGATTTAGTTTCGATCGACTGGCATGACGACGTGGGATGCGAAGCGGATTGTGTGTTCGACGAACTGCGTTCGCTCGTGTCGCGGCTAGAGGTTGACGACGTTGACGACCAAGCTTGCCTGGACGATGCCGTGCATCGCCGGCAAATGAGCGAAAACAACGTGGCCGCCTATAGCTTCCTAGGCCTGCGGTCTCTTAACGATGGACATATTTTTCCCGCTCAGTACCTCAATGCGATCGGCAACGTGTATGTGCTCTACAAGCAGCGCGGCAAGGAGATTCACCGGATGACCGATCAATTTGGAAATCAGCACGAAACACACTATGTCAGAACCACGGGGGACCTGCTGAAAAAACTAAAGCAAGCAGGGTCGCATCCCACCTATCTCGATCTAGATGTGGACTATTTCTTCCGGCCTGGTCGCGATGATGTGCATGGCGCGGAAGTAATGGTGCCTGAAGAGCAGATTCGCAGCCTCCTGGATCTTCGTGGTGAGTTGATGACGCAGCTGAGCTCTCGGCCGCTGTGTGCAATGACCATCGCCCTGGAACCAACCTATTGCGGGGGACTCAGGGGGTGCGTCCGAGCCCTGTCGGTCATTTGTGACACGCTCTTTGACGGATCCTTGCTCGGAGACAAGATCGACTGGCGGAAGCCTCGACGGTCGACTCGTAGCCGGAAAACGAACTAGGTCAGTTGGCACGTCGGTTCGGCCGAACCTGATCGATCCTCAGGTTGTTGAGGAATTGGCCAGAAAGTACGAGGATGGTTTCATGTTGCCGGAGCCTTCGCATCTGTTGATCTCGTACCAAGTCGAGGACGCACGGCCTTGGCCTTTCCCTGACGGTTTTGTAGTTGGCGTACTGCTGTTGGGGCGCTGTATCATCTGATGGCGCGCGAGGATCGCTCCCGGGCGTTGGCAGAGGCTGGCTTTGCCTAAGAATTAGATTGCTATCGCATTTCGTAGGGTCCGCTGTGCGGACCATCTCAGCGGATTGTGGTCCGCACAGCGGACCCTACAGTTTTTGGGCAAAGCCGCGGAGGCTAAGCGCGGGCAACTAGTCGGCGTAATCTTAGCGGCCGCAATTTCGCGCTCCGCATCGACTTCCGACGGATTGAACCGCGACTTATTTGCGGACGCAGCATTCGGGCATGATCGTGCAGCGAGATCTCGAAACGGGTCAGCACCGCAATCCCAAAGGCACCGAGACCATTTCACCACAACCCCACTTCCATCGTCCCGAGAGCTGACGGGCGGAGTCGCGGGAGCTGGCTTCGAACTGCAAGGTGTGTATGGTCTCGAAGGGCTTGGCTGGATGTTTGCGGATTTTGGGAGCCGCTGGGCCGATACTCGTCAGCGCGAAGATCTACTGCACGTGGCCGCGGCGCTGGAGCGTGAACCTTCGTTGATCGGGCTGAGTGCTCATCGGCTAGCGGTGGCGACAAGCCAGCTTGCGGGCGAACATGACTCGCTGACGGACTGGACTACGAACATGTCAGCGACGTGATCCTCGACATGTTTCCGATTTACATAGTTTTGCTAGGTGTGTGCAATTCGAAGTTGCGGGAACATCTAAGCCTGGCAAGAGCACAAGTCGGCATAGCTAACAAAAAGCAAACCGGGCCGCCCCGAGGGGCGGCCCGATGATGCTTTCTGCAAAGTCGCTTGTAGATTCTGGGGCTGAGTAGGGTCAAACTGCTCGATAGAAGGGACGGTTGCAGCGATGCAACTACATTTCTCTTTCGCCTTAGGCCATAATTTTGCTCACCTCAGGCGAGATCGATAGTCGCAATGAACGCCGAGATAAGCGTCTCGACCTGATGCAGCAGGCGGCCTTGGCATGAGCATCTAGATCGGAATATAGGCGAGATCGCACGCAACTAAGCGACTCACCATCTCTGAATACACGCGGTGCAACGCTAGGCCGCGTCCGGTCGTTGCTTGGAATTGCCACCAGGATTCTCGCCGGGGGGATTCGGCAACTGTTCCGACTCAGCAAACTCCAGCGCTTTCCGGATCGTCGGTTCCGATCTTTCAAAATGAGCGACTGCCATCTTCATGGTGACGCCAGGTCGGCTCATGAACTCGGCCACCACCTGGGCGTTTGCGCGGGACCAATTCGGCAACGTCGGGCGGCTAATCGATTTTCCGAACGCATCGATGCCATATTTCTCCTTGGCATAGTTCAGCGCCGCTCGGATCGTCGGAGTCGTCTTGCCAAAGTGCTTGGCCGTGACTTCCATCGACGAATGAGTACTCAACCGGAACTCGGCGACGGCTTGGGCATTGGCTTCTGCCCAGGATAGTGTTTCCGGAACGTCGAAATGGTCCTCGGCAAACCATTCCGGCCCTAGTCCAGCAAAGCGGTCCGTATCCACGGCGAATTCATTCGCTTCAATCTCCGCTTCGTCGTCGTCAATGGCACCTTTGATGTCCAAGCGCGCCCGTCGGCGCGGCTTGCCGGAAAACCTTGCGGCGGGCGCCCCAGAAGCTGCGCCTGGTGGGCAACTGGAATCGGTGATGAAGAGTGTCAGGTCGCCAGCCAGCGCTCCCAGTTTGCAGGTGCGGATGACCACATGGCCTTCATCGTCGCACCAGATGGCATCGATGTGGTGTGAGAGCATCAGGTTCATCGCTGACGCATTGCCTTCGTTCAGCATCGTGGCCAACCGCTGCAGTCGCTCCGAGATTTCCTGGGGGTCGAGTACCTGTTGCCGCGTTTGCGTGCCAGCCAGCCGTGCCGCTTGTTCAGCCTCGATTTGCTGGATGCGCGTCATCGCCCGTTCCAGTTCACCTTCAATGGAATGACGTACAATCGCCGACAGGTCACGATTGCCGAGCGATTGCTTCCAGCCGCAGCACTGATCTTCCAGATCTTGCCGCTCGGCCTGAAACGCCGCCGAAGGGTCGGGCTGCAGCGCGACATGTGACTCAAGCTCGCGGCGCACCATCTCGACAAACTCCAGCAATCTGGCACTGGTAGGACCACAATCATCTAGCTGGAGACGTGATCGCATGAGGGACACCACGATCTTGCGGAGCCATTCCTCAGGAATCCGTTTGCGATTGTCACAGAGCCCGCCTGCCAGCCCAGTGCAACCGTAGTGGACGTAGCGACGCACATCGCCCGACACACTCTGGTACTCCGAACTCGACTGGGGATTCATCCGTCGCTGGCAATGGGCGCAACGGACCAACCCGGTCAAGGGATACTTGAGAGCGATGCCGGGCGTCGCAAGCCCCGCGATTGCCGGCGGAGTCTTGGGTTTCTTCGGGCACTTCTCCCGGCGGGCTTGTCGCAGGGCTTGAACCCGATCCCAGCGCTCGCGCTCGATGATCGGTTCGCAGAACCCGGTGATATGCAGCCACTCTTCTTTCGGAAGCGGTTGAATTACCCGGACTTCATCGACAATCCCGGTGCAGTTCTTACCCCAGATGTACTCGCCAATATGCATCTCATTGTCCAGAATCTCACCAACGGTTGCCGGATGAAATGGCTTTAGTTCGTCAGAGATTCGGGAATCGTTATTAAGAGCCTTTGCAATGCGGCTTGTGCCGTAACCCAATTCGTCAGCCAGCCGAAAAATCTCCTCGACGATCCATTTCGTCGCTGGATCTGGTTTCGGAATGCGATAGGCGATTTCTTGCAGGCCATTCTCGGTCTTAAAGACTGCTACCAGGTAAAAGCCAAACGGTGCCGCTCCACCCGCCCACTGCTTGAGCCGCACGGCGTCCTTCTTGCCCCGCAGGACGTTGTGTGCTTTGACCTTACCGTCCTCGCTGGCGCGCAGAGCCTCAAACGCCGAAAGTGCCCGGCCACTCGAGGTCGTCGGATCGTTAAAGTTCGAGTTGGCGGTGAGGACCAAGACTCCCATTTTTCGGAACATTTCGCGAATGGCATCGCCGTTGTTGGCGCGAGTCAAGCGTTCGAAAGTATCCACGAGAATGAGATTTGCCTGAACAACGCCGGTCTTGAGGTCCTTCAGCATGCGCTGAAAGTTCGGACGTCTGCGCGTGAATTGCGCCGAGATGAAATCATCCCGATAGACGGCAACAACGATCCAAGGCACACCCAATCGCTTCATCAGATCTCTGATGGTCTCATCCTGCTGCTCGGGCGAACGTGGATTCTGCCCTTCCTTCGACATCCGCAAATAGATCACGACGCGATGTGGAACGTAAAGTTCGAACTTTGTGACTAACATGGCTCACCCCTCAATCCTTGCTGGGTAATGATCTCTGATGTCACGGGCGATCACTCGCGCCAAAAAGTGCATCAGATCGGCCCGCCGCCGTTTGCGGAACTGCTCGATCGCTCGTTCGAGTTCCAAAGCGGAAGGCTTACTGTTGAGGGGAATTCCGGTCAGGCGAATCATCTCGTGCAGCCTCTCGTCCTCACTGGTGGAATCTAAATTTCCGGCACAACTTGAATCGCGGTTGGCGTTGCCGCTCATGCTTCTGTTCCTTTGGGAATGGTGTTGAGGCTGATTTGCAGGGTTCCAAGCGTGGTGCGGTCCAAGTAGCTCGGCAAAGCGACATCGAACGATACGAGTCGCGGCTGTCTCGGCCACAGCCACGCGCAGATTTGCCGAATGGAGCGCAATCCTGCGAAAGGTGTCGGTCCTCGCTCCAAGCGCTAAGCTCAGCTACCGGAAGGATTTCGCTTTGCTAGCACTCGTAGGGACAGCCGCCACAGCATCGCTGATGCCGTTGAAAGGCTCGCCCCATGGCACGCAGCAACTCGTGCCGCGAGCAAGCGGTTCGAGATCTCACGACCCGAAAAGTTGACCGGAATTCCCCTTGTCTTGTGACGAGCCCAACTCACAAGTCAAGGAATGCACCGATGGCCGACGATTTCCTGCAACCGCGCGACGCCGCGCGTCGCTTAGGGATCACGGTCACGACGCTATACGACTGGCTCAGCCAATCGGACTATGGGTTGCTCAGAATCCGCGGGGAGCGAGTCACCGTTGACTACTTGCAAGCAGGCCCTTCGGGCCAAGGGCGGATTCGCATCGCGGAGAGCGAAGTACAGCGGCTGCTAGAGTTGATGCGTGTTAAACCGAAACGGATTGTCACCCGGCACCCCCCTACCCAGCGAACTGCTTTCCCTGGCATTACTGTTCCGTTAGGCCGACCGAATCAGACCTAGCCATCAGTTCACCGCAGTGCACTCCTGCCGCCACCGGGCCCGCAAGTCGGTACGCAGTACCTTTTTGGTGACGACAGGCAGTGCAAGGATTCCTCAGCCAGAATGTCCTTGGCCGCGCTTTCGAGTCTGGTGACGCCGGTCCTCATCAACTAGATCGCGCCTTTCCAAGGCGTTGAAGAACGACAGCAAGTAGTACAAGGCAACGGCCGCACCCAGCACTCCCCACCAGCCTGCCGCAGGTGCTGAGAGGAGAGTTGCAGCGACAATTATGATGGCCACATGCCCAAAATGACGGGCACCGTCGAAGGGCATGTGGTCACCGTCGCCCCGGCACAAATGATCGGATGATCTGCGCCAAAGTCTTCAAAATCGTTTCGAGGCAGTCCTCCAGCCACTGGAGCTGCGGAACATTCTTCGTTTTCATTCGCCTGCCGTGCATAAACATCTCCTTCCAATCCTGAGAAACATGGTATTAGAAACTCGCCGCTTCTCCGGCTAATTTCCGGAGGGGGCGCAGAAAGGCCACCCGCAGCACAACACCCCTTACGGAGCACGGACTTGATGCGGGCAGCAATTATTCGATTGACCAGACGCTCCCGCTACGCCACGTTCTGCAACTGCTTGAGTGAGTCGAGGGCCAGCTTCAGCGACTTCTGGCTTCGCTTCTCGGTTTTGAGGGACGCAATCAACTCCTTGCTGCTGGCCAGAACTTCCCGCAACTGATCCCGTAGGGAAATGGCCTGTTCCAGCGCGCTGGTTGACTTGCCAGGGACTCGTTGCTTGCGGCGGCGAACGACTTGCGCTCCCGCGGTAGCGTCCTGCTGAGTCGCGCGCTGAGTTGCCGGCTGCGAGGGTGCCGCGGGCTGCGGCTGACTGATCGACGGTGCAATCCGGTTCACGGGGGTTTCCTTTTGGGGTCTTGGAGGTGGTGAAATACGATGGCCATAATCCAGAGGGGATTCAATCCGCAGACAATCGTCCGTGGGCTTGAGCGCCTCTTTTGGATCGAGCAGCATCCAGAGAAAGGTGCGATTCGCATCCTGGGCGACTGCTGGCGACACGTTGTCGGGCAGATGGATCTCTGAGAATCCCATCGCAGCGGCCCGAGCGAGGAAGTTTCGATCCGTACAAATGCGGATGTCGTCGCCCTGCTTGCTGGAGTTGCGCAGGATCATCTCCGCGGGGCGCGGCGTGCTGATCGACGTAGCTCGCAGGATGATGCTGCCGTTGAGGTCGATGGTCACTTCCCGGTGAGTATTGCCATTGGGGAGCCGGTGCAGATTATCAACCAGGAACTTGGCATCCGCAGGCGAAAGCTGCAGCGTCGATTTGCTGTAGCGGGTTGAGGGAATGATCTGATCGATGTCGGGGAATCTGCCCTCTTTCTCGACCCCGAGCCAGTACGTCCAGCCGCCGACCTGAAAGACGACATTGGTGACACCTTTGTCATCGCGTAATTCGCCGACTTGTACCGGCAGTTCGCTTGGCAGCTCTTTGTTGGCGAAGAACTTCGTGTGCTGCAGCAGCAATTTTTCTTCAAAGCCAAAACTGAAGCCCGCTTGCTTCAGCATTTGCCGACCGTCCGTGGCGGCGATCACTCCTTCATTGCCACGGGCCTGTACGCAGGCCAGAGCATAGCGTTTGCTCTCGACATCCGTCGTCTCATACGCCTCATGCATGGCAGCCAGCAGTTCCGGCTGATTGTCGTTGAACTTCGCAGGCAATTCGGGAAACTGCGGAGCATCGGCGACCGGCTCCGGGGCGTCATATTCCAAATCGTGGAACACTCCTTTCTCCTGCCAACTGGCACCGATGACGCCGGCGCGGCGAGTATTCAGAAACACGGGCTCGGGTTTGGCCCCCTGTACATCTTCGAGCACATTGATCGGGATTAGCAGGAGTTCGCGATCCTGGGGTTGCGGGTCGTGGTATCGCAGGGCGTGGTTCACTCCCTGCGCTTCCACGAACAGGCCATCATCGCCGGAGCGAAACGTCAGTACGCTGGCCTGACGGTTGAAGGTGCGCTTGATGAGCGATCGAAGTTGCTTGGCCAACAAACGGGTAATCTGAATCATGCGGTACTCCGAGAACGTAGGGATGGGATTAATACAGAAACTGTGCCCAGTCAGGATGCCCGATGCGCTCGCGGGAGATTCCACTCGGACAGGGTGGCGGGCAATAATGGCGAGTAAAGGGAGAGTCTGGGGCGCTTCTAACTGGGCGAGGTTTCGACAAGTGGAATGGCGGAGCCTTCCAGCAGTCGTAGGCTGAATGAACTGGATTGAACTTGTGCGCAACCAATCAGGCGGCAGCCATTCGCTACCGCCTTGGAGAGATCACAAAGATCTACGCCGCAAAGCGGCGCTGCTGTCGTTCGAGTGCATCCCAGTCAACAACGCTGGGTAGCGAGTAGTCGTCGTTCTCGTCAGGATTGAAGACTTGCAGCGGCGTAAAGACGCTGAAACCGCGGCGTTGAATGGTGCTGACGGATTCGCCGGTGGCATCGGCCACGGCCTGGTTCAATTCGGCTTGGGTCATACGAACACTCCTTGATAGAGACCAAACAAAGAAGGCCCGCCCTGCAAAGGCGCAGGACGAGCCGGAACGGATCGATTGGACAGAGGTAGAAAGCGAGATCTAGCTGGCTGGCGCAAGCCAATGCTCGGAAAGCCAAGCCACTTCGGCCGCCAAAGCCTCGCTACGAGAATCAAAGGGCCCCAGCGTGGGGCCTGAGACGGGGGATAGATCGCAAAGCCAGCGACCCTGCGGATCGGGTTCTACGTGCGAACCCCGGCGAATGGTCAATTGGCCTAGCTGCGTGAGATCAATCTCCTCGCCGTAGATGCAGCGAGTCTGGCCGCTACGTTCGATGAGTAGCTGCATATATAAGTAGTCAGCCCTCACTTTCCGCGACGCAGGATGTTCCGGCGGGGACGATCAACCAGCAGGCCATCCAGCACCGATTGGACACCGGAAAGTTGCGACGCCACCTGTTGCCGCACGGCCTGGTTGTCACGCAATTGCTGGGGCTCGACGCCGCGGATCACCCGCTGGGCTTGAACCACCAGGTCATCAAGCTGTTCATCCGAGCGGATGTTTAGATGCCGGAAGCGTTCAAAGAACTCCCGCAGATTTTCGACGACTGAATCGCGGAACACCTTCGGTTTTCCGTCCTCGTTACCGCTCAGGCGCTCCGTCAGATGCGAGACCAGCTTCGATAGCTCTTCGGTAAACGCCTGCTCGGCCAGTTGCACCGCTTCATCAAAGCGGGCCGCTACCCGAGCAGCTTCCTGCTGATAGAGCTGCGGACTGAGCTGCCGCAGATACTCGGGCGGCTCCACACTAGGAAAGTCATAAGAAACGTCGAACCAGCCGCGGAGCGTGGCCGGATAGTCCGTGGCGTTGAAGAGCGAACCAAGCCGGCGGCGCGCCGCCGACTTTAATTCATCATAGCGCTCGTCAAGCTGGATCACTGCCTCGTCCAGTTCAACTTTATGCGACGTCATCTGCACCGTGAACGCGCTAATGTCATCCTGGCGGATCAGGCGAATACCGTTCTCCGGGTAGGGCAGCGAAATCCCTTTCCAAAAAGCGATCACGCGATGCCGAACCGCCGTCACGGCTTTGAACGCCGGATGCGAGGTATCGAGCAGCTTTTTGCCGGCGGACAAGTAAGCCCGCTCGGCGCCAAACGTATCGGCCGCTTGGGATTTCTGCTCCTGGGTCAGCGTCTTGCGCGCGCCTAGCCAGGTGAACATCACCCGCACCGCGGCCATGGTCGTTCGCAGGCGGTTGGCAGACGAGTTTCGATTCGCGGTCTCGGGAAGATCAAGTAATGCAGTCATTTAGGTCTCCGTAGAGAAGGAAGAAAGTTTGAGAGAGAATAGGCACGCGGTACGGCAGTGTGCCTATCACAGCAATGACGACTAAGCGGTACTGTTCAGCCGCTCACACAGATCGTCAATCTCGGCAGCGCTCAGGGGCAGTTGGTCGGAAAAATGCTCGCCGCCGTCGATGATCTCGTCCGCTGATTCGAGGTCTCGCTGCCAGTACCGCAGCGCCGCCAGCACGGTGGCCAGTTCCCGGCTAGTCAGCACGGCAAGCCCTCCGCCGCTTCAATGGCTTGTTCGATGTCGCTGCCGGCAAGGTTCGCGAGAGGTTCGCACTCAATTTGGCTCACGTAGGCAGCGACGCTCCGCCCACGGAACTTGACAACGACGACACCTGGCAAATCGCTGTCTTCAAGGTCGGCATCCCAATCCACAACTCGCACCTCCACTTTGGGATCGGACGCATAAACGCTTTGCACAACGCCGCCGGACTGACAAATCACAATCTCAGGCTTCTCCATCAGCGGGGCTCCTTAGATGGCATTTGTTGGTTGGAAGATTCAGGAGGTTGACCAGATCAGGCGGGAACGGTTTCGTGGTAGCCCTTCTTGATCTTCTCGGCTACGAGTCTGTTGGCGTGCTGCTGGGCCGCCGCGGCATCGGCCAGCGTCTTGGTCTGCTCTTGGCCAGCCGTGCCGATCCGACCGAAACAGACCGTGACGTTGCAACCGGCCACTGCCACTTCCCAAAACTTGGCCGAGCTGCCACCGACGAATTCAAAATGACGTTTCATGGAACGCTCCCAACAAAGAGTTGAAGAAACAACAACAAAGAGATTCAGAAATACAAAATGCGAACGGCGATTAGCCCAGCGGCAATAAGCCTGGTTGCTTACTTGGCACATCGCGGCGTTCACGCACAAACGACGGGAACCTCGGCACACCGCCGTCGGTAAGCTCCTGATACCGGAACGTGATGACGCTGCAGATCAAAGGCGGTTTCTCGCGCTGAGCATCGGAGAAACCCGTGCCCACAGAAAACTGCGTGCCGTTGGCTAGTGCAACCAGTAGCGCACCGAGCCGACCCTTATGCCGGCCTTTGCCGGGTTGATGTCCAATCACCACTGCGTCGGCATCGTGGAACGACTTCACTTTCAGCAATGTGGATGATCGTCCGGCTTCGTACAGAGAATCAGGCTGACGCAGCATCAGCCCTTCGCCACCGACCCGTTCGACCCGAGCTAGTTCCGCCCGCAGATTGTCGGTTCCGTCACAGATGGCCTGGTACAACACGCGAAGCTGCGGAGCGGCATACTCCACGCCGCTTGCACGAATCGCTCGAAGCCGGTTCTCGAATGTGCCGCCGACCGCAGGCGAATCGAAGACTACGTACAGCACCCTCTTCCACAAGTCTCCCGCATCCTGGCGACGAACGATGCTCACCGTTTGCTGGAACTTCTTCCGGCCAATCCACAGTTCGCCATCGAGCGGTGTCTTTGGAAAGCGTTCCAAGAACCAGGCGGGGGCGAGGAACTCGTTCCCTTGCCGTGACAGAAATCGCTCGCCGGTAAAGTAGGCCCGCACGCCATCGAGCTTCTCGCTCATATACCAGCCGGTCAGATCCTGCTCGTTGTCCCAGGAGTGGGCCAGCAACAACTGCGGTGCGACGGTTGCTTTCGGTTCCGCGTTAGGATGCTTCGCAGGCAACTGAGTAGAGAATTGCCCCAGCCGAGTATTCTCAGCCAGGTCGCCCAAGTGCACTTGGAGATGCTTACAGCTTCTCCGGTCAATTGGCTGGGACTGGTTGCGCCAACTTGGACAGGAACACGAATAGACGCCGCCGATGTTCTTGAGGATGTAGGGCTTGGCGGCAGAGCCCTGGATTTCGACGGACTGGCCGTCGAGAAGTTCAGGCATAGACAATTACTCCGTTGGTGAGAGAAAAGAGAGTCGGTATTCCGCAATCGGCGAGCGAGCTCTGGCGGCAAGTGATCAATACGATTGACCGACAGGCCCTGAGCTGGGTCGAGGCCGTTGTGTTGGCCTTGTGAAGCAACCGCAGAAAATAGTTGCTCTTCATCTCGGCGAGGAGCAGCAATGCGATCGTTGCTGCTGAGTGCCATAGCGCCAGAGTTGCGGCCGAGACCACTTTGACTAGCGACGATGCTGCCTGTCCGCAAGCCAAGCGATCAAATCATCGAGGGATTCGACATCCATCAGTTCGTCGCCCCTTTCACGGCAAGCTTCCGTGAGATAGAAGTTCGCGACGTCACCCGGTTTTTCGTCGAAGTAATGGCAGAATTGTGCGTTGAAATCCGGGTGAATCCAGTCGAGTGTGACGTATGTCTCTACATCGTTTTCATCAGTGTACGCAAGGCTTGGAATTCCAAACGTGACAGTCCTCTCTTCCGGCTTCTCGAAGGCGACTACCAAGAATCCAGCGTCGACGAATTCTTGCAGTTCGGCAGGTATACCGTATGTCTTTTCAAGTTTCGGCATATCGTCTCCCCAGGTCTTTCGAGTGTTCGCCCTTTCCAGAATTCAATTCGACTTGTTTTGTTTGCCCACTGGACGTTCAGTTCTGCGAAGGATCGCGCGTTACTTTGCGACGCGTCGTGCTCGCCGTCGTCACGCCCTGATAGATCCCCGGTCGATCAGCACTCAGGCACCGACCGCTGGCCCAGGTCCGCAACTTTTCTACTGACTCGGCCGATGTTCGGGAAATCGGCACGATGTTCTGCGCCGCCGCGATCAGCGGCACATCGAGCAGGGCAGCCAGCCGGCAACAGGCTTTGATCTCGGCGCCCGTCCACGCGTCATCCGTTGGCATTGCCTGACTGGCATCGAGTCCGTACTTGGCGATGTAGATTTGCCAGATGGCCTGCCGCTGGGTTGCTTCGGGCAAGTCGAGAAAGAACACGCCGTCAAAGCGTTCGGCTCTTGAAAATTCGGGAGGCAGCTTCGAGATGTCGTTGGCCGTGGCGACGACAAAGACGTCCGACTCATGGTCGTTGAGCCAGGACAAGAACGATCCAAACAGCCGCGCGGATACGCCACTATCGCCGCTGCCCGAAACACCACTGAAGGCCTTTTCGCACTCGTCGAGAAACAGCACCGCCGGCGCCATCGCGTCGATGATCCGCAGCGCCTGCCGAATGTTCGCTTCCGATTGCCCAACAAGTGAACCGAGCAGATTGCCCACATCCAGCACGAGCGTCGGCCGCCCGGTCTCATTCCCGAGCGCCTTGCAAAACGCCGATTTGCCACAGCCGGGCGGCGACAGCATCAGAATTCCCCGTGGCCGGACCGACGCCGCGCGGTTCGTCGGATTCCGCAGCGATCGCTTACAAAACGCCTTCACTGCTTCGAGGCCGCCAAGATCGGTGAACGTCTCGCCGCCGCGATGTAGCGAGAGCAACCCGCTCTTCTTCAGCATCTGGGTTTTCTGCTCCCAGAGCACATCCGCGCGCAGCTTGCCGTGGCGGACCAGCGACAGGCTGAAGGCTCCCTCGGCCTCGTACCGTGTTAATCCCGCGGCTGCATCCAAGATTCGCTCGAACTCCGCGCCCGCCGGCAATTCCTCGCGTTCGGTGGCGATGCCACGGGCAATGTCAGCGAGTTGCTCGCGGCCGGGCAAATCATGCTCGATGACGACGAATTGCTTATCGAGTTCCATCGGCACCTGCACAATCGGCGACAGAATCACGACGAACGTGCGATTTTGCTTCCCGTTGGCAATCTGCTTCGCGAGCGCTTGCACAATCTCGGCACTTTGCAGGAACCGATGAAAGTTCGAGAGCACCAATAGCGCTGGCTGCTCTGAGGCGGGGAATGATGCCAGAGCGCGAATTGCTGCCAGCGGGTCATTGGCGCCAGTATCGACTGGGTTTTCACGGCCCGAGAGCATGAGCCCCTCTTCGATGTTCCACGTTGCCAGCCGCCACTCTTCGTTGCGACATAGTTGGGCAATCTCGGCGAGCGCATCATCATGCTCGTGCGATTCGATCCACAGCCCGGTAAAACAAGCGCGGACCATCTCCGACAATCGCTCGGTGAGCGACATAGTGATCTCCTCGGTAAAGAATTCGAGTGAAGAATGGACCGGCGGGCGCTACGACGCGTTTCCCGCCGGCCTTAGTTAAGAACGAAAGCCAAAACCCAGCCATCTCGCGGGTTAGCCCGCAAGCTGCCGTTCCAGGCGAGCGATGCGAGCGTGCAGCCGATCCACCGTATTGAAGGCCCGCTTGAGCCTGGTCATCCAGCGGCGGAGCGACTGCCGGTCGGCGGCAAGCTGTTGTCGTTGCCGATCATGCCGGCGGGACTGCGCGGCATCGACGATTGGTTCCGGTGCTGGGCACAGCACGCGCCGGCGAACCTGACTCATGCCTGGCCCTCCTTGATCGACGGGCTCGCAGACTGCTGCTGATAGAATTCCGCCGTGAGCTTTTCACTCGCGCGAACGCCGAGCGCCTCTTCCATGAACCGGCTGGCTTGCCGGCACTCGCCGCCGACAAATCCCTTCGTTTCGATTTTGGTTTCGCCCTTCGGTGACACAATGACTTCGATGATTTTCGTCATGCTGCACCCCCAGCAACCTGAATCGTGAGCTTGATCGAACCATCCGCGAGCGTCTGCTCGCTGACTGTGTGACCCTTCTTCCGGGCTTCGATCTTGGCACGCTCGACAGCGTACGCCTGAAGGAACGTATCGAGTGTTTCTTGGCTTCCCCAGCGCCCATTAAAGTTGTCAAATTTCAGCTCGCCACTGGTGAGATCGCAAACGACTGGATACTGCCATCCGGGGAGCTGGACGGTCAGGCCCTCCGCGGTGCTGGTGAAGAGCTTGGCAATCTTATGGATGGGCGGTGATAGACCAAGTCGGCGGCAGGCAGCCGTAACGGCCGCGGCATCGCGCACCTGCGTTTGAATCTGTACGATGTGAGACAAGAGTAATGGCTCCTTGGAAGGAAGTGATTTGATTGACGCTGCGCCGGACTGAATTACGGCGAGTTGATCGGATCTGATTCGTCGCGCGCTCGAATCCGCGGCGGGGCCGAGGGCAACAACAGCGGCTCGTCCTCGGTAATTTCTGCAATGAGCAATTCGCTCACCGCCGCCTCATCGGGGCCGGCTCGATGGAGCACGTAGAGCAGGTAGCCGGCCACACCGAGCGGAAATAGGGCGGCGAGTAACAGACCAAGGAAGCGGATCGCCTCGGCGACTACCGGATCTCGTTGCCGTTGCGCGGCAATCGCTTGGCGTTCCCGCTCCAAGCCATCGCGGGCTTCATCCAGCCGGTCGTAACTCTGCTGAATTTCCGCCTGCTGCTCACGATTCGAGCGAAGGAGTTGCTCTCGGGCCTTGGCGTCGGCCTGGACCAACTCGCGCGTTGCCTCCGCGATCTGCCGATTGTTCTCCGCGGCGGCTTCGTTCTGACGACTTTGCTGCTCCAGGCTGGATTCCGCCAGGTCCGTAAGTCGCTGGTCCGGACCTTGACTACAACCCCCGATCACTAGGGCCACGGTCACGAACATCCAGATGGTCAGGGTTCGATACTGCTGCATTCCTATTCCTCCGTTGCCAAAAGATTCGAGCCAGTAAGCATTGCATCGCGCGCCGGAGCCGGATTTCGCGGACCAGCGCAAGGGTGAGTAACAGTGCCAGGAGGGCACAGGCTCCCAGCACTTCGAAACAGAGCATCGTTTTTCCTTTCAAAAAAATGCCATAGAACGGATTTCGGTATTGACCTAGAGACGTCAGTTGCACAGGTTGATGGCAAAGGATCGCCTTGCCGATAACACATCCGGCGCAGCGTTAACGCTGGAAGGACACCTCGGAAAGATCCAGTTTGCAGTAGTCAGCACGGAGGCAGGTATGTCGACTCGCACGCTTAGCAACGATTACGGAAGCATCGCCACTGAGCCCTCAACCGCAGCCGCGGTAGGACTGGAGCATTTGCCCCCAAGGACGCGCGTACAGCGCATTCGGTGGCAACCACCGGTTCCATTGGCTGACCAAGGGCTGCCGCGGCAGTCGCTCAATTTCATCGGTGTGCAAGATCACGATGGCAATCTGCGAATCGTGCCTGAAAGCAGCGGCGAACTAGTTAACTACGCGATCCCAATTGGCACGGAGATCATGCGCGAAACGATGCGCCTCACTGGAGAACAGATATTCGGCCTTCGCGCGTCTGTTTTGGCATATCGCTGGCTTTGCGGGCGCGGTGCGAAGTTCCGGCGCAAACTTTCGATGGATGATCTACGCCGGAGACAACCAGAATTGGCCGACTTGGGCCCAGACGCTTTTGGCAAAGGCCGCAAATGGAGCCTGGCGGAACTGGCGAGACAAGGGAGAGAGGCCGCGATTGCTGCCGGAATCAGGCGGCCGCGCCCCGCCGAAGTAGTGGCCCACGGTCTTTGCGCCGCTGCACTACGCAACCCACTTCATGTGGAACCCGAATGTAGCAACAGCCTCATGCGAATGGTGCTGTTTGCTGCTCCTGAACCCATCTCAGTGACGGATGATGATCGAAACGAAGTCCAGTCGCGGCTGAGCCAAGCGATCGAAGAACACGCCGACGATTCACAGGCAAAGTTCGATAAATGGTTCTCAGAAGGCAACAGCAATCTCCCTAAATCTCTGGCGAATCGAAAGACTGCAGATTTCGGCAAACTTCCCATCGCAGCGGTCAATCACATGTTGCAAGATCTGGGCTGGGACGGTCATCAAACCGTTGCGAACTGTTTGCAAGCGACGATGTACTGGGTGGAAAAATCTCTTTGCGAGGGACAGTTGCCGATTGCTCGCGACTGGTTTGAGGAGGTGTACCTTCCACAGTCCAAGTACGGCAATCTCTCGCTCCTCATGCTCATGGACAGAGCAACGCTAATCAAGCCGATTGTCTTACAACTCTGGGACTCCCCAAACGACTCCAAGTTAATCGGCGCGTTGCATCGCACATTGCACTACTACGAGGAGATCGTCGACACTCGACGCGCTGCCGAGCGACAATCGAAACGTCGACGACTGAGTAGCAAACCAGCAGGTCGCCGCCGATCTGAACCGCTATCAAATCAAGTTCAAGAACTTGATGTGCCCGGAGCAGTTTCGCAACTGCTCGCCATGGTGAATCGCCTAGCGAAGCAAAGAGGCGTTTACTGCAAAAAGTGCGACCGTGACCTAAGTTTTCAGATTACCGACGTGGCGCCCGAGGCCGGTCAGGTGGTCGAGTTTGTTGGAACTTGCACGCATTGTTCGCAACGGCAATCGATCGAGCTGGAGTGGGCCGAAGCACTCTCCGCACTGGAAGACGAGAAGCCGCCGGTGACTCCGTCAGCTAACAGTAAAAGGAAGCGTCCCCGGCCACGTTAACTGCGAGTCCGCTACGCTCAGCCGCCAAAATTGCGGACACCAATAGTTAACTCGTCTACATCTATATATGACGCATTTCTTGCGTATATTTAGCGAATTTCTTTGCGTATTCTCTTAAAAATAGCGCCAGGCAAACCAACGTGGGGGGAAATTGTTGAGTCTCTCGAACTGGAAGTTCAGGAGAGTAATGCGGCAAATTGCTATCCGCGGAGTCGTCTTCCAAGACGGTCTACGCCTCGACCAAGTCGCTACTGCAACTCCACCGTCCACAACGCTTGAAAATATCACAAATGAGTCTTCGCGCGGATGATTGCTTGGTCAAAGTCGGGGTATTGCAGCAGCCTCACGTACCGCGCTCCTTGGCTTGCCAGTCTCGCGCATGTTCCAGAGTGGCGAGGCTTCCAAAATCAAATCGCGACAGCGGATTAAGGCTCCAACGCAGCCACTGGATACTCACGGCTGGCCGTTTGAGTTGTTGCTCCCAGCATCGCCCGCACGCGTGGCGGCTCTGACGGCGCGGCTTGCCCGATCCGTGCAAAGTGTGCAAATTCGGCGAAGGATTCTAAGAGCTTCTGCACTGTCTGCTCCGGTGAGAGCTCACTCGCCTTTCCGCGGTTGCGGAGAAAGTCGAGCAGCGCGGCATCTGCCTCGGAGAGCGAGCGCCAGGCAAGTCGGCGCGTATGAACCACCGTCTCCCTGCCAATGATCTGCCGTGACAAGCTGAACCTTCGGTAGCCAGCTCCGGTCGTGTCGGCTTCTGAGTAATAAACCCCAGCAAATTGGCTGCTGCAAAACCGGCTGGAAATGCGCGCTGCCGCACGGGCAACGCGCGAATCGTGGTTGGATTGGGGGAGGACTTGTTCCGAAGGCAGTTGCTCTCCCGCGATAGTACAGCCCTTTGTTGCCAAGTCGCTGCAACTCGCCTTGTCGGGTCAGGCTGGAAAGTGTCTGGGAGATCGCCGGAAAGGTCAGCCCAGTAAAATCGTTTATTCGCCGTAGCCGCTCTCTACCGCTTGAACCTTTTTACGGATTTTCGCTGCAGCGCTTCGGTGACTGGGATGACGTGTCTGCATGCTGGGGGCTCGAGTAGATTGCTCGCATTGTCAAGTTTGACAGGACAAAAACTTGACAATGCGGCATTAAACTCCGATAAACAAGGCGATTGCGTTGCTTGACAAACTTAGCGTGCTTTGTAGACTTAGCAGCATGGACGACCGTAAATCGACCCTCGGCTCCTTTCTGAGAGCCGCACGTGAACAGCGAGCGTTGACCCTTCGTGCGGTAGAAAAGGCCGCAGCCGTGTCCAATGCATACCTAAGTCAACTAGAGTCCGGCAAGATCCGACAACCATCCCCGTTGATCCTCCACAAGCTCGCCGCACTCTACGAGGTGCCGTACGCCTTGATGCTGGAACAGGCTGGCTACCCAGCTGCCGACGCGGCCACCGGTGCCGGTGCATCCTTGATACTGGATTCGCGTCTCGGCCCGCTGAACCGCGATGAGGAAACTGCGCTGAAGGAATATCTTGACTTTCTTCGGTCGCGGCGCGGGCGGAGGGACAGCACATGATCTGGTCCTTCAGCGATAGCCGAACGTTCGCCAAATGCCAGCGCCGCTGGTACTACGACAGTCTGCTCGCCTATTGGACGCAGAAAGACGCGGCTCGCTGGGAGGCATATCTCTTATCCAAGCTGCAGTCGGTCAGCGCCTGGCGCGGTCAAATTGTCGATAGCGCGATTACCTCAACCTTGGTTCCCGCATTGAACCGCGGAATCGCGCCGAACCTGCAGCAATGTCTCAACCGAGCGAGACAACTCTTCAACACGCAGCGAACATTTGCTCTGCAACACCGATTGCGTGACGACGGCATGGTCCCTTCTCAAGCGGGTGAAGCTTTCGCGGCGTTTCTCGTTATCGAACGAGGCGAAACGGTCACCGACGCAGAACTGGACCAGGCATGGGAAGAAATCGACCAAGCTCTTCGCAATCTGTTTGCAATGGATGCGCTCATGCAGCAGCTGCGAGGAGCAACTCTGTGCGTGGCTCAGCGGGCGCTACAGTTTGAACACGCCGGTGTGAACGTGAAGGCAGTCCCGGACCTGATTGCGTTTTATCGCGACCGCTCTCCGCTGATCGTCGACTGGAAGGTTCATGCGTTTGGCAACAAGGACTATTGGTTGCAGTTGGTGACCTACGCCCTGGCGTTGACCCGTTGCAAAGTGCACAAGGATTTCGCCCGCTGGTTTAAGGGCTGCGATCCTACGGCCATCCGACTGGCTGAAGTGCAGTTGCTCACAAATCGCGTCCGGGAACACTCTCTGGATGAAGAGGATGTTGGTGAAGTAGAGGACTTGATCGCCGATAGCGCCTCGCGAATGTTGCTTGCAGTTGACGGCAGAAAACTTGCCGCCCTTGAGCCAACCGATTTTCCCGTCACCACCTGGCCGGAGAACTGTGAAGGCTGCCCGTTCCGCCGCCAGTGCTGGGAGGACCCTGTATGACCGCGATTGAAACCAATGTTTTTCCGATCACCAATTTGACGGAGCTGTCAGCCGGCTATCGTCTCTACCGTATCCGCGGTGTGCGCGCCGAACAGGATGAGTTCTTCCAGAATCAGCAGGGGCTCATTCGCAAGATGAGTTATCGGCTGCGCAGTCCGGTGACGATCGTCACACGCAACGGCGAACCGCACCTGGCCGTCAGGGAAGACGCTGAAGATCCGCCACAGCGAGTACCGTTGGTTCGCGCCACGGCCTATCTCGACCCTGTACCGGGCGTCATGAAGCTTGATGTTGCTCAACGTTCTCCCGAGACGGACGCGATTTGCCTGCGTTTCATGCAGTTCATCCTGCAAGAGCCGCTGCGTCAGGACAGCCGGCTTTGGCAGCCGAGTTCCGGCCGTCCGTTCTTCTTCAAGGCACCCTGCCATGTTCAACGTAGCGTCGCCCAGTATCGAGGCTTCGCCATTCGGGTCGTGCTGACACCTGATGGTGGTTTGGGACTCTGCGTTGATGTGAAACATGCCTTCGGCGATGAGTATCCACTGCCGGTTCACTTGTCGCGCAAGGAATTTCGCCGCTGGCAAGGTCAGCATTGCATCTACCGCATGGGGCACACTTGGTACGACATCCGATTGATGGAACTCTCTGATCTAACAGCTGGTGAAGAATTGATTCCAGGGGACGGTCAGGATCTACCATTGCTGCAGTGGATTGCAGGAGAGAGCCGTAAGCCGATTCCTGCTGATCTCGCAAAACTGCAATCGGATGCGGCAGTCGTCTACTATCGCAACAACCAGGACGACCGGCGCGCGGCGCCTGCGGGGCTTTGTTATCCGGTCGTTTCGACAGACGATCCGCGGTCGAGGGCGCTCCAGCGGCAGACGATCCTGCCACCACAAGTGCGCAGGAGTCTGATCGAATCATTTGTGAACGACCACCTGCAGCGGCTGCGCTTCGGCGGGGTTCAACTGAAGCTGGCGGATCAACCATTGCGAGTGCGTCCACAGATTTTTCAAGTGCCCGATTTGTTGTTCGGGGGTGAGCGCGTCCTTTCCGTGCGTGGCACCAGCGGCTCCCAACATGTCGGGCTCGACCAATTGGGGCGGACTCGCATGGCCCTCTTGCGCGACAAGTCGGTGGGCTTCTACTCGCAGTCGCCGCTGGATCGACAGTATCTAGTGCTGCCACAGACCGTAGCCGATAGCTGGGGCGATGCCTTTCGGCAAAACCTCGCGCGAGCCGTGGACGATTTGTATCCACAGGAGGCCGGCTACGCACCCGTCCTCGTTACTTACGACGATCGCGTTCGGCCGACCGTCATCCACCAGGGACGCGAAATTCTGCGGGCCGTTCAGGAGCAATGCAAAAAGCCCGGCTATGCCGTGGTGATGATTCATCACACGAATGACCGGCGCCGCCGTAGCGAAGACCAACTCGCTTCCCTCGTGCTCCGCGAAATGCGGGACAAGTTCGACATGCCATCGGCGGTAATTCACTCCGCAATGGGACAGGAAAGCTACATTCTGCAGAATGGGCACAATGGCCAATCGGAATATCATCCCCGGTCTGACCAGCGAAGCCGGTTAGATGGCTACCTGCGTAACGTTGCTCTCAACAAGGTTTTGCTGACCAATGAACGTTGGCCCTTTGTGTTGTCGACTCCGCTACATGCGGACGTGATCATCGGGATCGATGTCAAGCACAATACGGCTGGCTTTACCGTTGTAGGTAAGCACGGCAGCCAGGTGCGCACGCTCTCGCGGCGATCACGACAGAAGGAAATGCTCATCGCCGAGCAGGTGACAACGGATCTAATGGAGGTGCTGCGTGCCGAAGCACAATTCGATGACTTGCGGACGATCGTCTTGCATCGCGATGGGCGGCTATGGCCATGTGAACGCGAGGGGGCTCGCCGCGCGGTCGAGCGGTTGAAGTCGCAAGGGCTGCTGCCCGCTGATGCAGCGCTAACGATGTTGGAACTGTCCAAGTCGTCGCCGGTTTCATTGCGGCTGTTCGATGTGACCGATCAAAACGGCCGAGCTTGGATCGAGAATCCGCAGGTCGGGACCTATCACCTGGCTGACGCCACGGAAGCCTATCTGTGTGCGACCGGCCGTGCGTTCAAGCGGCCAGGTACGGTCAATCCACTCCATGTGCGATTTGTCGAAGGGCCGCTTCCGTTTTTGCATTGCTTGGAAGATTTATATGCCTTGACCACGCTGGCCTGGACGCGGCCCGAAGATTGCACCCGTGATCCGATCACCATCAAACTCAATGACCGCCGTTTGGGTGAGGATGCGGGAGACTATGACAGTGACGCCTTGAACTTCGTGGCAGCCCATGATGAGGAGGAGGTTGCATGAGTGACACCGGCCTGTTCTCAGGGATTTATCAGGGGATACGTGACCATGCTGACTTATTGGATCGAGTGCTGGTCCGTCTGAAAGCCGGCACGAGTCACTGGCAGGATGATGACCGCCAGCGGCTGTCAGCTTGGCTGAACACATTGGGGGAATCGCATACTGTCGACTCCTCGGCCAGCATGATTCGTATTTTGCTGCGCGGCCAGGGAGTCAGCATTCAACAGGGTTGGGGAGAGATCGCCACATCGCTACAGTCGGAGCAGGTCAGCGCCGCAGTCATTGGCCGCCTCGAAGTACTCGCCCGAGCGCTAGAGCGCGAACAGTCGGCCGCACTCACGAGGCTGCGGGGCGAAGGTTGATGGACGACTACTTTACGGGAACAGTTCTGCAGCTCCTTGCGCGCGCAGATCATTTGAATACTCGAATCCCGCGTGATCTGGCTCGCGAGTTTCATACGCTGGTGACGGCTTGTCAGGCGGAGGTGTCGCGTATCAACGCTAACTTGCGTTTCTTGGTGGAAGAGCCGGCCATGAAACTCCCGGTTAACCAACCCGAACGGCTGCGCATGTTGCGCCGTGCCGTAGCCGACTTAGACCTCGTAGAAACAGTCGGCTTCGCAGCCATCGAGCGAAATAATAAAGAGGACCTTCGGCTTAATACGTTGCTGGACCGAATCCGACTTGAAATCGGTTACCCGTTGCTGCCTCCCGTCGTTACATCGCTTTCGAGGGCGTATTTCGGGATCTTTCCGAGTTTAAACTTGCTCTGCGTTCCGTTGACAGAAGGGCGATTCTTGCTGCACTTGCCCGATTTGTATCATGAGATTGCACATCCGTTGTTGCGGGCCGACAACAATCCGGTGGTGGAACCGTTTCGGAGGGCACACGACGCGGTAATGCGGGCGGCGCTGACCTATCTCGATGGCGAAGTGCGGGCTCAGGAACGCCGCCGTGGTCCCGCGCAGATGATGTACACGCTGGAGTGCTGGGTCCGGTCTTGGGTCTCTTGGTCGATTGAGTTCCTGTGCGATCTGTTTGCGGCACTCACCGTGGGACCGGCCTTCGGCTGGTCCCACTTGCACTTGGCCATCAAGCGGGGCGGCGACCCGTTTGCCGTGCCAACCTATATGCCGACCTCCCACCCGCCCGATGCCGCTAGGATGGCCGTGGTGCTGAAAGCACTCGCTCGTTGCGGATTCACAGCCGAGGTGGTGCAAATCGAGGCTCGTTGGCAAGATTTTGTGCGATTGCTGGGTTGTGAGGCAGAACCGGAATACCGGCGGAGTTTCCCTAATCAACTTCTGGATGAGATCTGCCGGGCAGCCTACGAAGGAGTTGGGGCCATAGGCTGTCGAATCGCGTCCCCTTCGTCGAACGAAAAGATTTACAGCCTACTGAATGAGGCGTGGACTGAGTTCTGGCGAGATCCAGCCAGGTACGGTGCGTGGGAACAAGACGCGGTGACGGGGCTGTTCTCACCAGGCGTTTCCATGTAACGCGTCGTCGAATCGCCCTCCCTAGTGTTTCATGCTTCATATTGCGGCAGGACTGGAAACGAGTCGGAGCATTCGTGATCTCGGAACATCCTTGCTGCTTCGCGAACAAGGTCGACTCGTTCGTCACTTCCTCCAAGACAGGCCGCAAGTTGCGCATCTGTGGCGACATCGACGGCGGCTGCGGTGCTTAGCCCGGCTCGAATAAGTTGTTGATAGTTTCCGCGAGATAGCCTTGAGCCGGCGACTTGCGCAATCTCGACGGCGGCTGCAGCCACGCCAACTTCTAGCCTTGTGACCAGACGGGCCAAACGAAAGTCAAGATCGAGATCCGGATGCAGGATCGTTGCGACCTTGGCCACCGTTGGCAGCATATCGCCGGTGCGCGCAGAGACACCGCGGACCGGACCGGCAGCGCCGTCGAATTTCCTTCCATGCCGTGTCAGAGTCGATTCGATATCCGACATCGCGCAATCAGAAACCCACAGCAGACAGGCGACCGCCCTTTTGGCTCGCACTGCTGCAAGGTTCGCTGACGTGACTGAACGATGGAGCGAATTCAAGACAGAGGCGGGGATGCTTTGCCGGCGCAATTCCAGGAACCAGCTTTGCGACTCTTTCTGGGCACCTTTGTTGTTGATGGGAAAGTATTGCTGATCGAGTTCGACCATAATCTGGGCGGCGACGATTAGTGTCGGATCGGTGATGTCGGCGGTAACAAGAGGTGACAGCACGTCGACGAGGCGAATGATGGATTCGACCTCGACACCAGCCTGGCCGGCAAACCGCCCCAACGGCGTCAGGTGGTAATGGTTGTTATCTGGTGACTCCACGAGTCGATGGTGGGCAAGTTCGGCCAGCGCGGCGGCAATTTGCGGTCGATCCCAATTCCAGGTCGAAGTCTTGTGTTTGCGCAGATAGGCCCCAAAGCTTCCTTCCAAAAAATCGGTGATGTCCTCCTGCGGAACGCCTTTGATGCCTGCCCGCTGTGCTCCGGCAAGCACTCGCAAGATCAATGTCCGCGGATCAGTGTCGTCTCCGATGAAGCGGGACGTGAGGTCCTCGGGTATACCGGTTACATAGCGGTTCCAGAGGTAGTTTTCTTCGTTCGCATCGAGTGCGATCAGGTACGAGGTCCCCTGGTCCGCCAGGCCCAGTCGGCCGGCGCGGCCGATAATGTTTTTGTATTCGGCCACGGAGTAGGGACCGTTCGGATGCTCAAGGCCGGCAACAATGACCGCTTCGGCGGGTGTGTTGACTCCCATGGCCAACGTCGTTGTAGCCACAATGACACGTAACGCCGTGCTTGGCCTGCGAAAATGTTCCTCGATGACGAGCTTCTCATCGCGTTCCAGGTCCGCGGTATGAAAGGCAACGCCTTGGGCCAGCGCCTGTCTTAATTCCAACGATGCGAGCGATGGATCCGCAGTAGGCAGCGCCGCCAAGGTGTCATTGGCTCCAGGCAATCCTAGGTTGTCAGCAAGATACGCCGCGCAGCCGCGGGCCTCACCTTTGGTTTCGCGGAAAACAATGACCTGCTTGCCTTCCGCCACGAGCTTGCGCGTCAGAGGGATAATTAGATCCTGGCTTGAGCCCTTACGGAAAAATCGGCTGATGATCGGCTGGGTGAGTTGCTCGGCACCAGAGGCGTCGAGAAAGCGCAACCTCCCGTCTGGCCGAAGGACTCCTTCACAGAGCGGGACCGGACGCTCTGTTCGTCTCAACAACCGCGCACCCAGCCAGCGTTCCAGCCCATTCGTATCGCCGATGACCGCAGACAGAGCAATCAGCTGTGGCTCGATGCCAACCTTACGTCGCATTCGTAACAACGTCAGCACGAACTCCAAATTGGCGCCGCGATGGGCGTCGGCGACCATTTGCACCTCGTCGATGACAACCGTGCCGACTTGCGCCAGGATGTGTGGGTTTCGAATCACGAGCGCAGCGAAACTCTCGTAAGTCATCAAACAAAGGTCGTACTGCCCACGCATCAGCGCCGGAATGTCCGCGGAATTATCTCCGGTGACTCGCAGAACGCGCAAACCGAATTCTCGATACGTCGCGCTAAACTGTCGTTGCTTGTCATTGACGAGCGCCTTAAGCGGAAGCAAAAAGAACGCACGCTTCCGGTCGATCGCACCGTATAACGCGGCGAGTTCGCCGACCATGGTCTTCCCTGACGAGGTTGGCGCCGAAACGACAAGATGCTCCCCAGCAAGGAGCCCATAGTCATTAACCGCATCGACCTGCAGTTGGTTCAAGCTCGGAATGGCACCTGCCCATGCGCGCAGAAGCTCCGCTGGAAAACCGTAGGACTGAAGGCTCATGATGTCGGGAGTAATCGGCTGGCGAGCGCGCTCAGGGAAGGCCTTGAAATACGTTGCGCCTGGCTGGAACACCGGCCAGGTAAGCTCCCCGTCGATATGGCCTCTTAACGTCGGGTGTTGCGGCCTGCCCAATTGGGTTGCTTTGTCGATGACTCGTTTGGTCACGTAGTCCAGCAAGCGGAAAATAGAGATCTTGCCGGCATCCCTGACTTCTTCTGCACCTTGGAGCGCTTCGAGCAGATAATACGTCAGCAGCCCGTGGCTCGCCCGCCCGATTTCCCAGGCCGGTTGGGATGCTGATGACGCTGTCAGGACGAGCCGACCTGCACCACAGAGTTGGTCCAAGGGATCAATCGCTTGCGGCGCGGATGAATTGGTAGTGGGAGTAAATATCTTGGCGCCAATTCCCCCCGAGAAGCACGCATCGACAATGCAAAGCAGCCGACGAGCCGGAATGCGGGCAAAAACCTCCCCGAGATGGCTTAACGGAATGGCGCTGGCAGCGAGGTCGTTTGGATCCGTGTCATAAGCCGCCAGATGATGGCCGGTTGTTCCGTGGCAAGAGAAGGCGACGACAACCAGGTCGTCGGAGTCGCAGGTTGCCAGGGATGATAACGCGGCGTCGATTGCGGTGCGAGTCGCCTGCTCGTCGGTCAGTAGTAAGGCCCCGGGCCCGAGCGTATCGGTGAATAGAGCGTGGAGCGCCGTTGCATCTCGTTTAGCGCAGCTGAGCCAACTGGCCTGGGGATGAGTATAGCGATCGATACCCACAAAAAGTCCACGAAATGCCATACTCGCTCCTTCGCGATTATTTCTCGCCTTTGCGCTGCTCTTTGTTCGCCAGCATCTTGGCGAAGTCCGATACAGTCGCCTGATCTTTTGCAGAAATACGCGCAAAGTCCTTGAGTAACTCTTCGGCAGCGGGACCCGCACTTTGCGGCTGCAATTGACGGCCCAGCATGTAATCCAAGTTGACGGCGAGCGTATCGGCCAAGCGTCGCAAGTTATCCAGAGAAGGCGACCGCCGGCCAGACTCGAAATGGGCAATCGCCGAGGGTTGAAACCCGGCTTTTGTCGCGAGTTCTGCCTGAGTCAGGCCTTTGTCTTCCCGTGCCTTGCGGAGCAATTCGCCAAATTTCTGTGTCATAGCCATTGACCGGATGTTGACGACTTCGTATAGTTAATAAAGACGAGTTAGTGCAGGCTTCGGACCTGCTTTTTCTAGGCCCGGAACTTGACGACTTCGTCATAGTTTAGTTGACGGAAATATTTTATTCAAGGAGATTTGTGATGGAAACTGGAATGAAGCTTGAGGGCGGCATTGCCCTCGACGTGGTGGGAGCACTCGCGGCGGCCCACGAGCATGAGGTGACGGTCACCGCTCGGGTGTTGCCGTCGGCGGCCTCGGTCAGATTCAAGATCCCCGAAACGGCACCGCTGCTGCAATTGCTGAAAGAGGGTGCGCGGCAGTTGGGGGTCGACCTTTTGCCTCCGGCACCGCAGCAGCCACTGGACCAGCTGCACAACCTCGGTAAGCACGACCTGGTCGGTCCTGCGATCGACGACCTTCAGCAGCCGGTGGGCGAGTACCTAAAGGCGAAGGAGACGACGAAGGACTTCGGCATTGAAATGGTGCTGGCGTTCCGCGTCAACACGCGCTGGACGGTGGCCCCCAAGCCGCAGATGACTCCGCGGGAGATTCTGGCGTTGCCGGCGATCAACCTCGACCCCTCCCAATACACGTTGTACGCGTCTGGGAGTGCGAACGCGTTGCCACTCGATACGCCCGTTGCAATCACACGCGGCATGGCGTTCGAAGCACAACGCGACGGCAAGTACGGGGGGCGAAGCTAACATGTGCCCATCGGCTGCGAACGACGAAGTGGAACTGTTGGCGAGTCGCGGCGAAGCGGTCGAGTTGATTGGGGCCGCCGGCCAGACCTACATCCTCGGGCGCGCGCTGGAAGCCCCAACGCCGCCCTGGGATCGGGGGTCTTATGACATTCTGGTCGCGATTCCGGCTGCCTACGACGCAGCAGCGCTGGACGCCTTTTACTTAGGCTTGCCTTACAAATTCAACGGCGGCACTCACCCTCGCGTGCAAGGCGCCGTGATCACCGTCAACGGTCGCCAGTGGCAACTCGCGTCCTGGCACTACCGAGACGGAAAACCGTGGACGCGCGGTCTTGACGACCTCGCGAGCCACCTCACTCACTGCAAAGGTTTCTTCTTTAATCGTGGAGCTGTCAATGGCTACTGACTTCCGCCTCACCGAGGCAGACTATCTTCGACTCCGTGAACTTTTCGCTCAGTCGTTTCGCTCTGGTCGCTGCCCGGAAGTGGGCGCGATTGGCGTGCTTGGCGAATGCCGAGCCGGCGGCAAACATGAGTATCTGCTCGCCAAACTGTTTCCTCCAGGCCCGGGTGATCTGAAGCTTGCGCAACATGATCACCTGGTATTCAATTCGGGCTACATTCGGCGAGCTCACCTGGAAATGCGGGCACAGGGGCTGGCGGGCTTGGTGTTTTTCCACACGCATCCGCTGGCGGATGAGCAAGTCGGTTTTTCATTTTACGACGATCGCGAGGAACCGTTGCTGGTGGAAAATCTACAAGAGATTTCCCCTGAAACGCAGGTTCTAAGCGTCGTTGCGGGGCGCGCAAGTCTGTGCGGGCGATTGTGGACCAGTCGACGCCAGGCGCAGCCGATGGACCACATTATTGTTGTGGGCGATTCAATCTTGCGGTTTCCGCTTAACGGTCGCAAAGCGCCGCCCGCGCCCTCACCAGCTGCGCTGTTCGACCGCGGGCTCGCGCTAACCGGAGCGGGAGCCCTGGCCCTGTTGTCGGGTCTAACGGTCGCCGTCGTCGGTGCCAGCGGCACGGGTTCACTGATGTGCGAGTTGCTGGCACGTGCCGGCTGCAGACATATCTTGCTCATCGATGACGATATTGCGAAGGCTGTTAATCTCAATCGCATCTTCTATACCACGCAAGAAGATGTCGACCGGCAGACTCCGAAAGTTGAGATCATCCGCCGCGGGATCGAGGGGCTGGGCTTGGGTTGCCACGTAAAAGGAATCGTCGGAAATATTCTCGATCGTCGAATGCTTGCGCAGCTGCGCGAGGCAGACGTCATCATTGGCTGTGTTGACCGAGGATTTCCGCGGCAGATGCTATGCGAGTTCGCTTATCGTTATCACCGATCCTACATTGACGTAGGTACGGAGATTGGCGGCGACGAACAAGGTATCGTCTCGCTGGACGCGCGCAGCAGCTACGTTGCCCCAGGACGCTACTGCTTGCAATGTGCCGGGGTCGTCACTGCACGGCAGCTCCATTTTGAATCGCTTTCCGCTGACGAACGCGTTCGAGTGGTCGCGCAAGGTTACAGCGACGACCTGGTCATCGACCAGCCAGCCGTCATGGATCTCAACATGCGGGCCGCGAGTTCCGGAATGATGTTGCTGCGGCACCTCTTGCAACCATTTCTGTTGACTCCGCTTCCGGTCATGATCCTTGAAAACTTGGTGACTTATTCGACTAAAGCCGTAATGGAGCCGCGTGCGGCCAATCCGGCTTGTCCGATCTGCAAGGTGAATCGCAGATCCGGTCATGGGGATCGCGGCCCGGCTCTTGGGCTTGACCAGTCCGTTGTGAACGCCATCGTGCACGGTAAGACTGCTTGAGCGATATATGTCGGCTATTCGCACATGGTGGATGAGAAGGCCCCAACCACCTGGGAGGAGGCCGAAATGTCTGTCGAGCAAGTCCAACGGAACACATGGAAGACGAGGTTCGGGACGGAGCGGACAATCTAAAACCCATAATAGGGGTTGCGATATCCGTATTCGGAGGCATCCCATCGAATTAGACTGTTGCCTCGGATGTCTGGAAATTCCGATTTCGAAAGCTCAATCTGAGTTCCAGGAATCACGCCGTCCTTCGGAGCATCATTTAACGTCACTCGGTTCAGGCTCTCGCAGCCCCTAAGTGCCTGAAGCCCATCAAAGGTGATCTGCGTGCTATTCAGCGCCAACCACCTCAGCTTCTTCAGCTTCGCGATCGACTGCAAGTCCTTATCCTTCGCCCCAATGTAGTCCAAGTCGAGAATTTCGATTTCCGGAAACCCGTTAACAAGGTCCGAAATGATGTTCTGCTTAAACGCCCCGCCGCCAACATGCACGACCTTCACGCTAGTAACTGGCTGAGAGATTGTGATTTGCCCGCGGCAGCTTATCAGGCACAGCACTTGAAGCTTCGAGAGCCCCGGATTCTGCGCAAAGTCCACATCGAAATCACATCCCGCTGCTCGCAGTGACTTGAGTTGTGGCCTCAGTCCAGCAATCGTTTCGCTTGTCACGGACATTCTGATGAACTCAATCCCGTGTAGATTCGGAATCTCACACATGCTTTCGACGGCCTGCGAAACATGCTTGTGATCGGTCTGATCTTTGCGTATTCGGATCAAACCCTCCGCAGAATCTTCTCCGAGGTTCTGATAAACGACTGCGTAAATTCCTCTGTCTTTCAATGCAGCCAGGCCCCTTACCGCCTCGATCTGCTTCCGCTGGGGTCGGAGTACTTCCTCGATCTCCTTTTTCTCGCTCTGAAGATCCGCCTTCTCCCTTTCTAACCGAGTGATTCCGTCCTGCAGTCTTTGCTTCTCGCCGCTCAGGCTTTCTACCTTTGCTTGAACCAATGCCTGTTCGGCCTTGTTTTTTTCAGCCACTGAGTTCAGTAAGCCTGAGTACCAAGCTGCGAGGCCAGCGGTGATGATCGCCAATGGTGCGGCCAAATCCCAAATTCGCACAGGGTAAAAAAACGCCTGGCGTGAACCACTCCATCGCGCGGCGGCGACGTCGAGCCGCGACTTCTCCGCGTCCAGCTTCGCTTTTTCGAGACTGACTTTCGCCTGCTCCAACTCGATGGAAGCTTTCTCACTACCGTTCACTGCCGGAATCGCGGACACCGCAGAAGGTGCAGCTTGGGGAGTTTTCATCTGTTGTCGCGCTCCTCGATTTCGCTTTCCCATAGTTTTCTCTTGCTGGTAATTCGTCGCTCGCGAGCCAAACTTGTCTCTATCTCTAACTCCAGTCTTGCCAGTCGTTTTCGGTGATTCTACCGCATCCGGAAGGGCGGCTCGATGAGCACGCCCCAGCCAATCTGCCCATGAAGCGTATTAGAAGAATACAGCCTCGATGATGTTCCTAATTTTACGCTTGATGATGTCGTAAACCTCGCGCCAGCAGAGCCCAGCGGTGAATAACCACCATTCTTGGCCACCTGCGAAGACTTCCTGCGGGACGTGCCTGGCAAAGATGCCGCCGCCAAGAACGCAGATCGCAAGATCGGATTCCCAGTTCAGCATCGCCGAGGTCGAGACGACCGACGGGAGGATTTCATTCGACGTCGTTCAACAGGCGGGCGAGCCGTTGGCAGTTCACGTGATCACCGAGAAGGTCAACTCTTTGAATCCTTCGGGCTTGCGTTGCAAAGCCTCGCGGCCAGGTTCGCGTTTGGGCGCTCCAGTGGGCCCGGCGTGTCCGTTGGTGTCGGACGGGGGAAGGTCTTGCTGCTCAGCGGCAGCGGCGTGGTTACGTGCCATAGGTCACTCCTTTGACTTGGGTTAGGGCGGGATGCCCGGAGCGAACCAGCGCGGTGGTCATACTCGCGCAAGCAAAATGTGATTTTGTCCTACTGCGGAAGCGGTGAAGCCGTCAGAATGCACGGCCACGGAGACTCAGACATGCAAAACAATCGGCGATATGACCTGTCGGATCGGCTGATTCACTTCTTCCGAAACATCGACTTGGATGTCGATACTCTCGACGGGGAGCCGGGCTCATGGAGCGAAGGCAACCTGTGCGAGGACTCGAAGTATTCAGCCAATTTCATGATGCGTTGTGTCATCAGGTCGGGGCAGTTGTGGGCGACTTGGTCTGTCCGGAATGGTGTCCGAACGATCTACGGGCCACGGCCGGCGATTTGCTTCACTGAAATGCCAACGGCTGCGTTTCTGGAAACTTCGGCACTTCGGCAGAGGGCCGGTCAAAAGATCACCACGTTTGCACTCACATTCCCCAAGGACAAGATGTTCTCACTTGGGGCTCGGCCTGTGATTTACTCGCTGAGTGACCCGACAATTCAGACGCCGTCAGGTGCGGGCGGCGCTCGGTGCTTTCCTGGTGATGTGTTGTCGCTCCACGAGCAGTACCGATACGTGACCTATGCCCCCACGGGCAACTTCCGCGTCGATTGGACTCATGAGCGAGAGTGGCGGTGGCCGCATCCAACTTGGGAAGGTGAGATCGAAGTCGAAGAAGACGAACTACCGCCCCCGTCCCCGTTGATGCTCTACGAATCGGGCCTGAAGAACATCGGGATGATCGTGAACAAGCGCGAGGAAGCGGACCGAGTCATCCATGACGTTCTGAGCTTGGTTGACCGGAAAGTCATTGCAAAAGACACTTTCTCGTACGTCCTGATCGCTGAGGATCTGGGCTCACCCGCTGGTCTTCGTAATCGTGAGGACGAAGAGAAGGCAATCGCAAGCGCGTCGATCGACTTGAGCAAGTATCAAGTAGTAAATGCTGAGCGGGACAAGAAGATTCGCGAGCGAGTGTTTGAAATCGCGCGAGAAATCGAGGCTGCTGCGGCTGAACCGCTTCAAGGCGAGTTCGGTGGTTGCTGGCTGTGGCTGGTTGATAACACGCATGAAGTGACGAGAGCGCTTGTGAACTGCCAAGACGAAGAAGAACGCGAAATCATCATCAACAGGGGCGGGAAGTACCTGATGTTTCCCTATGAGTTCTCGGATAGCCGAAACCTGCGAGAGAGGGAGAATATGACAATCGAGCTTGCGAATCGACTGAATACGGAGTTCGGGGTCGAGGCTGGTTATTACTCGGTGCTGGTGAGTGATGATCCGGACGGCGTTCCGTACTACAACTCGGACTTCATCGGCAACCGGTTGCACTACAACTTTGCGTCGGATGGTCTCTAAATCGGCCGGGGGCCGCGGTTGAAGAATCCCTTCACCGGGCCAGCGGAATCGCATCTCCAGACTGTCCGCCACTGGGACTTTCCGGGACCTTTCAGGCAATAAAAGGCCACAAAACCCGGAATTTGGCAGTGCCAAGAAATGACAAAACCCCTTGAAACCAAGGGGTTTGTGAGTGGTCAGGGCCGGAGTTGAACCGGCGACACATGGATTTTCAGTTCAATGCACTAATTCTGCTCCGATCGCCGTCCAGAGTGGGTCTTGATAATGTTTTCCCCATTCGCGACCGTAGTGTGCGAACGCGACCTGCGGCGTGTTACCCATCATTTCGGCCAGAGTTTCGATCGAGCAACCGGCCCCATCGTTCCAATAACCAGAAAGCAATCGGTGCGCGAACGTGTGGCGGCAGGTGTAGCAAGAGTAACCTTTTCGCAGCGGATCGAGATCCCATCCTAAGGTCCTTCTGATCTTGCTGAACCTTGCCCTGCCGGTTACTTTTTTCCACGGCTTACCCTGCGGGTTAGGGAATGCGGGGGCATCGCTGTCGGCCGCTTTTAGCCGTGACCTTAATAGCTTTGCGACATCGCCTCGGATTGGAATCTTGCGCACCTTTTTCGTCTTTGATGAATAGACTCGCCATAGCATTCCCTGGGGAGTCAATTCCACGTCTCGAACGCGAAGTGCTGCCAGTTCGCAAAACGGGCGCAGGCCCGTGTGAATTGCTGCAAAGAGAAAATCTCGAAAGGGTTTGTCGGCGGCCGAATAGAGCGCAGCCTCATCGTCTGGACTCAGCGATTGCAGGCGGGGTCGCGGGGCGGGTTTAGGAAAGCCGCGGAGCGGATTCCGAATCCCGTGGTTCTCCTCAGCGAATTCAAAAGCAGATAACACGGCGGTCAGCGCGTTGCGACGTGTCACCGGCGATCGCCAGCTAGGATGCGATTCAAGCCAATGTTCAATATGGCCCTTCTGCAGTTGATCGATGCCCAAACCACCGCAGTACCTTGCCAAATCGTTCAGAGTCCGCCGAACATGGTCGCCGTGCTCGGCACACACATGTTTCCCTCGCACACGTGCCTCGCAGTGCTGCATGTATTCTGAACAAATCCCGGCGACAAGCAAAATCTGCTTCTCGTCGGATGGCGTCTCAGGACTCGGTCTCCAGTCCGCTTGCGATTTCAATCGAGCGAGCGCAAGTTCTGCCGCCTGCTTGTTCGGCTTGCCCTTGATCCGTTTGCCGGCCGAGTCACGCAATGCAACTCGGCGTTTCGAACCCGGTGGCGTGTAATACCACCCGTCGGTTTGTTGCCAGTGCCAAGCTGAACCGTGAGATCGGCGCCGTTGCGATGCCTTAGCCGCGACTGGCGATTTTTTCTTTGTCATGCGCGCTTTCTCTGCGACGTAGCTTTCGCCTGCTTCTTCACGTTGTTGCCAGACGTGGCCCGCTCGCCAATCGCCGCCCACAGCGGCGCTTGGTAGTGTTGTCCCCATTCCCGACCATAGTGGTCGAAGGCCACTTTCGGCGTATCGCCGATCAATTCGGCGACGGTTTCGATTGAGCATCCATTCCCATTAGTCCAATAACCGGAAAGCATACGGTGCACGAACGTGTGGCGGCAGGTGTAGCAGGTGTATTTGCTACGAACCAGATCCTGGTCCCATTTCAACTTCTTGCGTAAATTGCCAAACCGAACCACGCCCGTCATTCGCTTCCACTGGCGGCCCTGGGTGTTTCGGAAAATCGGCAGGTTGGAACCGGGCGGCGCGTCCTTCAGAAGTTGCGTGACTAACTTGGCCACTTCCGGCCTCACAGGGATCTTTCGCGTTTTCTTTGTCTTGCTGGAATAGACGCGCCACATCATGCCGCGCGGCGTGTGCTCGATGTGTTCCGCTTTCAGCTGCGCAAGTTCGCAGAACGGACGCAGACCGGTGTGAATGGCTGCGAACAGGAAGTTCTTGAACTGCGGCTCTAGGTTGGAGTAGATCGTCTGCTCGTCCTCCGGGCTGATCGACTGCAACCGAGGCTTTGGAGTTGGCTTCTTTAGGCCTTTGAGCGGGTTGCCAATACCGAACATTTCTTCGGCACGATTAAACGCAGCCAACACCACGCTTATTACGCTACGGTGGGTCTCCGTGCTTCGCCATGTCGAGTGTTTTTCGATCCAGGCGGAGACGTGCCCTTTCTTAAGTTGCGAAACGAGTAGTGCTCCGCAAAACGCGCAAAGGTCATTCAGCCACGACTTGGCGCTGGACCAATGGCCGGCCGACACCGCCCCTTTCGCGACACCTCGTTCGCAGTACTGCAGATAGTCCGAGCATACGCGAGCAACAAGCCACTCTCCCTGCACTAGGGCTTCGTCACCGTCATCGGCCAGAGTAACCTTGACTTTCGCCAATGCTCGCTCCGCTGCCGCTTGATTTGCTGGGCCCCGGATTCTTTCACCATTGTCGTCGAAGAGGGGCATTCGCTTCTTCGTTCCCGGCAGCGTGTAGTACCACGCATTGGTCTGCTTCCAATGCCAAGCGGAACCATGTTGCTGGCGGCGTGCCTTTCGCTTTCTTCCCATGCCAATCCTCCCCTTTCCCGGGTGTGTTGACCGGCCAATTCACTCGACGGATACTGACCCTCGTTCCCCAGCCTCTCTTCTTTCCAGTTGGTGGTTCATGCTGCTTCACCGAACAATGCCGCGTCCCCCCGCCGAATACTTTGGACGTTTACTACACTCATTAGCTACACTAATCCTTACCACCTGCTTGCTCAGCCTGTCAATCCGAACGGCAAATTGCGAACCGAAACAACCTGCCGGTTGTGTACCTAATATAGTGCTTATACTTGCCGACGATTTGGGCTATGGCGATCTTGGCTCATTTGGCCAAGAAAGAATCCGCACCCCGCGGCTGGATCAATTGGCCCGCGAGGGGATGCGGATGGCTCAGCACTATTCCGGCAATGCGGTGTGTGCGCCGTCGCGCTGCGTGCTGATGACCGGGATGCATCCGGGGCATGCGCTTGTGCGGAATAACATTCAGGTCAAACCGCAAAGTCAGTATCCGCTGCCGCTCGACACGGTGACGCTTCCCAAGCTGCTCAAGGCGAATGGTTACGCGACCGGCGCTTTTGGCAAATGGGGGCTTGGCGGCGATGACACGACCGGCGAACCGGTGAAGCAATTCATCGACCGCTTTTATGGTTACTACTGCCAGGGTGTGGCCCACAATTACTATCCCACGTTCCTTTGGGACAATGCGACGCGACAGCCGCTCGATAACGAGCCGTTTGCATCGAATCAAAAGCTCCCCGAGGGCGCCGATCCGAACGATCCAAAAACTTACGAGCGCTACAGCGGCAAACAGTTCGCGCCGGACTTGATTGCGGACGAGGCCCTCAAGTTTGTGCGGGCTCACAAGGACGAGCCTTTCTTTTTGTATTTTCCGACGACGATTCCGCATCTCGCATTGCAGGTGCCGAAAGATGGTCTCGATGAATACAAAGGAGCGTTTGCGGAAGACCCGCCGTATCCAGGCGGCAAAGGTTATCTGCCGCATCGCACGCCGCGGGCCGCCTATGCCGCGATGGTTACACGGCTCGATCGCTACGCTGGTCGCATTTTCGATTTGATCAAAGAGTTGGGTCTGGATGACAACACGATCTACGTTTTCTCGTCCGACAATGGCCCGCTCGACAATCGCTTCGGCGGCACCGATACCGACTTCTTTAATAGCAAGCGGCACCTGCGCGGTTTCAAAGGCTCGCTCTACGAAGGTGGCGTGCGCGTGCCGACGTTTGTGCGGTGGAAGAACAAGATCGAAGCAGGCACCATCAGCTACCGCGTGACCGGTTTCGAAGATTGGCTCCCCACGTTGCTCGATCTGGCCGGCCTGGCGAAGGAAACGCCCATGGGGCTTGATGGCATCAGTTTCAAGGCTGCGCTCGAAGGGAAAACGATGACGCCGCGTCCCTTCCTTTATCGCGAATTTCCAGGCTACGGTGGCCAGCAGTCGGTTCGCGTCGGCGATTGGAAAGCGATCAAGCAGGGCTTGGCGAAAGGTCCTGCCGAGATCGAACTCTACAATCTGCGCACCGACGAAGCGGAATCTAGCAACGTTGCCGCTGCGAACCCCGATGTTGTCAAGCAACTGGCCGCGATCATGGACAAGCAGCACGTGCTGAATGCAGATTTTCCGATCAAAGGGTTAGGGGACCCGGTGCCGGAAAAGGCAACGAAGAAGAAGTGATCAGCGAGTCCTGACGCCTCGACGCTCGCCGCCTTTCGGGATAACGTAGTTGCTTCTCGCAGCCACAGCGCTTGCAGCAAAAACAGTGTCCCCAGCGATTCGCCTGTATGCTCATCGGCCTGACTTATGACCTCCGCACCGAATACCTGGCCGCGGGGCTGAGCGAAGAAGAGACCGCCGAGTTCGATCGCGAATCGACTGTCGCCGCCATCGAAGGGGCGTTGCATTCGCTCGGTCATCAAACCAAGCGCATCGGCCATGCGCGGCAACTAATCGCGCAGCTGCAAGCGGGGCAGCGGTGGGATCTAGTGTTCAACATCGCCGAAGGGCTGAGCGGCATTGCCCGTGAAGCCCAAGTGCCCGCGATCCTGGATGTGTATGGCGTGCCGTATACGTTTTCTGATCCACTCGTGCTCGCGCTCACCCTGCACAAAGGCTTGACCAAGACGGTCGTTCGTCCTGCTGGTGTGCCGACAGCACCGTTTGCCGTCATTGAACGCTTGGAAGATCTGCAGCAGTTACAGTTGCCCTTTCCGCTGTTCGCCAAGCCTATCGCCGAAGGAACCGGCAAAGGCGTGACGCCGGCGTCGAAAGTTCGTGATGCGGCGGAATTGCAAATTACCTGCGAACAACTGCTGCGGCAATTTCAGCAGCCAGTGTTGGTTGAAACCTATTTGCCTGGGCGTGAATTTACCATCGGCATGCTCGGCACGGGTGACGCTGCGTATGCGCTCGGCACCCTCGAAATTGTGTTGCTGGCCTCGGCCGAAGCCGAGGTTTATTCGTATCTGAATAAGGAAGAGTGCGAGTCCCGCGTCGAGTATCGTCTGGTGCACGCGTCGCAAGATCCGCTCGTGCAGCGAGCCGAAGAAGTCGCGCTGCTCGCCTGGCGGGTACTCGGTTGTCGCGATGGCGGGCGAATCGACATTCGCTGCGATGCGGCCGGCGTGCCCTGTTTTCTCGAAGTGAATCCGCTGGCCGGCATTCATCCCGAGCATTCTGATCTGCCAATTCTCGCGACGAAACTCGGCATTGAGTACCACGATTTGATTGGCCGAATCGTGCAATCGGCTCAAGAGCGGATTGCGGCGACACCGCAGTCATTGTCGCAAAAGTTCGACGCAGCAACGAGGAAATCGTGATGGCTGCGAACGAGAGGGCGAACGTTCGCGTTTTGATTTTGCACAATGCCGTCGCCTCCGATGCGCCTGCTGCCGAACGTGATGTGCTGGCCCAAGTGGAAGTCGTCGCGCAAGCTTGTCGTGAATTGGGTTACGCGCACGCAACCTTCGGCTGCACTGCGGATTTGCAACCTCTCTTGGCAAGGCTGCAAACCAACCCGCCGACCGTGGTCTTCAACCTCGTCGAAGCCCTCGCCGGTCATGATCAGCTCGCCTGGCTCATTCCGGCGTTGCTCGAAACGCTGCGCATTCCCTGCACGGGCACATCGGCCGTTCCGTTGAATCTGAGCAACGACAAGCTCCGCACGAAACAAAAGCTGCAACTCGCCGGCCTCCCCACTCCGGCCTGGCACACGCTTGAATCGCTGGCGGATGCGAAGTCAAGCCAGGCATTTACGCCCGGCCAATACATCCTCAAAGCCATCGGCGAACATGCGTCGCTGGGACTCGACGACACGGCGGTCGTGCATGTGGACACGACTGCGCAGTTGCGCGACTCTCTGCAGCAACAGACAACGCGCCTCGCCAAGCCCTGCTTTGCGGAGCAGTTCATTGCGGGGCGCGAGTTCAATTTGTCGTTGCTCGCAAATGGCTTGTTGCCTGAAGTGTTGCCGCCCGCCGAGATCGATTTCAGCGCATTTCCAACGGGCAAACCGCGAATCGTCGGCGCTGCGGCCAAGTGGGACGAAGGGACGTTTGAATACGATCACACGCCGCGGAAGTTCGACTTTGCCGCAAGCGACTTGCCGCTGCTGAACAAACTTCGTTCGCTGGCGCGTGCTTGCTGGCAGGTGCTCGAGCTCGCCGGTTGGGCGCGTGTCGATTTTCGCGTGGATGAACAGAACCGCCCCTATGTTTTGGAGGTGAACACCAACTGCTGTCTCTCTCCCGAGGCAGGGTTCGCCGCCGCGATCGACCGCGCAGGATTGACTCTCACCAACGCGATCGAACGCATCGTCGCCGCGGTGCTCGCACCGCGCGAAACGCAGCCACCAAGGCATGCCAAACTTTCACATCAAGTCGCTTTACGCATTGAACTCTCTTCCAATGACGAAGCATCGGTGCGCGAAATTGTCGCTGCGACTGGTTTGTTTCGGCCGAACGAAGTCGAGGTCGCTGCGGAACTAGTCCGCGTGCGGTTGCGCGATGGCGAGGCCAGCGGATACGAGTTCGTCTTCGCAGAACAAAACGGCGAAGTGCTTGGCTATGCCTGCTACGGTTTTAACACCGTGACGCTTGCGAGTTACGACTTGTATTGGATCGCCGTCCGGCCGAATTTGCAGGGGCAAGGGATCGGCCGGCAGTTGCTCTCGGCGGTCGAAGAAAAGATCGCGGCTGCCGGCGGGCGGCAGATTTACATCGAGACTTCGCATCGCGCCGATTATGCCGCGACGCGAGGCTTTTACGAACGGTGCGGTTACGCCCTGGAGGGAGTCCTGCGCGATTATTACGCGCCCGGGGATGACCGCGCGATTTATGTACGTCGCTGGTGACAGCTCTTGTCCTGTCAGGATAAATTTTCGCAGGGCGCGGCCGGCATTGTCCGCACAAGCGGTATTCGGCAGCAAGTTTTGAGCGACGTTTTGCCGCATTGCCGCCCGACTTCGCACATGACATTCAGCGGAATCTACCTTTGAACGTTCCCGATGATTGCTGCGCAGGATTCGTCTTTTCGCAGCCGCCGAGATTTGAGCTGGGGGCAGCTCGAGCAGGTCGGGACGCAACAATTTCAGGGGCAACTGAAGTGAAAGACAAACGGACCATTCTGCACATTGATGACGACCCCGCCATTCTCCGGCTGGTGGCGGGAAAATTGGGACACGAAGGCTACGACGTCGTGAGCTGCCAAGATCCAGCCGAGATCGAGGCACAGCTGCTGGCCTCGAATGCCCGGGTTTGCTTGCTCGATATCTCGATGCCGCACGCTGATGGGCTGGAAGTGCTCAAGCAAATCAAACGGTACGACGGCGGCGTGCAGGTGATCATGTTGACGGGCCTCGTCAGTATGAACTCGGTGCTTGATTCGCTCCGCAATGGCGCTGAGGCGTTGCACTTCAAACCGATTCTCGACTTCGAACCGCTGCTCGAAATTCTCCGCGATTCCTTCCGCAAAACCGATCGCTGGCGGCAAACGCTCGAAGAACTACGGATGCGCCGTGCGCAATCGCTCGTCACTTCGGCTTAGTCTTTTGCCATCTCAAAACTCGCGGGCAGTCGTCGCAGGCTGACCCGCGGGAATTGGTTCTTCGACAACAGGCCCTTCCACAACTGGCCCGACGCGTCGCGTGGCAAAGGGCGTGTTGTCGAGCAACGGCGAATCCACGGGCGGCAGCACGCGACGCTGTGGCACGGGTGGATCGTACACTGGATGTGACTCCCAAGTGTTCTCATCGATCTGCACCTGGTGCTGCCCGATGGGCTGACGAACTTGCGGATAGGTTCGATAGCCGTAAATATCACCCGGCACATAAGGCCAGGGCGTGAAGACCGGGCCGGTGCTGACGACGGCCACGCGCCGCCCGAATCGTCCGGTCGTCGCGTACCCAAACGTGCCGCCATACGCATACGCGGCATCCCACGGCACGACGCCATACGGCGAGTAACCGCCGTAGAAATAAACCGTCTCGCCGCGCGTGGTCGGCAAACCCGCCGCCGCGCGGGCTGCATCGTTGGCGCCGATCTGCGCCTGCAGATTCGCCTGCCGCCGCTCCTCGGCCAGTTGATATGCATCGACGCCGGCCTGAATGCCGTCGTACTTCCGCGGCAACACTTCCTGAGCCTGTGCGAATGGGGCCCAAGAAACCACCGCCAGGCAGACGTAACAAACTCGGCGTAACATCGCATTCTCCTGCTCTTCGAACCAACCTCATTCTACGCCTGGCTAACAGGCGTTTCCATGATTCCGTCGCCACATCGCCACAGAACTCCGTTGCTATCTGTTGGGAAGTGTTGCTGTTGTGTTGGGAAGTGTTGCTGTTGTGTTGGGAAGTGTTGCTGTTGTGTTGGGAAGTGT
>CAYMWL010000033.1:68042-69250 GCA_964394305.1 uncultured Pirellulaceae bacterium
TGCTGTTGTGTTGCGCTGAGAAACCCAGACAAAACCCCTGCTGCTGCGAGTGATAACACCTCTCACACGGCTCGCGCTTGGCTTTGCTCAACAAGAAAGCGCTGTGGTATTTCGTAGAGTCGCGGCTGTGCGGACGAGAACCGCGTGAATTATGGTCCGCATAGCGGACCCTACACTTGTCGGGCAAGCCGCTCTTGTTTGTACAATTGTATATTCATACTCGCGGTTTGTCAATCCGAAAAATCGGCGGACGCCCGCCACGCAGTTCGCTAGAATAAGGGGTGCATCCCGCGAGCGAGAACACTCCTGCGCTGCGCTTTGGTCCGACGTGAGTCGCCAAATCCGCCCACCCCGCAACCCCTGCCATGAGTGAGCCTGCCAACAACCGCCTGTTCATCTCCTGCGTTTCCGATGAGTTCGAGAAACCGGCAGCGGCGTTTCCGGGGTTTCGTAGTCTGCTGCGGCATTATCTGACTCGGGCCGACTGTGAAGTGAAAGTGCAGGAAGACTTTCGTCAGGCGGTCCGCTTAGCATTGTCGTCAGTCAGGGTTCGCGTCCCCTGGTCGTAGAAACTCCAGTCAAAATACGCCAGCACCGCTGGTTGGCCGTCCGCGTCGAGCCATTCCTTGTCGATAAAGCGGGACTGAATCCACTGCGACAACAACGCCGTTTTCCCCACGCCGCCCCAGGCGATAATGCGGTTGTTCGACTATCTTTGCAAGACGACGCCCCATCGTCCTGATGGTTTGGAAGGGCTCGCACCGCTATATCAGGCAGTCGTTCACGGTTGTCTCGCTGCGCGGCATTCCGAAGCGCGTCACGGGTTACGGCGCCGCTGCAAGTGACGTTCTTCACGCCCACATCGACGGGCGGCGTGTTTTACTTCAGCCACGATCTCGATCCGAGCACGCTCAACCTGTACGACACGCAAGGCGACTTATTAGGGTCAGCCGACCTTGTCATTCGTGGCGATGTCAGCGGCGTGATCAAGGGTTCGGTGACCGTCGATCCTGGGTTGCGGCAGCTCACGTTTGTTTCGACCTCGGGCAGGCTACCGGCCGACAATTACCTGGTCACGTTGCGATCGGCCGCGAATGGTTTGCGCAACTCGCTCGGCGAATTGCTCGATGGCGATGGCAACGGCACTGCGGGCGGCGATTTTGTTTACAGCTTCAGCGTCACGACGCCTGCGGCGAATGCGGTGACGG
>CAYMWL010000034.1:0-69204 GCA_964394305.1 uncultured Pirellulaceae bacterium
CCAATTTTCGCCTCGGCGCGAAGAGCAATTCACGCCAGGCCGTGAACGGTTACGAGCATATGCATTGGCATCAGTATTTAGTAGTTGTTGAGAGGGTTGAAAATGTCGATTGAGTTTCACATCGAACCGAATATTGGTGCCTTGCCAATCAGATTTGGAATGACGGCCAAGGAGGTCGCTAAGCATCTAGGGAAGCCCGACAGCGAAAAGGTAAATTTCGAAGGAAATCGCAATGAGTATCGGGCAAACAAGAAGGTGCGAATCGGGTTTGCTGCAGAAAAGGAAAAGGTACGGGACCTGTCATTCTCCCCTGACAAAAACCTGCGGTTGTTTTTCCAGGATGTTGATCTTTTAAGCGACTCCCAACGCTTCGAGGCTTTGCTGAAGGGTGATAACGAGCCGCAGGAGAGTATGGGATTTCTAGTGTTTTTCAAAATCGGGGTCGCGGTTACTGGTTATCATGACGGCGACAAAAGTCAACGGGCGATCACAGTTTTCGCGAAAGGTGCATTCGACGACATTCGAAACTTCAAACCATACGACGTGGCCAAACTTCGCAAATTGAAGAGTTAATTGGGGGATCTACGACGCCGACGGCAACCGCACGCGCAAGGAATCGGCCTCGGAGTTGTCCCAGTACGTATGGGATGCCGCGGGCCCGCTGACGGATTTTGAGCCCGTGAGCGGATCCGCTGAGCTAACCTACAATGCCGACGGGCAACGGGTCGAAAAGGCCGTCGAGGCCGATGTCACGCGGTTCCTGTATGACTATGAGAAGCTGCTTGCCGAGAGTGACGCCGACAACGACATCAACCGGGTCTACACGTCAACGACGGATGAATACGGGGACTTGGTCAGTCAGTGGGATGAAGGCGAGGGCTCGCTCTATCATCAGTACGATGGCCAGTGGAGCACCGATGCGCTGATCGACGATGGCCAGGCCGTGGCGGCCCGCTATGCGCATCGCGCGTTTGGCTTGCAGACGTTGCACAGCGGCATTGGCGACAGGCGGTTTGGGCGAACTTCTCATGACGCTGTATAAAGCAGTCAAGTGGATCTGGGACAACAGGCAGAAAATTGCCGCCTTCATTAACATGATGAAGCGAATCTGGAATCAGGTTGTGGCGGCTGCCCAGGCGCAATGTGTAGTTAATTCAACTGATTATGGCGGAATCGCGGGCAATTCTCAACAATTTGGCATTCCCTCGCATTCCCTCGGATCGATCAACACACACAGGCTTTCGCCGGGACTGGCTGCAATAATCGGCGGAGCGATCGACTCGTTGCTATTTGTCGTTCGCCATGATGAGCACGATGTTGGGCGGCCGAGTTTTCGTTTCTGCTTGAGCAAACGCCGTCGTCGCAAGGAAGCGTGCACAGCAAAAACCAACAAGCGCAAGCAGCATTCGATTCGCGAACATGGCACTCATTCCAAAAAGGCAAACTCGTTGCTGTTGAGCAGGGCGCGGCAGAACACGAACAGGCCGGCGGCTTTGATGGCGGCCACGCAAGACTCGAGTTCGGCGGCGTCGGGTTCGCGCTGAAATGCCACCCTAAATCCGTGGCGAACTTGAGCTGCTGGATCGGCGCCGGCCTCCCGTTCGAGTCGCGCGGCGAAGGCTTCGACCTGACTCAGCAGCAGGTTGCTGTTGAGCAAATTAAGCGCTTGCAGCGGCGTTGTACTGCGGCTCCGTTTGGGGGCAACCTGGCCGCCGTCAGGACAATCGAACGCGCCGAAAGTTGGATCGACATGCATGCGAACTTTCGTCATGTAGATCATGCGCCGAAAGTCAGCCGCGGCAAACTTCTGCTTCGGCGTATAGACTCGCACGTAGTTGCTATTGGGTTCAAAGGGGCTGAAGCCGGGGCCGCCAGCCGCGAAGTCGATCAGACCGCTGGTGGCCATCATTGTGTCACGGAGTGCTTCGGCTTCGAGCCGCCGCGGCGGAAATCGCCAGAGCCAGCGAGAACTCGCATCGATTGCCAAACCATCCGCCCTTGCTGCACTGGTCTGGCGATAAGTAGACGAGGTTAGAATCAGTCGATGAATGTGCCGCAGGCTCCAACCGCTGTCGATCAATTCTGCGGCGAGCCAGTCCAGCAGTTCCGGATGCGTCGGTCGCGAGCCGTTCACACCGAAATCGCTCGGCGTGTCGACCAGGCCTTCGCCAAAGTGCCATTGCCAAAGGCGATTGACGATGACGCGAGCGGTGAGTGGGTGTTGCGGATCGACTAGCCAAGCGGACAAAGCCAGGCGACGCTGCGATTCGGTTGCAGTGGCAGGGAGTGAGTAAGAAATTTTAATCGCCGTGAGGGCTTGCGGCGAAATGGCTTCGCGCGGTTGCAGCGGATCGCCCCGATGAAATCGATGCGTCGCACCCGGCATTTGCATCTTGCCGGCGTAGGCTTTCGCAGCCATCGCTGAGGCAACGATCTCCTTTTCCACCGCTTGGCGTTTCGCCAGCAGCGCGCCAAACTCAGGCGAGGCAGGGGCCTGCGGCGCATCTTTCGTCGCGCGGTCCGAGCTACTGGCCACGATCGTCCAGTTTTCGCCATCTACCGAGGTTTCGATTTTGTATTTCACCGCCAAACGGTCTTGATATTGGGGCTGCGGCAATTGATCGCGGCCCCAGCGGATTAGCGAAATACGTTCAGCCCGGGCAAATTTGATCTGCACCCAGCCGAGGCCGATTTCATTCGAGATCCAGCTGAAGTCGTTACCATACCGACCATCGTTAATGTGCGCGAGCTGATGCTTGGGGTTTCCGGCATAGGTGCCTGAAGCTGTCGCCGTCGCGCCATGTTTCGCCAGGGCGACGTTTCGTCCGTCCTCGGCTGCGAAGATTTCAAGCTCATCCAGGCATGGCTCGGCTGAAGTACTCGCTAGCGCCGTAAAGCGAACATGCTGCGCCTCGATCGGCGGAATTCGATCCACGTTCGAACCGGCGACCACGGCCTTGCGGGCCGGAGTGGAGGAGCTGGGCTGAGCGAGTGGCTCCTGCTGCAGAAGTTGCTTGTCGAGCTCGCTTCGTTCTTTCTGCAGCTTTGCAAGCCGCTGCGCGCGCTCAGGGGACGCTGGCGACTGCACATCTCGCTCGCCGTGTTGCACGCCTTCGAAGATGGCCTTCAGTGCGTAGTAGTCCGTTTGGGGAATTGGATCGAACTTGTGATCGTGGCAGCGAGCACAGCCGACAGTCGTCCCCAGGAACGTAGAACCGGTCGCACTGACAATGTCGTGCAATTCGTCGGCACGTTGATTCGCACTCAGAACCGGATCAGGACTGCGAACTTGATCCCAAGCGCCGGCGACGAGAAAACCGGTAGCAATCTCCGCACCAAGGCCATCCCCAGCCAACTGTTCGCGAATGAATTGATCGTACGGCTTGTCGTGTTGAAAGGCCTGAATGACATAATCGCGAAACGGCCACGCATTGGGCCGCTCATTGTTCATTTCAAAGCCATGCGTTTCCGCAAAGCGGACGATATCGAGCCAATGTCTCGCATAACGCTGGCCGAACAACAGCGATGTGAGCCGCTGCTCGACTAGCTGTTCATAAGCGAGTGGATCGCTGTCTTGAGAAAAGCGGACAACTTCAGCCGGCGTTGGTGGCAAACCCCATAGATCGAGCGATAGTCTCCGCAACAACACGCGGCGATCAGCTGCTGGCGAAGGTTTTAAGCCTTTCCTTTCCAAAGCGGCGAGAATGAAATGATCGATCTCGTTCTGCGGCCAGGCAGCATCAATCACCGCAGGCAACGCCGGCCTGCGAATGGGTTGCAGCGACCACCAATCGAGTCGCTGCGGCGCTCGCTCAACCAAGGTGCGATCGGCAGGCCAAGCGGCACCGGCTGCAATCCAGTTCTTCAAATGTGTCACTTGCGCGGGAGCGAGCTTCTCTCCCTGAGCCGGCATGAGCGGTTTGTCCCCCGCAACCATGTCGATCAGCAGGCTGCCGTCAGGTTTTCCGGGCTCTAGCGCAGCGCCACTCTCGCCACCTTTGATTGCCAACGTGCGCGACACGAGTGACAGGCCACCTTTGCGAGTTTCCTCGTTGTGGCAACGGACGCACCGCTGTTCGAGCAGCGGCGCGATGTCGCGATTGAAGTCTACTTCCGCCGCGGCGAGTGGCGACACGGCGAGCAGAAGGCAGGCACCCAAAAAACGAATCACTTGGCCGACTCGAAGCAATACAGATTCTTGTAAGTCCGCTGCAGCACGAGCGGCCCACTGAAGGCCAGCGACGCGCGGGTCAATTCGCCGATTTTGTTCTCGCTGACGATCTTGCATTCGGTGGGATCCACTTCCAGCACAAAGGTGTCGCCGTCCATGTTGGTGGCATACAATTTACCTGCGGAGAGGCACATACTGCTCCAGCTATTTTTGCTTCCGAGCCGCTTCTCCCACAACTTTTCGCCTGTTTTCGCCAGCAGGCACCAGGTGATGCCGGGCTCGTTCATGATGTAAACATGTTCGCCGACGACGATGCCGCTGCCGACACGTTGCGGATTTTTCGGATGTTGCCAGGCGCGGTGCGATTCGGTCACATCGCCCGTGCCGCCGGTGCGGACGGCAACTGCAGGGCCACCGTAACCACACATGGCAATGACTGTGTCATCGGCAATCAGCGGCGTGGTGTAAAAGAGCTTGCTCGGTCCGCCGCTGCTCCAAACTTCGTCGCCCGTGAGCGGCTTGAACGAAACAATTCTTTCCGGCAACGACATCAGCAATCGCTGCTCATTTCCTTCGCGGTAGACAACCGGTGTGCTCCATGAGCCGCGAAACTCTTCGACCTTTTCGCTCTTCATGCCGGGGAAATCTTTTCGCCACACTTCTTTGCCGTCCTTTTTGTTGTAAGCCACCAGATAGGCGTTCAGGCCAGGGCCGACGTTCATAATCACGAGGTCGTTGAAGATCAGCGGACTGCTGGCCCAGCCCCAAATGTGCTCGACCTTGCCGGTGTCTTGCTTCCATAGTTCATTGCCGTCGAGATCGTAGCAATGCAATCCTGCCGAGCCGTGGTAAACGACAACGAACTTGCCATCCGACACGGGAGATGACGAGCACATCGGGTTCGTGTTATGCGTCGGTTCCTTTTCTTCGTAAGCGATTTCTTTCTTCCACAGAACCTCGCCTTTCGTTCGGTCGATGCACCACAGGCCGCGGAGCTTGTTCCCCTTGGGCGCGTGGGTGAGAAAGATTTTCTCGCCGATGACGATTGGCGTGCTATTCCCTTCGCCATCGAGTGGCAACTTCCATTTGACGTTCTGCTCGGTCGACCAGGTGGTTGGTGAAAATTTTTCGTTTGAGACGCCGTTGGCCGCGGGGCCACGCCAGGCCGGCCAATCTTCGGCCGCAGCATGCTGGAGAAAACAGACCCAATACACAACGAACAGCAAAATCGCCCGGATGCAAGCCATCGGTAAATTCCTGGAGAGAGGGTCGGTGGGAACTGCGGGGAAGGACGTTTAGTTTAGCACTCCGCTCTGCAGTTGCCACTCACAAACGATTTCGCGAGGTTCGCGAGGTGATTCGCTACGCGGAGCAAGCGGCCAGACGCTACAATAAATCGGACTTTGATTTCCATTCCCGGAGTTTTGCGATGTGCAGGTTCTTGGCGTTATTGCTGGTTGGTAGTGGGCTGTTCGTCTTTTCCCGGCCGATCGTCGGTCAAGAGAAAGCCGAAGTAAGGCCGCTGAAGGTGCTGCTCGTGACTGGCGGGTGCTGCCATGACTATGACCGGCAGAAGCTGATCCTCAGCGAAGGGATTGGCATTCGCGCCAAGACCGAATTCACCATTGTGCAAGAAGGCGGCAAAAGTACGAAACACAAGATTTCGATTTACGAAAAAGACGACTGGGCCGATGCCTATGACGTCATCATTCACAACGAGTGCTTTTCCGATGTCAAAGAGCCTGCGTTCACCGAGCGAATTCTCAAGCCACATCGCGAAGGGAAGCCGGCGATTGTGATTCATTGCGCCATGCACTGCTATCGTGACAAGACGGACGAATGGTTCAAGTTCATCGGTGTCACGTCGCATCGCCACGGCAGCCACTTTGCTTTCGACGCGATCAACTTGCAGCCCGACAATCCAATCATGAAGGGCTTCGGCGAAAAATGGACAACGCCGCAAGGTGAGCTCTATCACATCGAAAAGACTTGGGAAAACTGCAAGCCACTGGCGCACGCCTATAGCAAAGAGACCAAGAGCGATCATGTTTGCATCTGGACAAACACCTATGGCAAGGGGCGGGTGTTTGGCACCACAGTCGGTCACTACAGCACTGAAATGCAAGATCCGGTGTTTCTCAACTATGTGAGCCGCGGCCTGCTTTGGTCGTGTGATAGATTGAATGACGACTATTTGCTCAAGCCGGACGAGAAGTTCAAATTCAGCTTCGAAAGTAAGCCGGGCGATCCACAGCCGACGCCCGCAAAAAAGCCCTAACGCAACGAAGCAGCAGGAAGCCCGTAACGCTAGTGAGGGACTGTTTGTTCGTTTAAGTTGTTACTTGCACTTGTAGCACGAAGCTTTTCGAAAGTAAGACGCCCTTGCTGACGCGACGGGCTACCTAAGCCATTGCCCAAACCTCTCCTCACCACCGATATTCGCGGGCAGTTCATTCTGCTAGGCACGGGTACGAGCGTCGGCATTCCGTCGCTCGGCTGTGGCTGCGAAGTTTGCACCAGCTCTGATCCGCGCGATAAGCGAACGCGGGCCAGTGCGATCATTGGATTGCCGGAGGGGAACCTGCTGATCGATACCGGGCCCGACCTGCGGTTTCAGTTGTTGCGTGAAGGGATCGGCATCGTGCATGCGGTAATTTACACGCACGAGCACGCCGACCATTTGTTCGGCTTGGATGACTTGCGGCTGTTCCCATTTTATCTGGGGCATCCGATCCCGCTGTATTGCGAACAGCCGGTCGAGCGGCGAATTCGCCGTGCATTCGACTATGCGTTTGGCGATGAATCGCAACACACTCACGCGGGGGCGGCGCCTCAGCTTACGATCGAACAGCTCGACCTTTCGCCGCAGCAGATCCTGGGGGGCGAGATCTTGCCCCTGCGGTTGCAGCATGGCCCGCGGTTCGAAGTGCTAGGCTTTCGCGTCGGCAACATTGCCTATTGCACCGATACGAACCACATTCCGGGTGACACGATGGCCCAATTGCAGGGGCTCGACGTGCTGATTATCGATGCGCTCCGTTGGCGGCCGCATGCAACCCATTTTTCCGTCGACGATGCACTCGGCGTGGCCGAGCAGTTGAAGCCGAAGCGAACGATTCTGACCCATATTTGCCATGATCTGGGGCACGCCGAAACCAATTCCCGGTTGCCGCCGGGCGTGGAGATGGGTTATGACGGCATGCGGTTTCCGCTGGGGTGATTTTCAGCACTTCCACCCCGGCAATTCGTTGCGGTATGATAAATAAATCAACGTTTCCCTCCAAATTCGCCCGATCAATATCTCATGCTCTATAACCGCAAACGCCGCTTGAAACTCGATGAAGCTGAGCGGCAACAAATGCGTGCCGCTGGCCAGTTCAACGCCCGGCTCATGGATGAAGTCCGCGCCATGATCAAGCCCGGCGTGACCACCAATGACATCGACCGACTGATCAGCACCTATACGCTCGATCACGGTCACCGCTGCGCGACGCTCGGCTATGCGGGCCAGCATGGGCCTTATCCCAAGAGTTGCTGCACGAGCATCAACGATGTGATTTGCCACGGCATTCCGTCGGACTATGCCTTGCGGCCGGGCGATATCGTCAATGTCGACATGACCTCGATCGTCGATGGCTGGCACGGCGACTCGAGCGAAACATTTCTCGTCGAGCCGGTCAGCGACTTGGCCCGCAAAGTAACGCAATGTTCGTTCGACTGCTTGTGGGCCGCGATCGACGCCATCAAACCCGGCTGCCGCGTTTCGGAAATCGGCGAAGCGATTTGTCGTCATGCCCGCAAGAACAACTTTTCGGTAGTGCAAGAGTACGTGGGGCACGGCGTGGGGCGGCAATTTCATCAGCCGCCGACCATTCCGCACGATCCCACTTCCTCGCCCGAAGCCCGTCGCCAACGGATTGAACCGGGCGTCTGTTTCACCATCGAGCCGATGATCAATACCGGCACGCGCGATACCCTGCTAAGTAAACGCGATGGCTGGACCGTTCGCACCAAGGACGGCGGCCTCAGTGCACAATTTGAACACACGATTCTGATGACCGAGAGCGGACCCGAACCATTGACACTGCCGCCGAATGGCCCGCATCGCGGGCATAAGTTCTAAAATCCGCTGTGGCGGTCACTCTTGCCACAACTGCCGAAACCATTTCAATTCCGCCGCAATCCCCTCGGCCAATTCAGGCGGCCGCAGTTCTTGGGGAAGTACGGTCCAGGCGTACGTTTCCACTTCGTAGTGCTGACAGTTGCTGAACTTCCGCGCGGCGGTGAGGCATTCGCGGATCTGCTCCTGGGTCGAAGACAGCAGGCCCAGTTCCTGCTGGTAAATAGGAACATGGAAGTGAATCCGCCAATCGCCGGCTGGGCGCCCCGCCGCCAGGTTCGCCGCAATTAAATCTTTCTCGGCGGCTAGAGCCAAATGCAGGTCCTCGTAAAGGATTTCTTCTTCAATGCCATCTTCGTTCCAACGTCGAACCGACGTTTGATGCAGATAGCGAGGCTCGTTGAAGCCTGCAAGTTGGGCGAGATGCTCTTGCACCGTCGCTGGCGTCGGTCGCTCGAGTGCATCGAGATTCATCCGGGCTGCTGCCGAGATCTGAATCTTGCCCACTTCAATGCCCGCCTCTTGATATCGCTTGAGCACATCGGCCTGATCTTCGAACATGACTGCCGCGTGACACACATCATGGCAAAGTCGAATATGCCGGCGCACAATCTCTTCGTCTTCGCCGCGAAACAGTTGCCATTCAAAAAAATGAATCGCATCGTCGGCCAAGGAAAATACGCAGCCCGGTTCCGGCTCGATGCAAACATGAATCAGCCGGCCGGTTCGCTCTTCCAGTGCATGCGCATAGTGTGCAACTTGCATGAGCTGGGCTGCGGCCGATTCCCGCTGCTCGCGATCGGGGCACGGCTGTCCCCAGGCAATCGGCAAAGTCGAAATGCTTCCTTCTTCACCTGCAGGCAACAAAGCATCGAGGATGTCGATGAGCTGCAACGTGTACGCCATTCGCTCGGGCTGCCACCAAGTCGGCTCATACACTCGATGCTTCACCACCTCTTGATGAAAATCACCGTACGGAAAGCCGTTGAACGTATACGGCAACAATCCTTGCTCGCGCAGCCAGGCAGCGAAGTTTGCCACTTGTTTGTTGTTGACCAGTTCCCGCGCACTAGCAGCAGACAGCCACAGACCAATCCCCATCGGCGAGTCGGGCGAATAAAGTTGCTTGACGCGAACCGCATGCTTTTGCAAGTTCGCACGAGTCTCGGCGAGATTGGAACCGGCATGCACATTGGTGCAATAGCCGAGAGTAGGAAGCGGCGGCATGTGGGAAAGTGACAAAGGTGGAAGGGATGAAGTGAGGAAGGACAATTCGATCAAGGGGAGCGTTGAAAGCCGGACCTCGCTTCAACTCTTCCTCGCTTCATCCCTTCGTCCCTCTCGGTTCCATCCTACCAAACCTATTCCGCGGCGCGCTCTACGCTGCTTTGCCGATCAGTCGTTCGATCGTTTGCACCAGCGGTGCATAATGAAACGGCTTGGCAATGAAACGGTTCAACGAAGCAGATCGTTCGGGGGGCGTATTGCCGAGCACAATCAAACCACCATGCGGATGACGCGTTTCGGCGGCGAATTCATCTTGTAACTGATCGTCGAGTGCGTACTGATCGAAATCAAGCACGATCACATCAGGCCGTTCTTCGCGGGCCAACTGCAAACCGCGGCGAGGTTCTTCTGCTTCGAAAATGCGCATGCCCCGCAGCTGCAAAATAGTCGACAGCACTTCGCGCGTTTCCGACGAAGGTTCAACAAGCAACACGCTGGGTGAATCGTTGGCAGCAATCACGGTGGGCTCCGGGCGGAGTAAACAAGCTCGGTGGGACTCGCAGGCGGGTGGGGAGAATAGCGGGCCGCCTCGATCCTGTCAAAGCCTGTTTGTCGCCGGTTCGCTCCGTGACCAGTGAATCGACGTAGAACCGCCAATGTCGGGTGAAACCAGCAGTATCTGCGAATTTTCAGCGAACTTGTAACTGCGGCTAGCACCAGCAGCCAACTGCTGCAGAAGTGCGAACAACGACATTAGTCATCCCGAAATCTCTCTTCCATCCACGGATCGCCGCGCATGTGATAACCCCCCCGCTCCCAATAGCCGGCCAGATCGTGTTCGACCAATTCAATGCCGCAGATCCATTTCGCGCTTTTCCAAGCGTACAGCTGCGGCACCATGCCGCGCACCGGGCCGCCGTGATCGGGCGAGATCGGCTGACCATCGTGCAAATCGGTCAGCAGTGCGTCGTCAGCGAGAAAATCCGCTAGCGGCAGGTTCGTCGTCCAGTTGTTATCGTAGCCGTGGCAGACAATATAGTGTGCGTTCGGTTTGATTCCTGCCCGTTCGAGCAGATACTTCGTCGACACGCCTTCCCACACATTGCTCAGCCGCGACCAGCGCGTAACGCAGTGAAAATCGGCAAAGACCTTTACTCGCGGCAATGCCTGAAACTCGAGGAGCGTCAGTTCATACGGCCGTTCGACGAGGCCGAAGATTTTCAGCCGCCACTTGTCGGCTGGGGGCAGCCGGGGCGTGCCGAAAGCGTCGAGTACAGGCCACTTCGGTGTGCGCGATTGGCCGGGCGGAATGCGGTTCGCGCGGCGCGTATCGGGGCTAATAATTGCGTCGGCCGGTGGCGGCGGCGGCTCGCCCGGCTGATACTTAGGGTCAAGGTCGGGTGCCATTTTTGCCCCACTGCGGCAAAGCAGTGGTTCTAGGGTCAAGCCTGTGGATGAGCGCGAGCAATTCACGCTCACCTTCATCATAGGCAATTCAACGCGGTAGTGGTTCTGCTGGAGAACTGCCATGACGAAAATTTTGGTGGTCGATGATTCGGCCGTCGATCGTCGCTTGATCGGCGGCTTGCTGCAGCGCAATGGCCAGCACGATGTCGAGTTCGCTGAGGATGTCGAAGGCGCGCTGAAGTATCTTTGTCAGCAAATCCCCGATTTAATCGTCACCGATCTGCACATGCCCGATCGCAGCGGATTGGAATTGGTCGCCGCGGTTCGGTTGGATTTTCCCGGTGTGCCTGTGATCCTCGTCACCGGTCAGGGACGCGAATCCTTAGCAGCCGAAGCGCTGCATCACGGAGCTGCGGGTTACGTTCCGAAGGCGTTGCTGCACGAGCGACTCTTGGAAGCCGTTAACGAAACTCTTTCACTCGCCCGCGGGGACAAAACTTACGAACGCTTGATCACCTGCCTCCGCCGCTGTGAATTTCGCTTCAAGCTGCAGAACGATCTCGCGCTCATTGATCCACTGGTTGATCTCGTGCAACAAATGGTTAGCGGCATGGCCCTCACTGATCCGACTGGCCGCTTTCGCATCGGCGCTGCGCTCCGCGAAGGGCTACTCAACGCCGTGGTCCGAGGCAACCTCGAATTGAACCTGGAGGCAATTGTCGATTCGCATGCCATCTTGGGAGACGAAAGATTAGCTTCCCAAGTTTTCACACGGGCTCAGCAACCACCTTATGCGCTGCGCGCTGTCGACGTGCAAGTGAATGTGCAGGTCGATCTGGTGGAGATCATCATTCGTGACGAAGGACCAGGCTTCGACTGGAAACCCACCCTTACCGCCGCCCGCGAAGCTGCAACACTCGGGCGGACTTCGAAACGCGGCCACGTGCTCATGACCGCGTTTATGGATGAGGTTGTTTACAACGAGCAAGGGAACGAATTGCGACTGGTGAAGCGGGCCGATTCGATCCGCTCCTATCGCTAAGCTACGTCTCAATCTTCGTTCCGAGCAAAGCCAAGAATTGCCGGATCCATTCGGGATGCGCCGGCCAGGCTGGCGCTGTCACAAAGTTGCCGCAGGTGTGGGCATTGTCAAATGTTTCCGCCGCGGGAACGAACTCACCGCCGGCCAGATCGACTTCAACCGCACACGCCGGGTATGCGCTGATTTTGTGCCCCTTGATCACTTTGGCCGCGGAAAGGAGTTGCGCGCCGTGGCAGATCGCGGCGATCGGCTTCTTCTTGTCGGCAAAGTGCTTGACGATTTCCAGCACGCGCGGCGTGAGTCGCAAATACTCCGGCGCTCGACCACCGGGAATCACGAGCCCATCAAAGCTCGCTTCGTCGAGCGTATCGAAGTTCGCCGTCACGCGAAAATTGTGTCCCGGCTTTTCGCTGTACGTTTGGTCGCCATCAAAATCGTGAATCGCCGTTCGCACCGTATCGCCCGCTTTCTTACCCGGGCATGCCGTTTCCACGCGATGCCCCGCGAGCAACAGCATTTGATATGGCACCATCGCTTCGTAGTCTTCGACGTAGTCGCCCACCAGCATCAGCAGTTTCTTTTGAGCCATGACTTCCTCAGTACTTCCTAGTTCTTCTTGACAGCGGGATCGATCCCCATGTCGCGCAGCATCATTTGCAGATCGTCCCACACAAATTTTTTTGCATCCGGATTGCGCAGCAAATAGGCCGGGTGATAAGTGCAGACGACCTTGCTGCTCCGATACTCATGAAACTTGCCGCGCAGCTTGCCGATCGACAACGTGGTTTCGAGCAGCGCTTGCGCGGGTGTCGCGCCGACGCACACGATGTATTCCGGCTGCAGCGTGTCGAACTGTCGTTCGAAAAAGTGGCGGCAATGACTCACTTCATCCGGTTCGGGGACGCGGTTGTCCGGCGGCCGGCACTTGAGCACATTCATGATGTAAACGTCGTCCCGCTTAAACGTACAGGCCTCGATGATCTTCGTCAGCAACTGCCCCGCGCGTCCGACGAATGGAATGCCTTGCTTGTCCTCATCCGCGCCGGGGGCTTCGCCAAAGAACACCACTCGCGGCATGACGCTACCGACGCCGAAGACCGTTTGTGTCCGATTGCGCACCAGTGCTGGGCATGCAATGCAGCCCGCCACTTCTTTGCGCATCTTGGTAAACACATCAAGCCGCTCGTCGCTGCTGAGGCACGGGCTGCTGAACGGCAGCAGCTTCAGGCCGGAACTTGGCGGAGGGGCGGCAGACTTCTTGGCCATCGAATCGTCCTCATGACGGGCGGGAAAAGCGGGACGGGATGCAGCAGCGGGAGGAGGCTGGCTCGGCATGCGAGCGGGTGGCGCGCTCGGCGTGACAAGCTGCGGCGCGATGGCCGGCAACGCGCCGATCTGCTGCACGCCGGCCGCGCGCAACGACTCGAGCTGCTGCACCAACATTCGGCGGATGACGTCCTGCTCGCTCATGCCGTTGAATCTATGCCAAGCCACGCAGTTGGTCGAGGCGGCCCTGGATTGTGGGAAAAGGACTTACGTCGATCCTCTCTCACCTCCGGCGAAGGACGTTTCATCCTACTTGTCCACTTTTGACCTCGATTGTTGGACAGACTTTCGCGTCACTGCCGTAAATGGCGCTAGGTGCCGTCCAACAATGCAACCGATTGTTGGACACCCTGTTTTGCATTGCCTGGTTCGGTCCTTGACGTAAGTCATGCACCATTGCCGACCATTGCCGTCCAAAGATTGACAGGAAAACTCCGGTCGCCTATACTTTGCATTACAAAGTAAGCTCCGTCGGAGACGCCGCACATGGACCTCGACCACGCCACACAGCAGATCGACGCCATCTGGAATCAGGTCGCGCGGAGCACCACCTTTCGCGGCTATCGCGCTCGCAGTGTCGCGTCTACGGCCGTGCTCGGATTCGCCGCGGCAGCCGCGCAAGCGGTTTGGATTCCTGAACCGGCGAGGCAGATCGACGCCTACCTATGGCTGTGGATTACAGTCGCCTCCACTTCGGCCCTCGGCGTGTTGATCGAGTTGTTCGTCAGTTTTCGCCGCACCCATTCGCGACTGGAACGCGAAACCGCAATTCGCGCCATCGAACAATTCGCCCCCTGCCTGCTCATCGGCGCAGCGGTTACCTGGGCGTTCGGCGAAGTTGCCGTTGAATCTCTGTGGATGTTGCCCGGTCTGTGGGCCTTGCTGTTCAGCCTGGGCCTGTTTGCTTCTGCGCGTTCGGTTGCACCAGGAATTGTTTACGTGGGTGTTTGGTACGCCGTCGCGGGGCTCGCGTGTTTGCTCTGGGCTCGAGGCGAGTATGCCTTCAGCCCTTGGGCGATGGCCGGCGCGTTTGGCGGCGGACAACTGCTGACGGCCGCGGTGTTGTACTGGCAAGTGGAGCGGGCCGATGCCACGTAAACGGGCAGATCTGCAAACGCCCGGCCGTTTTTCCTACGACGGTCTCGAACGCGCGATTCACGAGAAGGCGCGGTTGGGCATCCTTACGTCACTCGTCACACACGCGGGCGGTTTGACGTTTAACGACTTGAAATCCCTCTGCGCGCTGACCGACGGCAATTTGAATCGCCATTTAGAAGCGCTGCGTGAAGCGGGACTGGTGGAAACCGAGAAGGAACAAGCGACCGGCCGAGCGGCAACGATCTGCCGCATTACTCTCGTCGGCCGCAAGCGTTTTTTGGAATACCTCGAAGAGCTCCGCCGCGTGGTCGACGATGCGGCTGCGTCATCGGCCAGTGCCGCGCCGGCGAAAGTCAAACCAGGGCTGCAGTCGTAATTGTTTCACAGATTTTTTTCGCCATTCACTTTGCAATGCAAAGTAAAGGAGCCGCCGATGAAGAAGCACTATTTGCCGCGAGCAATGACCGAAGCGCCGGCGCTCGACGCTGAATTTCAGCCGCAAGAAATTCGCGTCAAGCATGCGCTCCTTATCAATCCCTTTTATGCCAAGGATCCGCATGCCAGCTTCGGCAAGCATGTGCTCACACCAACGCTGGCGCTGACGAGCGTCGCGGCCGGCACGCCGGACGATTGGGAAGTGAGTTACTGGGACGAGAATCTGTTGCAAGGTCCGCCGCCGTCGGAACCATTTCCGCAAGTCGTCGGCATCACGGTGCACCTCACCTTTGCCCAGCGCGCCTATGAATTGGCCTGCTGGTATCGCGATCGCGGCGCAAAGGTGATTCTCGGCGGCTTGCATGTGTTGTCGTGCCCCGACGAAGCAGCGCCGCATGCCGATGCATTAGCGCTCGGCGAAGGGACGCAGTTGTGGGGACCGATTTTGAATGACGTCGCTGGTGGTTGCTTAAAGCCCATCTATCGCGGTGATTACCGCAAGCCCTATCGCGACGATCCGGCGCCGCGGCGAGAGTTGCTCTCGCACGCCAGTTACTTGACGACTTCGAGCTTGATCGCCACGCGTGGCTGTCACAATCGCTGCGGCTTTTGCTATCTGGCGACCGAGGGCTTGCACATGCCATATCTCACGCGTGATGCGCAGCAGATTGTGGATGAGTTTCGCGACAACGGCCGGCCGTATGGCGTTTTTATCGACAATAATCTGGGCTCGAAACCGGAATATCTGCGGGCACTTTGCCGGGGATTGGCTCCACTGAACAAAATCTGGTCAGCAGCAGTTTCGATCGACGTGACGGATGATCCGTCGCTCGTGCGCGAGATGGCACTCGCCGGCTGCACGGGAGTTTTCGTCGGTTTCGAATCGTTGAACAATCGCAATATCGAAGACGCTCACAAGAAGAGCCCGACGACGGAAGAGTACGCGTGTCGCGTGCAGATTCTGCATGACAACGGCATTCAAGTGAACGGCAGCTTTGTGCTGGGCTTCGATCACGACGGCCCCGAAGTGTTCGAAGAAACGGTCGAGTGGATCGAGGCCAATCGTCTCGAGTGCGCGACGTTCCATATCCTCACGCCTTATCCAGGCACGCCGCTGTTCACCGAGATGGACGCGGCCGGGCGCATCTTGCATTGCGATTGGTCGCAATACGACACGGGTCATGTGGTGTTTCAACCCAAACGGATGTCGCCGGAACAATTGCTCGCAGGTTATGCCTGGTGTTATGACCGCTTGTTCTCGCATGCGTCGATCTGGCGACGGCGGCCTGCGGATTGGCGGGCGGTGCCGGCGTACCTGGCGATGTCGTATCTCTACAAACGCTCGAACTGGCTTTGGTATTGGTTGATTCGTTACAACATCACCGCGGCGGTTTGGGAGCCGCTGGTGGAATTCACGCGCTGGCGACATCTGGCGTTTCGGCGGCAGCTGGCCCGGCGAAATGCAAAAACGGGCCGGGCCTCGAGCGTGGTGACTGCCGGTGTGTGAGGTATGTTTGAGCGCGAATCGGCGGCACCATAGCATGCAGCATGCCGGCCGCAACGATGCTGACGCCTTTAACCTGCGCGAATGCTCATGGCCTTGGAACTCACTAGCGAGCGACCGAAGTCCCCGCGTTGGCTCGTGCCGCTGTTGTTGCTGGCGCCGATTGTAGCGATCTTTGCGCCGGTGCTATTTCTCGATCGTTCGTTTGCGTTTCGCGACGGCGCCCACTTCTATCATCCGCTGTTTCAGTGGATCACCAGCGAATGGGGCCAAGGCCGAGTGCCGCTGTGGAACCCGCTCGAGAACTGCGGCCTGCCGGTGCTGGCCGATGCGACGAGCAGCATTTTCTATCCCGGCAAACTGATTTTCATTCTGCCGTTGCCGTTCAGCTGGCTTTATAAGCTCTACATCATTGGCCATGTGATGCTCGCAGCGCTCACGATGTACGCCTTCGCGCGGCGGCTGCAAGCGAGCCAACCGAGCGCCGTCTTGGTGGCGATCGCGTATGCCTGCGGCGGGAATGTTGTTTTTCAGTATTGCAACATCGTGTTTCTCGTCGGGGCCGCGTGGTTGCCGGCAGCGCTGCTCGCGATCGAAGTGATTGTCAGTGGCCGTTGCTGGCGGGCGATGCTGTGCCTGGCCTTCGTGCTCGCCATGATGATTCTGGGTGGTGATCCGCAGATGGCGTTTCACGTGCTGCTCGCCGCAGGGTTGCGTGTTTTGTTCTCGCTGTATGAATCCTTCTCCCTCTCCCCAGATTACAGAGGAGAGGGAATGAAGATGCTGTTATTCGCCAGCGCGGCGCTGATCGCCTTCCTCCTCGCCGCGATTCAAATCTTCCCTTCTTCCGAAGCGACTAAATTCAGTGAACGCGCTGCCTACACGCGGCCGCGCAATGTTTACGAAGCCGCGGCCGTCATCGCGACGGCGCCTGCGAATGAATCGCTCCTGGCCGAAACACCGAGCGAAAAAATTGCGGCGGGGCTCTTCGGCCAACCGGAGCCATCCTCGCATCACGATCGCGCCTACGATTACAGCGTCAGCCCGTGGCGCATCGCGGAGTTCATCTGGCCAAACATCTCAGGCCGGGCATTTCCGCAAAATCAGCGCTGGACTAGTCGTATTCCCGGCGAATCCAAACCGTGGACGCCCACGATGTATCTCGGTTTGCTGCCGTTTCTCGTGGGTGCTGCCGCCTTGCGGTTTTGGCGGACCGATGCGACGACCCGCTGGCTCACCTGGCTGGTGCTGATCTTCGCGCTCGGCAGTCTTGGCTGGTACGGCCTGGGTTGGCTCGTGCGCGAAGGCTACGCCACGCTGCTGAACGGCGATCCGAAGCAACTGAGCATCGGCAGTCCTGTGGGGGGCGTGTATTGGCTGATGGTCACACTCTTGCCGACGTATGTCTACTTTCGCTATCCCGCGAAGCTGATGGTGGTGGCCGTGTGCGGACTGCTCGCCGTCGCAGCGCCGGCGGCAGATCGTTTGTTTGCCGAAAAATCGCCGCGCTGGCTGTTGGTCTGCAAGAGCATCAGCATCGCGAGCATGTGCATTGCGTTTGGAGTTTGGTGCGGATCTCCGTACTTGCTCAAGCTGCCACCCACGCCCAGCCAGATTCTGGGCCCGTTCAACATGCCGGGTGCTTTGTTCGATGTCTTCAGTGGATTGATTCAGACAACGCTCGTCGCGGTGTTTCTCTGTTGGGGACTGACCAAGGCCTGGGAAGCGATGGCAGCGAAACATCACGACATCGCACTGCGCTGGAAGTGGGCTGCCGTCGCGCTCACCGCTGCCGAACTTACGATCGCCAACGGCTGGCTGATTTTCACGGCGCCGTCTGCGTTGTGGGACGAGAAGTCGCCGGTGAGCCAAGCAATTGGAAAACAGGAAGCCGTGCCGCGGTTCTATCGCGGCAGCTATTTCAGCTGGCATGCTCCCAGTTTCGCGAAGCAGGGTTCGCCGTGGCGCATGGAACAGATTGCGCGCTGGGACCACGATACGCTCTCGCATAAATACTTTCTGGGCAATGGGCTGTCGCTCGTCGAGTCATATGGTTCGCTTAAGCCGCTCGATTACGAATCGCTGCTGCTCCAAGCACGCTCCTTGAGCCCGACCAAGGTCGACGGCGTGTCGGTGCCGCTCGGAGAAGCACTGCGGTTGACGGGTTGTGAATACCTCGTCCTCCCCGCTTCGGCCGAAATTCGCTACGCCGACAAAATGGACACTGCGAATCTCGCCTTGCCGGAGAACGTCAGCCTGTGGCGCATGAAGCGGACCATGTCGCGAGCTTGGATTGTGCGGCAAGTCATTACCGTGCCGCCGCTCACCAATCCGCTGGATTTAGCTGCCGTCGATGCCCGCTCGCATTTTGTTTTGGCGGAACAGCGAGACGGTAAGACGGCCGTGCGTGACTTCCGCCACGTCGCGGTGGTCGAATCGCAAGCGCCGCTGACGCTCGCAGGAGCAACTGCTGCGGAAACAAGCGACGCGGTTGCTGAAGTTGTGTTATCCCAGCCGCAACAGGTGCGGATTAAAGCCAAACTCGAAAACCCTGGATTGTTGGTTCTCGCAGATAGTTACGCTCCTGGTTGGATCGCAACTTTGCAATCAACGGCAAAATCAAACCGGGCGAAAACGCCGCTGGCCATTCATCGAACCAACCGTTGTTTCCGCGGCGTGGAATTGCCTGCGGGTGAATGGCTCGTTGATTTCGAATATCGCCCGCAGAGTTTCTATCGCGGAGCAGCGGTGAGCGCAGTCGCGTGGATCTTGTTCTGCCTGGCTGTTGGCAGCGAGACGTTGCGGCAATCGAAGAAGCAACGCGCCGCGGCGTAAAGGTTCGCTTATGATGCCAGCATGCCTGCTGACCAACTGCCGCTGATTCTGCTTTCTGGCCTCGCTGCCGATGCATCGGTCTTTGCGCCGCAGCGATTGATGTTTCCGCAGTTGAGTGTGCCAACCTGGATCAAACCGCTACGTAACGAATCGCTCACCGAATACGCCGAGCGATTTGCCGCCGGCTGTTGTCCCGCAGGCGAATTTGTGCTCGGCGGCGCATCGTTTGGCGGCATGCTGGCGCTCGAAATGGCGCGCTTCGTCAAACCGCGAGCGTTGCTGCTCATCGGCAGTGTCCGCGGACCGCAGGAGCTGCCGCGGCGGGTGCGGATGTGGCGCGGGCTGAGTCCCGCTGTCAACTTTCTGCCGCTTCCCCCGCTGCAATGGTCGGCTGGTTCGGCAGCCATCGCGCGGCGCTGGCTACCACATTTGGCCGGCGTAGCGAGGCAGTTCAGCCAGGCTGACGAAGAAGTATTTCGCTGGTCGTTGCAACAATTGCTCGCGTGGAAGGAACCGCCGCGGGTCGATTGTTCCGTTTATCAGATTCACGGTGATTGCGATCGTGTGCTGCCGATTTCTTGCACCAGACCAGATGTGATTGTTCGTGGCGGCGGGCATGTCCTATCATTAACGCATGCGCGGGAGGTGAACGAGTTCCTTCGTTCCGTCCTCGCAAAGCACATTAGCTGAACCAGTTGTCAGGAGGGATCCGATGACGTTTTCGCTGCGCACTTTTTTGATCGTGATCGCCATCCTGGCCTGCTGGCTGGGGGCGATGGTCTCGCAACTGCCGCCGCTGATGGAGTTGGTGGCGACCGCCACGGCGCTACTAATTCTGTTAACGCTGCCGTTTGCGATTTGGGATCCGCGAGCCGAGCAGCGCGCTTATTGGACCGGCTTTTTCGTATTGGCAGCCGGCAACCTGCTGCTGACGCAATACTTCAATGCTTATCAACAAACGGGCACGGCGGTGGCCACGTTGATTTTGGGTGCGCCGCAGCAGCAAACGCCGAACTTCTATCCACCCGCGCTGCTGCAATTGCCGCCACCAGGAACCTACACTCCGCCGACAACCGCGCCAGCCGATGCGCCGCCGTCCTTGGAATCGGAGAGTCGCTTCTATCAGCCGGGCTTTGATCCGTACAACCCGAATGGAAGCGCTTGGAGCTATCCCACCGGCAGTTACATCTACAATCCGCTGGGGAATGCATACTATCAGCGGCTGTCGGCCATTCGGACCGCCGTGCCGTATTTCTTCTCACTGCTGGCCGGAGTGTTTGGCGGCTGGCTGACGCAGTGGATGTATCGTCAAAAAGACGAGCGTCAAAAAGAAAAGGCTGCCACTCCAGTAAGTGCCAGCCCTTGAGCTTTTGATTTGAACTTCACGACGAGCAGCGACTAGAAGAAACCACCGCCACCGCCGAAGCCACCACCACCGAAGCCACCGCCGCCTTGAGCGCCTTGGCCGTTCTGACCACCGCCAGCACCTTGTTGCAGCTGTTGGTTGCCCGAGACGAAGTTGAAGGTGTAAACTTCCGCGATCAACGTGAACGAAGGCGAAGGCGAAACGCGGACATAACGGCGGTCAGCCGAAATTACCGCATTGGCCAGGAACTGAGCACCTTCGGGCAACACCGTGATCTGCGGGCGATAGCCGACGGCGCCACCCCGGTTGAAACCCAAGCGGTTCGCCAGAGCTGCCTGTTGAGCCAGGCCTGCATTGAAGCCGTTGGCAGCGTTCGTGCCGTTGTTCAAACCGGCCATCTGCTGGCCGAGGATCGCCTGATTGACTGCGTTTTGAATGCGAGCCACTTGAGCGACCTGAGCTTCCGGCAGCGGATCTTGACGGCGGCCATCTTTCATTTCGAACTGCACCACCGCGGCTTTATCGGCCAGCGGGATTTGTTCGTGAATGACCTTTTGCTCTGGCGTGCCGAAGTGAGTGAAAATGTCGACCGTCACTTTGCCGCCGGTCGGCTTGCCCCACACGTTCTTCAGAGCGAGACGATACTGGCCGTCAAAGGCCTCGCTGCAGACATACACTTCTTGATAACCGTCCGAGGTCTTGCCCGAGTCGGCCGACGAGACATCGCCGAGGAGCACACCACCGCTGGTGGAGCGCGGTTGACGGAACGAGCAGTTGGTGCCGGCCGGTTCATCAACCGAAATGTCGATGTCGGCATCGCCGGTCCACTTGACCATGATCACCAGATCGCGAACCGCAGCCTTGCGCACCGCAGCGTCCAAAGCCTTGGCAGCTTCGGTCTTTTTCTCCGCGAGCAGTTGATCGTGAGTCGCCTTGGCCAAACGGAAAGCATTGGCGGCCAAGTGCATCTGTTCCCGCGGCCACGATTGGCTCAGGATACCGACGCAGGCCCATTCAATGCCTTTGGTGTCGTTCAGCCGCTGAGCCAGTTGAAGGCCTTGCAGATAAGCATCGTGCCGCGAAGGATTTGCGGCCGTTACTTGTTGGCAAAGCTTCAGGGCTCGTTGGTGCAGTCCTGACTTTGCCATGTAAACGGCAATGAAGAGGACTTCGTCTTCCGAATTGGCAAAGTCGACGGCCGACATCAGAGCTCGTTCGAGTTCCTGCGGCGGAGCGTTGCTGGCTTGCATGGCCAGGCTGAGGGCTTCGTACATCCAGTGCTCGACGCAACCATTGCGGATCGCGGCTTGGATCAGCGTCGAAACTTCATCGAACTTCTTTTCAGTTACCAATTGGCGAACGGTTTCGCGAGTATCCGCCATCAGTTTGGCTGCTTGGGGCGCACTCGTTTCCGACGCAGCGATTTCTTCCTTGGCCTTGGCAAAGTACGAATCCCATTCAGCAGGCGAACCAACCGAGATCCGCTTGCCGGCAGGAACCACCGGACGGCGAACTTCTGGGGCAGCCGGTGCAACCGGAGCTTCAGCTTCTGGAGCAGGAGCAGCGGCAGGCTTCTTGCTGCCGAGCGTCAGGTCGTCTTCAACGGCGAACAAGCCACCGCCACCACCACCTTGGCCACCGAAACCACCTTGACCACCGCCGGCGAAACCGCCGCCGCCGCCAAAGCCACCACCTTGGCCGCCGAAGCCACCAGCGCCACCCAGCTGACCGAGCAAACCACCCAAGATGCTGTTGTTCGAGATCGGCACCACCAAGTCACCCACTGGGTACACCTTGGTCGACATGTTTTCGGGGCTTTGGGCGTCTTCGATCGTCGTGATCTTGAGCACTTCGTCCTTCACCATGTAGGTCAGGTTCAAGTCGCTGAGGAGCAACCGCAACGCCGAACGCAAGCTGATCTGCTTGAGGCTGCGTGTCACCGGTTGGTCGGGCTGCACACCGGCATCTTCGATCTTCTTGGTGAGCACGATGGTGATGTCGTGCTGATCGGCGATGAAGGCGATCACGTCCTTGAGGGGCGTGTCGAGGAATTCGATCGTCGTGTCTTCGTTGAGAGCTTTGTAAACCTTTTCTTCTTTGCTCCCCTGCTTAGCCAGGTCGACCGACGCGTACTTCCTGCGACGCAGCGTCAACTCTTCCCAACGTTCGGCCGGAGGATAAACGATCGGCGGTTCATCCGGGAACGGAATGTGAGAGTGCTCAACCTGGTACAAAGCTTCGAGGAAGTTCTTGCGGCGGAGCCGTTGCACTTCTGCCAGCTGATAGTAACCACGTTGCATACGACCGGCGGTCGTGACCGATTCGGCCAACACGTCCATGTTTTGACGAGTACGGGCGGCCTGACGATCGAGCTTTTCGACTTCGGTTGCGACTTCGTCGTCGGCGATCACGTAACGGCCTTCTTCCATCAAGGAAGTGTACCGGTCCATGATCTGCTTCAAACGTTCTTCACCCAAGCGGAGTTCGAGGTTGATTCGTTCGAGCTCCTTGCCAACGGCTTCTTTCTCTTGCACGATCTGCAGCCGTTCGCGAGTTTCCACCGCAATGCGGCGAGCTTCACGAATGGCCGTTTCGACTCGAGCGCGCAGCTGCAGGCGAACTTCCGCGGCCAGATCGGAATTCGAATCGACCATGAACTGAATGGCCTTCAATTTGGCTTCGGCATCATCAGGACTGGCGGCCATCAGTCGGCGGGCATCGTTCAACTGCCGTTCGACTTCGGCTTGCAGCCTTTGTTGATTGACTTGATTCAGTTCATCGAACTGGCGAATCAGCGGAGGGCCTTCTTCCGAGAGCAAGGGCTGACCTTCACCCGGAGCAACAGGCTGTTGCAAACGGACGAGGTTCAGATCGGGTTCACCACGATTGGCGGCCGGAGCAATGCCAGCCTGACGTTGAGCCGCATCACGGAGCGCCATAGCGCCGGGGTTTTGCGGATCACGAGCAAGGGCGGCATGAGCGACATGCAACGCGCCTTGGGTGTTGCCCGAGGCGAGTGCTTCTTGACCGAGCTTGGCCAGTTGTTCGGCGCTTTGCATGGTGTTGATGGCCGCTTCACGCAGACCGACCGTTCCCACGGTTGGCAGCGAGATGCCGCGATCAGCACGAGCGACTTCGACCAGTCGCGGCAAGAAGGAGAAATCTTCTTGCGACTTTTCCGGAGTCAGGTTCCAGTTCAACTCGACGGGCTGACCGTTAAGTTCGCCTTTGATGGTTAGCGGGGCGGCCTCGCGAGCCGCGAGCTTGCCAACGAGGATCGTATCGCGATCGGTACGGAACGGCGGAACGGTGGCCGGATAAACGGCCGTCATGTTCGGCGACAATTCTTGCGAAACTGGCCAGATCACACCGGCCTTCACCGCTGTGGCGAGTGCGTCGCCGCTGGCCGTGGGTTCGGTTCCCATCGTGCGGAGCATACCGCCCGTTTGATTCGCAATCGCGGCGAGACCCGCAGTGTTGACATCTTTACCCACGGCATAGCTGGTGACTGCGGCGCGGCTTTTCACCAGGCGATCGATGGTGCCAGCCAGGCGATCGGCCGTCAGCAGATTAGCCTTGCTGTTGCCATCGCCGAAGTAGACGACGCTGTGGGCAGCTTTGCTCGGAGCAAAGCTCGCAGCGGCCGCTTCCAGCGCGATGGGCATGTCGGTGGCGCCGAGCGGAGCCCGTTGTTGCAGCTTGGCGAGGGCGGCTTGCATGTCGGCGCTGTTCGGCGCGACAAAGCCGCGCGACATTTCGACTGCATTCAAGTCGACTGCAATCAGCTTGACGCGATCATTGGGCGCAAGCTTGCTGAGCATGCCGCGCAGTGCGGCCAGGGCGTCATCGCGGAACACGCCGGCCTGACTGGCCGAGGTGTCAAACAGCACGACGACTTCATTCGTTTGTTGCGGGTCGCTGCCTTGCTTCGGCACGAGACTCGCGGCGAAATAGGTTTCGCCGGCGGCGTTTTCATAGGTCGCCAGCCGTGCGGACTCGCCGCTCGGTGGTGCAGCTTGGACTGCAACTTGCACGACCCCAAAAACCAAAACCGTCAGACCTGCCAGCCAGAATTGACTGCGCATCGACATAAGTTGAACTCCGAACAACGGTGACATGACGGCGTGCGCTCACTCTGTTCCGAGAAGAGACTGCCGTCGCCCCTGAAGCCTGCGCCCCTGCATGAATGGCGACTTTGTGCTATCGCCAGAGCCCATTCTATTCAGTCGGAAGGGGTTACGCTATCAAAAAAATAGAAATTGCCCCGCCCGGCGATTTTACCAGCAGTTTCCTAGAAATTCCGCCGGATGCGGCCCAATCGCGTTGGCTCGAAACATCCAGTGTTCGAGGGGCATTTACCGGGGCCAAAGGACGTTCCGCGGGCTTTTCTGCCGCGCAACCCGTTGTTCCGCCCCCTCGTTTGGTACGACGGGAAGCTTGCGACCGACAAAACCCAGATAATCATTCCAAGTGACAGAGAGCGACCTGGAATCTTGGTTCGCTTCGGCCTGCTCGCGAAGCAGTAGGTGTCGCCGAACTTCTTCCTTCGCTCGGGGATCGCGGAGGGTCGGCAGCGGCATCCGCATCAGCCGATTTTCGATTCCCCGCGAGAAGGGCTCGACGTAGCTACGCTGCACATGGCGAGTGCCATGGAGCAGATCCGAACCAAACGCTGACATGCTGCCGGAAATCAAGCTCCATGTAGGCGAAGGGGGAGTCAGTTCCAAATTACGCGTCGCGCTGTCGTAAACCCCAGTGTTCGAACCTTCTGTCGCCGCAGCGAGTTCAGCCGCCGCGTATTCAGCTTCCAACTCAGCGCGAGACAATTCTTCTTCCGCGGTCGGCGCATCGCTCAGCGCATTATCATAAGCCTTGTCATAGCCGGTTCGGTCTGCCAGTTCAGCGGCTTCTGGCAGAATGACCAGCGGAATTGGCTGAGAACGAATCGCCCGCAGCGCGACTTCACGCGGACTGAGCAGCGGGCTCAGTGGCGAGTAAACCAGCCCCTCGTTGCGATCGAGGCCGCAACCCTCGAGATAGGCCAGTTCGCAATCGTGCGGAGCAACTTGCTCGGCAGCCGAGCCGCTGTTCTTGGCGGGGGCTGATTTCGTTTCTTCGGCCACTGTTGATTCAGTTGCCTGGCGATCGGCCGTGGAGCAGCGCACGACTGCCAGGATGCCTCCCAGGCAGATCGTAAAAATAGCCAGCGCTTCCAGCGAACGATTCATTGCACCCGCTCCGTTGCAGATCAAAGACCCTAAGCGATATCGGGAACCTTCGATGTTGCGGATGAGGCAAACGCTATCAGCCAGCAAAACCGTACCGACTGCGGCAACTGTGCGCTGCAAAACGGGAGTTCATCGCAATTCAGTTCGCTTGCGGTAGAATCAGTGGTGCTCTGACCCTTCGATTGCCTCCGCCCGGAATTCGCCATGGCTGTTCGTCGCCATTCAGTACCGCCATCTCGAATGTTGACTGCGGCGTTGATCTGCTCCGTGCTGGCATGTTCCGCGGCGATCCTGCTGGCTCAAGAGGCGGCCGATCACAAGGCAGTTGCGGAACCAGCGCTCCCGGAGCAACAAAAATTCAAGAACGCGGCTGTCATTCAATTCGCAGGGCCGATCACGCCTTGGCTGCAAGGCTATCTCGAACGAAAATTGGCCGCCGCGAAGGCAGCTGACGCCGACCTGATCGTGCTCGAGATCGACAGTCCTGGTGGTCATTTGCACGAGAGTGAACAGATCGCCGAAAAGTTGAACAACTTGCCCGACGCCCATACCGTGGCTTACGTGCCGCGCGAAGCGTACAGCGGTGCGGCAATGGTGTCGCTCGGCTGCGACGAAATCATCATGCGCCCTTCGGCTCGCATTGGCGATGTCGGCGTGATCTTTCTCGATGAGAACTTCATGTTCCGCCACGCGGTGGAAAAAGTCCGCAGCCCCGTGGTGACGGAGATGCGCGCGCTCGCTGCCGAACACAAGCGCCCGCCGGCACTGGCCGAGTCGATGGTCGATCTGAATGTAGAAGTTTTTCGTTACGTCAATCAGCGAACCAACGCTGAGGACTTCTTTTCCGAAACCGAAGTCGCCGCCAAGGCCGACGCGGCGGATTGGCAACAGCGCGAACTGGTTTTGGAATCGAAGAAGGGAAACTTCCTAACGGTTACCGGCGCTCGGGCGCTGGAACTGCGGCTCGCCGAAGGGAACGTTGCGAGTCTGGACGAATTGAAAGCGCGCTACACGGTCACCGGCAAGTGGCTCAACTATCGTGTGGATAGCGTTGACAAAACAGTCTACGTGCTGAACCTGTGGTGGGTGACCGGCCTCTTGTTCGTCGTTGGGCTGGTCGGCATTTTGTATGAATGCAGCGCACCGGGAACCTGCATCGGCGGCCTCGTCGGCTTAACGTGCTTCTCGCTTTTCTATTGGAGCCGTTTTCTCGGCGGCACTTCGGGCTGGCTCGAAATTGTGCTGTTCGTGCTCGGCGTGATTTTTCTCGCCATCGAATTGTTCGTACTCCCCGGTTTTGGTGTTGCGGGATTTGTGGGCCTGGCAATGATCGCCACCTCGATCATTCTGGCCTGTCAGAATTTCGTGCTCCCCGAAACAACATACGAGCTGCAAACAACGTCGAGTTCCATCTTCCTGCTGTTTGGCTCAGGCACGATCTTTATGATCATCGCCTACATCATGTCGAGTTACATCGGCAGCATTCCAGTGCTGAGCCAACTCGTTCTCGCGCCCGTGCCGTCACCATCGGCCGAAGAAGAGGACGATGCCGCTGAAGACGCAAGCACTGGCATTCCCAAAGCAAAGAAAGTTCCCATCGGCACGATCGGCAGAACAACAACCATTCTCCGCCCCAGCGGCCGCGCGATCATCGACGGCCAACCGATGGATGTGGTCTCGACCGGCGAAGTAATCGGCGCCGGCAAAACCATCCGCGTGGTCGAAACGGGCTATCAGCGGATCGTGGTGGAAGAAGCCGAATAAAGTCGCCGTCCTCTCCGCGAACGGTGAATGGACGTAGCTACTTCGCCAAACAAAAGGCCCGATTAACCGCACCACCGGCGATTGCAGCTTCCACCGCAAACACGAATTTCACTTCGATTCGCCGATCGCCGAGCGATCGGCGACGATCCAGGCATCCTCCGCCAGATTGAACGGATGCATCTCAAGCTCGCCCGGGTGCTTGCCGCGCGTGGTCAGAAGCGCCGCTACATCGGGACGACGCTGTGCGAACGCAGCGGCCTCGTCCAGCGACATCACATACAGCGCCGTCGACAGTGCATCGGCCTCGGCCGCGGTTGGCGCGATCACTGTGCTGGAAAGAATGCGGTCTGCAGGCCAACCAGTGCGCGGATCGATGATGTGCCCATAGCGTTTTCCGCCGTGATGAAAATACTGCGTGCCGCTGCCGGAAGTTCCGAGGGCCTGGTCACGCAGGATAAACTCGGCGAAGCGTTCCGTCGGCCGCAGCGGATGCTTGAGCGCAATCGTCCAACCGCCCGCATCGCCATCGCGATGCCCCCGCGCGAGTACGCTGCTGTTGCCGCCGTGCAGCAGGCAATTGCGCAGGTCTTTTTCCTTCAAGAGATCAGCTGCGCGATCGAGGGCATAACCTTTGCCGATCGCGCCGAGGTTAATTTCCATCCCCGGTTTCTGAAACTGCACCGCTTGCGAATCTGCCTGCAATTGCAGTTGTTCATAACCGACTGTCGCGAGCGCTTCATCAATTTCAACCTGTGATGGCATTCGACCCGCCCTTCGAAAAAAGCCCCAGGTCTTGCTCAGTTGACCAGCCGTGATATCGAACGCGCCCTGCGTTTGCTCGGCGAGAGATTTGGCCTTGCGAAACAACTCAAACAGCCCCGCTTCGACCGGTACAGCTCGAAAAGAGGCAATCGCATTCAGCCGGCTGACTTCGCTCGTTTCGCGGTAGGCCGTCATCTGATCTTCGAGCGACGCCACCAGATCGAGGGCCACGACCGAAACGTCGGCGCCGCTTGGATAACGGACCGGATCGAAGAAAATCTCGAATTCGCAAGCCATCGCCTCGCGGCTGACTTGCAACAGCGGAGGCGATGTTTTCGCCGGCGGGTGCTCGCCGGTGCTGTTAGCCGGTTTTGGCGTCGTTTCGACAACCAGTCGCGCAAACGCCTGCTTCGCTGCTCTGCCGGCGAGAAAATCGCGTCGTGAACTTTTTTCGTCCCTTGGGCTCATATCCACAGATTGTACCAACGCCGGGGCCGGGAGTATTTCCGAGCAGGATGGCTCGTTTGGCTTTGGGACGCCGGCCCGAAAATAGTCCCGCCCCGGGCCGACCTAAAAACCTCCTTGTGTTAAAATCTCTCCATGCCAAACTCCCCCCATCTGCCGTCGCTCGCCGATGCCAACCAGCTCGCGGCCGGCCATAAGCTCGTTCCGGTTTATCGCCGCCTTCTCAGCGATTCGCTCACGCCCGTCAGTGCGTTTCATCTGCTCGATCACGGCGGCTATGCCTCGCTGTTCGAAAGTGTGATCGGCGGTGAAAAGGTTGGCCGCTACACTTTCGTCGCGATGGATCCCTTCCTGTCGCTCACCGCCCGCGGCAATCAAGTAACGATCAAAAGCGAGCAAGGTGAAGAGACGCTCACCATTGAAGATCCGCTGGTCGAACTGCGCCGCCGGCTGGCAGAATTTCCCGCGGCTCATCTGCCGGAGTTGCCACCGTTCACGGGCGGCGCGATTGGCTACTGTGCGTACGATGTGGTCCGCTATGTCGAAAACTTAAAGCACCCGCCGACCGATGACCGCAACTTGCCCGATCTCTGCTTCGGCCTTGTCGATCGCATGCTGGTCTTCGACAACGTCAACAAAACGCTCTATGTCATTGCGATGGCCCGCGTTGACAAGTTCCCCGGCGACTTCCCCGCTGCTTATGCAGACGCCCAAAAACGCGTCGATGAGTGGGTCGAAAAATTGACGCAAGCCGCAGCGTTGCCGCCGGTCGACATTCATCGCTCGAACAAGTTGTCGCTGCAGTTCACATCGAATACCACATCGGCCGCTTTTCAGGCCGCCGTGAAGAAGTGCGTCGAATACATCCGCGCGGGGGACATTTTTCAGGTCGTGCTCAGTCAGCGGCTGCAACTTGAATTGAACTGCGATCCGTTCGAAGTCTATCGCACCTTGCGCGTCGTCAATCCGAGCCCGTTCATGTTCTTTCTCCGCACCCCGGAGACCACGCTCGTCGGCAGTTCGCCCGAAGTGATGTGCCGCGTGCAAGAGGGAACTGTCACCGTCAGGCCGCTGGCCGGCACCCGCAAACGGGGCGAAACCGACGAAGAGGACAAACGGCTCGCTGACGAACTGATGAAGGATCCGAAGGAGCGGGCCGAGCATGTGATGCTCGTCGATCTGGGCCGCAACGATGTCGGCCGCGTCGCCAGGTTCGGCAGCGTGAAGCTCAGCGATGTGATGGTCATCGAACGCTACAGCCACGTGATGCACATCACGTCGAACGTCACGGGTCAGCTGCGTCCGGAACTCGATGCCTTCGATGCGCTCAAAGCCTGTTTGCCAGCCGGCACGGTCAGCGGCGCTCCCAAGGTCCGCGCGATGGAAATTATCGACGAACTCGAACCGCATCGCCGCGGTCCTTACGCGGGCGCGGTCGGCTACATCGATTATGCCGGCAACATGGACACCTGCATTGCTCTTCGCACGCTCGTCGTAAAGGGGAATCAAGCTTACGTGCAAGCCGGCGCCGGCATCGTCGCCGACAGCGATCCGGAGAGCGAATATCAGGAAACGCTCAATAAAGCCCGCGGGCTGCTGCTGGCGATCGAAATGACGCAAAAGCGGACTGCTTCTTAACTTGTTCCTTCTTAATCCAGTCCCCTCGCCCCGGTACTCCGGGGAGAGGGGCAGACTTGCAAATTGACGAACCATTCGGCCGCCCCACTCACCCCAGCCCTCTCTCCTGGGTACAGAGGAGAGGGAGAAATACCAAGAAATTTCTAACGCAACCAACGGGTTGCTTCTCATTCCTCGCCACGCTAAACTCAGAAGCATCCATTTAGTTGCTTCTCGGAGTCGGCAGGATGAGCACCGATCGCATCGAAAAACAAATCCTCCTGAAGGCCACGCGCGAGCGCGTCTGGCGGGCGCTCAGCGATTCGACGAACTTCGGTAAGTGGTTCGGCGTGCAATTCGATGGGCCGTTTGTCGCCGGTCAGCAGTTGCGCGGTCGAATCGTGCCCACGCAGGTCGATGCCGACGTGGCCAAGATGCAAGAGCCATACACAGGCACGCCGTTTGTCATGTTCGTCGATTCCATCGAGCCGCAAACGCGGTTTGCCTTTCGCTGGCATCCGTATGCGGTCGACATGGAGAAGGATTACTCACACGAGCCAATGACGCTCGTCGCTTTTGAACTGGCCGACGCCGACGGCGGCACGCTGCTGACCATCAGTGAGTCGGGCTTTGATCAGGTTCCCATCGAGCGCCGAACCGAAGCCTTTCGTGCCAACGAAGGTGGCTGGGAACATCAATCGCGGCTCATTGCCAAATACCTGGCCCAAACCAGCAGTTGAGTGGCTCGCTCATGACACTCACGCTCAAGCAGGTCAAAAAAACCGCGCCGATCTTTGCGGCGCTCGGCGATCCCGTGCGATTGGCGTTTGTCATCCGCCTCGGCCGCGATGGTCCGCTCCCCACGCTCGCGCTGCAGCACTCCACCCGGCTCACCCGCCAGGCCGTTACGAAGCATCTGCACCTGCTCGAACGTGCGGGTCTCGTCCATAGCGAACGGGCCGGCCGCGAACGCATCTGGCAGTTGCAACAACAGCGTCTCGCCGAGGTCCGACAGCATCTGGCTGTGATCTCTGCCCAATGGGATGCCACACTGCTACGGCTACAAGCGTTAGTGGAACAACCGGAAGACGCTTAATCGAGGCCGCAGCTGGCAACTTCGGCATGAACTTCATAGAAATTCGCCATTTCTTTGCAAGCACTGAAGCACTCAAGCACTGCCTGAGAACGACCTGAGTTGTCATTATCGACTTTAAAATTCAGTCGGCCGCAAAGTCCACCTAGGGCATTGCCAAAGGCAGAAGTTTGGATCCTGCAATCAGCGACATGCTGGTCGCTCGTTATCAAATGCAGATATAGGAATAATCAGGGTGTTATCAAAATGCCACCAACAGTTATCAAACTTGGGTGTGATAACTGCCTATTTTTAGCGCAAATGATTGGCAGTTTTTGCCGTGCAGTGTTTCAGCAGAGGCCTCGGCGCTGTTATCACTCGATGCTCCAAACGCAGGAAGCACGCAGCAACCAGCTTTACTTCCGCGCTTCGACGAACAGGCTTTCGAGGGCGCGGTTATCGAGCTCGGTGATGCCGGCCAATCCGCTGGCGGACTTCTCATGTGCACAGCGGGTGACTTCGCGATAGCCAGTTCGTTCGAGGAGCTCTTTGGTGAATTCCCAGGTGTACATGCTCCGCGACCGGCCGTACCAAAGGAGCTGCACGATCATCTTTCCGGCCAGGCTTTTGACTTCGTCGTCGCCGATCAAAAAGTAATCGACGTCTTTGCTGCGATAGGCGTTGATAGCGAGATCCATGTCGGGGAGCGAGAGGCGGAGCACGCCGTTGGGCTTGAGGACGCGGCGAAGTTCCTGAAGCGCTGGATCAAGCTCGCGATAAGACAGTTCGGGCAGCACGTGGATGCTGACGATGTAGTCGAAGTGGTTATCGGGGAATGGCAGCCCTTGGCGGATATCGGCGACGACATCGATGCCGGGGCCGGCCTCAATGTCGGAGTTGATCCAGCCGAACGGCGTGAGCGGGCCGCAGCCCCAGTTCAAACGTTGCATGGCAGGCTTGATTTTCAGCGTGATCAGTGGTTACAGCGGACTCAGCGGCAACTTGAGATTCAGCAGCGTCGGCGTGTCCATCGTCAAAAAAGCTTCGGCATAGCGCGAGGGAGGACAAGCCAGCGCGCGATAGGCGGCGAGTCCCACAAACGCGTTCAAATAATCGAGGCAATCGAGTTGGCTCTGGTGTTGTTCGATGGCGGCGCGCTTGGAGGCGATGGTGGCATCGATCGGCACATGATCGGTGGGGACCAGCGGCGTCCACACTTCATACAGCCAAACGGCCGGACGCTGCAAACTTTCGGCCAGCGCTCGCTGCAACAGCCGAAAGGTGGCGACGTGATCGGGATGGGCTTCGCCATACCAGGGAGCAAAGATCCGCTGGTAATTGCCCGCTTGCAGCAAGCTGGCGAGCGCCTTGACCAGATGGGGCTGATGCATCAAGCCGCCGTCGATGCCCGACAGAAATTGCACGTCACGCACGCCGAGCACGGCACATGCGGCGCGGGCTTCCGCTTCGCGGGCTTGGGCCAATTGTTCGTGCACCGCCGCTGGTTGTTGCAGGGGAGCGTCGAGGCCGTTCTCGCCGCGAGTCATCAAAATCACGTCGACCTGCACGCCGGCCTGAGTGAGCAATTTCACCGTGCCGCCGCAGCCCAGACTTTCGTCGTCAGGATGGGGAGCCAGAACCAGGATATTTTTGGACTGCATTCCGTTCGCCTGCAAGGAAAGTTTTTATCACTCCGCAAACGATGTTCCAACAAAACGAGCAGCGACATGCTGCGGCGCCTATCGTGTGAACTTCACACGACTTGCCGCAGCCTGCGAAGCAGCATTGCCGATCGGCAGCGCATTTTCCAGTGCGACAGGATGTCGCACTTTCGAGGGATGAAACGGACAAATCGTCGTTATGAAACGGTCGGCGGATGTTGGCGTGATCGCGCCGCTGTCGCTGTCGAAAGCGGAGACACCGATGCAGTTGAAAGTCGTAAGTTGCATCCATCGCAACGGTTAAGCGCAGCAGCAGTTGCGCTCAGGGACGTTCTTAGGCTGCTCTGAGTGGCAAACGAAGGTGGGATTTGTCGTGTGGTACGTCACGTGCTTATGGGCGGCTGTCGCGCGTGGTTGGCTAGGCTTGCGCGCTGACGCTCCTCTAATCTGTCCTCTCGTCGCAGTTTGCCATGAAGGATCTCCTCGTGAGTCAGCCGCCCCGAATTTCGTTGTGCATGATTGTTCGCAACGAAGAAGCCAACTTGCGGGCTTGTCTGCAGCCCGTCCTATCGCTGTTTGACGAAGTGGTGATCGTCGACACGGGCTCGACGGACAACACGATGCAAGTCGCCACGGATTTGGGAGCCAAGGTTTCGAACTTTGAATGGTGTGATGATTTTTCCGCCGCACGGAACGCCGCTGTTGCCCAGGCCAGCGGCGAGTGGATCTTTTGGCTCGACGCCGACGACCGGATCGATGCGGAGAACCGGGCTCGTTTGCAGGATCTCTTCACACGCGTGCGGGAACAACCCAGAATTTCGCCCCGGCGTGTGTATGTGATGACGACCGTGTCGCTGAGTCGGCATAGTTCGGAACCGGCGACGCTCATTTCGCATGCGAGGCTGTTTCAGAGTCATCCGCAGGCTCGGTGGACGGGCCGCGTGCACGAGCAGATCGTTCCGCAGCTCGAGGCGCTGGGCGACGAAATGGTTTATTCCGATGTGCGGATTGAGCATGTCGGTTATCTCGATCCGGCGTTTTGCCAGCGCAAGGCCAATCGCGATTTGCGGCTGCTGCGGATGGATTACGCCACCGATCCAGACAATGCCGTCACGTTGTTCTTGCTCGGCACAACCTATTTGCGAATCGGCCAGCCGCACCAGGCATTGGCACATTTACTAAAGAGTTTGCAACTTGCGGGGGTGGCCGGCGATTGGGTGCGGCGGTTGTATGCCCTGATCGTCGATGCGTTGATTCGCTTGGGCCGGCGGGAAGAAGCCTTTGGTATGGCCAACGAAGCGCTGATGAAATTTCCGCTCGATGTGGAACTGACTACGCGCCGCGCGGAATTGCTCTGCGACTTCAACGACTTGGGGAGTGCCGAACAATCGCTGCGACAGTTGTTGCAATCACCGCCATCGCGGCATTTGATTCATGGGGCCAGCACGTATCACGACGGCCGCGAAGCGCGAGCGCTGCTAGGGCGGATCTATCGCGAGACGCAGAAGTTTGAATCGGCCGAGCAAATTTTCCAGGAGTTGATTGCCGAGCAACCGGCATGGATTCCACCGTGGGTCAATCTGGGCTACACCTACTTGATGCAGCAGCGCTGGGGCGATGTGGAATATGTCGCCAAGCAGATTGAAAAGTGCGATACCGGCGAGCCCTTCGCGCTGACCTTGCGGGCAGAAGCAAAGGCCGCACGCGGCGATTTGAAATTGGCCCGGCAATTGGTCGAGCAGGCCATTTCACTGGCGCCGCAATTGGCTTGGGCCCGCATCGTGTTGAGCGACATTCTGCTCAAAGACGGCACGGATCGGGAAGCGTGCATCGCGGTGCAGCGGGATATTTTGCGACTGAATCCCGGCAATGTGCACGCTGAACGGATGCTGGAGATGCTCACCAAGCCGCCGTCGACGCAGCCCACTTCCAATTGGCCGCTGGGCTGGTCCATCACCGTCAATCCTTGATCTGACACAACTTGTCAGCGGTAGATAGGCCCGCAAACAGCAAATAGTTGTGATAAACGGCCTCGCTAGTTAGACTTGAAAACAAGGTGGGCAACCTTCTTGTTGCGGATTTCTTGTCGATGAAGGTTCCTGCCGCAGGAACTGCTTGGCTGCGGAGTTGGCGATGGCCTTGAATGTGACGTTGGTAGTCGTAGGTGGCGATGTCAAAACGCCTGAGGTGAAGCTGCGCCTTCCCTCGACCGTTGGCCGCGGCCGCGATTGCTCGATCATGCTTCGGCATCCGCTGGTCAGCCGGCAACACTGCGAAATCTTCGAAGCAGGCGGCGCACTGTTGGTGCGCGATCTGGGTTCGCTGAACGGCACGTTTGTCAACAATCAGCGCATCGAAGGTGACGCGCCGCTGCAACCGGGGCAATTGCTGACGATTGGCACGGTGACGTTCCGCGCGATGTACGATGCCAACGACGCCGCCGGATCGCCCCCGACGACTCCGCCTCCCACTATGAAACAGGGGAAAACTTCGAGCGAAACCGATGCGGAAGGTACGATCTCGGCGCGACCGACCTTGAGAAATCCTGCTCCACCGCCAAGCGCGACGCCGCCGACCGAACCCGTCGAAGTGGATGACGAATTTTCACTCGAAGATGCGAAGCCGCTGTTCGCAGAATTGCCGGAAGAAAAGACTTCGGAAGACCTGAGCAAAAACGGCAATGCGAAAGGTAGCGGCGCCGAAACCGTCTATGCACCGACCAAAGGCAAGCCTGCTCCGGCACCCGTGAAGCCGGCGCCTGCTCCGGAAAAAGTAGCTGCCAAACCGGCGGAAAAATCGGTCGCCAAAACGCCGGAGAAACCGGCCCCCAGCTTTGATTTTGCTGAAGCCGCCGACGATGCAGGCGGCGGCGATGATGACGATGATCTCAACGACTTCCTGAAAAACTTGAAGTAACATCGCGAATCACTTCTTGCCAATGCAGTACAAAACCGCTGTGCTGCGAACGAACAATTGGCCGGCCGACGGCGTGAGCGACGCCCGAAAAACCTCTGCTTTTCCCGCCGGAATCTCGTTTTCGGCAACGATCTTGAGGGCGGGTCCAGGCTCGATGACAAACGTCCGGCCATTCTCATTCAGGTAGTAAGCCAGCCCATTTGCGGCGATCGGCGACGCGCTGAATTTGCCGCTGATTCGTTCTTTCCAGTAGACATGACCGTCGGTCGCGTCATAGCAGGTTGCGATCCCATCAAGGCTAGTGACCAATATGTAATTGCCGATAACAATCGGCGAAGAGCAGTCGCGTCCGCTCTTCCGCGGCGTGTGCCAAGGCATGTGCGTACTCGTGACATCGCCGCTGCCACCGGGACGGACGGAATAGAAGTCGCCAGGTTGTCCATTCACGACACAGAGGATTTTGCCGGCCGGAGTGACCGTGGGTTCGCCGCGGCCGATAAAGCTTTTGCAAAACCAGAGTTCCTGGCCGGTTTTGGGGTCGTAACCCTGCACTCCTTCGTGGCCATTGAGGACCAATTCCTGCCGAGTGCCGGTATCGACCAGCACGGGAGTGCTCCAGCCGCGGTGATCTCGGCGTCTGGTCTTCCAGACTTCGTTGCCAGTCCGCTTATCGAGTGCAACAAGATACGCGTCCACATCGGCATCGCAGTTTTGGATCACGATGTCGCCGACGAGCACAGGACAAGCAGAAGTACCCCACGGACCTTCGAAGCGCCCCAGATCCTTGGACCACAAATGCTTGCCGTCAACAGTGTAGCCATGAATGCCGCCGCGGCCGAAAAAGGCAATCACCACTTCGCCGTCGGTGACACAAGTGGACGAAGCCCAGGAATTCATGGCATGAATCGGTTCGGGTTCGCCCGTCCAGGCTGTATGTTGCCAGAGCGGTTCGCCGGTCTTACGCGAGACGGCATACACGACACGCACTTTGCCGTTCTCCAGGGCTGACGTCATAAAGACCCGGTCGCCCCAAATGATCGGCGATGACTGACCAATTCCCGGCAGATCGACCTTCCAAACGATGTCCTGGGCTGTCCATTTCTGCGGAATTGCTTTGCCGCTGGTGTGGCCATCCTGCTGAGGGCCCCGCCACCTCGGCCAATTGTCGTCGGCCCCGGAACCGATTGCCGTCAGAAGGAGAAGGAAAACCGAGACGAAAACCAGCCTGTTCATGGGAGGTTCCTAGGGCGGGTGGTTGGAGCTGGCGGGCAGTGCCGGCATCTTAGTGTTTTCCCTCGGCGGGAACCAGTTTTTGCTGAATTTTCTTACTTGCGATTTCCCCGTGGCGGCGTTTACGAATACGCATCGCGGAACTTTTCTGTCGTGGCCAGCGTCAACGTCGTGCCGAGGTCCGGATATTCCGTCCCTCCGCGTCCGAGAAATGCCACGGTCTGACTAAACTTTTACGGAATAGTGGCAACGGTGGTAGCAGGCAATTAAACTGGCCTAGTACCTCGGATTTTCCTGGACTTTTCGGCAATGCAGTTCTGTGCTGTCCGGACCTCACCCCAAGGGTCACTGTCGTGAGCTTAGTGGCGCAATCGAAACAATCTTCGCCTGCTGCAGCCGTTCGTGGGCGTCAGCAATCGCGGCGTAACGCCAAATCGCGTAAGCACTTCCGTCGCTCATTTCTGGAGCAACTGGAACCTCGCCAAGTGCTGGCAACGGTCGTCGATACCCTCCCCGGTGGTGGCTTGCCACCGACGGGTGGCGGCAGCACCTTTAATCCTGGTGGCAACTTCTACGAGCAAGGGCTCGACTACTATGACGGCGCTACGAAGGTGGTCGCGTCGGACCCACGCGTCGTCGCCTGGCAGACGGCCGAATTTACGAACGATAGCTTCCTCGTGCGCTTTCAAGACTGGGTGGACCGTTCTGAAGCGGAAGCGACATTGGCCGCCAATGTGCCGGGCTCGTCGCTGCTCGATTGGGACGATTCCATGCATTCGGCATGGGTCGAGTTGCCTGCTGGTTCAACGCGGCAAGACGTGCTCGATGTGAGCCATCAGTTCTTGTCGCTCAGCAATACGTTGTACGCGGAACCGAACTTCGTACTGCACAGTCGGCGGATCCCGAACGACAACTTCTTTCCGCAGCAATGGGCGCTAAACAACACGGGACAATTGATTCCCGATAGCAGCTTCCCGGCGCTCAATCCCTACATCGGAACAATTGATGCGGATATCGATGCCGTTGAAGCTTGGGACTTGACGACCGGCAGCCCGAACACGGTCATCGCAATTCTGGACACTGGCTATAACCGCTTCGAAGCGGATATGGCTCCCAATTTCTGGGTGAATCCGCGCGAGACCTACAACGGGATCGACGATGATGGCAACGGCGTCATCGACGACTACCACGGCTACGACTCGGCGATGCGCGATGGCGAGCCCCAAGACGATATCCAAGACGGCCACGGCATGCAGGTCGCCTCGATGGCGGCGATGCCAGGCAACGACACAACGGGTATGTCGGGCGTTAGCTGGAATTCGAAGCTGATGTTCGTGAAAGTCGTCGACGACGGCGGCAATTTCACGACGGGCGGGATCATCGGTGGCATTCAGTATGTCACCAAGATGAAGTCGCTGTACGGCATTAACATCGTTGCCGCTAATCTCAGCTTTGGCGGACCGACGTTCAGCTTTTCGCAGTCCGACGCGCTGCGGGTTCTGGGCAGCAAGGATGTGTTGATTTGCACGGCCGTCGCGAACCAAGGCTTCAATCACGACACGACCTTCGATTCACCTACGGGATATCGAGTCGATCAGATTCTGACGGTGACCGCCACCAACGCCTTCGACGAAATGATCGTGCCGACTCCCGGTTTCATTCCGGGCGGCATTCCCGAATTCGGCTATGGCGCCGTGAGCGTCGATATCGCGGCGCCGGGCATCGAAGTGATGTCGACGGGCTTCCGTTATCTCGTGGGCCCATTCCTTTACACGAACCTGTATGTCAATACAGGCACGTCGCTCGCCACGCCCACGGTGGCTGGAGCTGCGGCCTTGGTCGAATCGTTAGCGCCTTACTTGACCGCGATGGAGGTCAAGCAGTTGCTGATGAACAATGTCGACAAGGTTCCGTACCTGAACAACCTCAACGTCTCTGATGGGCGGTTGAATGTCTTCAAAGCGCTCGATGCGATTCCGAAGACAACCATCAGCGGAACGATTTTTCAAGACGCCAACAACGACAAGCTGCAGAGCATCGGCGAAACCGGCCTGGGTGGCTGGACCGTGTATTTGGACCTCGACAACGATGGAGTGTTCGACACGAATGAGCCCAGCACGGTTACGGCGACGAACACAGGTACGCCTGGTCCGGCGACTGGCACTTATACGTTCGACGCCTGGCTCGATACCGGCACTTACCGAGTGCGGCAGGTTTTGCAGGCTCCTTACACGCAAACAACTCCGGTCAACAACGGCCCGGTAGTCATCAACGTTGCCACCCGCGGCCAAGATTTCCCGAATGTGAATTTCGGCAATCGGCAGCAACCGGGAACGATCCGAGGTACGAAGTTCCTCGACCTGGACGCCGATGGGACGCGTGATCTCGACGAGCCTGGTATCGCGGGGATCATGTTCTATGTGGATCTGAACAATAGCGGCGGCATCAACGTCGGCGAGCCGGCTGCATTCACCGATGCGAATGGCAATTTTACCATTCCCAATGTTCAGCCCGGCAGCTATCAAGTACGGGAGATCCTCGCCGGCGGCTACATGCCCACGTTGCCAACGACGCTTGACGCCAACGGCCTGCCCGATCCGGTGTTGGACGTAGTGGTTACTAGCAACACCACGACCACCCCGCCCCTCTTGTTCGGCAACCAGACCGCCATTGATTACGGTGACTTGCCGGAAACGCTGCCGGGAATTCCGAATGCGTACAGCACGACCATTGCGAACGGCGGTCCATCGCACGGCATCCTGCCGGGGTTCATGCTCGGAACCAAGCAGGACTTTGAAACGGATGGTCGGCCATCGATCACCGCGACGGGCGATGACAACTTCCCGACGGTGGTCTCAGATGACGAGGATGGGTTGGTCTCGATCAATCTCGTGCAAGGTCTGCCGCAGGGTGCGATCACTTTCCAAGTCACGAATAGCACCAGCTTGAAGGGTTATGTTCAAGCCTGGATCGATTTCAACGGCAACGGCAGCTTTGCCGATATCGGCGATCAGATTCTGACGAACTATGTTCCCGTGAACGGCACGAATACGAACGTGCCATTCAATATCCCGGCTGGCTCGGCGCCGGGTATTACGTACGCTCGGCTCCGTTACTCGGTCGATCGCAATTTGGGGCCCAACGGCCACAACCGCGCCGGCGAAGTCGAAGATTATCAGCTGACAATCTTCTCGAATCTGCCAATTGCTCGCGATGATCGCTTTCCGGAACAGCTCTTCCCCAATCCGGACCCGTCCTATCCCAACGATCCGCTGATCAAGCAAGAGAGTGCTAACAACGAACTGGATGTTTTGCGCAACGATCCCTTGCCGACATCCGGCCAACTCCGGATCTACGCCGGCGACTTCCCCATCGGCAGCAACAGCCAGATTGAAAATGTGGTAACCGTGGGACAAGACGTGAACGGCAAGGACATCTTGCTCTTCACTCCGCGTAGCGTGAATCCATTTACGGGCGACTTCACGTTCACGTATCGCGTCTACGACCCGACCAAGTTCAATCCCGCGGCTCCCGACCTCACATTGTTGTCGGAACCTGCAAATGTGACGGTCAAGGTTACCGCGAAAGATCCGCGGCCCGTCGACAATACGTACACCATGGTACGTGGGACGACGTTGACCTTGAACGGTAGCGAGTCCTCGACGAATGCGAACGTGCTGTTGAACGATGTGTTTACACCTTCGGCTCCGGTCCGCGTGGACTCCGTCACGCAGGCCGCCGATTCACTCGGCAATTTGATCCCCGGTGCAACCGTCTCGGTGGTCGCTGGCAACGTGGTATTCACACCACCGGCTGGTTACACAGGCACCGTGCAATTTAATTACACGGTGACCGATGACGATGTCAGCACCGTGAATGCTACCGCCGAAGTGACTGTGCAAGTCACCGACCCGCCGCCGCCGTCGACCCCTATCGATCTGAGCAAGTATCTGGCGACCTTATCGCTGCGCGTCGTTGACGCTCGCGGCTTTGTCCAAGGAATCGACCCGGGCTTCCATGTCGACAGGGGTGAAGTCGTTTACGTTGAAGTCTATAGCGAAGACATCCGTCCAGGCGGTTCGGATTTGGACCGCGGCGTCGAAGCTGCGTTCCTCGATTTGCTCTACGACAAGGATCTTCTTTCCGTCAACATCACCGATGTGGACGGGGATGGAGACACCGAGCCAGATATTGATTACGTCTTTGATCGTAACAATCCTAACGAAATTCCGAATTACGATCTGGATCCAAACGCGATCACGAACTCTCCGGAAGGCGTAATCAATGAACTCGGATCCGCTCGCGACCGCCGCTCAACAGGTGGTCCGCTGGGTCAGGGCCCCAAGTTTGTCGTCCGCGTCGGGTTCGATGCCATCGCCGCCGGCACATTCCGCTTTGTAGCCGACCCGGCTGAAGACGCTACCAATCGTTCGCAGATTCTGTTGGCGGCGCCGCTGATCCAAACGGTTCCAGTGCCGTTGCCGGACCCCAACCCGGTGCAGGCTCGGGACGATCAAGTCTTCCTGATCCCACTCCTCAATACCGTGACGATTGTGGATCCATTGGCTGGGCCTGAATTTGTGAACATGAGTTCCACGCTCGATGTGAACGCCGACCTCCAGGTCGACGCCATTGATGCGTTGATCGTCATCAACGAATTGAACACGCACGGCACCCGGATGCTCCGCGACTTCTATATGGCCAACGAAGGCGTGCTGCCGCCACAATTCTTTGTGGATGTGAATGGCGATGGGCAGGTCACGGCGTTCGATGCCTTGCCGGTTATCAACTGGCTCAATCAGAACGCCGGCGTGTTGAGCGCACCAGAGGATACCAGTGGCGGCGAGTTTGTCCCGCTGACTGCCTCGGCTGGCGAAGCCGTGGAAGAACCGGAGGCTGAAGAAACATCCTCGTCTCGCAGCGTTACGCCTGTCGTCGGATCAGTCAGCAGCACAAGCAGTAATAGCAACGTTGGTGCTTCGCAGCGGCGGGTCGGACGAGCGAACAGCAGCCAAGATGATTCGGCATTGCTATTCCTGACGGCTGTCGATCAACTGATGGCTGCGGGATCCGACTATGCCAACCCTGGCAGCAGTTCCGCTAGCGAAGTTCCGCTGACGGATTGGTTGCAGCTAGGCGATCAATGGACCTCTTCGCGAGTTAAGCGATCCAGCATCCGAAATCGCTAAATGAAAATTTGATTGATAAAAAAATAGCAACCGTCATCAGCATTGGATGACGGTCGCTTTTTATTTGAATTCTGGACAGCAATATGCTGTTAGGTCGTGGCCAACCCTTTGGCTGCCGCCATCTGGTCGCGGAACTGTCGGAACAGATAGCGGCTGTCGTGTGGCCCCGCAGACGATTCGGGGTGATACTGCACGCTGAATGCGGGCACTTCTTTGTGCCTGAGTCCCGCAACCGTGTTGTCGTTCAGGTTGCGGTGCGTGATTTCCAACGCCACAGGCAGCGATTCTTCCTCGACAGCAAAACCATGATTCTGCGAGGTGATTTCAATCTTCCCGGTTTCCAGGTTCTGCACCGGCTGATTGGCACCGCGATGACCAAACTTCAGTTTGAAGGTCTTCGCCCCGCACGCTAATCCCAGCAGTTGATGTCCTAGGCAAATGCCGAAGACCGGAACCTGGCCGAGCACGCCACGGATGCACTCCTGAGCGTAATGCAACGGTTCTGGGTCGCCGGGGCCGTTTGACAAGAACACACCATCGGGATTCAAGGCCAGCACCTCGGCAGCCGTCGCAGTGCCCGGTAGAATCGTCACGCGACAACCTTCATCGGTCAGATGGCGGGCGATGTTCCACTTCATGCCATAGTCAAGCGCCACGACGTGAAACCGCTGATCATCGAACGCCGGATTCGGCTCGATTGGCAGCTTAGCCCATTGGCTCAGTTTTTCATTCCAGTTCCGCGGCTGATCGGGCAGGACTTCGCGCACCAAGTCGCGCCCCACCAGTCCGGGGCTCGCCTTGGCCTTGTTGATCAAACTCTGATCGTCGAGATCGACGCTGCTGATGATCCCTTTCATCGCGCCGCTAATGCGCAGTCTTCGCACCAGTGCCCGCGTATCAATGCCAGCGAGGCCGACGATGTTGTGCCGCTTCAGATAAGCGTCGAGCGATTCCTGGGAGCGAAAATTGCTAGGCTTTTCGGCATACTCCTTCACGATGAATCCGGCCAGGTGCGGCTTCTGACTTTCCATGTCCTCGGCATTCACGCCGTAATTGCCAATCTGGGTGTAAGTCATCGTGACGATTTGCCCACGATAACTGGGATCGGTAAGGATCTCCTGATAGCCGGTCATCGAAGTGTTGAAGCAGACTTCGCCGTCGATCTCGCCGATCGCGCCGAAGGCCTCACCGGTGAACACAGTTCCATCTTCCAAGGCAAGCTTTGCCGGTTGCGACATGCGGTGGTGAACCTTTGTTGAAATAGATGACGCTGTTTTAGTCCGAATGTCCCGCCCCCGCTGGGCGGCTTAAAGTCTGTTAAGTATTGTCCCGATACCGATTCAATGGCTGTGGGTCTTCGGTCGGTGCGCAAGCATTGTCCGAACAGCCGAACCGGAAGGGCTTCTGATGCGGCGATCAGAAGCCCTTCTATTTTTTTGCGCCGGGGCAAACTGCGCAGCGTTGGCAGGCGGGCAAATTGCAAACGTGAGAATTCTACCGGCAGGCTGCCGGTTGGAATAGGAGATAGCGGGCAGCCGTAGTGGCGTGGGCCGGATCAAATGGTACTCCGCAGGATTTGCAGAGCGGCCAACGATCGCAGTTCTTGCCGGATCGGTGCTGAGTAACGCTTGCTCCGGCCTACTAATTCCTAGCCAGTAGCCGCAACTACAGTCTTTTCTGCGACTTCCGCCGGCTTTTCCAAAAGATTTGGCTTGGAATCGCGTTCCAAGCAGCGCCCCATCTGGCGCAGGGCCTGTTTGAGGCGGTTTTCGTTCTCGACCAGGGCCATGCGGCAATAGCCTTCGCCGGCAGCACCGAAGCCCGTTCCCGGGCTCAGGGCAACATTGGCGTGCTCCAGCATGTACATCGCGAAATCGACGGAGTTCATTTGGCTGGCCCAGGGTTCTGGATACTTGCCCCAAACAAACATTCCCGCTCGTGGCGTGGGAACTTGCCAGCCCTGCTTGCGCAAGCCATCGAGCAGCAGATCGCGGCGGGTTTGATAAAGACGCGATTGCGCTTCGACCGCTGCGTCGGTATGTCGCAGAGCGACGATGGCCGCAATCTGAATCGCCTGGAACAGCCCGTAATCGTAATAGCCCTTGATGACGCCGAGCGCCTTCACCATCTCCGGATTGCCGCAACAAAAGCCAATTCGCCAGCCGGCCATGTTGTAGCCTTTGCTCATCGTCGTGAACTCGACGCCAACTTCCTTTGCCCCAGGTGCCGCGAGAAAACTGGGCGGCTGATAGCCGTCGAAAGCGACGTCGGCATACGCGAAGTCGCTGATCACCATGAAGCCGTATTTCTTGGCGAGTTTCACGACCTCGACCCAAAACTCTGGCTCAACAGTAACGCTCGACGGATTGTGCGGATAGTTGAAAACGACGAGCTTCGGCGACGGTGACAAATGCTCGCAGGTAAATGCAATGTTGGAGAGGAACTTCTCGTGGTTCGCCACTTCGAGCGCAATCACGCTGGCGCCGGCCATTGCCACAGCGTATTTATGTGCCGGAAAAAACGGTGCCGGAATGATCACATTGTCGCCCGGGCCAACGGTGGCCAGCAGCATATGGCTGAAGCCTTCCTTCGAACCGATCGTCACCACGACTTCGTTGTTGGGGTCAAGTCGCACGCCGAACTTGCGCTGATATTTGGCCGCGATCTCGCGTTTTAGATTCAAGATGCCGGTGGCTTTGCTGTAGCCGTGGTTGTTCGGATCGCGAGCGGCTTCATTCAGCTTGTCGATAACGACATCCTGCGGCGGCTCGCTGGGGTTGCCCATTCCCAGGTCGATCACATCCTGCCCGGCCTGCCGTTTGGCGTCACGCAGTGCATTCACTCGTGCCAGCACATAGGGTGGCAGCTTCACCAGCCGATCGGCCAGCTGAATCTTGAAGGGAGCGTTGCCCGGTGAAGGACTGCCAGCGGTGTTCGCAGTGTTGGACATATCGATCGTTCTCAATCTTCTCAAAATGCAGAGCGTGCAAGCTTCAATTTAATCATCGGGCGAAATTAGCGAAACAGGCAAGAGGATCCGGCGGAATCGTTAAAGTTTGCCAAAAGCTACCGAGGCAACGATGTCTTTCAAGAGCGGAACTGTCGCCCAAAGGTTCGTGAGCAGCGAAGACTGCGATTCTTGCCCCTCTAATTGGGTTGGTTAAACTAACTGCCGAGCCATGACAAGGAGCGTCGCATGTTCACGGTCGTCAGCACCGAATTGCATGAATTTCCCCGATTCATCCAAGCCCAGCTGACGGCAGGCGAAACGCCCGAATAGGTCTTGGATCAGTGGCGCCCATCCGACGGATTGAGCAGTCAGGACGACTTCTTGGCCTTCCAATCCGCCACCGCATCCGCCAACCCCGCTCGGTAATCCGGAAACAAAAACTCCGGCGCTAACTCCCGTAACATTCTCGCGTTGCTGATTCGCTTATCCGCCGCCCCGCGTTTTGCGATTGGTGGATCATTCGCAGCAGTTGCAAATTGCGGCGCCGGTGCATTCAGCAGGCGGGCCAGTTCGGCGTAATACTCGCTGCGAACCACCGGTTGGCCGTCGCTCACCAGCAAGCAACGCGAAGTCGGTTTCAGTTCCGCCAGCAGCACAATTCTTGCGGCATCGGCGACGTGGATTAAGTTTAGATATCCACTCGACACTGCCTCGAGCGGTTTGCCTTCGAGCAAATCTTTGGCTCGTGGAATGCGGCCAGGACCATAGATCCCCGCTAGACGCAGCACCACGCTGCGATCGGCGAATGGCGATTCCGCGAGTAGTTTCTCCGCAGCCAGGCAAGCTTTGCCACCTTCGCGCTGCGGCTCACATGGAGCAGATTCGTCGATCCATTCGCCGTCGAACGAACCATACACGCCGGTCGAACTGATGTAGATGAACCGCCGTAACGTCGGTGGCAACCAGGCGAGCACACGAGACAGGCCGTTGACATAAACTTCGTGTATCGACGGCCCCGCGGTTCGATCAAAACCGACAGCAAAGAGCACCGTGTCGATATCTGTCGGTGCGGCAATTTCGATCGGCTTCGAGATATCAATGACCAACGGCGCGATGCCGTTCACCGCCCATTCCGCTGCCCGCGATTGCGAGCGGGTCACCGCATACACCCGCTCACCTTGCGCTCGCCAGAGTTCCAGGACACGCTCACCCAAATAGCCACAACCAACAATCAACTTCGCCACGGAATTCTGACTCCTGATTCCCGTCCCCAGAACACTGCAGGCTGCTGCCGTCACGCTACGGCGGATCAAAACCACCCTGACAAAACGGATTGCAGCGGCAGATGCGCCACAGCCCTTTCAGCGAGCCGCGAACTGGTCCGTACTTCTGCACCGCGCCAATGTAGTAATGACTGCAGGTCGGTTGAAACCGGCACTGGCGGCCGAAAATCGGGCTCAAAAAAATCTGATACAGACGTACACAGCCAATCAGCACGGCGGAAATCGCGCCACGAATCCAGTGGAGAACGGATCTCATGCCGAGTCCTCCGCAACACATGGCGGCAACTTCAACCGCTTCGCGAGCTTTTGCACAAGCAACGGCAACGACTTTTGAATTGTCAAACTGTCTGCCGTGGCTCCCTTTTGCGGCCGCACCACGATGTCGATGCCGCTGGGCATTTGCTCGCGATTCAGGCGAAAGGCTTCACGAATGGAACGCTTCCAGTAGTTCCGCTGCGGCGAATTGCCCGACTTTTTCGAAACGCTCAGGCCCAAGCGACTGATCGGCAATTCGTTCGCACAGCCGTGGACGATCAAATGATCGTCTGCCGCATAGGCTCGTGTGGCAAACACCCGGTCGAACTCGGCTTGCTTGAGGAGGTGAAAAGTCTTCGGAAAGCGTGCGTCGGCCATGCCCTCGAATATATCAAGAAAGATATTCCCCCGGCGAATACCACGCTAAGATGAGGCCGCTGACGACATCACAACTTCGAGGAGCAAAACATGGGCGATGAACGGCGGAACGGGGGAGGCGGCGCGGTCGTCGCGATTGTGCTGGTTTTGGGAATTCTGTTTTTGCTGGGCGTGATCGTGTTGGTGGGTGGTGCGTTGTTCTTCGTCGCCACTCCGGTCCCCGGCAATATGAACATTCAGATGCCGCCGAAAATGACCGTGGCTCCGGCGCCAGCCGATATGGATCAGCCTCCAGTGGCGGATTTGGAGAGTGTGGGTGTCCACGCCGGGCCCGAGGACGAAGCGAAAGCGGAGACCAAGGAGTAACCCGCTTTGACCGGGTAAGTAAAGCCGTCGAAGCTGCCGTATGGGTTATTGGGAAACAGCGGAATCTCACTTCTTTGCCCCCGCCGCTCGCCAATTCGGCGCCAGAAGCTGGTTCGCAGCTTTGAGATGCTGTTAGTTAACCCCGTTTGCCAGAATCTTTTCCCATAAGCTGCACCTGCCTGCGGGTTGAATTAGAATCGGGCTGTCGCGATACTGCCTAGTCTAGACCCACTGCGGCGTTCACTGCCTCAGGGTCCGCGACGGAACAGCCAGGCCGATTCCTTTTCTGCGTTCGAGCGAGAGCATGTTGTCCGAGTTTGCTGGGTTTTCAGCAACTCGAATCCCTTGTCCTCATTTCTCGTTTTCGCACGGCGTGTGCGGTTATTCAGACGCAAACAATTGAAGCCTAGGTGTGTTGGGCACGCACGCATGCACCAGTAAGCGGAGCAGCAGGACCGATGTCGGCAGCGAAGATTTTGGAACTTGCAGAAGAGCAAGGCCTGTTGGAGCCGCAGGTGATTTCCCAACTGCGCAAGCAAGTGCAGGCCAAGCCCACCATCACGGCAGAACTGATTGCCAAGACGCTAGTCGACAAAGGTTTGCTGACGGCCTTTCAGTCAAAAAAATTGCTGACCGCCGCCCAAGCCGCAAGCAAGCCACCGGAAGTGGAAATCGACCTCACGATCGACGAGCCATTGCCACCTGCCGCGCCACCGCCGGCCGAGGATGATGACGATGTGGTGATGTTGGAAGCAGTGGCGCCGTCGCCACCGCTAACCAGCAAACCCAAGCCAACGCCCTCGAAGCCAAAGCCAACTGCACCGGCCAAACCTGCGGAACCAGCTCCCCCCAGCGATTTGCTCGATCTGGCCCCGCTCGAATCAGCGGCCCCACAGCCCGCAAAAAAACCAGAAGCACCGAAGCCGGCACCATCTAAACCTGCGCAGCCGCGAGCCGAAAAGCCGAAGCCTGCGCCCACTCCGGCACCGCCCGTTGATCTTGCGCCGCTTGATTTCGCTCCGCTTGAACCATTAGCACCGGCACCGCCAGCGCCCAAATCAGCCGCGCCCCTGGCGGAACTGACTCCCTTGAGTTCGGCTCCTGCGCCTGGCTTAGCGCCACTCGGCGGCCTTGAAGATTTGCTGGCTCCGTTACCGGGCTCGGCGGGCGGCGATCCGTTTTCGGCGCCTTCCAGCAGCGATCCATTTGCGGCTCCCGCTGCCGGCAGTCCGCTCGCGCCGGAAACCGAGAAGAAACCCGCGAAGCCGGAGTTGAAGAAAAAGACCGGTCGCGCCAATGTCTGGGATTCGCCGCTGCTGTTGCTTGGCGGTGGTGGTTTGCTGGTGATGATGGTCGCGTTTGTTGTGCTGTTTTTTGCCCTCACCCGCGGCAAGTCGGCAGAAGTTTTCAACAAAGCGGATGAAGAATACAAAAGCGGTTCCTATGCCACTGCCAAGGCAGCCTTCGATAAGTTTTTGGAAACTTATCCCGAAGACCCGCTCGCTGGTCAGGCTCGGGTCCTCAGCGGAATGTCGGAGATTCGCCAGGCCAGTGTCAACGCCGCCAAAGATCCCCGCTCGGCACTGAAAGCCGTGCAAGAGGTTCTTCCGAAGATCGAACGCGAAGCTGCCTTCGCCGACATTCGCGATCAACTGGCCAGCATTCTGCCGGACATCGCGGATGGCTTTGCAGAGCAAGCCAAAGCTACTGATCAGATGAGTCGCAAAGTCGAATTGACCAAACTCGCCGACGATTCGATGGTGCTAGTTAACAATCCTTCGTACTTGCCGGCCGCGCAGCGAAAGAATCTCGAAGGGCGTCTCGCCACCATTCTTGACAAACTGTCGGCGGCCCGGCGGAGCATCGATCAGGACAAAGAATTACAAACGGCGCTCGCCGACATCACCAAAGTCGTGGGCGAAGGAAAGACCGCCGATGCCTACCTGGTGCGCAACGATCTGGTTCGTCGCTTTCCCGGTCTCGAAACGCATCAGCAATTGATTGACGCAACTTTGGCGATCAGCGAACGCGAACGACAGGCAGTGCGAATCTCGGAAACGGCCATCCAAGCTGCAACCGATGATCCACGGCCGGTTGCTCCGCGTGTGATTTTGGCTAGTCGTCAAATGGGAACCGGCGCAGCACCGGCGGGTCAGCCCGTGTTCGTCACGGTCGAGGGCGCCGTCTACGCCTTGGACATGGCGACGGGCAAGGTGCTTTGGCGTCGATATGTCGGCCATGAAACCCCAATCGTCCCGACGCCTGTTTCTCGTGAACCGGCCGCCGATGTGCTCGTGGCCGACGGCCGCACACACGAGTTGTATCGGCTGGAAGCTGCGACCGGCAACGTCCGCTGGCGGTTGCCGATTGGTGAGTCATTCCTGCAGCCAACCTTCGCCGAAGAGAAACTCTTCGTCGCGACGGCAAGTGGCAAATTGTTGGAAGTCGCCCTCGCCGAGGGCAATGTGGCTCGCCAATTGGTGCTGCCACAAAGGCTCAACGTGCCGCCAGCCTTCGATGCTAAAAACTCGAAGCTGTTTCAATTGGGCGAACATTCGACGCTGTTCGTCATCAACAGTTCGCTGGCCTGTGAAGAAACGTATTATGTCGGACACCGAGCCGGCGCGATACTCGTGCCGCCCGTGATGGCTCTCGAACATCTGCTGCTGGTGGAAAGCCCTGGCGACGATCACTCGCTGTTGCACGTCATTGCTCGCGATCCCGACAAGAAAAAGCTACGCTCAATCGATCGTCCCATGCGATTGAAGGGGCGCGTTGTTACGCCGATTGCGGTTGCCGGCCGTGTCATTAGCATCGTCACCGATTTAGCGGAGATCGATTGCTTTGAAATCGACCCGGCCATCAAAGACCGACCGTTACTCCCCGTAGGCAAGATCGAAGCCAGTGAAGCAACTCCCACATTGCTCTATCAAGTAATTGATGGAAGTCGGATGTGGCTCGCAGGCCGACGTTGCACGATGTACGAAATCCAGGTCTCCCTCCAACAACTCGGCCGGAAGTGGACCTTGTATCAGGACGACGCATTTCTCTCGCCGCCGCAGATCCATGCGGAAACGCTCGTGCATGTTCGCCGTCGCCCGAATTCCGCGGCGGTTCAGGTCGAAGCCTGTCAGGCAGCTGATGGTAAATCGATTTGGGTCACGCAATTGGCTGCTCCATTGATCGGCCTCACCGCGGACATGGAACGAAAGCAATTCATCGCCCTCAATAGCCAAGGGCGGGTGTTTGAAGTTCCGGGCAAGGAACTAACGGCGGGATATTTTGATCAGCCGGTCTTCGTCCCTCCGCCGGGTGTTGGTACCGTCACTTTCAAAACGGCTCGCCAAATGCCCGATGGCCGTTGGGTGGCACTCGGGGGCAGCGGAAGTTCATATGGCTTGTTCTACGATCCATCGTCCACAGGCGACCGCGCAAAACTAACCGACCTGGGGCCGATCGTTAAAGAATTAGTGACAACTCCCTTGCAATTCAAGCAGGGTCTCGCGCTTCCGCTAGCCACAGGGTTAGTGGAACTCATTAACCCTGCGACGGGTGCGCGTGCTGCCAGTCCTTTCGCCCCGCCACTTAAGCCCGGCACTCGTCTGGCTTGGAATGAACCCGCCTTGATTGGCGACGATCGCGCAATTGTGATCGGCGACGGCAAGCAAACCGTCTATCGGATTGGATTGAAGGAAGGGGCGCAACCGGCGCTAACGAAAGAAGCTGAAGCCCGAGTAGAAGGCGATCTCGTTTCGCCTTTGGCAGTCTCCGGTGACTTTGCCTACGCCGTGGTCCGAGGCGGCGCTGGCGATGTGTTGCAGGTTTTTCAAACCGGCAATCTTGCGATGGGCGTGAAACTGCCGCTCGGGGGACGTTTCAAAGCAGGACCGTTTGCCGTTGGCAATAAAATCTTCGTTGAATTGCAGGATCGCAAACTCTTATGCATCGAGCAGGATCGACAGGTTTGGCAAATCGATCTTGCGCGCGGGCCACTTTCAAGCCGCCCGCAGCTGATTGAGAGTGATTTGCTCTTGTTGCATGCCAGCGGAGTGCTGGCCCGTTTGAATGCCGCCGACGGCAAGGAGAATGCAGTCGCCGATGCAGGCGAACCGCTGGGCGAAGTGGTCACTCCGTTCGGTCCGCGCCTGTTGGTGGGCGGCCGCGACGGCGTCCTCCAGGTTGTCACCCCACCACAAGCCGCTTCGTCGCCGTCTCCTTAAGGTTAGAAACCGTTCGATTCGAAACTCCATGCCAAGTTGCCCGCCAGACAATTGGTCAGTTCAATTCCGCCGCACATTTTTGTTCGGCTGGCAGTTGGCCGCTGCGCTGACATTGTTCATTCTCTGCTCGCAATCGCGTGGGTACTCTCAACCTCCGGCAGCGCAGCGAATTTTCGAGGGAGATCCCTTCGATCGCTTGACCTTGGACGACGCCAATGAAAATGCGGTCTTACGCGTCCGGACGATTCAATTTCCCAATCGCAAGCCGCCGACCAAGCCCAAGCCGAGCGACAAGTTGCGCGTCAAGCTGATCGAGGACGGCAAAGACTACGACATTGCCTGGCAGAATATTAAGAAGGTCGAGCTCTTCGAAAACATCGTGCTAGCCGAGGCTCAGCAACTGGCTGCCGCGGGCAAAATCGATGAAGCCTTCGACTATTACAGCTTTTTGGTGGAGCAGTACCCGCGCACCGAAGGGCTGGCAGAGGCCCGGCAGCTTTACATGTTTCAGTCCGCGATCTTTGCTTTCAAGCAAAAGAACTACGCCGAAGCGCTCGGTATTCTTGAAGAACTATACACGCTCAATCCCAACTTTCGCGCCACGGAGGCTTCGCCCACGGTCGTGCAAAGCCTGGGGAGCATGGCCGACAACTTGATTGCCACCTATGTGGCCAAGAACGATTATCGCTCTGCTCGCATTTTGCTGGAGCGGTTAGTTCGCATGTATCAAGCGGGCAACGAACCATTTGCCACCAAGTGGATCTCACAGTTGTCGGAACTAGCAGCAACGGAACGAGACAGAGCGCAAGCGTTGCTCGCGGAAAAGAAATACGTCGAAGCCTATGACGCTTCCACGCGCATGAAGAACATCTGGCCTGCGGTGCCAGGCGGCGAACAATTGCTCACGGAAATGTCACGTGTCTATCCGCTGATTTTGGTCGGCGTCTCGCAACCCGCGAAGTCCTTCGATTCGCGCAGCCTGATTGATCCCTCGGCGCGTCGAGCCGGAAAACTGGTTCAACGGCAGTTAATGGATTTTTCCGGCATGGGCCCCGAAGGCGGAAAATATTCCAGTCCGTATGGCAACTTCGTTCGGAGTGACGATGGCACGAATTTCACCTTCGAAGTGAAGCCGCCCGCCAGTGGCGCTGCATTGTTGTCGGCATTCGATTTGTCGCAACGCCTGCTGCAACTCGCGGATTCCGGCAATGCCGACTACCAACCGGCTTGGGCTCGGCTGGTTTCCGCGGTGCAGGTCAAGCAAGGGAGCCAGGTCCAAGTCGACTTGCGTTTGCCGCACGTTTTGCCCGCCGCATTGCTGCAGGTCGATGCGCTGCAGACGACGCCCGCCAGTCGCGCGGGAAAGGGCTTTGCTCCGTATCAAATTTTTTCCGCCGATGCCAACGTGACGCGTTTTGCGCGCAACGAGCGTTCGCCGTTTGCGATTCCCGGGCAACCCGCGGAAGTGCTCGAGCGTTATTTCGACGATCCGCAGCGGGCCATTCTCGCGCTCAAACGAGGCGAGATCGATGTGCTGGATCAAGTCTACGCGCCGGACGTCGCCACGCTGACGCAAGACTCGAACCTGGTCGTCAAACAGTATTCGGCGCCGACGACGCATTTCCTGCTGATCAATCGTGATAATCCTTACTTGGCAAATCGAACTTTCCGCCGCGCGTTGTTGTATGCCACCGATCGCAATTCGCTGTTGCAGCAGGCCTGGTTGAAAGGACAAAAGTTGCCCGGCTGGCGCGTCATCAGCGGTGTCTTTCCGGCACCCAGTTCTGCGAATGATAACGTCGCCTATGGATATGACGATTCGATCGCGCCACGCGACTATGATCCTCGCCTCGCACTCATTCTCAAAGTGCTGACGCAACGGCAATTGAAAGCCGAGGCCGAACGAAAATTGGGCGAAGCCGAAGCCAAGCGATTGGCAGCAGAGGCCAAGCAGGCCGCAGCCGAAGGGAAACCCGCGGCTGAAGAAAAAAAGCCCGCCGAGGTAAAGCAGGCCGAAGCGCCCAAATGGCGACCGCTCGTCTTAGGCCATCCGGCCGATGAAGGAAGCCGGCTCGCGTGTCGCGTGTTGGTGAAGCAATGGCAATTGGTGGGCATCGAAGTCAAGCTGCAAGAATTTCCGCTGGGTGTGTTTCTCGACCCGCAAAAAAAGTGCGACCTGACCTATGTGCAGGCCGCGACCTGGGAACCGATCATCGACGCGGCGCGGCTGTTTGGCGCCGAAGGTTTGGCGCCGACCGACAATGCTTACATGCGTTTGGCGATCAAGCAAATTGAATCGGCGACGAACTGGCAGCAAGTGCGACAACGAATGCAGCAATTGCATCAATTGGTGCATGAGGACGTTACAGTCATTCCGCTCTGGCAAACCTACGACTACTACGCATTCCGGCAGAATTTGACGGGGCTCGAGTCGAATCGTGCGACGCTTTATCAGAATGTGCAGCAGTGGCAACCGGCGGCCCGGCTGGCGCGCAACTGAACGTAACCATCGATGACGTGTTCACAACCCAGCATGAAACTTCTCAACAGCGTAGTTGTCACTGCGCGCTGGTTACTACCGATGCTGTTAATGTTTCTCGGCACGGCGCGCGAGGCCTTTGCACAAGCGGCGTGGGAGTTTTCTCCCTACGAAGTTCGCATTTGGCTGGCGCTTCCTGATGATCCGACCTGGCAAGAAGGCCAACTAGCGCAACTCCGTTCGGTGTTGCTCGGGCGTGCCGAAACCGCCTTTGGACCGGTCTGGAACTGCACAGTAGAAGCAGCGCCTGCGGCCATCGCGACCGATATTCAGAGTAACTTGCAGAACATCAAGGTCGAGGAAGTCCAAGCGTTAGTGCCACCGGGAACTGCGATCGACAAGATCTATCTTGTTGCAGTGAAGGAAGATCATGGATCGCTGCAGATTCAAATTCGGGAGTTGGATTACCGCGCGCGACTGTTCGGTGTTGTCCTCGAGCGCGAAACGATGCAGCGCGACGGCCTTGCCTGGCCGATTTGGGATGGTATTTCGGCAGCCTTTACTCCCATCGCGAAGATTGAACGGGTCAACGGCAACGAGATCGCGGCCCGCATTCGCGCGGGTGGCTTGATCACAACGGAGACTTCGGCGGCTTGGATTCGGCAAGGGATGGCGTTGCGACCGGTGCTACGGCGGAACGATCGCGCCGGTGAACCGATCAAAGGCGGCATCAATATTTTGGCCTGGACGATGCTGAACGTGCTGCAGCAAAACAATTCGCTGCTCACCTGCAAGTTGCAGACAGGTTATCGTTCGCCGATTCCTGCGAAGGGAACGTCCCGTTTGGAAAGACTTGCTGTGCTCGTGAAGCCGCAATTTCCCGCAACCGTGCTGCATCTCCGATCGCGCGACGCCAGTGCCGCGCCGCTGGTTGGTTACCAGATCTGGCGGAAGACCAGCGACACCGATGCCGAACGATTGGGCGAAACCGACTGGAACGGCGATTTCAAACTTCCCAAAGCAGAAACCGGTGCCCTGCAAACCCTGCTGGTGAAGAGCGGCAATCAGTTGCTCGCGCGGTTGCCACTGGTGCCCGGACAGGAACCACAGTTGGAAGCTGCCGTAGTCAACGATGACGGCCGACTGCAGGCCGAGGGTTTTATTACTACGTTGCAGAGCAAAATCATGGACCTGGAGGCCCGCCGGCAGATCGCTGCCGTCCGCTTGCGTGCGAAGATCAAAGATGGGAAGTTCGACGAAGCCCAAGCGATGTTGGAAGAATTTCGGAATCTGGAAACACGCACCGACATCGGACGGCTGCTCGACAAGCAGATCATCAAGTCCGTGGATCCAACCACGCAGAAGCGGATCGACAAAATGATGATCGATGCTCGCACGCTGCTGGGCAAGTTCCTGGATCCGGAACTGGCCAATGTCTTGCAACGAGAAATTGCCACAGCAAAAACGAAACCCGCTACACCAGCGAAAGCCGCGACGCCGGCGACTCCTACTCCCGCACCAGTTCCAGCAACGCCGATGCCGATGCCAACGACACCGGCAAAATCATGAGCACGTCGCGGTTGCCGTTCGCAGCAGCGGCGTTTGATGCGCGCGAGCTGTTTGCAAACGTTCTTCGGCGCAGGGATGGTAAGGAAGCCGTTTGATCCAAAGCAAGATCAAGACGCCGCAGAGCCCGGCAATCACCATCGCGTTCCAGCGATATTCCACGCCGCCGTCAGTGCCGATCATGACCACGGCATCTAGGATCGGCCAATCGGCCATCACTTCCGGATTGATGCGGCCGAGCAGCACGCCGAGCGCATTATGCACCAGGTGGTATGCCATCGCCGGCAACAAGCTGTTGGTCTTCACCGCGATGTAGCCGATCACCATCCCCACAATGGTTGCTGCGAGGGACTGCTGCAGCAGCCCGTGAGCCACACCAAAGATGACGCTGCAAATCGCAATCGCCGTCCACTTGTGTCCCATCCGCCGCAGCCCCGAGAGTATGAACCCGCGAAACGCAAGTTCTTCGCAAATCGCTGGCGTGACGGCTACGAGCAAAAGGAGTTCGGGCAAAGTCGCTTGCCGCAACATCCCTTCGAGCGGCGCGAGCGCTCGCAGCGTCTCTTCGCTGAGCGGATAGATCTCACGAATTCCTTCGCCCAAATACATCAAAGTGGGATGCAACAAGATTGCCAGCAAAAACGCGGCCGGCGCTGTCAACCAGAACGAGGGAGCTTGCAGCAACAACGTCTGCCGCGGTTTCCGAGTGAGCATGATCGCCATCAAGCACGCCGGCGTCGCGATTAGCGCAGCTTGAACCACGATGGTGGTCATCGCAAATTGCGTCCAGCCGGTCGGCATGGGAATCGTGAAGCTGGCGACAAAGCGAATCACGAGCAGCAAAATGCCGCAAGCGATAGCTTCGGTCGGCGACGGCATGTCGTCCCGATCGCGAATCAAATGCCGCAGCCACAGGCCGACGCCAAACCGTTCACTCTCGCGGAATAATACCGATTCACTGTTAAACTGACGAACCGCCCAGCGGATCGACAACCAACAGCACAAGCCCGTGATGCCAATCACAAACGGTGCATATCGCAGGGCTTCGAAGTATTGTCCTTCCATCAAGGCTCGCAGCAGAAGCATCATCCCAGTGACCGGAATGAGGCTGAAGCCGAGATCGAGTCGCACCTGTGGCAGCAGTGGCAACACCATCAAAGGCAAGCTGATGAGCAACAGCGGCATCAAATAGTACTGCCCTTCCTTGGTGCTCCTTGCGAAGGCGGCGATGGCGAGCGCCAAGGCACTAAAGAGTGCGGAGATGGGCACGACCGCGAGCGCCAACCAGCACAACGACGACAGCGGCGGCGGACCTAAGTCCAGCATCATCGGCGATTGCATCGAGTGCGCCATTTGCATGAAGAACAGCGATCCCGTCAGTCCCATGCAAACCAGGTTCAACAGCGAGGTTGCCATGCTGAAGGTGGTCACCGTCAGCAGTTTTCCCCATACAATCTCGCTGCGCATCGCGGGACTGACGAGCAGCGTTTCGAGCGTGCCGCGTTCCTTCTCACCGGCGCACAAGTCGACGGCGGGATAAAAGGCGCCGGTCAGCGCCCAAATCAGCACGACAAACGGCAGCACTTTCGACCACAAAGCGGCCCGGCGGCGGTACGATTCGGCAACGTCGGTATTGACCACTTCGAAGGGGCGCGCGGCGCCGATCGGAATATCGCTTTGAATCAAGTTCTGCTGCACCATCGCTTCGCGCCAGCGGCGCAGGATCAGGTCGAGTCGCGTCATTGCGACGCGCGAACCATCGCTGGCAGAGTCGACAAAAATCTCGGGATGCGGCACTTGATCGAGATCAGCCACTTGGAGCTTTTTCTCGCCCATCTCGCCGTTGGCCCGCCGGAAGCGAGCAATGTTCTGAGCAAATTCCGGCGGAAAATAAACGACGGCATCGTATAGCCCGATCGAGATGTCACGCTCGGCCTTGCTCTTGATCTCGCTCACAGGCAGATCCGTTGTCGATTTTGGATCGAGCGCGATCTCCAGCAATTTGGCCTCGGCTTCGCTGCAATGCACGGCGGTAAATTTGCCATCCACGAGCAAGGTCGGGTCCTGCGGCAGATGTTCGACGCCGACGATCAGCACTTTCGAAGGCCGCTCCTTCAAGAACTGCTGCATCTGGCACCAGACCATCGCCAGCAACGGATACATCAGCAGCGGCAACACCACGATCGTGAACAGGGTGCGGCGATCGCGCAGTTGATCGCGCAATTCACGCAAATAGATCAGCTTGATATTGTTCCAACTCATGCGTGACTCGCGGGTGTAGCTGCAGGGTGTTCGCTCGCTGGCGGCGTGTACAAGCTGGCAGGCACCGGCACGTCGCTATGCTGATTGATCAAGCGGAAGAAGAGCTCTTCCAAGTCGTTTTCGCCATAGGTGGCCGATAGTTCGGGCAATGTGCCCGTCGCCAGGATCTGGCCGCGGTGCATGATGGCAAGGCGATCGCACAACCGCTCGGCTTCACGCATGATGTGCGTCGAGAAAATGATGCATTTGCCCATGTCCCGCAGCTGCCCCACCGCGGTCAACAAGGCTCGGGCCACGAGCACATCGAGCCCGGCCGTCGCTTCGTCGAAAATCAGGACCGGAGGATCATGAACCAACGCGCGGGCGATCGAAACCTTTTGTTTCATGCCCGTCGACATCTTTGCGCCGAGCACATCGCGAATCTCATTCATCTGCAAACGTTCAAACAGCTGCGTCATTCGCTCGCGCAGTTCTGCAGTACCCAGGCCATATAAGCGGCCAAAGTATTCCACCATTTCCCAGGCAGTCATCCGGTCGTAGATGGCGGTATTGCAGCTCACCACGCCGATCTGCCGCCGCACGAGTGCGGGTTGGGTCAACACATCGCAGCCATTCACGGTAGCGGAACCGGACGTGGGTTGCAGGATGGTGCTGAGGATCCGCAGCGCGGTTGTTTTGCCGGCGCCATTGGGGCCGAGCAGTCCAAAAATCTCGCCCGCCGCCGCTTGAAACGAAATGCCACCCAGGGCCACGCGCGGACCTTGATGCAAATCGGCATACGACTTGGCGAGTCGGTGAACGTGAATCATGCGCCGCTGTGAGGTTAAAGGCGAGGAGAAGTTGGGGCGTACAGTGCAACATACGTCACCGCCCCGCGTGTGAACTCATTTCCTGGCCAGCAACTCGATTGCAGCGGTCGTACTGCTTGCGACGACAAGTGCAATTGTTCTGGCGTACTTCGCCGACGAATTGGTTTGCTGCAGCCAGCGACAGTTGTTCCGTAAGGTAGGCTCTTGATGCCATTGATACATTTTCGCGATTCAGCCAGCGGGACTTTCCATGTCGAACACAGCGAACCACTTGCGAACTGAAAACCCGCCGGCAGAAAGCTTGCACGTGCCAGAACTGCAACCCGTGCTGCCACAAACCTTGCCGTCGGTGGGTGCGAAATCGGCGTCCAATGATGGCTTCTTGCCGCTTGAGCCCAAGACACTCGAAGAAACCGGATTGACGCTTACCGAGATCGAAGCGCTCATTCTGAAGCAACTGCTCACCACCGGTTCGTGCATCGGCCGCAAGATCGCCGACCAAATCAAACTTCCCTTCGGCATTCTGCAGGAAGCGCTGCGCAGCCTGAAGGCCCAGATGCTGCTGAACTACAAGGGCCAGGCCACGGTTGGCGACTTCGAGTACGAGCTGAGCGAAGAAGGCGACAAGCGAGCACGCTTCCATCTCGAACGCTGCACGTACTGCGGCGCCGCACCGGTGCCGTTGAAGGACTACATCACCAGCATTGAACGCCAATCCGTACGCAAGTCGCGGCCGCGCTTGCCTGACTTATGTGCCGCTTTCAGCGACTTGATGCTGCCCCCCGCCATCATCAGCCAGATCGGCCAGGCGGTTCACGGCGGCAAAGCGATGTTCCTGTTTGGTCAGCCTGGCAACGGAAAAACCAGCATTGCGGAGCGAGTGATTCGCTCCGTGCACAACTATGTGTGGATTCCCCGCACGATGATCATTTCGGGCGAAATCATTCGCCTGTTCGATCCGGCCAGTCATGAAGAAGCACCGCCGATGGCCGGCGGCGCACTGCTCGACATGATGCACTACGATCGCCGCTGGGTGCGAATCAAGCGGCCTTCGATCATCGTCGGCGGCGAACTGCGGATGGAGCAACTCGAAGTGATTTTCAATCCGGCGACGGGCATTCTCGAATCGCCGGTGCAGCTCAAAGCCAATTGCGGTGCGTTGGTGGTGGACGATTTCGGGCGCCAACGAATGGGGGCTGCGGAACTGCTCAATCGTTGGATCGTGCCGCTGGAAAAGGGTTACGACTATCTGTCGCTTCCCTCCGGTCGCCAGGTGCAAGTTCCCTTCGATCAGCTGTTGATCTTCTCTACCAATTTGCCGCCGCGGAGCCTGGTCGACGAAGCGTTCTTGCGCCGCATTCCCTATAAGATCGAAGTCAGCGATCCAGCGCCACGCGAGTTTCGCGACTTGCTCAAGTCCTGCTGCCAGAAAGCGGGAATCGAATTCCGTGACGATGCTTTCGAGCATTTGCTCGTCAAGCATTATGCAGAAACCGGGCGGCCACTGCGGTATTGCCATCCGCGCGACTTGATCGAACAAGTCCGCACTTTCTGCGAATTTCACGATTTGCCACTGGTGCTCACAACCAAGGGCTTGGACGTCGCGGTGAAGAACTATTTCGCCGGGCTGAATGATCAGCATAGCGCGCCAGCGGCTTGATCGATTTGATCTCACGCGGGACGTTGTTCAAGCGCGGCAACCTCCCCGAGCACTCGCTCGCGGATGTGATGCAAATAGCCCGGGTCGGTAATCTTGCCGCCCCGTTCTCGATCGGTCACGTAGAACACGTCGACCACCTGATCGAGATGCGTGCCGATGCGGGCAATGCTGACGGATAGGTTCACGTCGAACAGCGTCTTGGAAATCGTATACAGCAGCCCCATGCGATCGTAGGCGAACACTGCCAGAATAGTGCAAGTGTCTGACGTTGTGTTGTCAAACGTCACGCGCGTCGGCAAATGATTCACAGCAGCCGATTGGGCCTGCGCACGGTCTTGCCATAATTTGCGGAACACCGGCGGTTGATCACTCGGACGCCTGAGGGCAGCTTCAAGGGCTTCACTCACCTCATCCATCCGCTGCGTGCTGGGAACGCCAGTCGCATCTTCATCGCGCACATAAAAGCGGTCGAGCACGAGGCCGCGGCGGAGTGTGTTGATCTCGGCCGATAGAATCTGCTGCCGTTTGCTTGTGAGGGTGCCGGTGAGCCGGTGAAAGATGCCGGGCGTGATTTCCTCGTACGTGCCGATGGTGTATTCCACCACGTCGCGCTGCGGAATGTATCGTCCCCAGGCCATGGCCTGATTGTGCGGCAAATTGCGAAGGCGTTCGAGTTCGCCAACGACTTGTTCACTCTGACCGGCAAACAAACAGCAGGCCGGCAAGTTGGCGATCTGCTCGCGCCACCAATCCTGATCGGGATAGCGTTCGGCGAGTTGCAGCAATTCTTCGCGCTGCGCTTGTTGACGCTGGCTGGCCTTGGCCGCGGGCGAATCGCTGGCGAGCAGTGCCAGGGTGTGTTCGTACAAATCGGTGAGAAGTTGCTGCTTCCACTCATTCAGCACGCCCGGCCCGACCGCTGTGAGGTCGGCCAAAGTGAGGACGTACAACATCTTGAGCTGTTCGGGCGACCCCACTTCCGCAGCGAACGGCACGATCACTTGTTCGTCGTTGATATCGTGCTGCTGCGCCAGGTGCGACATCCGCAAATGTTTCAGCACCAAGAAACTAAGCTGTTCGGTTTCGTGTTGCTCCAATCGCAATCGCTTGCCCAGCTGCATCGCCTGCCGAGCGCCGAGTTCGCTATGGTCTTCAACGTATCCCTTGCCCAGATCGTGGATCAACGCGGCGAGGTGCAAGACTCGCTTGTCGCGCAAACTACGATACACCTGGCCGGGTACGCCAGGATCTTGCTGCAGTTTGGTAACGGCCTCGACCGCACGCAACGAGTGCTCGTCGACCGTGTAGCGGTGATACGCATTGAACTGCAGCAATCCACGGGCGTGAGTAAGCGCGGGAACAATTCGCTCCAGCACTCGCAATTCATGCAACCGCCGAAGCGAATCATACAAGCGGCTGGGAGTGGCCAGCAGTGACATGAATCGCTGCGCGAGCTCCTCGGGCACCGGTTGACTGGCGTCCTCGGCGACTGACGTCGCCATCGAGAGACGAATCGACTGCCAGGTGTGTTGATCGACTCGTTTGTTGTAAAGATTGGCGACTTCCAACAGACGCAGCACCTGAGACGTGTCGCCTTGCAATTTTTTCATGCCGCGGCGTGTGGCATAAACGCTCTGCGGCCCGACACGGTAGTCGCCCTCGAACTGGTGGCTAAAGAGAGGATCGGTGAACCAGCGCCACCACCGCCGCGGTTCGGCATTCGCACAAACGTTGGCGGCGATTTCGCGCACGGCACTCGTGTGCGTGAAATACTCGCGCATGAATTGCTCGACGGGCAACAGGCCCTCTTGGGGCGGATAGTTGCGCCGTTCGGCGACTCGCAGCTGCTCGTGACGCTCCAGCAGGTCATTGGCTTTGTCCGCTTGAAAATGCAGGTCGTTACGCAGCCACAGCAGAAAGTCCCGGGCATTGCGCAGTTGTTTGAATTCATTCTTCGTCAGCACACCGGCTTGCATCAAAGCTTCCGGTTCGCTCTCGCCATAGCGAGTGAAGCCAACCCACCGAATCAACTGAATATCGCGCAGAGCGCCGCGTGAGCGCTTGACGTTGGGCTCCAGGAGAAAAACCGTCTCCCCGTACCTGGAACGTTCTTCCTTACGAGCCTGCGCCACCATCTGCAGGAGTTTCGGCCATTGCCACCGGGCGAGATTGGCGAACTTCTTTTGCAAGTCATCAAACAAGTTCTGATTGCCGAGCAGCCTGCGAGCCTCGGTGATCGCCGTGTAGATGGTCGCGTCCCCGCGAGCAAATTGGACTGCCTGTTGCGGACTGCGGGCCGCAAAACCAATCTCCAGGCCGGTGTCATAAAGATGCTGCGAGAACCGGCGGACAAGAGGCAGAAACTTATCATCTGTGCCGGCGGGATGGAGCAACATCACATCCAAGTCAGAAAACGGCGCCATTTCGCGCCGCCCCGAACCGCTGTGGACGGCCACGCACGTTTCCGCCAATGCCGAATTCTGCAGCGACTTGTCCAAGTCACTGACCGCCGCGTGAAATAGGCTCTCGATGATGCCATCGAGCAACTCCGCGAAGTGCGTGCAAACCTGCACGCCCAGCGAACCACTTTCGTGTTGCTTGCGCAGCTTGCTGCGACCTGCCGCGAGGTTTTCTTTGGCTGCGAGAACGGCGGGATGAAGCCCAGGACCTTTGGACATGCCAGGCTGCGCGCTTACAACGCGTCTTCACCCGTTTCGCCGGTGCGAATGCGGATGACGTTCGAGAGTTCGTGCACAAAAATCTTGCCGTCGCCGATTTGGCCCGTTTGCGCAGAGCGCATGATCGTATCGAGCACGAGCGGCAAATTGGCGTCGGAAACGACTACTTCGATTTTTACCTTGGGCACGAAGTCGACAGCATATTCCGTGCCGCGATACATCTCCGTATGCCCCTTCTGCCGGCCGAAGCCCCGCACTTCGCAGATTGTCATGCCATGCACGCCGCGCTCGGCCAACGCGTTCTTAATGTCTTCCAGTTTGAAGTGGCGGACGATTGCTTCGACTTTTTTCATGAGTTGTTCCTCTTTGTGCCCGCCGCGATCAAGTGGTTATCGGCTGACGGGCAATACTCCATCGATGTCCCGAGCAGGAAATTCGGCGCAGTTTCGCCTGACGCGCCGGAACAAACGGACAAACCAGCCGGAACAGCGCCGGCTGGTTTGCCCTGAGGTTGATTGCTAACGTTCAGTCTACCGCTCGCTTACAGCGAGATGTAGCCCTCTTCGCCGTGTTGGCTCAAGTCGAGGCCCGTGATTTCTTCGTCCTTGCTCACGCGCAGCCCCATCGTCGCATCCAGCACCTTGAGCAAAATGAAGCACACGACGGCTGAAAACACCCAGGTCACCGCCGTAGCTGCCAATTGACCGATGAAGACGCGCGACTGACCTTCGTACAGACCGAGCGTGTTCGTACCGTCGATGTTCCAGCAAGCACGGGTCGCAAACACACCCGTCAGAATCGCGCCCAGCGTTCCGCCCACGCCGTGCACGCCGAAGGCATCGAGCGAATCGTCATAGCCGAAAGCGGCCTTCAATTTGGTGCAGGCAAAGAAGCAGACGACACCGCCCGCGGTGCCCATGGCCAGAGCTTCCATCGGATTCACGAAGCCGGCCGCGGGAGTGATGCACACCAGTCCCGCAACCGCACCCGAGCAGGCACCGAGAACGCTCGGTTTGCCGCGAGTAATCCATTCCATGAGCGCCCAAGCCAGCGTACCGGCAGCAGCGGAAAAATGCGTCGTCACAAAAGCGCTCGAGGTCAATTCGTCGCTCGCCAGTTCGCTACCGGCGTTGAAGCCGAACCAACCCACCCACAGCATCGCTGCGCCCAGGCAGGTGTACGTCAAGTTGTGCGGCGGCATCGGCTCGGTGCCATAGCCCAGCCGCTTGCCCATCACCAGCGCACAAAGCAAGGCCGAAACACCCGAGCTGATATGCACCACGGCGCCGCCGGCAAAGTCCAGAGCACCACCAGCCAGACTATCGCCCATGGTTTCTGTTGTCCGAAAGTATAAGAGACCACCGCCCCATACCCAGTGACACAATGGGCAGTAGATCAGCGTGCCCCACAGAATGCTGAAAACCACCATCGTGCTGAACTTCATCCGTTCGGCAAACGCACCACAGATGAGTGCCGGCGTAATGATAAAGAACATGCCTTGAAAGACCATGTGCGTCAAACGTGGCAACACGTTCGGCAAGCCTTCGTTCATCAGCGGAGTGACAGGAGCGTTGGTCTTTTCATCCCAAACGCGTTGCACGCCTTTCATGAATAGAAAATCACCGTTGCCGATGTACTTGTTCGTGCCGCCGAACGACAGCGAGTAGCCGTAGAGTGCCCACAGCACCGTCATCAGGCCCATCAAGAACACGCACTGCATCATCACGCCAAGGACATTCTTCTTGCGAACCAGGCCGCTATAGAACATGGCCAGGCCAGGCGCAGTCATGAACAAAACGAGTGCCGACGAAGTCAGCATCCAAGAGTTGTTGGCGGCCAACAACGCAGCCTGAGCCTTGGCATCGGCCGATTCAGCCGTGGGCGCTGCAACCGTCGTGGCAGCGGGAGTTTCAGTGGCCGCCGGAGTTGCCGGCGCTTCCGCGGCAGCGGTTTCCGGCTTGGGCGTTTCGGCAGGCTGCGGCTCCTGGCCGAAAGCCAAACCGCTGAACAATAAAACCAGGGCTGGCGCGCAACCCGAGCCCAACCACGACAAGCGAGACCTTGACATTAAAACTTCCTCAATGACTTTGGACGCCAATCTCAAGGCATCATGTCGCCTGTCGGCAACTGCCGAAACCATGTGCCTAAACCGTCCGCTGCCAGAACATCCAACGCCGCCAAGCGGAAATGTTCTGTTGCCTGATTCAGCGGCCGAATTCAAGCCCCACAACCTAATTTCCAGGGGGTAATGCGTAAAGTCCTTTTCCAGGTCAATTTCGAATAAACGATGGGCAGCATCGCGGCGTTCAGTGTTGCTCATGTGACAAATGCCCCTTAGGGCGAACTGGGCTCCATAAAAGCAATTCTGGCGGGCACTCCAAATCCCCTCTCGCTTCACCCCGTCACTGACTTTTTGGTAAGGATGGCGAACTCGCGCCCGCCGGCCCCGTTCGTTACAACCGGCATTCGCCGCATGATCCACCGCAAAACCTGCAGAGTTTCGCTTGTCACACTCCTTCGCTGCCGTTGCGGTTTGCCCCATCCGGGGATGCGTCCTAAGTTTCCCTACAGAACCGACAAATCGGTCGGAACGGCCGGGTGCGCAACCGCCCCGCGAACATCGCAGCGAAAACACACGACTTACCCAGAAGACCTGCCCAGCTACATGGATAAGCCTTACCCATCCAGCGCTTCCTCGTCCTCCGCGAATCCGTCGCGCGAGGCGGACGCGCGCTTGGAGGCCGTGGCCAGCTTGCTCGATCAAATCGATCCTGCCGAAGAGAACCCCGCCGAGTTGGCCTTCGAAAACCAACTGGTTCAAGTTCGCTTGGGCTTGGGTAGCAGCTTGTTTTCTGCACTGCGGGCGAAACATGCCCCGACGGCCGCGCACTGCTTGCGAGTCGCCATGGGTTGTTCTTCCTGGGCCTCGCTCCTGCAATTGCCCGATCAATTGCGCGATGAAGTCGAGCTGGCCGCGCTGCTGCACGACATTGGCAAGATTGGCGTTCCCGATCGCATCCTGCTCAAACCGGGCAAACTCACTCGCGACGAATATCTGGTGGTCGAGAATCACCGCCGCATTGGCGTCGAAATTCTGCGCAACTGTGCGGCCTCGCCGCCAATGCTCAATATCGTTCATTACGCTGGCGCTTGGTTCGACGGCAGTCGCGAAGGCTACGATCTCCGCAGCGAACAATTGCCGCTTGGCGCTCGCATTCTTGCCATCGTCGATGCCTTCGATGCGATGACCAGCGACCAGGTTTATCGCCGCGCGTTGTCGCGCGAACGCGCCGTCGCCGAACTGTTCGAATTCGCCGGCGTACAGTTCGACCCGCAGCTCGTGCGCGAGTTCTGCGCTTACCTCTCGGCCGACATGGTCAAGCTGCACGGCGGCGCTGCACGCCGTTGGCTCAAGCAACTCCATCCCGATCAGGTCAATGCCTTCTGGCAGTTGTCGCAAAATACCGGCGGCAGCAACGCCTCGGGCGACAGCGTGTTTCAGCAGCGATTGCTCGAAAACATGCACGACGCGGTGATCTTCGTCGATAGCTCGCTCCGCATCGTTCTTTGGAACCGTGCTGCCGAACGGCTCACCGGCATCGCGGCTTCGAGCATCGAACACAAACACTGGAGCCCGTCGCTGCTCAGCTTGCGTGACGATCGTCACAAGCTGCTCGAAGAAGACGACTGCCCGGTCATCCAAGCCATTCGCCAAGGCGGCCAAACGCTCAAGCGCCTTTCGATCACCGGCCGCAATCAATCGGTCGTCGAAGTCGATGCTCAAGTCGTACCGGTGCACGGCAAAAACGGCGTGACGTTTGGTGCTGCCATTCTCATGCACGACGCTTCGTCGACCATCACCCTCGAACAACGCGTGCAGTCGCTGCACGAACGAGCGACCCGCGATCCGCTCACGCAAGTCGCCAACCGCGCCGAGTTCGACCGCTTCTTCGCGATGACCGTTTCCGATCACATGAAACGGAATTTGCCTTGCAGCCTGATCATCTGCGACATCGACCATTTCAAAAAGGTGAACGACAACTTCGGCCACCAGGCCGGTGACGAAGTGCTCGTGAACTTCGCAGCCCTGTTGCGCCGCAATTGCCGCGCTGGCGATCTTGTCGCTCGATATGGCGGCGAAGAATTTGTCATGCTCTGCAGCGACTGCGACAACAGCAGCGCCACCCGCAAAGCCGATGAAATCAGAGCTGAACTTGCCGAACTGCCGTTGCCCGCCCTCAATGGCCGCAGCGTCACCGCCAGCTTTGGCGTCACCGAAATTCAAAGTGGCGACACGCCCGAAACCATGCTCCGCCGGGCGGACCGCGGCTTGTATCAAGCCAAAGAAAACGGCCGCAACTGCGTCGTGCAACTCGGCTCGGGCTGGTCTGGCGCCGGCGAAGAACCGGCGCCAAAGTCGTGGAATTGGTTCACCTGGTTCCGCGGCGAAAAAACCGATCACCTCGTTGAGAAGACGCTCGCTACAGCGGTGCCGCTGAACGTGGTCGTCGAAAAGATGCGCGGCTTCGTTTCCGACTATCACGCCGAAGTCGAGAAGATCGAAGAAGGCCATTTGCTGCTGCGAATCAACGGCGCCAACTCGCCGCACATGCGCCGCAACACCGATCGCCCCGTCGCCTTCCTCATCGAAATGTGGTTCGAAGAAGGGAAGCTCAACCTGGGTGGCCGCACTGGTGTTGCCGACCGCACCATTTGCCGCGTCTCGGTTCGCCCGGTCCGCAATCGCGACCGCCGGCAATCCGATGTGCTCGAACGAGCTCGCAAGATGCTCGCCAATCTCAAATCCTATCTGGTCGCGACCGAAATCGACCGCAAGCAATTGCTCGCGCCCGCTGCCGCCGAAGAAGCTGCCGCCGAAGAGTAATCGTGCCACCGGCATGGTACTCCTGCCAATGTCCGGCCAGCAGCAACGAGCACTCATCGCCACCCTCCGCCACCTCTGCCGTGGAATTGGGAATAGGCCTGGTAGTTCGAAAACGCCAGCGAACCAAACAGGAGCGCGGGATACCAGCCTCCTTCGCCTCCCATCAACGCGATCGACGCCACCGCCGCGGCAATCCCCACGCCAATGCCCAGCTGCAGGCACTGGATCTGACCGCCATAAGGATCCCGCAGCATCAGCAATTGCATCGCAATCTGTCCGCCATCCAGCGGGTACACCGGCAGCAGATTCACCACGCCCCAAAAGATGTTGACGTAGAGCAGAATCGCCAACACCATCGCGGCTTCGCGACTGATGTTCGGCCCTGGATTGATCCGCCAGCCCGGCACGACGTTGAAAAACCAGGCCGATTCCACGTCGCCGCCGATCCCCTTGGCAAAGATGATCGCCGCCGCGGCAAAGATAAAGCCCGCGACGGGCCCGGCCAGCGAAATGTAAATCTGTTCTTGCGCGGTTCGGCGATCGCCGCGGGGATGATACGACGAAGCATACGGATTGCCCGACCCTTCGATCGCCAGCCCCCCCATCATGTAGAGCACGATATGAGCCTCGCGGCCGTAACGCCGCATCATTAGCGCATGCCCCAACTCGTGAATCAAAATCGACACGAAGAAGACCAACGTGACGATGACGATCCCCCGAGCATCAAAAGAACTCCCCATCAGCAAGCACATCAGCCAAAACAGCGGATGCACGCGCACGGGAAATCCCAGCACGGAGAAATTCAAGTCCCAGGGGGTGCGATTTGGTTCCTGCAAAAACACGGCGGTAAGCTCCAGCCAGGTGAAAGGGTTGCGCTGCTCTTTATATCACCTCGTTAGGTGCGGAGTGGGAGAGGGGGAGAGGGTGAGAGGGGCGGAGGTGGCGTTTGACTCTCCTGGCGACTTTCCCGGGCCTTGG
>CAYMWL010000035.1:0-67541 GCA_964394305.1 uncultured Pirellulaceae bacterium
AGCAACTTCTTCATCCAAATCTTGCTGGGTGATCTGCATTTTCTTTTTGGTCAGTTCCTGCGTCAGCACCTTGCGGCTGATCTCGCCCTCCAGCACTTCCTGGCCGTAGCGCGACAGGCATTCTTCGGTCAAGGCTTGCGTCGTGATCGGGCGACCGTTGACGGTTGCGACAGTGCCCGGCGGCAGTTGCTTGCGCACTTCTTCAGGCGCCGTGTAGTAATTCGTGATGGTCGATTGCTTGGCCATGTCTTCGAAGAACGTAGCCGCGACGCCGCGGAGCTTCCCTTCCTTAAGGCGGTCTTGTAGTCGGGCGTTGTAGGCGTCCAGCTGTTGAGGATCCAGCGGCTTTTCAGGGATCTGCTCTTCGCATTTCAGAATGTAGTACTTGTCGGCCACTTGAATGATGGGCGACACCTGGCCAGGCTGCAGGCTGAAAGCGATCCGTTCGAGATTGGGATCGCCCAAGTGCTTGCGGATCGGAGGAATCACGCCGTGGGCCGAAGCCACACCGGGATCGTCGCTATATTGCTTCGACAAATCGCGGAACTGAGCCGGGTTGGCGGCAACGGCGGCGTGCAATTGCTCGGCCATTTGCTTTTGGCTGTGGACGATCAAGAGAGCCCGTACCTTGGGGCCGAACTCCGACTCATAGGCCTTGGTCATTTCTTCTTGTGTGATTTGCGTCTTCTCTGCCGAGAGTGCTCGCAAGGCCAGCATCGGCCAGACGATTTCGCGCTTGTATTGCGATTCGCTAAAGCCCCGCTCATCGCGGAGCAACTGCATCCATTTATCTTTTGGCAAGCCGAACTTGCTGGCAATGCGGTCGATCTCGGCTTCGATGTCTTGGGCGGTGATGGAAATTTTCTTTTGCGAGCACGCTTCCGCGATCAATTGGCGATTGATCATGCCTTCGAGCACTTCCTTGCCGAAGCGCCACAAGCATTCACGTCCCAAATCGGCTTGGCTGATTTGTTCGCCGTTGACGACGGCCATCACTTGCAACTGCGTCGGATTCGGCTTGATGCCGGTGCCGGTTGCGGCTGGAGCATTGGTCACGCGGGGCGTGACTTGATTCAACGGCACGCCTTGGGTTTGCACCACGGGTCCATTGGTACGCGGGACACCTTGCTGCGTGGCGGGGCGTGTGGTTTGGGCGGCAGCGGGGCTGAATCCCAATCCCCAGCAGGCGGCCAGCAAGCCGGCGGTTGCCGCCGCAGCGAAGAATTGGCGACGTCGATTGCGAACCAGCCGGCGGTGGGCTTCCGTACCTGTCATTGGGTCGTTCTCCAAAATTACTGCCAGAAAATTGCAGAATCGCGGCAAAAATCCTCAAGAAATCGGCTGCCGTGATGCCAGCGGCGGGACTATAGAAACCGTCAGCAACTGGGTCAAGGGAAGTTTTGGCAGCAGCGAACCCAAGTGAAAGCACTGCTGTCTGTATCTTCGTTCCAGCCATTGCAATCGTTTCAGAGCGCTGATGGCCGCGTGATTTGCTGTGTGAAATGTATTTCTGCTGGCACCCGGAAATTGCCTCGCTTAGAATGGGATCGTGCGGGCTAATCGGCGTGCCGCGATTTCTGCGGTCTGAACAGGAGGCTGGAATGCGCAATCATCTCCCTGCGCAGTTTTGCAGGCGAGCAATCGATCTCTGCCTGATCGTAGCTTTGCAGGCGCCTCTATTTGCCGCCTCCGCCTTTGCCGAAGTCATCACGCTCAAGAATGGGATGCGCATCGAAGGGAGTGTTGGCAAGCTGGGCAGCCTAGATGGGAATGTGCTTCAGGGAAATACGGTCGGTGAAGTGGCGACAAAAGAAATCGTCATCATCGACGACGATCTGCGACGCGTGTTTGTGGGCCAAAAAAATGTGCAGACGTTTGGCGATTCACAACTGAGCAGCTTCGAGCGAATCAAGTTGCAGCAAGCAGTCGCATCGGCGGGGCCGGGCATTGCTTCTGTCGGACCGATCGTGAAGGTCGATCGCTTCGATAAGTTTGGCCGCCGCACTTTCACCATGGCCGGCGCCAAGGGAAACATTGATGTCATTCAGGGCATCACCGAGATCACGCCCCGCTACACCAAGGTCGAAGCGTTAACCCGCGGCAGCTATCAGTACGTCTGGTCGATGCGGATCGCCACGAGTTCGATCCCGCGCGAGACACTCAGCGAAATCCTGATGCATCGCATCGATCCAAAGAACTCGGAACAACGTCTGAGCATTGTGCGACTCTATCTACAAGCGCAGCGAATTCAAGATGCTCGCACGGAATTAGAAGGCGTGATCCGCGATTTTCCCAAGTTGGCCAACTTGCAGAATCTCGTCACTGACTTGCAACAAAGCGGCCGGAACATGTTGCTGAAAGAAATTGCCCTCCGCGCCGATGCCGGCCAGCATCGCCTGGCAATCAGCATGCTCAGCGATTTTCCAACGGCAAAAGAAGGTCAGGCCGATGTGCTCAACCTCGAAGCCACCGACAAGCTCAAGGAATACGAAGCGACCAAAGCCAAAGGTGAACACGTATTGGCAATGCTGAAGGAGCATCTGGGCAAGATTGAGATCGAGGCAACTCGCAATCGTGCAACGCCGCTGTGTGCCGAAATCGAGGCTGAGATGAACATACATTCGCTCGATCGAATGGCTGATTATCTGCGGCTTGAGAATGACCCGAAGTATTCAGCCGATCAAAAGCTCTCGCTAGCCATCAGCGGCTGGTTGTTGGGAAGTGGGAACGGCATCGATAACCTTGCCGTGACTCTGTCTCTCGCGCAAGTGCGCGATCGTGTGCGTGAGTACCTACTCGCCAAGCGGAAGCCAGATCGCGATGCGGCTCTGACGGCAATCAATAGTTTGGAAGGGAGTTCTCCCGAATATGTCGCCCAACTGATTGCTCATATGAAGCCGCCACTCGCGACCTATCCGCAGCTGAAACTGGATACGCCCAAGTTGCCAGTTGCGAACGAGCCCGAGGTTGCAAAGCCAGCAGTTGCGCCAGCGGTCGTCGCACCCGTAGTTGCGCCTCCTGCCCCCGCGGCGGTTGTGCCACGCAAGTTGCAGGCGGGTGGCGGCCTGCTCAACAACAAACTTCCCGCGATCGTGCCGCCAGCCGAAGTAGTCAAGGTCAACAAGGCAGTGCTGCCTCAACCCGTCGATGGTCGCGATGGATCACTGACGGGTGATCTGCTAGTGCACGATGGAATCGCCGGTTTACTAAAGCTGCAGACCCCGGGCATCCCCGAAGATCCGGTGATTAATTACTACGTACAACTGCCGCCTGAGTATGATCCGTATCGCCGGTATCCAGTTGTCGTCACGCTCAACGGCGCCGGCACAACCGCGTTGCAACAAATCGATTGGTGGGCTGGCCCACATTCTGCCAAGGCTGGAATGCGCTATGGCCAGGCAACACGCCATGGCTACATCGTCATCGCACCGGTTTGGACACGTGAACATCAGCGCGAGTATGAATTCACTGCTCGCGAACATGCTGCAGTCCTCTATTCCCTGCGCGATGCCTGCCGCCGCTTTTCGATCGATACCGACAAGGTCTTTCTCAGTGGTCACTCGATGGGAGCCGATGCGTCATGGGACATGGGTCTCGCGCATCCCGATCTCTGGGCCGGCGTGATTCCAATCGTCGCACGCGCGGACAAATACATTTCGCGCTACGGCGAAAACGGCCGCAATTTGCCGATGTATTTTGTTTGCGGCGAGAAAGACGGCGACAAATGGTTCGTCAACGCGCCCGATTGGGAAAAATACCTAAAGTACGTCGGCTACGATTCCATGATCGTGCAGTACCAAGGTCGCGGTCACGAACACTTCCACGATGAAATTCAAAACATCTTCGAATGGACGAACCTGCACAAACGCAATTTCTTTCCCAAGAAGTTTGAAGCCAACGTGCTGCGGAGTTGGGACCGGTATTTCTGGTTTGTCGAAGTCGACCAGATGTCCGAAAAGAGCACCGTCGATCCGCTGCAATGGCCGCCGGGCCGAGGCACGCTCGCAACCAAAATTGAAGGAGCGATTTTGCCCAACAACGGTGTCTCGGCTGATACCTCCGCCGGCAAAATTACCGTTTGGCTGTCGCCCGACATGATCAATTTCAACGCCAAGCCGTTCGTGATCCTCAAGAAGGGGAGTCGCAAGTTGAACGTGCAGCCTGATCTCAGCGTGTTGCTCGACGATGTTCGCACCCGCGGCGATCGCCAACATCCGTTTTGGGCGAAGGTGAGCAACTAGCAGGAGGCACAGGCGTCTTGCTAAACTCCACACCAGTGCGTTTCGACCTCTCTCGCCCTGGTGACTGTGATGAAACTCGTTCCCATTGCGCTCGCGCTGTTTTGGATGGCCTTCGCGGCAGCTTCGATGACCGCCGCCGAGCGGCCGCCAAATGTCGTGCTGATTTTTATCGACGACATGGGCTATGCCGATATCGGGCCGTTCGGTAACACGGAAGTGAAGACGCCGCATCTCGATAAGTTTGCATCCCAGGGAATGAAGTTCACCAGCTTTTACGCGACACCCGTTTGTTCAATGTCGCGCGCTTGTCTGCTAACGGGGTGCTATAACACGCGGGTTTCGATTCCTGGCGTGCTGTTTCCGAACAGCAAAGTCGGCTTGCATCCCAACGAAGTGACGCTCGGCGACATTGCGAAGCAAAAGGGATATGCAACGACGGCCATTGGCAAGTGGCATCTCGGCTTTCAGCCCGAGTTCCTGCCGACGAAACAGGGCTTTGATTCGTACTTTGGAATTCCTTACAGCAATGATATGGGCACGAAGCCCGCGCGGCCGAACTTTCCACCGCTGCCGCTGATCCGCAATGACAAAGTCATCGAAACCGAACCCGATCAATCGCAGCTGACGAAGCGCTATACCGAAGAAGCGGTGAAGTTCATCCGCGCGAATCAGGACAAACCATTCTTCCTCTATCTGCCACACACCATGATTCACTTTCCCCTCGCGGCTTCGGCCGATTTTAAAGGGAAAAGCAAAATGGGTTTTATCGGCGATACGATTGAAGAGATCGATTGGTCCGTCGGCGAAATCACGAAGACTCTCGACGAGCTGAAGCTGAACGAAAACACGCTCGTGATCTTTACTTCAGACAACGGCCCGGCGCAGCGAGCAGCGCCGCCGTTTCGCGGCAATAAAGGGACGATTTTTGAGGGTGGCGTGCGTGAACCGTGTATCATGCGTTGGACCGGAAAGATCCCCGCCGGCGTCATCTGCAACCGCATTGCGGGCAACATTGATGTGCTGCCAACGATGGCCAAGCTGATCGGCGCCGAACTGCCGAAAGATCGCACGCTCGATGGTCGCGATATCAGCTCGCTCCTACTCGATCCACAAGCGCCGGACGTACGCGATACGCACTTGTATTTCACCGGGGCTGGTGCACTCGCGGCAATTCGAGTGGGAGACTGGAAGCTCTTTTTGAATGGCTTGCCCGCAGTCGCCAATAAGAAGCAACCCGATGGAACGAAGAAAAAGTTGCTTGCAATCGATGTGCCCGCGCTCTTCAATCTCGCCAACGATCTTGGTGAAACGAAGAACGTAGCCGAGGATAATCCCGAGATCGTCAAGCAATTGCGGGACACGGCGAACAAGCATTGGGATGAAATCAAGAACAACAAACGCCCGGCGGGAGAGGCGAAGGAATGAAACACTTTTCGGTTTTGTTGCTCTTGCTCGCGGCTTCGAATTTATCGGTCGCGGCGGAACATCGTCCGCATATCGTGTTGGTCCTTGCCGACGATCTCGGGCTGGGGGATTTGAGTTGCTACGGCGGCGAAATCGTGAAGACGCCGCATTTGGATCAAATCGCCCGCGAGGGAACGCGCTTCACCCAATTCTATTCCGCTGCGCCCATTTGTTCCCCCGCGCGCTGCGCGATTATCACGGGGCAGTTTCCTGCCAGGTGGAATATTACGAGCTTCCTGCAAGACAAGAAAGGAAATCGCGAGTGCGAGCAGGCAGATTTTCTCGACGCCGCAGCGCCCTCGCTGCCGCGTGTGCTAAAAAACGCTGGCTATGCCACTGCGCATTTTGGTAAGTGGCATTTGGGAGGTGGTCGCGATGTAACCGCAGCTCCGAAGTTTTCTGCCTACGGTTACGATGAAGCAGCCGGTACCTGGGAGAGCCCCGAACCGCATCCGGATATCACCGCGACGAATTGGATCTGGTCCGATCAAGACAAAGTGAAGCGCTGGGACCGATCCGCATTCTTTGTCGATCGCACATTGCAGTTCATCGCCAATCATCCGGAACAGCCCTGCTTCGTCAACGTTTGGCTCGACGATCCGCACACACCCTGGGTGCCCGAGGCCGTGTCGAAAGATGAAAAAGCAAAGCCCCAATCTCTGGAGAACTTGCAAAAGGTTCTCAAAGAACTCGACAAGCAATTGGGCCGGCTCGTAGCGAGCCTGCCGCAGAACACGCTACTGCTGTTCATCTCCGACAATGGTCCGCTGCCGACATTTCAATCGAAACGAACAACGCAGCTTCGCGGCAGCAAACTGAGCTTGTACGAAGGTGGCATACGCGTGCCGCTTATTGCCCGCTGGCCCGGAAAAGTACGGGCCGCGGCAGTCGACGAAAAGTCGGTCATCGCCGGTGTCGATCTGCTGCCGACGCTGGCTGCGATTGCCTCGAAAAGGCTGCCCGCGGAATATGAGCCTGATGGCGAAGACGTCAGCCCACAGTTGCTCGGCAAATCAGCAACTCGCACCAAGCCGCTGTTCTGGGAATACGGCCGCAATGAAACCAGTTTCAAATACCCAGCTGGCTTCGACCGCAGCCCGCAACTCTCGATGCGCAACGGCCACTGGAAATTGCTGATGAATCCCGACGGTTCGCAATTGCAGTTGTACGACCTTGAAACCGATCCACGTGAACAAACCAATGTCGCCACCCAACAGGCCACAATCGTCGCTGCTTTTCGCGATAGTCTGCTCTCTTGGCAACGTGCGCTGCCGAAACTCAACTCTGCTCCCTGAGGTGTGCCATGCCTGCCGAGTCCTCTGCCGATAGCGTTTCCCGCCGGACGTTTCTCGCGGCAACTGCAACCACGGCTCTGTCAGCTAATGACGCCATTTCCGACACTCGCGATAAACCAACATCGCATCAAGCCACCGGCGTGCGGGTCGGCGAGATCACGCCGACCTCGGCGATCATCTGGACTCGGCTGACGAAGCACGCCACGCGCAACAACAAAGGCGTCGTCTTCAAAGGGAAAGGGACGAACCAAGAACCAGCGACGGTTGATGTGCCAGTCAGCGAAATCGAAGGCGCATGTCCCGGACAGGCCGGTGAAATCCGTCTTCGCTACGTTCCGGTCAATATCGCCATAGCCGGACTCGCAACGCAGGAGACCGAGTGGCAAAAAGCTTCCGCGGCGACGGATTTCACACAACAGTTTCGCTTATTAAATCTCCTGCCTGGTACGCTCTACGGCTACAGCGTTGAAACGCGCGCAGAGGACGAGTTTCCGCACCAAAGTCTGTCTGGCCAATTCGAAACAGCGCCGGACGAGAAGAGTCCGAGCAACCTCAACTTTTGCGTGATGACCTGCCAGGGTTATCCAGATCGGGGCCATCCCGATGGTCACGACATTTATCCGTCGATGCTGAAGCTCAAACCGAAGTTCATTTCCATGACCGGGGATGTCGTCTATTACGACAATGATGCTCCCAGTGCCAAGACTCCTGAGCTGGCCCGGTTGCATTGGGAACGCATGTTCTCGCTGCCGCGGCTTGTGGAAACATTGCGAAACACGGGCACCTACTGGCTCAAAGACGATCACGACACATTAAGGAACGACAGCTGGCCGGGGAACAAATATGGCCTGCTGTCGTTTGCCGAAGGCCAGAAAATCTTTCGCCAGCAAACGCCCTTGTCGGAAAAAGGTTATCGCACATTTCGCTGGGGCCGCGACTTGCAAATCTGGCTCACTGACGGCCGTGACTATCGTTCACCGAACAATCAGCCGGATGGTCCAGAGAAAACAATTTGGGGCAACGCGCAAAAAGAGTGGTTCAAAACGACGGCCAAAGAGAGTGATGCCACTTGGAAAATCCTGATCAGTCCGACGCCGCTCGTGGGTCCCGATCGTGGCAACAAGAATGACAATCACGCTAACTCAGGTTTTGCTCACGAAGGCAATGAGTTGCGCGCTTGGCTGCAACAAAATTTGCCGGAAAACTTCTTCGTCATCTGCGGCGATCGGCATTGGCAGTATCATTCCGTCGATCCGAAAACGGGCGTGCGGGAATTCAGCGTTGGCGCCGCGAGCAACGAACACGCGGGTGGCTCGCCCGGACAGGATGACGCCTACCACAAGTTTCACCGCGTCAAAGGCGGCTTTTTGTCGGTGACACTTCAAGCGAAAGACGCAACCAGCGAGATCGTCGTCCGGCATCGCGATATCCACGGTGAAGTCGTCCACGAGTGGAAGTCGAGTCGATCCATCAAATAACAAGCAGGTTGCCGGCGCATAACAAACGGAAGTCGCAGTATTCGCAACTCCCGGAGTCGAGCACCGGTTTGTTGACCGTGTGGGTAGGTGCACCTGGCAAATTGTCGGTATTTGTCCGCCTAGAAACGGGCTTATTCGTAGCTTCCATCGATCGCAGTCGACGCGTTGCGACCCAATGCGTCGCAACCGATGTGCCGCGCGGGAGCTGTTATTGGTGTGTCACTCTCGCGAAGTCAAAAATGCTGTTTTTGCCAGGAATTTTCAGCATCTGAACTCCAGCATCGTCAAATTGCGCAGAACGGTACATGCTTCCACGTCGGCCAGCATGTTGGATTTGCAATCAACGGATAGCTGATTCTCTTTGGCGCAGGCGGCTGCTAATATGCCGGCTACTGTACTGCCAATTACCAACCGGAGTTCGGTGATGTCGCGAAATCGTCACTTCTCACGCCGCGAGTTTTTGCGAGTAGCGGCCAGCGCCACAACTTTGTCTCTCACTGCGCCGGCGTTCCTGCGCGGGCAGAACCTCAACAGCAAACTGAACATCGCGGTCATCGGTTGCGGTGGACGCGGCGGGGCAAATTTATCGTCCGTAACGTCTGAAAATATCGTCGGCTTGTGCGACGTGAATGCATCTCATGTGGATCGAGCCGGGCAACAGCATCAGAACGCTCGCAAGGCAACTGACTTTCGCCGGCTGTTCGATAACGACAAAGAATTCGACGCCGTGGTGGTCAGCACGTGCGAACACACGCATGCCTTCGCCACGCTTCCCGCTCTGCAACTAGGCAAGCATGTCTACTGTGAGAAACCACTGACGCACAGCATTTGGGAAGCCCGCATCATTCGCGAAGCAGCAGCCAAGGCCAAAGTCGCCACGCAAATGGGAACGCAGATCCATGCCGGCGAAAATTATCGTCGCGTGGTCGAGTTGATTCAAACCAGCGCGATCGGCGGCGTGCGCGAATGTCACGTATGGGTGTCACGCGCTTGGGGCCGGCAATCACCAGAAGATGCGAAGAAATATGGCGACATTGTCAACGTGCAAGAGCGCCCCGCGGGAGCATCACCGATTCCTGCAAATCTTGACTGGGATCTGTGGCTGGGGCCAGCGCCGGAGCGACCCTTTCACGATGTCTATTTCCCTGGCCCAAAATGGTATCGCTGGTGGGATTTCGGCAGTGGCACGATGTCCGATCTCGGCAGCCATTGGAACGATCTGCCGTTCTGGGCGCTCAAGCTGCAAACGCCGCGCGTAATAACTGCTGCGGGGCCGCCGCCGCATCCGGAATTGGCCCCGGCGTCGATGCAGGCCACCTATGAATATGATGCCCGCGGCGACATGCCCGCTGTTAAAATGACATGGTATCAGGGGGTGAATAAGCCGCAGATCTGGCTCGACAAAAAAATTCCGCAGTGGGACAGCGGATGTTTGTTTATCGGAGACAAAGGCATGCTGCTGTCAGATTACGGCAAGCATGTTTTACTGCCGGAAGCCGACTTCAAGGATTTCAAACGTCCCGAGCCGTTCATTCCCAAATCTCTGGGGCATCATGCGGAATGGTTACATGCGTGCAAAACCGGTGCGCCGACGACCTGCAACTTCGAATACGCAGGCTGGCTGACCGAAGCCAATCACCTGGGCAACGTGGCCTATCGCACCGGCAGGAGAATTGAGTGGGACTCGGTGAATCTCAAAGCGAAGGATTGCCCTGAGGCCGATCCGATTATACGCCGAGAGTATCGCGCTGGCTGGAAACTGGTTTAAGCTGCGACGGACGTTGCCAAAGATATTGGAAGAACGAGAACAACCCTGCGAACCGGTATTCAGGATCGATGTAATGCTGGATCACGTAGAATGAAAAGTAGTAGGCCCGGCAGAATGACCAGATGGCAATCGCGAGCAGCATTGCCAGATAAAAGCTTGGATGCCGCAACAGAATTGCGGTGACGGCAACCAGTCCCAAAACGACGAACAGGAGTCCTTTGCAATAGAGAACCGCGGGACTTTTGATATCGCCCATGTTCATGTCACCTTGTTCTGGCCACTATTTTTTCAGCGCAAGCAAACCTTGCATGTAAGCCGGGTCATCGGTAATCAGCCCATCAATGCCGGCGTCGATCAACTGCTTGCCCCGGCGGCGATCGTTCACGGTGTATGCCCAGCACTTCAACCCGGCTGAGTGCACCGCCGCGATGTTTTCTGCGGTCAAGTCACCTTCCCGCCAGCCGATGGCAGCAGCCCCGGTCTGCTTCGCTTCGGCGATTCTTTCCGAGGTGAGCTCCTTGCTGCCGAGACAACCGAGCACCAGATCGGGTGCGAGCTTGTGGCACGCGGCAATATATTTCCAATCGAATGCTTGAACGACGACGTGGCCTCGGAGCTTTTTCTCATCGAGCAGTTTGACGATCGTTTCCGCATCGCCGACTTTGCGCTCGATGAGTGTCATGCCGCCGGATTGGATCAGATGAAGTGACTCGACGAGTGTTGGCACCTTGACGCCTGCGAATTGTGGCTTGAACCAAGCCCCCGCATCGAGCTTTTGCAGATCCGACAAGTTTACTTCGTCGAGTTCCAGCTTCGTTTTGCCGAGCACGGCAGCAGCGTTAGTAGTGCGGTCGAGATCCTTGTCGTGAAGCACGACGGGGACTTTGTCAGCCGAGTGGTAGTAATCGAGTTCGATAAGATCGCACTTGGTTCTGAGTGCTGCTTCAAAGGCCGGCAAAGTGTTTTCTGGCGCATGTTTACTCGCTCCCCGATGAGCAATGATTAGCACGCGCTTGGCGGCGACAAGCTCCGCTGCCGGAGAGATTTTTGTGGGGTCTTGAGCCATGATCGGCAACGAAAACGCCGCAACCAGCAGGCAGGCCGAAACCAAAAACACGAACGAACGCATCGCAAACTCCGATGGACCAGCAGGGAATTGCTGAAATGGTAGTTGTCGGCGAGAATCATGACTCGTCGTACAACGACATTGTTCCACGAATTATAACCTTGAGCGAGGCGACTTCGATGAAGATGGAGTTAATGGCGGCTGTGTGGAGACCGGCGATCTGTCTGTGCGTGGCGGCGCTCCTTGTTACGCTGACGGCTTGTGGTCCGAGTGGTCCGCCGGAAATCCCCGTCAAGGGTAAGGTAACGTTCGCCGGCGGCGCGTGGCCCAAACCTGCGACTCTCGATTTCACCGCGGTGACTCCCGCGGCAGGCATGCCGAGTAAACCGGCTAGCGTCGTGATCGAAGGGGATGGCACTTACCAGGTCAAATTAATTCCCGGGCAGTATGTGGTGAATGTCACGTGTTGGGAAGTTGAAATGACTCCAGACAATCCCAGCACGGCCAAGAGCTACATTCCTGCGCGCTTTGCCACTGGCGCCGAGCGACAGAAGGTCGACGTACCTCTCGACGCCAAGAACCCGATCGAATTGAGCTGGGATATTCCGAAGAACTAGGATGAGAGCGGAGATGAAAGTGTTGAAGGGTAACGAGAAGGAATGACCGCTGCTGCTCCCGATCGCGCGATTCGCAAACTTTCGATCACCGCGCCACGCAAGGATGATGAGCGCGAACCAGACAAGCGGCCGCTCGATCTACGGCTGATTACTCGCTTGATCGGCTACATGCGCCCGTATGCGTGGAAACGCAACGTGCTTTTTATCTGCGTGCTGCTGCGGGCGATTCAACTGCCGTTGGTGGCGTGGACAACGGCCGCGGTGATTGCTGGCCCGATTACGCAATACAAAAAATACGCGTGGCCGCTGGAGTCGATTTTGCTTGGAGCGCTGGGCCTGGCAGCGCTAGCATTGTCGACACAGGTAGTGTTCCACTTTCGGCAGCGATTGGCCCTGGAATTGGGCGAAGCGGTGATTCACGATTTGCGCCGCCAGATCTTCTCGCATCTGCAGCAAATGCCGATGAGTTTTTACAACAAGACCAAGATCGGGCGAATCATCAGCCGTGTCACGGGCGATTGCGAAGCACTCCGCGTCGGCGTGCAAGATGTGCTGTTCGTGAGCCTGGTTGGCATTTTTCAGATGCTCGTGGCCGGCGGATTGATGCTCTATCAAGACTGGGCGCTGTTCAGCGTAGTCGTTGCGATGGCGCCGTTGCTGTGGACTCTGAATCGCATTTTTCGAAGAAAGCTGAGCACTGCATATCGCGTCGTGCAGGAAAGTTTCAGCAGGCTGACTGCTACGCTGGCCGAATCGATTAACGGCGTAAGAGTGACTCAAGGCTATGTGCGACAAGACGTAAACGCAGAACTGTTTCGCGAATTGCTCGACTGGCACGGCGAGAATGTCGTCCGCGCGGTCCGCCGCGAAGGTTTGCTGCTACCGCTATTGGAACTGAACAGCCAGATTTTTATCGTGGCATTGCTCCTGATCGGTGGATATCGCGTGTTGACGCCCGGTATCGATATGCCCGTCGAGAACCTCGTGTATTTCTTCTTTCTCGCCAACAGTTTCTTTAGCCCGATCCAAATTCTCGGCAATCAATACAACCAGGCTCTCACTGCGATGGCGGGCGCTGAACGGGTTTTCGCACTGCTCGATCGTGAGCCGGAATGGACTGATGCTGCAAATGCCGAAACATTGCCGCCTGTCATTGGACATGTCGAACTCCGGAACGTTACGTTTGGTTATGATCCCGAGCGGCCGGTGTTACATGAGATTTCGCTGATCGCTCAGCCTGGTGAAACGATTGCTCTCGTTGGTCGCACAGGCAGCGGTAAGAGTTCGATTATTAACCTGATCGCGCGGTTTTATCTGCCGCAACAAGGACTGGTGCTCATCGATGGTCACGACACACGTCAGGTCACCAGCGATTCGTTGCATCATCAAATGGGGCTCGTGCTGCAGCAGAATTTCCTCTTCAGCGGCAGCGTGAAGGAAAACATTCGTGTCGGACGGCCGGCAGCGACTGACGATGATGTCGTGCTCGCCTGTGTCCAACTCGACTGCCTCGATATGCTCGCCGCATTGCCGCAGGGATTGGAGACGCAGGTGGGAGAACGCGGGGCACAGCTTTCGCTCGGGCAGCGACAGCTCGTATGTTTCTGCCGTGCGCTATTGGCGAATCCGCGAATTTTGATCCTGGACGAAGCAACCAGCAGTGTGGACACGCTGACGGAACTTCGCATTCAAACCGCGCTGTCCAAGTTGCTCGCGGGTCGCACCAGTTTCGTCGTCGCGCATCGATTAAGCACGATTCGCAAAGCCGATCAGGTATTGGTACTGGAAGATGGCCGAATCATCGAACAGGGGAATCATCTAGAACTGATCGAGCGCGCTGGCGCTTACGCGGGAATGGTGCGGCAGTTTGCCAGTGGCTGAGCGCGCTTGCTATTTGAGATCCTTAAGCAACTCTTCATCCAAGCCATCACTCGGCTTTTTCGCAGGCGGCCTGGGTGGAACTCCGTCTTCTGCATTCGCCCGCGCTGCTGCGTTGTCTGCTGCCTTCTTCTGGATCAAGTTGAGGACGATTTCGGCCAACTTTCCCTGTTCTTGGGCAAGCTCCGCCAGTTCGGCTTCCTGTTCAGCAGTGAATTCACCCGCTTTCGCACGCGACTTTTCCAACTCTGCGGTGCGACGATTGATTTCCAGTTGCAGACTCTCGAGCAGTTGCAATTCGCCAATGCTGCGGACTTCCGGCTGACCATCCATCGGTTGCGCGGGGCCTTGCTGATTTCCGTCGTCGGCAGCCGGTTCGGCTTGTGACATGGCAGCAGCGAGCAGCTGTTTGAGACGGGCGATGGCTTGTTCTTGCGATGTTTGCGTGGCAAGGTCGGTTTGACTGCGAGCGAGGCTGCGATGAGCTCGCTGCATTTGTTGCCGCACACCGGCGAGTGCCAACTGAAACGAGTCGCCGGAGGAAAATGCCTCGCTACTTTGCTGCACAGCATCGGCGAGCAGGCGTTGCGCTTCAGCGAGATCGCGAAGCGAAACTTGTTGCGCACGAGTCAGGCTGTTGTTGTTGGCCTTCTTCACCGCATCGAGTCGCTCCGTTTCGCGGAGCAGATTCTGCTGCCGTTTAAGCAATCCGGCGAGTTCTGATTCGAGCCGGGCCAATTTTTCACGGACTAGGTCTTCCTGGGCCTTCTGAATTTCCTGCTGCAATTGTTGTTTGGCTTGTTGCAGTTCTTCGAGTGCGGATTTCGCTTGCTGCTCCGCAGCGCCGCCATCGCCGCCGCTGGCGGCTTGGCTCCCCTGCGATAGCGACGAGCCGGCCTTTTTCGCTGCAGCGGCGGCCCCCTTCGCTCGCAGACGTTCAAGTTTGCGAGCGAGTTCCGCAACTTCTTGAGCCAATCGCTGAGCGTCCTTCGTGAGTCGTTGAAGTTGACGCTTTTGGGGATCATTCGATTGCGCCGCAGCGGCCGCTTCGCGCGCGAGGTTTTCGCTGCGCGAAGTGAGGTTATTCAGTTCACCGGCAGCCGCGGTCAAAGCTGCTAATTGGAGTTTGGCATCTTGATCGCGGCGGCTGGCAAGCCGCTCGAGCACTTCATTCAACCCGGCAATTGCCTGGTCCTGCGTTTGCACTGCGTTTCCCGCGCGTGTGTCTTGCAACTGCCGGGCAGCTGAACGCATTTGGCCGCCGATCGCCAGCCGCTTAGCAGCATCCAATGCATCGGCCAAACTTCCAGCCGCGAGAGGATCGCTGTCCTGCAATTTGGCGAGCAGCGCTTCCATGCGCTGTTGCAGCTTGTCGAATTGCCGAGCCGTTTCCAATTGCCGCTGAGCCGTTTGTTTCGCCAGATTGATGGGCTCCGCATCCCGCTGTGCGAGAGCAAGGGCAACGCGAATGCTTTCTGTCTGTTCTCTCAACTTCTGTTGCTCCTGTTTGAGCAGGCCGACTTCGCGGGCAATGCGGCTGAAGCTATCCCATTGCGCAAGTTCACCGAGCATCGTTTCGAGTGCGCTGACGGCCAAGTCCTGTTGTTCCGTGATGTTATTCAAAGGGAGCGGTTCGTCGGCACAATCGCTCGAATCATTCTCCAGCCGCTTTTGCTCGGAGCGAAGTCGCGCGCTCTTTAAAGCAGTTGCCATTTGCTCCTCGAGAGGAGGCAGAACGTCATCGCTCAAACGCCGAATCTGCTTTTGCAACGAGAGCATGCGACTGGCGATGCCGTCTTCGCCGAGTCGGTTCGCCTGTAATTCAGCGAGCAGCAGTTCAATTTGCTTCGCGAGACCATCGTCGGGATTCTTGAGCAGCCGGGCGACTTGGCGCTGCTGCAGGTCGGCGCTTTGCAATACATCGAGATCGCGAGGTTGCCACTTTCCCAGATATTGCTGCCGCGCGGCAACTTCGCTGATGAGCGTGCGAGCCTGTCGCTGCAGGCGGAGAACTTCGCCCAACTGTTCCAGGATCGCCCCTTGTCGTTGTACCAGGCGATTTTGCAGGTCTTGTGCAGAGATCAAACTGATTCGCCGCGGCGGCGAAACGGTCTCTTGATTGTTAAAATCGCGAGCCGCGAGTTGAATGGAAAACGCGGCTCCCTCGGCGGCGATATTCAGCTGCGACAGATCCCAGGCATAAGTTACCGGCCTGGAATCTCCTTCGCCAAGCGTTTTGGTCGGTGGCTCCGGTTGCTCAAACAGCACGACCGCTTGCGGCGACATCGCTTCGCTGCCGATCGCAGCAAAACGGAGTTCAACACGTCGCACCGCGAGATCATCTTTAACTAGGGCAGCGATCGGCACGAGGGCCTGGTTGCTGAAAGCGCTATGATCGCCGGGCTGGTCCCAACTGATCGTCGGTGGCGCATCAACGACGACTTGCAACTCCAGCGGACCATCACGACCAGTGACGCTGCCGGTTTCGTCGGTTAATTCGATCCAGACATGATCCGACTTCGCAGGCTTCCAGGGAACCGTCGAAATCGATTCGAAACTGAGCGACTCGCTCGTAGTCACGCATAGCGGTACTTGCTCCTTTTGTGTCGATTTGAGACTGACCGCTTTCGCAGGTCGATCGAGTTTACCGACGATCGAAAGGCGCGATCCAGCGACGAACTTGATCAGGCGGCCGCCTCGTTCTGTTTTCAGCCCCGAATAGGCAGGTGGCTCAGTGATTGAAATTAAATCGTTTAACTTCGGCGGCTGAACGACAACGAGCGTGATTTCCGGTAGCGAATCGTCGTCGCCGCCGGCCACTTCATAGCGAAATCCTTGCAACACTTGCTCGATTCGATAAACCAATTTATCGCCCCGTTGCTGCAGCGGATGACGCTCAGTCCGCCGAGCAGGCTGATCGTAATGCAGCGTGATGGTGGCGTCGGCAGGCAAGCGTCCGCGCTGGTCGATCACCTGCATTTCGAAACTTTCGCCAAGGGCGACGGCCGTTGGTGCCGTGAGCAACTGCAACTGATGTTGAGGGGGCCAAGCGGGACCACCGATGGGCCAGGCCAGGCGAACTGCTGCACGAGCGAAATTGGCAGGCTGCCAAAGTAAAAGACCGATCGCAACGAGCAACAGCATGATGCAAACCGCCACCGCTTGATTTCGCGGGCGGGCGTCGACTGACTTTTCTAACGGCAGATCGGCCGCGATCGATTCGGCTTCGGCGACGACGGCATAGCGGAGTTCGAGCGAGCCTTCGCGGGCATCTTCGTTGCCCTGTTGCAAAAAGGCTAGAGCAGACGAAAGTCGCTCGCCCAAGCGAGGATGAAGAATTTCGAGCCGCCGGCCAATTTGCACATCGGTGAAGGAGCTATGCCACCACGGCAGGATCCATCGACGAACTGCAAAAACAACCGCCGTGACGACTGCGGCGGTCAGCAACAACCGCAACGGCCAGGCCCGTAATCGCAGTGCGGCATCGACACTTCCAGCCAGCAATGCGGCAGCTAAGCCGACGCCAATCGTCCATCCCCAAGCGTACCCCGTTTGCACGAGGCTCACCTGACGGCGGATGGCAGCGATGCGCGGTTGCAGGCTGGGCATAGTGATTAGCAAAAAGGGGTTGTAGCGGCAGAACAACCACTGCCAGCCCTTATCTTAGGTGACCGCTGCACGCCATTCCACGTGACAACGGGGCGGGGCGTTGTTATTCTGGCCACCTATGAATAAGCCGCCCGCACCGCCGTCCGCCGAAATTCTTGCCATCCGCAGTTACAACGCCCGCATGGGCCTCGTGCTGTTTGTGTTCTATTTGGCTGCATATATCGGGTTTGTCGTCCTATCAGCGACGGACGAGGGGCGAAAAGTGCTGCAGCAAGCTGCGCTCGGCGGCGTGAACGTTGCCGTGCTGTACGGTTTTGGCCTGATCTTAGGGGCCTTTGTGATTTCGATTATTTACATGTTGCTGTGCAAGAACGTGCAGGCTCCCAGCGTGTAATGCGATCTGGGCACGGCCTCTTCGCACCTCTCCATCTTTCGCTCTTGCTCCTCTCATGATTCACGAAACGTCGTTCGCAGCCCTCGCGGTCTTTGGCTTTTTTGTCGCGGTCGTCCTCGGCATCAGTTTTTACCTTGGGTCGAAGGCCAAGTCGGCCGCGGGCTACTATGCCGCACATGGCGAGATCCCCTGGCTGGTGAACGGCGTGGCATTTGCCGGAGATTACCTTTCGGCCGCGTCGTTTCTCGGCATTTGCGGGATGATCTCCTTCTATGGATACGACGGTTTTTTGTACTCCATCGGTTACCTCGCAGGCTGGATTGTTGCGCTGCTGGTGATCGCAGAGCCCTTGAAACGGCTGGGCAAGTTCACCTTCGCCGACGCGCTCGACGCCAAGTTTCACAGCCAAGGCATCAAGCTCGCCGCGGCGATCAGCACGCTGGTGGTCAGTTTGTTTTATTTGATTCCGCAGATGGTCGGCGCGGGCGCGTTGATCAAGCCGTTGTTGGGAGTGGAACAGCACTACATCGGCGTGATCGGCGTCGGCGTGGTTGTGATCATGATCGTGGTGACGGCTGGCATGGTGTCGACCACGTGGGTGCAATTTATCAAAGGCGCGTTGCTGGTTTTGTTCTGCACGATCTTGACCGGCATGATTCTGCAACGAGGTCTGACGACCGATTCGAAGCTTGGCGAGAAGCGGCTGCAAGACTACTACCAATCGGCCCGGCTAGACGACTTTGAACGGGCGAATGGAAGTAAATTCGACATCCTGCCACGGACGGGCGACTGGGCCGGCGATAAAGGAAAGGATTTTTACCTGGTGAAGAATAAAGACGGCCAGGTGCGCGTGTGGCACAAGGTGAAGGGCAAGCTCGTCGATGAAGTGTACGAAGTACAGTCGTCGCAAGTGATCGACGGCAAGCTGTACGTCAATGGTGCCTTGCGCGAACGCGGCAAGAACGATTTTATGCCCGTGGGGCGCGTCGTCAGTCTGCCGAGCGATACTAAAGACGCGGCGCCGCTGGGGCCGCTTTCGTATCTGGCGACTGTGCAGCGGAGCGAGATTGAAACATGGTCCACCCTGAAATTGACGGATGGCGAGGGACTGGAGACAACCATCTACTATCCCACGGTGAAGTCAGGCGCCGATCTGATGTTGCCCGGTGCGAGTCCCACGTTCAAAGGCGTGCGGAGCCCGCAGTGGAAGGACAAGCTCAATTTCTTTTCGCTCATGCTGGCCCTCTTCGGCGGCACGGCTTCGCTGCCGCACATCTTGATTCGTTACTACACGGTCAAGGACGAATCAGCAGCACGAAAAAGCACGGTCGTGGGCATCGCCAGCATCGGCTTCTTTTATATTCTCACGCTCTATCTCGGCCTGGGTGCGATGACCAGCGGCGTACTCGATCCGACCAACAGCAACATGGCCGCGCCGCTGCTCGCGCGCAAGTTCGGCGAGTTCATGTTCGCGGTGATCTCGGCGATCGCCTTTACTACGGTGCTGGGTACCGTGAGTGGTTTGATCCTGGCAGCCAGCGGCGCGGTGGCCCATGATCTGCTCAGTAATTTTCTGAAATGGAAAATGACCGATCATGAGAAAGTGCGCGTGGGCAAGATCTCGGCCGTCGTTGTGGGTGCCATCGCGATCGTGCTGGGCATTTTGTTCGAGAACTTTAATGTAACGTTTCTCGTGGGCTGGGCTTTCAACATCGCAGCGTCGGCCAACCTCCCGTCGCTCATCATGCTGCTCTTCTGGTCGCGCACGACCAAGCAAGGGATCACCGCGTCGATCCTGGTCGGCATGATCAGTTCGCTGGGCTGGGTAATGCTCAGCAGCGATGCCTATACAAGTTTGTACAAGCTCAAACCCGAAGACGCCCTGGTCCCTTTCAGTCAACCTGCGATCGTCACGGTGCCGCTGGGGTTCATTGTGCTAATTGTGGTTTCGCTGCTGACCAAACCGCAAACAACGGGCCAGCGGGCGGTTTCAGCGTAAACGTTCAAAAAGTACCCGACTTTTTGAACGCCCCCTGAAAGTGGTTGCCGGGGCTCAGGATCAGTGATGTACCAGGTCGAGCGCTGCAAAATTCTTGAGTAGCTTCAACCCGTCCGCCTGACTCTTTTCTGGGTGAAATTGCGTGGCGAAGAGATTGTCTTTCCACACTGCCGCGCAAAATGGGCCGCCATAATCGCATTCGATCGCGATAACCTCGTTGTCTTCGGGCACTACATAGTACGAGTGGACGAAATAGAAATAAGTGTCCGGTGCTGTCCCTTGCAGAATCGGCGCCTGACGAACAATGCGGCCGCGGTTCCAGCCCATGTGCGGCACTTTGAACTCATGCGGCAAATCAAACCGCAGCACCTTGCCACGAAGAATGCCAAGACCCTCGTGCTCGCCCCCTTCGTAGCCCACATCGAAGAGCATCTGCAACCCGAGGCAGATACCGAGAAAGGGTTGATTCGCAGCAATGGCGTCGCGAATCAGCGTTACAAAATCGCGGCGGCGTAGCTCCGCGATGGCGTCACCAAAGGCTCCCACCCCCGGCAGGACGATTTTGTCCGTCGGGCCGATTTGCCGCGGGTCGGCGATGATTTCGGCCTGCACGCCGACGCGTTCAAAGCCTTTCTGCACGCTCCGCAGATTTCCCATCTGATAGTCGATGATGGCGACGCGGCTCATGCGGATTGCTTTCCAAGTTGTGAGTTGACGGCCAGGTAACAAGCAGCAAGAAACAAACCAGGCCCGCCACGATGTTGCGCCTGCGGGCCTGCCTCAGCCATTTTACTGCGACGGCGATTTGCTGCAACCTTGGGACACGCCGGTTGCCGGGCGGGTTCGCGGCAGTTTGCTGATGAAAAGCTCGATTTTCAACATTCGACGCAGTAACATATCGCCCATGAGCAACAAACCATTCAGCCCATCAGGCCGGTTACCGATTTCTCCCCAAAAGAGAATGGGTTTCACGCTAGTTGAATTGCTGGTGGTGATTGCCATCATCGGTGTGCTGGTCGCTCTGCTGCTTCCCGCCGTGCAAGCTGCCCGCGAAGCGGCCCGCCGCACACAGTGCACCAACAATCTGAAACAGATTGGAATTGGCATGCATAACTATCACGACACCTATGGCCGCCTCCCCTGCAATATTAATCACATCGTCCAAACGCTCGAACCCTTTGAAGACCGTGATCGGGCATCGCATCTGGTATTATTATTGCCCTTCATTGAGGAACGGGGGCGTTTTGAAAAGATCCAGTTCACACTCTCAACGCTGCCGGGCGAGCAAACGATCGATGGCAGCAAGTTGAAATCGCAACTGATCAAGTCGTACATCTGTCCGACGGTTCAGCATGAGCGCACTTACAACGGACTGGCGATGACGAATTACGCAGGCTCCATCGGCGCGCAAATCATGCAATCGGGCGCCGGCTGCAACATGTCTTCGATCGTCGGAACGGGCGGCGCAAACTATGACAGCGACGACGACGGCGAGGATTGGTTCAGCTACACTTCGCTTGCGCCGAATTGTAACAGTGCCGGCCCCGGCAACATTCGCTCCGATTGCCCCTGGCCCGAGAAGACTAGCGGCGTGTTCGCCCGGAGCACATGGGCAGCACGTCTCGCCGAAGCTACCGATGGAACATCCTCGACCATTATGATGGGCGAAGTGCGGGGCTGGTGCTCCGGCCATTTGTATCGCAAAAGCTGGGCACTCTCCGAAGGTCTGTGGTTTGCCACAACCGCGCCGATCAATCTGCCGACTTGCCCGGGAGAACGGGGCGTCCCGAATGATCCCAATAACGGTGGGCCCGGTTGCCAGAATAAGGAAAACTCCTGGAACGCCAACATGGGTTTTAAATCCAAGCATCCCGGCGGCGCGATGTTCGGCATGTGCGACGGCAGCGTCCACTTCATCCGCGAGAATATCGATCACACGACGTATCAAATGCTGGGCGATCGGCGCGACGGCAACCCCGTGCCGAATTTCTAATCAACACAGCTTTCACTACGAGCCAGACAAACTTGCAATGAATTCCTGCTTCCGGAATGCGATTCTCTTGTTGGTTTTGGCAACATCGATCACCGCGTCGGGCTGCGGCTCCGGCCCCAAGATGCAGCCCGTCACCGGCGTCGTCACTTACAAAGGTGCACCAGTCGTCGGCGCCGATGTAACACTGACGGCAGCGAAAGAAGCCGATCAACTCAAGCCGGCGCGGGGCGTGACCGATGCCAACGGCAATTTCAGTGTCAAAACCTACTTCGCCCCCGGCGACGAACGAAGCGGAGCGAGCGCCGGTCTTTACAAAATCACCTTGCAGAAAATTCTCCCGAGTAGTGGAATTGTCGATCCTTACAAACCGGGCGGGATGCCGAAGAACGAACTCCCCGCCAAGTACGCGTCGCCGCTGCAAACGCCGTTCGAAAAAGAGGTCACGACCGGCAGCAACCACTTTCCGCTCGAACTGGTTGACTAGTGCAGTCAAATGGTCGGTGTTCTGCGGTATATTAAGAGCATGTCCTCTGCACACAGCGCAATTGTTCTCGTCATCGATCGTCTCGGTGCCGGCTACCTCGGTCCTTACGGCAACACCTGGCTGGAAACTCCTGGTTTCAACCAATTCGCCAGCCAGTCGCTCCTTTGCGAACAAATGTTGGCCAATTCCCCGGATCTGGCCAGCACGTATCAAAGCTATTGGCGAACTGCCGCACCACAGAGCGACGCGCCGTCACTGCCTCAACTCGCACGAACTGCCGGCTGTCGCACAATATTGGTCACTGACGACGAAGTAGTCTCGCAGTTCGCCGGTTCTGCGGATTTCGACGAAGTGCATTTTGTCAGGCCATCCACCAATACGCCGCAGTCGCCGGCAAACGAAATGGAAGAGACATTGTTCATTCGCTTGATGGAGGCAGCGATCGAGCAGTTGGAAAGTTGGCAGTCAGCGACGCAACCACAGTTACTTTGGATTCATGCTCGCGCGATGAATGGTGCGTGGGATGCGCCCGTTGAATTGCGACAGCAATTCGCCGACGAAGACGACCCACCGCCGTCAGAAGAAGTTCAACCGCCGCAGGAAATGCTCAGCAAAGATCATGACCCCGACGCGCTACTGAGCGTGGCGCACTCGTATGCGGGGCAAGTTGCTGTCGTCGACATCGGGTTACAAGCGTTGCTCGGTGCTGTCGAAGAATTGCCTCAGCGCGACTCACTGTTGGTGGCAGTTACTTCGCCGCGCGGTTATCCCCTCGGTGAGCATCGACGAGTTGGCGAGTGCGACGGAGCACTCTACGGCGAATTGCTGCACGTGCCATGTCTGCTGCGTTTTCCGCAAGCCGAAGGCGCACTGGCTCGCACTCAGCAACTCGTTCAACCTGCCGATTTGTTTGCCACGATTGCTGATGGTGCAGGTTGGACGCAAGGCGCGACAATCCTCGCTGCGAGCTTGCTCCGCATTGTTCGTGGTGAACCGGCCGTACGGCGCGATTTCATCCTCGCTGCCGCGCCGGGACAACGAATAGTCCGAACCCCCGCGTGGCAATTGCGAATCGTACAGAACGATGCCGAAGGCGAGCGCTGTGAACTCTACGCCAAACCGGATGACCGCTGGGAATTCAACGATGTTGCGAGTCGCGCCGACGAAATCGTGCATCAGCTGACGGAATTGGCCCGGCAACCGACACCAGACAAACTTCCCGCAACGCTCACTTCACCTTGGAGATAGCGACGAAAACGCCAGCTTTGTGGCAACTTAGGGCATTGAATCGGCTCCAACCCACATTGCAACGCCCAGCTGAATATGGGATATTCTCAGCTTCTGAGTGAACCTATTGCGCGAGTAATTGGTCACATCTGAAAACCTCGGGGTGTAGCGTAACCTGGCTAGCGCGTCTGCATGGGGTGCAGAAGGTTGCAGGTTCAAATCCTGTCACCCCGACTCACATTTGCCAAAGTATCTTCCTTCCCCATCTGATCACCCAAAACACTCGCCTTCCCGACCATCGGGGGGCGAGGGTGATCGTCTTGCTTTGTGCCTGATTTCCCCCGACGGCCGGTTGGTCCTCGGTAGAGAGTTACAGGTGGTGGAGCATCGCCGAAGGTGATGATGCCTCCCAATACGGGTATCTTTCGTTCTGCAGGGTTCTCGGCTTTACCGAAACTGACGAACAAACGGACCCCCAGCGTATCGAACAGAGTTCTGGCGGTGGAGTAATCGTCTGACTTCGCGGCCAGCTCCGAAACCTTCTCCAGCAGGATTTCGATCTCGGACGCCGTAGCCTTGTTGACGATCGGGGGAGACATTTTCTTCTCTTTTTGCCGCGCAATTTCTGCTTCGAGTTCAGAGATCTGCATCGACAGTCTCTCAAATTCTCGGGCGATCGCGTTGTACTGGCGGTCCGATGTTGCGCGTGCCATGTTCGTTTCGATGGCTGCCAATTCCTGCCTGAAGCCAGCCAAGGTAAGTTCTTTCTCCCGAATTTCTTCGGTTACATCTGGACCGATGGAGTCTCCAGTCTGCAGGGCAGCAAGGGTAGCCTGAAACGCGTCCATTGTCTTGGGCGAAAACAGCCTCTGCTGAATCTTTGTGATCGCAAGATTCACCGTGGTTGGGCCATCGACGTGATGGTAGCCACATTTGCGGTGACGGTATGCTCCGCACACGTGACGGAAGCCGTCCAAATAGGGTTCGCGGTACATGGGCCAACCGCAGTTCATGTCGAAAACCCGGCACCCAAGTGGATTCCGTTGGGGATCCCGCGAGCGTGGCTTGTCTCGCTGGGAACCAGCCCGTTGATCCAACACTCGCTGGAGTTCCGCATCTTCTTCCCGCGAAACGATCGGGTCGAAGTGCGCCTTGGTTCGAATTACGTCACTCCGATCATTGCGAATGACCTTCACATCCTTGTCGTGCGTACGATCCTGCGAATTGAGCGGCCTCGGTCCCGTTGGCGAAAAACGAAGCTGATCGCCCATCGACCGGTTGCCATAGCTGGCCACCGCTGAATACAGCGAGTTTCGGCCAATTGCGGTGATGGTGTTCACATGCCATTCACCGCTTGTCTCGTGCTTGACGCCGTTGTCGGTCCTTGTCCGACCGGCGTCGGGCGACGGAACGCCTTCCGCAGTCAGCTCGCGCTTGATTCGCGAAGCTGGCTTGTGCAACAGTTCGCGACGGATTCGCAGGGCAGTTTCAAGTTCCGGAGAATCGAACTTGGGCAGCCAAACGACGTGATGTCCCTGCTTCCGCACGACCTCGCCTGGTTCGAGCTTGCGAACACGCGTGCCGGCGGCATCGACAAGCCACCGCTCGAACGCATACGGTGGGCGGCCGCCTGTCGAAAAGCCGAGCTTGGCGAGGCCAATCTGCGCCAGGATGATTTTTTCGGCCAGGTCGAAACGGTCACGCCCTGATCGGTGGTAGTCGATGAGCATGCAAATGAGCTTCTCAATCCCATGTTGGCCATTCTTGGGCGGAGCAATGACCCCGTCCATGGTCACGACCGTGGCCCCGGCCTCCAGAATCTTGAGTTCCAGTTGCATCCCATCCACCGGATTCTCCGGTCGAGCGAGTCGATCGCGCCGGGGGATGAAAACATGGGAGACGCTGCGGTCGACGGTTACTTGCTTGAGAAGTTCATCCAGCGCCGGCCGGCTGAACTGGTTGCCCTTTACTCCGTAGTCGAGAAACAGGTCCTCAGACACCGGGATGCCTTGATGGATCATCCGCACGATTTCATCGCCGCTTCCTCGAAACGATAGTTCGAAGTCTCGGGCCCTGCGCTCCGCCCAAGCGACGTATTGAGTCGGCGTCATCTCGTGCCGCCCGCCGCTGTCGCGCAGATACAGCACTCCACGCGGTGGGAGTGCGAGTTCAGGCTGTAGACGCCTTTTCATTCTCTACTCCAATCAAATGTCGATGGTTCCAAAAAAAGATCGCCAACCTGCGACCAAATTCCTCGTCGTCAGCGTCGTGCGACAGCGCGACAATGCCCATTTCACCACTGTTCCAGGCAAGTTGGCGAATGGTGCTTTCCAGCACTTCCTCGCTTCGACTCCGACGACCGTTGGGTCGTTCAGCAAATAGTACTTCTCGCAGTGCCGTCTTCGGATGCGGCAATTGCGGGAAAGCCCGCAGCACTCCAGCCTCCTCCCAGAGTGCGATGCGGAGGGCGGCCCCCAGTCCCAGCAGTAGTTCGGGCTCGAAGCTGGCCGTCGAGGGCAGGCTACCTGCGGGCAGCAATTGCACCGCCAAGCACGAGAGAAAGCGGGCGACATTGTCGGCATCCTCTTCGGCTTGGCGGTGTACTGCCAATAACACTTCACGGGGAATCTCGTTGAGAACGTCCTGTTCTTGGTAGAGAGACATCCTTGCCTCCTTGAATTAGCCGATCGCTAGGCGTTGGGAATGGGCAAGAAATCCAGCATGCACTGTTGGAAACGAGGAGACGCGTGGTGCAAATCCTCGGTATCAACTCCGTCGTGAAACGCAATAACTCGCGCCTTGTTGGCGACGCAGAAGCGAATAAATGCGTCGGACACGATTGCAGTTTCGGAAATCTCGTTAACGTCAGTCATCACGACCACGTCGATAGACTGAGTCGCGATCAATTGCCGCGCGGCCTCGATGCCATCGGATGTGCGACCGAGGAACACACGGCAATTCGACTGCTGCTGCCAAATTGCACGCAGCATGACGAGTGGCAGAATCGAATTGTTAAGCAATTCGCGATCATGTTCACAGTTACCGACAATGGCCAGTACTTGAAGCGGTCCCGATTCTACCTTCGGGCGGATGGGAACAGCCAACTTCATCGTTTGGTCCTCAATTTCGAGTGAGCGTAGGAAAGCAACGTACCTTCCATCACTGGAAAGATGGTCGTCATGTCCGGCGATTTTCCTGAAGTCGCACGGCTTGCAACTGACTTGCAGTTCACTTGCGCTAAGGCAATCGCCAGCCAATCATGCTTCCGCCGTGCGTTGAGTAGAAAACCTTGCGCCCAATACGTTGATTGAGTCGATGCAGCGTTTGGTGCGATGCTTCCTGGTCCACGTGAAAAGGGGATGGTACTTCAGTACGCCAAGCGAGCCTTTCGAATTCTTGAAGCACTCGACATGGCCTGCTGACTGTTGCCATCTGGCGAAAAACAAACTCGCCGCAGCCGGGCAGAGTTAGTTTAGAATTTGCAAATTTCGGCGTGGCCGTCGACTTGCGATCGGCGCTCAAAATAGAGGGAGCCAATGCAGCAATTGCCGATCGCATGAAATCGGCTTGGCATTCCGGGATCACTTGTGCCCGTCGCGCCAACTCCACCGTAGCCAACTCGGTGGACACATCGCGGGAATCTGACCAGTGACGAATCACATCTGCAATCGATAGGGTCGGGCTGCAGAGTGCCGCCCGATCATCGGCAGTGAGAATCCATTCCCAGATCCGTTGAAAATTGCAGCTCCATGCCAGGAACGGCAACAAGCGGCGTATTTGATGATCGATGGCTTCCATGCCCGGAGCTCCTCTAGTTTCTCAGTGGGAACACCCTCATTTTAGCGTCTCAGCGCCGGAAACTGGTAACGAATTGCCCGAAATCAACGGGTCGATTGCCCGCGAGTCCTGGGGAACCGATGCGTCCTGCCGAGAATCTTCAGGTGATTCGCGGCTGAGAGTCTTCTGCTCAACCAGTTGGTGGGCGATTAGTTTCGCCAACCAATTCAGGGTTTCAAGAAGAGTGAGCAGGCGCCTGTCATGCTTCGCTGGGTTCAAAATAGACTCCAATATGGCTGAATGGAAAGCGGCAAAGGCCGCGACCAAGTCGCGGCCTTTGCCTTAATGAACGACTAGCAAGCCAATTCGGCTTGCTGAGCAATGTCTTTCGACACACACTGTGGCGTTTCAATTGCGGTACGCTCGACGGTAGAACGAGCAATGCGAGAATGAACACCGGAGCTTTGAATAACCTGGACGCGGCAGGCATTCCGAAGCAACAGCGGCTCTTCCGGATGGAAAGCCGCCGTCTTCAGATCGTCGTCGGTCGAACATTCCAAAGCGAATGGCGATAGCCGACCGCGCAATTTCGGCCGGAGTTGACTCCAGGTAATTAGCGGCAAGTCTGGATTCGTAATGCCGTCGAGCAAGTCCTCGTCGGTGAACACCGATGAGAGATCCTGTAACCGGCACCGCATCCCTGCAATCATCCGTTCGATCAGTTCTCCTGCGATCGGCTGGTTAAAGTCCGGGTTGTTGCCAAGCCCAACATCGACCAGTACCTCGGAAGCTGGGTTGGCGAACCGCTCGACCTTCAATCCCCGTACTGGATTCCACACGGGCACGCCGAGGATTTCTCCGAAGTCCTCATAAATTCGCAGAAAGCCCTGCGGGGTCGGGCAAAGCGCTGCGTCGACGAGGTAGGTTTCGGTCCAATTCCGCGGATCGGTGGGACAGATAATCGACTGTTCCCAAGTATCGCGCAGCAAACGCTCCATCAACACCTCGCCGTTCGCCATCAGCTTTCGCACCGAGATTCCCGCCTGTCGTGCTGCGCGATGGCGAAGTGCCGGCGTGTCGCGAAATGGTGGGAGGCGACTCTCGGTGAAGCTCAGCAGAACTCGTGGAAGGGTCCCCACGTCAGGCAATCGACGTCCAGCAGCGACCGCGCGCTGGCATTCCTTGTCGATCCGCAGAGCCGTCTCCAAGAGGCTTGGGTTTCGCTCCGGATCAATGATTCGGCCACGACCTCCTGCGCGAGGGCGCAAGCCGAGGTTGACCCGAAGGCACGTTTGAGAAGGCTCGTAACGAACTCCGCCATTGGGCTGGTCCAGTCCTCGTAGGCCGACACACGGAATCTCGAACCTCTCACCGCCACCGGCAGCTTCGTGAACCTCGTAGCCGAGTTGAAACATCACCGCTGTTCCGGCGGGCAGAATGCTTCGTCCGGCAAAGCTATCGCTATGTCCACCGGGCCGGAACGCGTACCCCATGCACGAGGTCATTGCCTGCCACCGGTCAGCGGGGATTTTTTGTCCCCAGAAACGAGACAGGAGCTTACGGATACCGCGCTTCAATTCTGATTGAACGGACATCAGAGTTTCCTTTCGACGGGTAAAGAGAATTGCCAATTAGTTGCCAGCCATCCGACGGACGTCCGGCATCTGTTGCGGAGTAGTGAACTGAATGCGACCGTCGCGGTCCCATTCCTGCTGAGTGACGATCAACTGATCGCCAGGCTGCCCGCGGATAGGGGCAAAGAAAATGAGTTTGAGTCGGGAGCCGACGCGAAAGCGACGTTTGACCGGCCTACCCCGAAACGTGACTAACAGCGGCATTCGGCACTGCCCGCTGCTTGCCGCCATCGGCGACTTGTGCGGATTGCGAGTGGCGACTGGCGATTTGCAGCCTTCACTGCTGTTCTGAATCCTGCGCCTTCGGCCGAACGGGCTTCGCTCCGATCGCAATCAGGAATCGATCCATCAATCCCTGTACTTCCACTAGTATGTGAGCCTGGGCGCGCGGACTTAGGTCGGCGAAGAGAATGTTCCGATCTCTCGAAATCCGCTCCAATGGATCAAGTTGCCTGCAGGCCTGGTAATACTCTTCGGTATCCCAGACCGCGGCCCCGAAACCACCAGGTGTTGAAAGCGTCGCAACGAATGCTCTGCCTGTATCGGCTTCGTGGTTCGATTCATACGGCTCAGCGTAGAAGGCATTTCCCACGAGAAATACCTCGTGGACAAGTTGGGCTTCCGACAAGGCGCGGATTTGCGCGTTAAGGTCATTTACGACTGCCTGCGATTGGTCGAGATTCTGTCGAAGTCTCAGGCCATGTTCCTGCAGCTTTGCAAGCTGCTGTTGCGGCGACTCATTTGGTTCCAAAATGTTGCTCCTGAAGTACGGTCACGAAGTGTTAGGGACCCCCAGATAGATATGACGTGAAATGCTGAGAAATTAAGCCTCCCGAACTCCACTACAACTCCAGCTTTGGTTGAAGTTCGCACTCACTCAGGAATTTTGAATACGCAAGTCGGAAATCTCTCTGAGAGCTTACCTTGCATTGCCGCGCGCTCGACTTCGTGCTTCTCCAGTCGCTCAACGAGACTGAAGAGCGCAGAAGCCGCCGGGTCGTTGAAATCAACGGCATTCGCAGCCAAGGCAGCGTTAGCTGCTGCAATAACGTGTATTGCAGGGCGGTGGAGGTCAGCATTAGTTGATTTCGTTCGCACTGCCGCAATTGCGCCGCGAAGCTCGACGAGGTCATTGCGGTGCCGATTAAAGAGATTGATGGCATCGACTTCAACGCTGCTTCCCCCGGCGGCCGGAAATCGTTCGATACCGACGGCGAGCAACTCCTCGAGCGAAGTGGTGTAGTCCTCAAATGTTTGATCCACAGCTGGTTCGGGAAGTTCTTGCTCAAGTAATGCGAGGCCGACGATTCGCTCGTTCCAGAAGCGTTCGGTTCCCTTTGCTACTTGCGCATTGGGTTGCGGCGGCTTTACAATGCCTGGCTGATTTGGCGGGCGTTGAAATTGCACTTTCAATGCAACCAAAGCAATGGCGGCGACAATGAAAGCAAACCAGTTCTTACCCCCGCCACCGCTGGATGCGGTAGGGCTCGGAGCCGCCGCAGGGGTGAGGTTTGCAGAGTCGATGCTCGTATGAGCTCCGGCGCCGGTTGACGGCTGTGGTCGTGGCGATCGAAGAACCAGAACAATCGCATAGAGCACCGCACCGATGATCGCGAATGCGACGGCCGCCCAGATCAATTCCGTGCGAATCAACCAATCGAGAACAGCAACCGTGCCCAAGCCACTGATTACGTGTTTCCAGCGCGATGCTTTAGCCAGCGGTTGTTCAGCAAGACCGGCCAGTGAGCGGCCCAGCAGGCTGATCACAAGGAACCCAATGACGACGGGCAGGTTCTCGATCCAAGTTCGCTCCTTTGTAATGACGAGCACGAGAACAAAAAGAAATGTGCTGCCAATTGCATAGTTTCGGCAGATCGCGGCAACTACCTGCCGGGGATAGCTGGGTGTCGTGCAAGTTTGGCATTTCGCGGATTCGCCGTCCAACGGGCTTCCGCACTCTTTGCAGACCGCGGCAGTCATGGATTGCTCCAGGTTCGTGTTCATTGCGCCTCCAAATCCAGTTGTAGACTATAGTACACAGACATTCCCGGCGCGTGCCACTAGGCTCGCTGCATGCTGGGGGATGAACTGAGAAAAGCTCGAAAGGCCGCGGGAGTCACGCAAGAACAACTTGCGTTCGACGCTGAAATCGACCGCACCTATGTGAGCCAGTTGGAGAATGACAAGAAGTCGCCGACCATCGACGTCTTCTTGAGAATCTGTGATGCGCTGGGCGTCTCAGCATCAACATTGATCGCCAACATCGAAGTCCGTCGGCGAACGAAGAAGGCCGGGAAAAACTAGCGGCGGAGAATGCCGCTGTTAGTAGCTTCGTTGTGTTGGACGTGTGTTGGACTGAAGCAGGTTAGCCGGGCAGTGCTTTCACGGATAAGGCATTTCCACAGCGGCATTGGAGTTTAGCTCCAACCGAACGATTCGTGCGCGGCAGGCGAACGGGGACACCGGAAGGTGAAAATCCAGGGAGCGCGCTTAGGTCCCTCCCGCAAAGTTGAGGGTCTCTCAAATTTACCTACCGCATCCTTCGATGCGAGCCATGCCTCCCAAACTCATCCCTAAGCAGTCATCGCGGCTTGTGGGGAAGCCCTGTCTCGCCTGCAGGATCCGGAGCCGCGAGTTCTCGTGACCTCCTTCCCAGGGGGTCAATCCTGTCCGCATGGTCCAATGCCCAATCCATCCAGCACGCCAATTCGCTACCTTCCGCGATCGATCCCTTGGACAGCTCGACATGCGAACGCACTTCCTGCATGAATTCTCGGATGCGCATGGCCTTGTTGCTGCGATCCATCATCTGTTCCAGCTCTTGGATTTTCTGCTGTTCCTTGCGACGCTCCTCTTCCTGCTGCCACCGTCTCCTCTCCGCCTCGCGTCGTTGCCGCTCGTATTCTTCCTGCTGCCTTCGCCTATCGCGCTCGCTTTCGACGCCGACGATCATGGCAATCAGGACTTCGTTGAGCCGATCTTCAAGCTTGGTCCTGACGCCATCCCTCCAGGTTGCAAGCGCACCGCAAAAATTAGCGCCGTGCAACTGCAATTCGAACAAGCCGGTCGGCTCGTAGTTGACGCGGTTGTAGGAGTAACTCTTCCTTTCGGCTTCGGAGACGCGAATCATCCTCGTCTTCTCGCGCAGTTGAAGGCTGAGTTTTTCGCCCAGGATGAGGAAGTACACATCCCTTCGAGGCTCCTTTGACTCGAACACGACCTTGTGCCCTCGGTCCTCGAAGGCCTTGAGCAGGTTGTCCATCAGGCGAAGCGCACGCGGAATGGATCCTTTCGCGACTCTAATGCTCAGTCGCGGTCCTTCCCCTGACCAACTTGGATGACACAATCCGCGATCGACAAATCGATCCGTGAATGCCTCCCTCGTTTGACGCACGAACGGGTGATACTTGGACACCTGTTCTGGAACGATGACGCGGTTGGCGGCCTGCTCTTCGAACGCAATCAACGCCCTCAACTGCTCGTCGCGAACCCGCTCGATTCGCTCGGGCGTCTCTTTAGCGGGCATTGCATGTTCTTCTGCCAAGAATTCGATCGCCTGTCGATTATTGGGGGCCGGCGGAAGGGGCGTTTGGGGCGGCTGTTTGCCGAATTGTTTCTGTGCCCAGTAACCAACCGGTGGCCTGGGAATGTCATAGCGCTTGCAGACTTTGGCAAGTCCTACATCGGACAAACCGAAGCGCGGTGCGACCTTCGTCATCGGATCTGTCCAGACCATTTGATATAATTCCGTCCTGGTGATGCTCGTCGTAGAAGTAGACATGGTTCTACTCAGCGGACGTAAGGATGACGACTCGTCAGGGAGTATTGGCGGTCAATCCAGTAGAATACCTCTATCAACCTAAGGAATCACGACCGTCGTGCGCTGGCGGCTGACATGGGCGAATGCGCTTCGATTGGTGGACGATCCACAGGCGGCTCAGGCCGCCAGAGCAAGGATGTATATGACAGTCAAAGAGAACACCAAGGTTAAGCAGGCAATTCCTGAAGTTTGGGCAGTGCCGATTCGAACTGCCATCGGTGAAATTCGACAGCTACTCCTCCCTGCTCGCGTAGTCGAGGTCTTGGACATCGAAGAGACTCTAGTTTCCAAGCGGAGGAAAGAGTCTTTGTATGTATTCGCCACAGGCGAACGATACGTCATCACCGAGCGCAAGACCTGCCCGATTCCGGTCGGAGTTGATGGCGTATTGTTGCGGACGGGGGATTCGCTCCAGTGGTTGCACAATACGGAACGAAACCGGCACGCCATTCGAACCAAAGGCAAGGGACTGGCGGAGTTGAAGCGCGAGATCACGACTCGCTGGCACGACGAAATCCGTTTCAAGGCGGAAGTGGCCGGTGATGACGGGCGGGCAAAGACTCCGGGGCTGCGTCCGCCGCAGATCGGCGCTCTGCACGCAATCGGGTCGCACTGGAGCCTCCACCACGATCCCGCCACGATCGTGATGCCGACCGGTACGGGCAAGACGGAAACGATGCTGGCGGCGCTCGCTGCTTTCATCGAAGGGACGATGCTGGTTGCCGTGCCAACTCGGCCCTTGAAAGAACAAACCATCCGCAAGTTCACGACACTGGGTTTGCTGCGGCAACTGGGCGTATTGCCCAGCGGGATCCCCAATCCAATCGTGGGTGTGATTACGCATCGGCCGCGCAAAGAGGCGGATCTGCGTCCGTTCGAGAATTGCCACGTGATCGTGGCCACTATGTCGTCGTTGGCCCAAGGCACTGCGACCGACTTCACGGCGGAGCTGGCGCGCATCACGGATACGCTGGTCGTCGATGAAGCTCATCACATCGCGGCCAAGACCTGGACGAGCTTCCGTGAAGCGTTTCAAGCTCAACGCGTGCTGCAATTCACAGCCACACCGTTCCGTCGTGACGGCGAATTGGTGGATGGCAAAGTGATCTATTCCTACCCGCTACGCCGGGCACAAACGGATGGGTACTTCAAGCCTATTACGTTCGCTGCGGTTCACGAAATCGACCCTGATTTGTCGGACCAAGCTGTCGCAGAGCATGCCATTGGTCAATTGAAAGAGGACTTAACCGGAGGCTGGAACCATCTCTTGATGGCGCGGTGTGAAACGATTGACCGGGCAACAAAGATCCATGATCTCTATACGTCGCTGGTGCCAGAATACGAACCGGTTCTTGTGCATTCGGATGCCTCCGACGCTGCTAAGAATCTGGCGAAGCTCCGGGCCGGAAAGAGTCGGGTTGTCGTCTGCGTTGACATGCTCGGCGAAGGGTTCGACTTGCCGGAGCTCAAGATCGCTGCTGTTCACGACACTCACAGGAGTCTCTCCGTCCTGCTGCAATTCACCGGCCGCTTTACGCGCTCGGCGGGTGACGAGGTTGGCAACGCGACGGTCGTGGCGAACATTGCAGACCAGCGAGTGTCCAGCGCGCTGGAGCGACTATACAGCGAGGATGCGGACTGGAATCATCTTCTCAGCGAATTCAGTTCACAAGCCGTAAAGGAACATGCGGAGCTGATCGAGTTTTTGAATGCGTCCGAGCGGCTCGACGATCGCGCGGCCGAACCGACGCATATCTCGCACCACTTGCTGCGCCCCAAGTTCAGTGCGGTCGTCTTCGAGTGCAGTTCGTTTCACCCCAAGAAGTTTCACGAGGCATTGGGGAAACACGTCTCGGTGCATGCGGTGTGGCTGCATCGGCAGACAAACACGTTGTATTTCGTAACGCGCAGCGATCCACCCGTCGTGTGGACTCGTTCTAAAGAGATTCACGACCGGGAGTGGCATTTGTTCGTGGTCCACTACGATGCGGCTCGCAACCTGCTGTTCATTAACTCCACCGACAAGAGCTCGGTCCATGAGGGCTTAGCAGAAGCTGTCGGCGGTAAAGTAAGACTCATTCACGGCGACACCGTGTTTCGGACCCTCGGCAACATCAATCGTCTCATCTTCCAGAACATTGGCGTGCGCAAGGTGGGACGCCGCAACCTGCGGTATGCCAAGTACACCGGCGCCGATGTCAAGCAAGCACTCTCTATCACCCAGACTTCCGGCTCCGTAAAGTCCGATCTGGCAGGGACTGGCTTTGAGCATGGTGGCCCCGTGACGATCGGTTGTTCGATCAAAGGCCGCGTGTGGTCCAAGCGAAACGACACGGTGCGTCGGTTTCTCGATTGGTGCGATGGAATCGGTGGCAAGCTGCTCGATAAGTCGATCGACACGACGAAGATCATAGAAAACGTCTTGATCCCCGACGAAGTGAATTCGTTTCCGGATTCCCTTGTGCTGAGCATCGACTGGCCTCTGGAACTCCTGCGTCAGTCAGAAGAAAAGGTAACTCTCTCTGCCGGAGACGGTGAGCTGCCGATTACTCTGTTTGAGATTGCCACGGATGACTCGAAGGCGACGGGGAACAATCTGCGTTTTCACATTGCCAGTGAGAACAAGTCCTGCCAGTTAGCGCTGCACTTGGGAGTTCAACGCGGCTTCGAGGTGAGGCACGTGACAGGCGATAAGCTCACCTTGAAGGCCGGAAAGCTGGAATTAAGCCTGGCTGACTACTTCAACGACTATCCGCCGTTGGTGAAGTTCGCGGATATGTCGGAGTTGGACGGGAACCTTCTGGTAAAGCCGCAAGATACGCGTGAGTTGCAGTTGCCGAGTGAGCGTTTTGAGCCATGGGATTGGACTGGCGTGGACGTCACTGCGGAATCCATGTGGAAGGCAGGCAAGAAGCGTCCAAGTTCGATTCAAGGTCATGTCGCCACGAAGTATCAGAGCGGCGGATTCACAATCGTATTTGACGACGACGCCAAAGGTGAAGCGGCTGACCTAGTCTGCCTCAAAGAGGAGGGAGATAAACTTCGCCTGGCGCTTGTGCATTGCAAATTCAGCGGCGACGAAGACGCCGGTGTGCGCGTCGGAGATGTCGTCGAAGTGTGCTCTCAGGCGATTCGCTCCGCCAAATGGAAGTGGCGGTTTCGAGAACTCGTGCGTCACATCATCTTCCGCGAAAAGCGACTCGCGAAGTCGTATCGCAGTACCCGGTTTCTTTCTGGAAACACCAAGGAAATCAACCGTTTCTTGCAGCTCAGCCGTTTCAAGGAACTGGAGGTAGAGATCGTGATCGCTCAGCCAGGCCTTTCGCGTGAGAACTGTACAACCGAGCAGACAGCCGTGTTGGCTGCCGCCGACAGCTTTCTCCTCGACACCGTGGGGGTTAAATTGTCGATCATCTGCAGTGACTAATGAAGCCACTTCTTGCGTACGACGTGACGCGGCGCGGTTCTAACTGCGAATGGAAGGAGTTTTTGTCAGCGTCCCACTCAATTCGACATCGAACTCAAAGTTGGGTGCTGTAAGAAGTTGCAGAAATCACACGAAACATGAGCTGGGGAAGGATTGCTTCAGAGACAGCTGCTGCCCTCATGTTCGCTGATCTCATGTTTCGTGTAATTCAATTTTCGTTCAGGCAATGTCTCACGACAGACCGGTGAACATGCGGCTCGCAGATAAAATCGACGGCGAACCTTTTCCGCGAAGCTGGTCGAACTAGGCCATCAATCGGCAATCTGCGAGTACGGTCGACGCAGAAACCGTCGTGGCTAAGCTACATCGACCATGCTTGCTTGACGCTGCTAATGAACTGGGAGATTCAACACGAAGCGACCGGTGGGGCACTCGTTCTGGACTGGGAAACATTGCATGCAAGGTTCCACCACGCGCGCCCCAGACCGCAGCAACCACGTATCTATCAATTCAAGGAAGCTGTCAATGCAAGCGCCGATTGCCGCGAACGAAGACGGGCGGCATGATGTATGGTATGTGCTTACCGTTTCTTTACATCCGTGATCGTATTCGTCGCGATGGCGGTCGTTTAATAAACCCCAAGCTCGAATCGGGGCCGGCATCTTCGTGAATGCAACCCAACAACGAAACCGACAGGGACCGATTTGCTGAAGGCGAATGAACGAATCGAAGCCGCGCACGTTGCGGATACGAAAGGTACGGAGCACCAAATCTGCATTTACTACGATCCTGACCGGCTTTCCATCGAGAGGGTTCTCGATTTGGCCAAGCGGGCAGGAGCCGAACTCGACTGGGCAGTTTGGGCATTTGCTACGGAAGTCGGAACCGATGCACAACCGCTAGGCCCGCACGGTCGAATCTCGAACGCGGCAAATCGCTGGAGTAGAAGCCGGTGTCTCTCCCGGTGGCATACTGCGCATCGAGTTTGATCGCCAAGCATCGACGAAGAAACCATTCGAGCGGAAGTGCAGAAAATCAGCGTGCGAAACATCGAGGGAGACAACAAAGCACGCGCCAGCCGAACCACCCGAAGCTGAACTCAAAGCCTGCCGAGAAAGAACCTGAGCATGAACATGGCGGCTTTTTTGGCGAAAGGACGGAAATGGTCTTCGCCGCACTCGGCGGGCAACTGCTCATCGTATGGCTCGTGTCGTTCTACACGGGCGACTCGTCGTGGGTGCCTTGGAGCCTAACTCTCTGGCTGCGTATTTTTTGGCGGCTTCTTCATCTCGCGAAACGGCCAACCGGGTTTACTGCCGGAAGCACGCGCTAACCTGCAACCAGCGGTACCTCTAGGCCTTCGCAGTCGTCGACGATCCCGCGCGTCGCGAGGATGTACGCTTGTTCGCGGCCGTGCTCGACAGCGACCACATCGCCCGAGGCTTCGGCAACAACGACATCCAAGCCGCGCTGTTCCGCAACGCCGATCCGCCGTCAGCACGCATGAGCGCCGCTGTCGGGTGCCTCCTCAAACGCATCCATGTGCGACAGCTAGCACAAGAAAAGTGCCGGTGCAAACGTTTATGATGATTATTTGCTCTAGCTCACGAAGAAAAGTGCCGATATACAGCCTTGGTCAGAAGGCAGGTTTCCTGGCACATGAGCATTCGACGTGCATCCTGAACGCAATACCATCGCGACGAGTCTGATTTGGATAGCAGCAATCGCGCTGTTATTTCAGCAGACGTCGATGATACGGTGCAACTGCGCGTCGAGAGATGAGCAGAATTCGATCAATAAGAATTCATGTGCCTGCTCCCTTTGCGAGCATAATCACGAGGCGCTGCAGTGCCGAGCTCGCGTCACACTTGCGGCATCTTCTATCACTGAACAAGAATTTCCGTCGCCTTCTGCGCCGCTAGGACCATGCAATTGTCCGTCCAGCTGTCCGTGTCACCTCCGCCACGTGGACCAGCCAGTTCAATTGGTCAATAATTCTCTGGACGATCACTCTTCGGACCACGAGTTGCCGTCGACTAGCTTTCCCAATGCTCGGCGACACTTAACCAATAGTGCAGTGTGCCATTACACCCATTCCCGGGTGGTTCCGCTCGCCAGTAGCGAATATCTCGCGGTGATCTGCCGCTTTAACATTTAGCACTTCGTGCTAAACACACTCTAATTGGGCGCAAATGCGCCTTAAACATGCGGCTACCGTTGTCTTGGTGACCGGTAAATCATTCCGCGCTCCGCTGCTTCCCTACAGCTCGTGCTTTAGTAGCAGCGGCACTAACGAATATCAAATAAAGGTTTAAGTATGTCTATTCGCATTTACACAATTATTGCTATTGCCTTAGGATTTTCGTCACTACCTTCTGGGAGCCTGTTAGCTCAGCAGTCCGGAGTCAGTGCCGTATCCGGAAGTAGGGTACAAACCATTTTGGAGCAGTCAGCCCAGCAGGGCAAATACACATTTGTGTTGTTCTACAAGCAGAACGACGAGTCCACCTCCGCCATGAACACAGTTTTGCAGGACTCACTAGCCAATGAGACCAACCGTTCTACGGCGACCTTCGTCCAGGTCGGGGATCCAGCGGAGCAGGCCCTGGTCGCCAAATATGACATCGCCCGTGCTCCAATGCCGATGACGCTCGTAATTGCCCCCAATGGTGCCGTCACGGGTATGTTTGCACAGAGACTGAATCGCGAGAGTATTTCCGGCGCTTTTGTAACACCGACGATGATGGCCACAATGAAGTCCTTGCAAGCCGGAAAATTGGTGTTTGTAACAGTCCACGGGGCTGGGAAGCCATTAGCACCAGTTGCGATGAAGGATCTACAAAGTGATCCTCATTTCAGCACGCGGATGGTCTCCCTAGCGATGTACGCAGCTGATCCCAAGGAAGCCATGTTCATGGGCCAAATGCAACTGGACCCAAATCTGACCGACACGAAGACAGTGCTGCTCGCGCCGCCCGGCGTGCTGGTTGGTAAGTTCGATGCGACCGCGTCGAAAGCGGAAATTGCCGCCGTCCTCGCCAATGCCGGGAAATGCTGCGACGATCCAAATTGCAAACATCATCAGCCTGCCACGCAGGCTCAGGGAACCCAGGCCACGCGCAGGAAGTAGGTTCGCGCTGCCTTTTACGGATTTATAGAGCTGCGGCTTGCTACGTCCGCGTTGGTTCCCTGTCCTCTTTTTCATGGATGAATTTATGAATCTTAGAATTATCGTTTGGCGCGAGCTGCTAGAAAGACCGTCTGCCATGCTTACAAGCATGCTTGCGATCTTGCTAGGAGTGACCGCTCTGGTTGCGATCCGGCACGTCACTGTGTTTTCAGAACGAGAAGTCGGACAAAAACTGGAATCTCTGGGTGCTAATTTGCTCGTCCTGCCCAAGAATGCAACTTTGCAGGACTATTACTCCGCCGATCTTACCGGCCAGACCATGCCGGAGTCCCACGTTTCGAGTATTCTGCTCGCCAATCTTCCTGGCGTTGAGCGGCTTTCGCCACGTCTTTGCACCACTGCGAAAATTGCCGGTCGCGATGTAACATTGACTGGCATTTTGCCGCAGGCGGAATTTCAGGCGAAGGCTGTTTGGCAGTCGGTCAATCTCTTCAGCAAAAAGCATGACGGCTGTAAAAAGGCGGCGCAGGGACCTAAAACGTACGATGCCGCGCCGGAGACACTTGCCACTAGCCGCTCGATCGATCAATTGCAAGGCAACGAGGCTATCATCGGAGCTGACATCGCGGAATTCTCTTCATTGAAACCGGGGAGTTCCGTTGAATTGCTCGGAAGAAAACTCCAAGTGCTTGCGATCCTGCCGCGAACAGGCACGATCGATGATTCGCGCGTCTTTGCTCATCTGCATACCGTGCAGAGCATGACCAAGGCAGGAGAAGTGGTCAACGCCATCGAAGTGATGGGTTGCTGCGAAGATGCTGCCGGTAGTCTGGTACCTTCTCTCAGTGAGCTGCTTCCAGACGCCAAGGTGGTCACAATCTCCCAGGTGGTCTCGACGCAAGTTGGCGTTAATCGTCTCATGAGCCAGATGTCGCTGTTCGTGCTGGGCATACTTGTTGTTATCGGCGGGGCGAGTGTCGCCAGCACGATTTCCGCGAACGTGCGCGAGCGGCGGCGCGAAGTCGGAACCCTGCTTGCGCTGGGCGCCACGCCCGGGCTTATCGCCCGGATCTTTTTGCTCAAGGCATGTGCTTTAGGAATCGTAGGAGCCATTTCGGGCAGCGCCCTAGGCTTGGTTCTCGCGATAGTGCTCGGCGCCTACTGGGCCGGCGTCACTGTTACGCCGCTGCCCGGTTTGATCGCCCTTTCTATCGGAGCCGCTTTACTCATCACAATGCTCGCCGCTCTGTGGCCAGCACGCAACGCGGCGCAACTTGATCCTTGCACTTGCTTCCAGGAGGTCTAACGCTATGTATCAGCTCGAAAATGTGACGAAGGTTTACCGCAAGCGGCAACAGCAAGTGGTTGCTGTCCGCGCCAGCTCGCTCGTCATTCACTCCGGTGAATACGTCGCGGTAATTGGGCCGAGCGGCAGCGGTAAGACAACTCTATTATCGCTACTCGGCGGCATGCTCTCACCCGACAGCGGTAAAATCCTGCTGGATGGCGAGTCACTCTATGACTTGCCGGTTGCACAGCGCACGCAGCGCCGGCAAACACAGGTTGGATTTGTCTTTCAGACATTCAATCTTGTGCCGTACATGACGGCGATGGAAAACGTGCAGGTGCCAATGTACCTGGCCGGCGTGCCGCAAGAAGAGCACGGCGAAAGGGCAGCGGCTCTGCTGGAACAGGTGGGATTAGGAGACCGGCTTGACCACAAGCCGTGCGAGCTCAGTACCGGCCAGCAACAACGAGTGGCGCTGGCTCGCACTCTCGCGAATAATCCGAGATTGATTCTCGCCGATGAGCCAACGGGCAATCTCGATCCGGACAGTCGGGCAACCGTCTTGGCGATGTTCGATCAGTTCGTGCAAGAGGGGCGTACGATAGTGATGGTCACACACGACCCAGCCGCCGCTGCTCGCGCTGGCCGCCGACTTCGACTTTGTGATGGCCAAATAGTTGACGAGGCAAGTGCCCCCCCTGCGAAATTGGCCGCTTGAGATTAATCCACAAAGAAACTCAGTGCCGCGTAAATTAGTCCGCCTCCCACGGTTTACACGGCACCATCCTTTTTCTTCGGAAACTTGGATTAAACAGCCAGCTCGCTTAAAGCTGCACGTCTTGCAATCGAACATTGATGCGACTGGCACGCTCGATTGGACGTCTCGATCCTGGATTAGAAGCGAATCGAGATTCCAGGGTGATTGCGATGGCTGCTTTGCCCATTCCAGCCTTGCCCGTATCCCCCGTTTCCGCCGCCGCCATGACCGTATCCGTCACCATTTCCATAACCGCCTCGATACCCACCGTGCTGATACCCACCGTGCTGATACCCACCGTGCTGATACCCACCGTGTGCATTACCGCCGTGTGCATTACCGCCGTATCGGCCCTGGCCACCGTAGTGGCCATTGCCTGCGGCATTTGCAGTCATTCCGCCTGCGGTGAACAAAGCTACAACGCTCAGAAGTCCGATTGAAAGCAGTTTCATTTGCAAACCCTTGTGATAGTTTTATGTCCGGAAGGCAACCAAACCGTCCTTGAACTACTCTTAATGCAAGCGACGTGCCACATGCATTTAGGTTGTTGCAAAGTCATTTGGTAGAATGGTTTAGGTGCACTGCGAGTGAAATTGCCCTGACACTGCTCTTGAGGTCTGTCGTCGTTTTGATGTCGTTTTTAAGTCAGAATGATTACTGTGTCTTGCGCGTCAGGTACGCCAAATCGCGTAGTTTCGCCCTCGCCAGTTCCAGCAGGGTTCCGGTCCGAATGCGAATACCACTTGGCGTAGGTTAGTGCAGGCAGTTGTTTACCGACTTGACCAAAATAGATGGATCTGCGACACCCGTTTCAATATTCGACGATGGCACCCACCGCTATGCTGAAAGAGATGGGACCATTGGCTGATGTCGAGTGGAATGTGATCGGTTTTCCACGCACTGACTTAACACAGCAAGGGACAACCCATGACACGGCTTTGCAACTGGTCAGCGATGCCACATTTGGCCATTGCACTTACCTCGCTGTTTCCCGTACTAGCGTTTGGTCAGCCAATCGTAGAAACCAAGAGCAATGTTCTTGAGCTATCGGCTCAGTTCCGCCAGGCTGCAAAATTGGTCCAGCCCTCCCTGGTGCTCGTCGATACAAGATGCGATCGGGCCGAATGCACTCCTAAGAGGGTTTTAGCAGAACATTCCTCAAATCAAACTGTGAACCCCGGGCACCTTGAGCCTGAATGCAAAGGTGGCGGGTATGGTTCTGGTATAATTGTTGACAAAAGGGGATATGTCCTCACCTGCAATCACGTCGTAGGGCATGCCGAGTCTGTTTTTGTCAGCCTGCCAAATGGACGACGTCTGGAAGCTCGGGAAGTCCGGAGCGACCCGTTGTCGGATCTGGCAGTCCTTTACGTACCGGAAGCAGTTGGCATGCTGCCGCCAAAGTTTGCCAACTCAGCTCATCTGCAGACCGGCGATTGGGTTGTTTCCGTAGGCCACCCGTACGGATTGTTGAATTCAATAAGCGCTGGCATTGTGAGCGCCCTGGACCGAGAAATTCCTGAGGTACCGCGGGCACGCCTCATCCAGTCTGATGCTGTTTCAAATCCAGGTACATCGGGCGGGGCTCTATTAAACATAAACGGAGAAGTCATCGGTATTTGCGAGGGGAGCTACGGCGAGACCGCGGGCTTTGAAGGCATCAGCTTTGCCGTCCCGGCGAACGTGGCACAAGATGTGACTGACCAGTTAATCAGGTTTGGTGTCGTAAACCGAGGTTATCTCGGCTGCCACTTCGAGCCGGTAACACCAGACATCGCCGCATCGATTGGAATGCGGGAAGTGACCGGCGTAATTATCACTTCAGTAGCGCAACGGTCGCCAGCCATTGGCCTTATTGAGCTCGGCGATGTGGTTCTAGCTTTCGACGGCAAGCAACTTGGTTCGGCGACTGCGCTAGCTCAATTGATTGAAAAGGCAGACTTTACTAAGTCGCATGAAGTTTCAATCAATCGCCAAGGCAGAGCGATGCTGGTAAAGGTAATGTTAGACCCGCTTCCAACTAACGGTCCACGTACACTTCAGATCGCGAATTACGCGACAGCAGCCAATTCATATATTGACGCAGAACTAGGTATGGAACTGGCGCCATTAACGCCGCAGCAGCTCGAAAGTTTCGGCTATCACGCGGACGCGAAGGGAATTTTCGTTAGCCGGGTGGTGCCTAATAAGGCGGCATCTAGGGCGGGCATCTTCGCGGGCATGCTGATTCTCTCTGTTGATCGCAAGCCGGCCAATACATTGAACGATTACAAGGCCGTGATTAATAACCTTGAAAAAAGCGAGTCCTTCTTGGTTTTAATTGGTTCGCCAGTAGGCAATCGCCATGTCGTAATAAATCGTTAAAGGAGGGCTGGCATTTAGATAGTCTAGGCATGGTTCCATTAGCTTATTCAGGGGCCTTCAGGATCGCGAATTAAATAACTTCATCCGATAGTTGGTTTGCGGTTCGAGGCGGTAGGCTCCAGGCGGCGACGACTTTATTGGCGAAGCAGTGATATTCTCCAGCGCATCAGCGGCGAACTTGAGGCCGGTTCGGCAAACGCCGCGGAGAATGGATGCCGAGACTTCGAGGCCGCCTGCGGTGAGGGTGGAGGCGGTTAGGTTGCGGACGGTTGCCACCGATTGCGGAATCACGCCGCGGTAGCTGCCGTCCACATGCGGGAACATGCGATGTTCAATCAAGTTGCACTTCATCAAGTTGTACTTCGACTTGTAACGCGGATAGTGAGCGACCTGCACCGGCCAACCGGTGATGTTCGCGAAGCGTTGCAGTTCGCTTGAACGCTTCCTGTTCGCGGTCTCCCTGGCACTCGAATCGTGGAGCGTTGTCCGAGCCCAGCGAGCGATCACGTACAAATGGCCCTTGCACCACCCACGGTCTGCGTCGTCGGCACCAATGGCAAGAAAGCAGCCGAAGGCGTCGCCGTGGGAACCTTATTCCAAGTTCGGCCCGGCGAGCGGATTCCGCCCGATCGTATGGTTGCCCACGGGAATAGTGACGTTAACCAAGTGTCCATTACGGGCGAGAGCATGCCTGACCAAAACGGCAGGCAGCCAAGTATACGAGCTTCGTTTGACACCACTGCGAATGCTACTGGCTGAGGTTTTGGTGGACACGGCCAGGGCGGATACGGTTACGGCACATTCGACCAAACTAACGGTCACGGCGCGTTTCTATTCGATGTTACAACTTGCAGCTGTTGTCGGTCCGCCTGTCCAAGGCGGCCGACGCGGCCGACCGCGGTCAGCAACTGCACTTGCCAAGGCAGTCATATCATGGGAAAATGAATTCCTGCGGCGGAAACAATCGGATAACGCGGACTGGCTATGTTCAACGCGATTACTCTATTTCGACTTCGAAGTCACTTTTGTCGAAGAGCCGCGACTTTCGTCCGCACGCTGCTAGTTCTAGTTACGTTGATTCTATCGCCGGCTTCGTGGTGCGCTTGCCAGGAAGAATGCTCAAGTGCCCAATGTTTTGCGCAGGACGAGCTCTGCTTGGATCACTCTGGATTTCAAGTACACATCAGGTTGCCGAATTGCTGCAACGAAGATGATTGTCCGATTCCGCACTCGTCTCAGGAACGCCTGCCGAGCGACCTGAATGAAAGCTTTGCCACTCTTGTTAAGTGTGCCCCAAAGTCATTTCAGCTGACAATCCCCCATGTGGGGTTTCACGATTCGCGTATGTTCTCGGCAGATGCGAGCAAGATTCGCCACGCCGAGCATTTCTATGATGGTTTTGCGCCACAACTGGCTGTGCCACTGCGTTTCTGCGTAATGAACTCTTGAGTCGACTCTAATCGGCCGCGGTTACGCGTTCAGTCTGCTTCATTCACCATACGCTTGCGCATGAATATCCCTCGTTCTTTGCTGAGCGAGCATGCGCTTGCCCTGCGCATCGTCACTAACCAATCATCTGACTCGGAAAAAATATGTACCTTTCCTCAAGACCTTTTAATGCCATTCTGGTATTCGTGCTCTCACTTTTTGTCATAGCCGTTGCCGCCGATCATGCATTTGCGAGGAGACGATCGCGCCGAAATAACGCGGCGGCGATTAAGGCCAAAAAGGAAAGTATGATCAAGGCCGCACAGTCGCAATACACCGCAGCGCAACAAGTGCTGTCTGCCGCTCAGGCCGGTGGCAGCGTCGCAACTGGTCGTTTGCAAGCCGTGCTCGCAGAAATGACGAACGCGGCAAATTCACTGCGCCAGGCACGGGCGGAAACGCTTTCGTTGTCAAAGGACCTGGCAGAGATCGAGGACGACATTCTCGCCGAGCAATCGAGCGAGTCGCAATATGGACAGATTCTTGAGGAAATGCGGAAAATCAAGCAAGACATGTCCGCAGCCGAGTCGCGCATCACCAGCGATTCAAGACTTGCGGCAGAACTCGATAAGGTGACGAATGAAAAGGGAAAGGCGGCCGCGTTTGCGCTCCGACAAACGGCGATCCAGTCCGATCCTGAGTTCAGCGGCTTGCGGGCACTGTTGCTCGTACTCGTCGATAAACAATCGAAACTGAAGCGGGACCTATGCGAGAAGGATACCGAGTGGAAGAACACTCACGAGCTTTTGCACGAATCGCAACTGGCCGAGCAAGCGGCCAAGGCTGAAGTCTATGCGCACGCTCCGGAACGCGCCGGCCCCAAACGCGAAATTAAGGACGCACGCGAGGCAGCGGCGGCTGCTCAGTCGGTGATGGCGCAGGCCGAGGAAGTTTTACGTCGACTAGGTAAGAGCCCGAGTTCGGGAAACGGCGCAGCGATGAGCAGTTCCAAGCCTAAAAAGTAAGCCGAACAGTCAGTGTTGCGGTAGCACCGCTAGCTCTGGATCGACCTTTGGTGCCGTCCGAAGAACAAGATACTTCGTTGAATTAAGCCGTTTCTTCTTAAGGTCGCGGCTCGCGCGACCGATAACGGTGGCAAGCCTCAAAACCGAACCGAAGCCGAGCCCGATACGTGAATCGCATTTCAGGAAATTGGCTGCAGCGTTTGACCTGGCTGTTAGCGTTCATGCTAACAGTTCAGCCGTTGGTAGCTAGCCATTGTTCCTGCTCTCACGCCGATGAGATTTTCGATTTCGGGACAACCACTGAATCGCGTTGCTGCTCAAAGGCTGATGGCTGCAAACTTACTTGCTGCGGTTCAACATCGAGTCGCCAAAAGAGCGAAAGAAGAGACGCACTTCCTGTCGTTCCATGTGAATGTCCGCCCAGTTGCCCTTGTCAGTTGCAGCACTTGCCTAGGTCTGCGGTGAAGGCCCAAGAGGTTGAAATTGAATCGGCGGAACTGAGCTGCTGGTTCTTCAATCCTACTCAGGCGCAGTCACCGGCCACTGAAGTTCAGCATTTTTGCCTTTTCGGTGGTGTTGCGCCGTTCGGCGATTCTGGGCTCGCGCTCTGCGCGGCACTATGCCGGTTCTTGATCTAGCGTTAAATCGGCGCGCCACTGCCTCCTCTTGGGCTACGGCGTTCTCTTTCTTCTGGTGCCCAAGAACCAGCGACCTCTATCGCTTTCAGCGGCAGTATCGAAGAGATAATTTGTTTCGCGAATAGCCATGCTCTCGGCGTTTCTTTTGACACTGATCTCGCAAGGCGTCTGAATCGCGGGTGAGCTGGCGGGAGAAGTGATGTTTAGCTCGGACTTGTGCCAACCACAACAGCCGAGATCGAAGTCATGTTGCCTTCGAGCAGTCTTCTGACAGGCGGCAGTGTTCACAGACCAAATGATACGTGGGTGCGTACCCACACCTGATCCGAAATGTAGGGCTTGGATGCCTTACGAGTCCCCTCGGGTTATCGCCCGAAACCATTTGAATGGAGTTTGAGCCTATGTCGACTTTCTCACCCCGCTGGATGTGCCTATTGGCCGTGGCGTTGGCCATGATCATCGGGCTTTCGTCACTGAATGCACAACAACAAGGTCCTCCCCAAGAGCAGGTCTACTCTGCCGTGCTCAAAGTCCCAACGATGTGCTGTGGGAAAGAGTCGGGGCCAGCCATTGCCGAAATCTCGAAGATCCCAGGAGTCGTGAAAGTAGTGCCGGACTACAAACATCGGACGCTAATCATCTCTCCCGCAAACAACAATGCGGTGTCTCACCGTGCAATCTGGGAAGCGGCCGAACGCGCACAGGTTCCTCCGACCGAATTGGCAACCATTTTTGGAATCTACAAGTCGAAACCCCAACGCTAAGTTCCGTTTGATGGCGTACTTCATGCGTGGCGACAGCGATTGCCGCCACGCGAACCGTCACCCCTGATTGAATTGAGTCTCCGGAATGCGAATCAACCATTTTCATGAGTCTGTGTTTCTATTGACCACGTCTGCACTGCTGACGCTGGTTCTATATTGCTTCACGAATCCTTTCCAGAAGCCACGTCAAGCAGTCCTGGTTGTCCAGAGTATGTGCTGCGAACAGCGTGCCGGCGATGCAGCAGCAGAGCTGCGCAAGGTGTTGGGAGTGACTGCGACAAAGCACTCGTTGCCAGCCGGTGAAATCCTCGTAACTGTCCACGGAAGCCAGCCCGTGCTTCACTGCTCCCTCTGGGAAGCTGCGAAAAAGGCACGCGTACGTCCGGTCAAACTGATTGTAGACGGCCGAGTCATCGCACAGCACAACGACTAGCGATTGCGCGACTGAGTCCGGGACTCTAGTGTGGAATCCTTTCTCCGGTACCGGAAATATGGAGAAAGCCCGTGGAAGTGGCTGTGGTCCTGGTTGCACCCACTAGAATGTTCTAGGAGTGGTCGTTCTCGGCGGCAAGAATGGCGGCTGCAGGAATGCGCCGCATGTAGGTCGACGAGCGTTTGCTTGCTCGTCTTTCGGCTCAACGAGGACCGCGGCAAGAGTAAGGAAGCACTTTTATGCGATGGCTGCCAATTGGCCAAACCGCGAAAGAAACGGGGATTTCTGTTCCTACGATCAGGCTTTACGAACGCAAAGGGCTTTTTGAAAAATCGCTTCGCGCTGCCAACGGCTTTCGATTGTTTGACTCCGCTGCAATCGCACGACTACAGTTGATTAAGCAATTGAAAGATCGTGGCTTCACACTCGCTGAGATTAGGGCCTCCTTTGCCGCGAATCGCGACCAATCGCCCGATTCGGATTTTCCTGTCGCGGAAGCTAACGGCGGAATGACCCCGCATTATGATCGAGAAAGACGTATCCATGAATTCAGCGAATAGTACGGTCGATCCCTACTCGCATCCCGAAACTGAGAGGGACTTGCGTGTCGAGTTCGAGCAACTGAGCGCGGGTGATTTGATTGCCTCTCGGTTTCAACTCGTCAAGCCTCTCGGTAAAGGAGGAATGGGGAGCGTCTGGCTCGCCGAGCAAGTAGCGCCAGTGAGACGCATGGTAGCGATCAAGTTTCTACGATGCGATGCACGCACTCCGCGACACGTGGCAAGATTCGCTAGGGAGCATCAGGCTCTTGCCGTAATGAATCATCCGCACATTGCTCAGATCTACGATGGAGGACACATAGACGAGCACAATCCCTTTTTAGTGATGGAGTTTGTGGACGGCTGCTCGATGATTGACTATTGCGACCGGATGCGACTTTCCGTTCTGGAGCGGCTTAAGCTTCTCGTGAAGGTCTGCACTGCAGTTGAGCATGCACACCAGCGCGGCATTATTCACCGTGACTTGAAACCGAACAACGTGCTCGTCGGCAACGGCCAAGATGGCCTCATTCTCAAAGTAATTGACTTTGGGTTAGCGAAAACGCTTCCGTGGTCGGATATAGAGGGCTTCTCCACCAGGCACTCCGAACCGGGAGTCGCTATCGGCACGCCGTTGTACATGGCGCCCGAGCAGGTGGCCGGGCGAGACTCTGAGGTCGGGACTTGCACCGATGTATATTCACTCGGAATCATGCTCTACGAGTTGCTTGCTGGCGAGGTGCCGTTTGGGGCGTCGAAGAGAAGTGCCCAATCTTGGGTGGACACATTTCAGGAGATACTGCACAGCGAACCGCCACGTGCCAGCCGCAGTGTCGAACGGTCGGAACGCAAGTCAGAGATTTCCACAGCCCGCAATACTCATCCGCGAGCACTTATCGCGAGGCTTCGCCGGGATCTGGACTGGATTGCCGTGAAGGCATTAGCAAAGAATCCGGAGCTGCGTTACGAAAGTGCGAGCGCACTCAAAAGAGATCTACAACGGGCCATCGAGAACAAGCCCATTGATGCGCACCCACCATCGATCCGTTACCAGCTGGCGAGGTTCATCAGCCAGCATCTGCTCGTCTCGGTGGCCAGTGCGATTGTCCTTGTCGCAATGTCCGTTGGTCTTGTGGGAATGAGACGCGGACAAATTCTTGCACATGCTGCCGAAAGAGAATCACGCCTTGCTCTCACCGCAGAGAGGGCAGCGAATGAAAGGGCGCGTCTGGCGATCGAATCTCTAACCGATGTGCTCGCTTCGGCCGAGTTCTCTGGAATCGGTGACGAAGAAAAGCTATTGGCGCAAGTAACTGCGTTGCATAACTTGTCCGAGAGCGATCTCATCCCTCAAGACGTGCGCCGACTGCCAGCCGACATCGGCAAAAAGACGGAACTAAATGGCAGAGTAAAAAGTCTTCGCGAAGCAGTTCGGATTCTTGAGCACATGAATCAAATGCATCCCAAGTCTTCGTATCGATCGGTGTCGGCAAACGTCCAGTTCCAACTGGGACGTGCGCTTGAACGATCCGGAAACGTCGCTGAAGCCGAGACCGCGTACCGAGGTGCTTTGAACGGACTAGAGCAAATGAAGTACGATGATCACTCGATTGAAATATACGAGCCCCGCATCGCCGCCATCTGCGATTCCTTGGGCAACATGCTTGTGGCTGCCAAGCGGCAACTGGAAGGCCAAGCTATGCTCGATCGAGCCGCAAACTTGCGCAAGTGATTTTGGCCCATGCTCAGACTTGATTCACTTGAGTACCGGCGAATCGATACGCCAATAAGTTTCAGCGGAAGGCGCGCACCACGAAGTCGCTCATCAAATAGCGGACTATCTAATACCAGGTGCAGGAAGTGGCGGTGCTTGGCCGGGCGGAGGCGGGGCTTCCTCCGGAGGAGGTGGTGGTGCTTCCTCGTTGCTTCGTTCCCTGTGCTTGATGCCAGCATCGAACATCAAGTGGTGAATTAACGCCTCCATTTCTTCCAGCTTGGCGGACAGGCTGACCGACCCGACGCGGCGTACGTCCTCACCTCTCCAACTTGCTGCTTCTTCCCGCACATGATGAAACAATTCATCCATCGGGCCGACCGCCGCGCGAATCGCCTCCTTGTCGCCGCGGTGCTCGCTGCCGTGCACATATTTGGCATCCTGCAGCACTTTGTAGCCTTCACGGTACACCTCGGCGAACCTGGGATTGCGCCGGTAGTTATAGTTCAGATCGAGGCACACCTCATTGGCAACCGCAGCGAGCCGCGTGGCCAATTCTTCGTAGTGCTGGAAGCTGCCGAACTGCACTTCAACCGGCTTCTGCACGACCACGGGTTGGTTCACAATGACTGGCGGCGCGGGAGGCGTGTAGTAGTGTGCGTTGTTGTACGAATAATACGATCCGTGGTGTGACGTCGATGGCAACACGTAGTGGTAGTCGTCCCGATGCTGGCGAACAACGTGACCACCTGGGTCGACCCACTGAATGTCGCGATGGTGAATGGCCCCAGCAGGTCTGTGATGGCCATGCTGGGCGAAACATGTCGCACTTCCCGACAACGACAAGACAGCGAAGGCCGCTAGCAGATTGGTGTACGACATGACAAATCCCCTTCAAACACCGAGTGTATCGAAGTTATTCTCGGCCACCAAAGGACACCGCAGAAGGCAAACAAGCGCTTCACGATCACTTCGCAAGAGATCGGGCGAAATTCTCGGAATAATTGACGTTGTCACCCAAGTCTGCGCCAATCGCCACCCCCGGGGCTCAACAGCCGACCGCGACTTACCCGTCTACTTGTTGCCCTTTCCTCGGAGAATGCGATACATCAGCACCGTGTCCGGATCAATCAGCCACCGCTCGTTCTTGTCATTGGTAAAACGCAGCAAGTGCTTGCCCGTGACATCCACAAGCCCATCAAACCGTACCCCGGACAATAGCGGCTTTCCTTCCTGGACCTCGATCGCATCAACAAACACGTCCACGGGTCCGTCCATTGCCTTTCGCAGCGACGCCTCAAATGCCGCATCGGAATGCGTCTCCTCGTTGCGATTTGCTTTATTGGATTGGGCCGACGCGGACGGCGAAACGTCACCGTAGATCGCCAGGCGAGCGACCGCGACCAGAATCAGCCCGCCAATGGTGATCCAGGCGATTTGCCGGAAGTTACTGAGATTGAAGCTTGTTGTCATCGGCGTCGTTCCTAATCAAAGAAAATGGTTGTCGGAGAAACACACTAAACTGGTGGCAGATATGTTGTCCTTCGAATCAACGGCGGGGTCGGCTCCCGGTAGCACGAGAACGTGAAGCGAGCGCCCGATTGCCCGCGGCTTGCGCCTGGGTTCGCTTGATGCGAGCGTTTTCCAGGTTCCGCCTGGCTGCTACCCATTGTGAATTGCTGGTGATTGATCCTTCGAACTCGCGTTTCAGCGCCGTTATCCTTACGGCAGCATCTTGCACATCGCCCAACGCCGCACGCACTTCCGGGTCGGCTCGGTATGCCGCAGTGAGACGAAGGTCGATTTCTGGCGCGTCATTCGCCGCTTTGGCAGCCTGAAACTTGTGATCATTCAATAAACGATCTCGGGCCGCCAGTCGGGCAGCGTTGAGATCGCGTTCCGCCGCGGCATGAGCCGCTTCGGCGGCATTCATTTCCGGAGAGGATTTGAAATCCCGTTCGACTTTCACACGCGTCTGTCTCAGCGCCGAATCGGCCCGCGCAACTTCAGCCTGCGCCGCCCTGAGCGCTGCGACTCGGATTGCATTGGCCCGAACCATGTCGGCATAAAGACGATTCGCGGCGGAATAGCCGCTTCGTCCACTTCGATAGCCGCGATGGCTGGAATGATGAGACCTTGAACTGTGGTGAGAACGAGATCTGGCCTGCGCGGCCGTCGCGGCGAGCGATAAGATCCCCGCGGCCATTGCAATCACTAGCAGTCTTCTTAAGGTTTTCATAGGTTGGTCCTGGTATATCTCGCATTAATGACTTTATTGAGGGAGGCTGCGCGTTTGGGAGAGTTTGCACGCCGCATGGCGGCAGCTACTCTCCGCGTAAATTGTCGCAACGAGATATTCGGCTCGTTCACCAGCCGTGTTGGCTATGGTGATGGTGGTGATGGTGCCCGCCGTAGTTTCCGTAGGCAGGCCCGTATCCGTAGCTCCCATAATTCGGGCCGCTGTAGGTTCCATATCCGTAGGCGGGGCGGTAATTGACAACTGGAGGCGGCGTGACGAGGACAGGTGCTTGATAAGTGGAGTAATGTCCGGAGTGATGATGGTGGGCGTGATGGCCATGGCCCCACCTCGCCTGTGCAGGCGATGCGCAGATTCCAATCGTGATCCAAACAATTGCCACCACGGCGATTCGAATGCAAGTATTCATGAGGGAACTCCCTAGTTCAGAGAAAAACGAGGCGAAAACAGAATCAGCAATTGCAATCGTTGATTGACTACAAGGTGCGTTGAGAAGATGGCGAGTCAGCGTCGAAAGGGTTCGAGCACTGTCCTCGCGCAGCGGACCGCCGAGACACTTTATGGCGCAATGCGTTTACCGACGTTGGCGAAGTCGAGAAGAATCAGTTCAGAAGAACTTGATGGAAGAGATGGCGCCGCACAGGCAAGCCAGCACATTCGAATCGCAGCCGAAGTGCGCCGACAACGATCAGCGATCGCAAAGTATCCTGTTCGTTGCTGGGTGCAGCAAAATAGGTGAGCGACGGAGGCTGAGGCGAGTTTGTTTGTTTCGCGGATTGGAACGCGCAACTCGAATCGTCACATTCACTTACCGGACAATCCGCGGAGGACGGACTAGCTTGAGCTGAATTGCTTTCAAGCGTGTGGCAGTGGACTCCACCGTGAATCGGTCGAGTCAGACACTCGGAAGCGTGGGCATGATGGGCACAGCAGCCCAGAAAGAGGTGCAGCAGAAATGCCGCGACAGATACAAGCGTGACAAATTGCCGCATGTTGCCAACCTTCGTTCTGCATTCACTACCTGGATTCTAGCCACTCCCCGACGCGAAGGCAAGTTAATCCACGCTCGGCCAGGAAAACTGCAAAGTCACGAGTGGTTGAGGATTGCTAGCCCACGGGCGGGGACCCATTCGATTTTTTCTGCCTGGGCGCGGAGCGATTCGTCGGGGTCGGCGGAACACACGCAGTAGGGTGGTGGCGACGGTCGTGAGGTGCGCCAGCCATTCAGAGAGGCCGGGACGCCGCGTCTAGTGGCGATCTTCGTCCCACCAGCGGTCCTTGACGAAGAAGACGCAGTTTTCAATCTGCCAATGATTGCGAACGTATGCCAGCAGTTCGTCGGCGCGGACCTCGCCGGGATCAATGCTGGCCAAGAAGTAGCGAGTGTCGTACAAGCGCACTGTGCCATCTTCCGCGGTGATGTCGTGATCAACGCGGAGGGCGATTTGGCAGCCCGGGAATTTCAACTGCTCGCGGATGTAGTCGGCGTTGTCTAAATCAAGCCACAGCCGGCCTGACCCTGCGTCCGCTACGGCAGGGTCATGAGCGTCGGAACTAATCTAGCCTCGCGTAGCTCGCATAGGACTTCGAGTAACGGGATTGTCAGCAATAAAACCGAGGCATCGAGCACCGCCTGACGAACGAAATACGGGTTGATAGTCAGCTGCGCTGGCTCGCTCCATAGTCTCGGGGCCGGCATCCATCGGGGTACGCGTGCCGAATAGGTGTGGTAATCGGCACCGAAGGCTTCTCGGAGAAATGTTTCCTCCCTCAGCACGGTTACGCGATAGTACAGGCAGAACGCAATAGTAACGATCGCGATCATCAGAAAGCTTGCCGTAAGCATCGCGAGCCCAAGCGAGGCAAAGAACGTTCCCACGTACAACGGATTGCGAACGATGGAAAATGGCCCGTCGGTGGCAATGGTCTCATTCTTCTTGCCACCAATGTAAACAGTGGCGAAAATCCTCAGCAGTACCCCGACTGACACGAATACATGCCCCCCGAACTCCAGGAGTTCATGCAAGAGGCTGTTTTCCGGACAGTGTGGTGCAATGAGGATGGTGAGAGGAATCAGCACGGCGCAGAAGATTCGCGTGTGCCGAATACGGGATTCGCTGAGAGACATGTTGGATCCGAATGCTACGCGAGGAACAGGGGTTGATGGAGCTTTGGATTTCTTAGCTCTCTCCAAACTGCATTTATTTTCCGGCCTGCTCCTCTTTGGTCAGAGCAATCCTTCTCTCTAATAGCACCACCTTGGCCTTCAGAAGGTCAATGCGACTCGCATCTCTAGTCGAAACCAGCTTTTCGTACGCCGCCACGGAATCCTCGGCCACCTTGATCAACTGCCGATGAATGCGTAGGCGGTCTTGCTGCGTACTCGCTAACTCCAGAGTCCCCTCCAAATACTCCGATTGCGCCTTGCATAAATCCACGAACATCAGTTCTCCACTCTGATACGCAGCGCGCGAGTCATCGTATATTTGCTTCAGCACGGCTACTTTCTCGCGTTGAAGCTCCTCCACACTATTGGAATCGGCCAGAACGGTCGAACACAGCAACACGGACAGCAACAATCCAGCTTTCATCGTCAGTTCCCATAAATGAGCACGGAAACGAAAAAGTGCATTCTAAGCATCGCTATAGTTGAGTAGACGCAGGGCATTGAAAACGACGAGCATCGTCGAACCCTCGTGCAAAAGCACTGCGGCTCCCATCTGCATCCCCAGCACCGTCGCTGGAATCAGGAAGGCGACCATGCCCAGGCTAAACCAGAGGTTCTGCCGGATGATGCGGCTGGTTTTCCGGCTTAGACCGACCGCGAATGGGAGGTGGTTTAAGTCATCCGCCATCAGCGCCACATCAGCGGTTTCCAGCGCCACGTCCGAACCCGCCGCGCCCATCGCGATGCCTACCGTGGCACTGGCCATCGCCGGGGCATCGTTAACGCCATCACCAACCATTGCGACGCCTTCTTCCTGACTCAGTTTCTTGATTGCCTCGACCTTGTCATCGGGCATCAGGTCACCCACAGCTTCATCAATGCCGACTTCCTTGGCTACTGCATCGGCGACCTGCTGGTTGTCGCCGGAGAGCATGATCATTCGCTTGACCCCCAGTTCCTTCAGCTTGCCGACGACGACTTTGGCAGCCTCTCGGGGCGTGTCCATCAAGCCCAGCACACCCAGGTACTTATCTCCTTGCCGGACGATCATCGTCGTACGTCCGCCTGCCTTCAGGTCTTCCGTGGACTTGCGAAGATCGTCCGGGATGCGAGGCCCTTCGATCTCGCCGAAGAGGCGATCTTTGCCGATATGAACCGTCGTATTGTCGATGGTTGCTTTGACGCCACGCCCAGTGATGCTTTGCACGTTTTGGGCCTGCAAGTCCGAATCGCCCTTCAGGCGTTCTTTGCCACCCTGGACAACTGCCCCGGCCAGCGGATGATCGCTGAGTTTCTCCACGGCAATTGCCACGCGCAATAACTCCTCCTCGGTACGGCCACTTGCTGGCACGGCGTCCGTTAGCTGTGGCTTTCCCTCAGTCAATGTGCCGGTCTTGTCGAAGGCGATGGCGCCCAAGCTGCCCAGGTTCTCTAGCGGCCCGCCACCCTTAACCAGCACACCGCCCCGCGCTGCGCGGGCCACACCGCTCAAAACGGCGCTCGGTGTCGAAATGGCAAGGGCGCAAGGACTGGCCGCCACCAGCACCGCCATCGCGCGGTAGAACGAGTCGCGGAAAGGCTCCTCGATGACAGTCCAGGCGAACAGCAACAGCACTGCAAAAGCGAGCACTGCTGGGACAAAGATCCGCTCGAATTTGTCAGTGAATCTTTGCGTCGGCGATTTTTGCGTCTCGGCCTCGTTGACCATTTTGACCACCCGGGCCAGCGTCGATTCGCTCGAGAGCTTGGTGACCTGAATTTCCAATGCTCCCCCGCCATTAATCGTCCCGGCAAACGTGCGATGTTCGGAACCAAGCCGGTCCGAGTTTTTCGCAGCCTGCTGGGGATCATCAACGGCCCGTTTGTCCACGGGCACGCTCTCACCTGTGATGGGGGCTTGGTTGACGCTGCTTTCGCCCTTGAGCACAAAACCGTCGGCGGGAATCCGCTCGTTTGGCTTGACAACTACGACGTCACCCAGGCGAAGTTGATCAACGGAAACATCCGCGGCCTGGCCATCACGACGGACCAGGGCGGTTTGCGGAGCAAGTTTGGCGAGCGCCTCAATCGCCCGCTTGGCGCGCCCCATCGCATAGTGTTCGAGTGCATGTCCCAGACTGAAAAGGAAGAGGAGCAAAGCACCTTCGGCCCATTCTCCGAGCGTGGCAGCGCCAATGGCCGCGACCAGCATCAGTAGATCAATTTCCAGTCGAAAGGCCCGGATATTCTCGAACGCTTCGCGGAAGGTGAAGAAGCCGCCGAAGAAATATGCTGCCAGGTAGAGGCTCCACGGAACCCACGACGAAACTGTGAGCAATGTGGCGATAAGCCATCCGGCGAGCAGCAACCCGCCGCAGAAACCGGCAAAAATGAGTTCCGTTTGTGCTCCGAACATACCGTGTTCGTGAACGTGCGATTCATCGACTGGCTTGGGCCCATTCTTCGACGGCTCGGTTGTCTCGGTTCGAACGTAATCCTCGCTCTTGACTAAGCCAATCTTGTGTAACTCGGATCGAAGGGCTTTCTCATCGACCACTTGCCGATCAAATTCAATTCGCACCATCCCCGTGGGCGCCACAGCGACGTCGAGCACTCCATTGATTTGACTGACTTGAGACTCAGCCAAGCGAGCCTGGCGAGCGTGCATAACGCTCGCCTTAAGCCGCAAGTGGCCGAAGCGTTCCTCAAGTTCAGCGCCTGCCCGAATCGCCAAGTCGCGGACTGCTCCCAGCGAAAGCCGCTGGGGGGCGAAATGAATACAGAATTGGCCCGGCTCATTCTCACCTGCGTTTACGAGATGCGTGGACTCGATCCCTTCCTTAGATTCCAGTGCTTCGATCAATCGCTTGACGCAAGCGTCGCGCGTGTCCGAAATCGCAGGGAGAATCACGTTGACTTCAATTCGTGTCTTCTCTGGCATACTGATCTCCTATCCGTTGTCATCGCTTCGCTCAGACCTCAACGCCGAATACACGCGGTCTTGAGTCGCACGCATTTCTTATGCCGCCCGGCGGTGCTCCACATGACAGCCGCATTTACTTGGGTTTGATGCACGCACGTCCCTCGAAAGTTGAGGACGCGGTCGAGCAGCGTGGAAACGAGTGCGCAGAGTATCCCAATCCAAAATGAGTTGTCCTCCGCCTGCTACATGCTGCTTCTCCCAATTCATCAGTAGTGTCAGGCAGGTGTGGTCGATGTAGCTCAGTGCCCTGAAGTCAACGTGAAGAACCGTTCCAGGCGGAATGTTTTCCAATACAGACGCGAGTTTGGGGAGCCGCAGAAAGGTTGCTGTCCCTTCGAGTACCAGTGTGACTCGACCGCTCGACATGTTGCCGCGTTGCTGGATGCGAAGTTGCGAGAAAGTGTAGACGAGTTTGGCCACTGAAAGACACACGCCAAGCGCGACACCCGTGAGCAGGTCCATTGCAACGACCGTAAAAGCGACTGCAATGCAGATTACTCCTTCACTCCAGCTTTCTTTCCAAAGTGCGCGAATCGCGGGGATCTGGATCAAGCGAAACCCAGTCACGACCAGAATTGCCGCCAGTGCCGCCACCGGGATTAATCGTAGTAGGCCAGGCATGATCAGGACGAACGCAAGCATCCACATGCCATGGAAGACCGATGACCAGCGTGTTTTCGCTCCCGCCTCCAGGTTGGCTGACGTCCGAACGATGACTCCCGCCAACGGCAGAGCGCCAATCACGCCGCAAATTGCATTTCCAATACCCTGCGCAGCAAGTTCTCGGTCGTAGCGTGTTCTAGGCCCGGTATGCATAGCGTCGACGGCTGCTGCTGTGAGGAGCGATTCGGCGCTCGCCAGAACCGCAACAGTGAACGCCATCTGCCAGATCGTTGGATTGCCCAGCAGTGAAGGCAAAGAATTAAAGTCGAGCATCGTGAAACCTGAAGCGAGACTATCGAACTCCACACGCTGAATCGGCAGGTTGAACAGTGCAGCTGCGGCAGTTGCTATGACAATGGCAGCCAGTACAGAAGGGATGGCGTGGAGTCTCGCAGGCACGGCCCGCTTCCAGAGCAAGAGCACGCCGAGCGTCGCGAGACCGATCAGCGCCGCTGGAAGATGGCCGTCGTGCCCTGGATGACCATCGAAGATGTCCACCAATGCCCTGGGCATCCCCAGATAATTGCCCAGCGGACTGCGTACAGGGGTGTCGTCAACTGCTACGTGAAACTGTTGGGCCAGCAAGACCGCGCCGATCCCAGCCAACATTCCCAGGATCACTGCAGGAGATACTGCGCGAAACCACTGTCCCAAACGCAGCACCCCTGCGGCAACTTGGATGACACCCGCGAGAAACACAATCAGACCCAACGAGGCGAATCCGAGCTTCTCTTGAACGCCAAGGAGGACAACGATCAAGCCGGCAGTGGGACCACTTACTTGCAAAGGTCCACCGCCGAGCAAACCGACGACCATACCACCGATGATGGCGGTAATAATGCCAGCGGCCGTCGGGACGCCAGATGCCTTGGCAATTGCGACACACAGCGGCAGAGCCACGGCGAAGACAACGAGAGAGGCGGGAAAATCTTGCTTGATCGCGTCGTACCACGCCGGGGCGCTGGAAGGACACGGAGACGTAGGAAAGGGGATAATCAAAGGATTTGTTGACGGCTCACTGGTTATCGGCAGCACCGGATGGACGATGGGCATTTCCAACAGTGGAATGAAGCCGTTCGACACCGGGTCAAATGCAAGTATTCCGCTGGTTTCGAATCGCAGTACCCATGCATGGAGTCGAATGGCACCGGCGGCAATCGCAGCTGCCACCGCAGGGTGCTTGGCCAGATTGTTGACCTGGGCCAACACGTTTCGCTCAACCGCCTTATCCCAGAGCGCCTCACCCTGCAAGTCTGGGTGCTCCTTCTCGATGGTGGCCTTCGTCTCAGAGGCGCAGGCCAGCCATTCGCTGGTTTTGGGCAACTCACTGCCTTCTTCTGGGTGAAGGATTGCGCGCACTGCACCGCAGCGATAGTGGCCGCAGACGATGATGTCTGTCACTCCCAAAGCCTTGACAGCGTACTCGATTGTCGCCCCCTCCCCGCTAGGTGAATTCGGCGGCGGCACCAGATTGCCTGCATTGCGTGAAACGAACAGATCGCCCGGATCCGCCTGCATGATCGTTTCAGGCAGGAGCCGTGAGTCCGAGCAGGTGATGAGCATTGCGGTCGGGCGCTGGCCGTGGATGACGCGATCGAATAGCTCCTGCCGTTCCCATTGGAGGTGTTCCTGGAAGTGTTTCAGTCCATCGATTAGCTTTTTCATTTAATCCTCTCAGGGGAAACACCGCGTTCGCGGCGATGGATTCCATTCCGTTTCAGAACCGAGACTTGCGATTAGGGGCTACTGGCAACGCCACTTGACTGCCGGCTTGGCGTTAGAACTGACATTCAGCCAACTGAGTAAAAGTGATGAAATGCGTAAAGTAAAAGTGATGAAATGCGTAAATTCCGTCGCAAAACGCCGACTGTTCATTCCTCGGGCTCACGCAAATCCGCGGCTGCGTCGGTCGAACCGTCAATCCCTTGATAGTGAGAATCCGCCAACTCCCATAGTTGCTGGGCAATGTCAGCGACAGAATCAAGTGGCTTCTTGAATACCAACAGTGCCCCGAGTTCCAACAGTCGGGTGCGTGTGGTTGGCCGGTGGTCGCAGGTCATGAAGCAAAGTCGAACTGACGGGTTTATCCGGAGCAGAGCAGCGAGCGTTCCTGGCCCATCAAGCACCGGCATCCGAACGTCTGACAAAACTACATCAATCAGCGGCCAAGAGTTCTCATAAATCTCGATTGCTTCGGCGCCGTTTGCTGCCGACCATAGTTCGAATCCTCGATCTTCTAATCCTTTGCCTAGTGACTTTCGAAGTAGCGAGTGGTCTTCAACTAGCAGAACTCCGTTTGGACGGACGCCCTTAGGCGGAACTCGTCTCGCAGGAACCTCCCCATGCTGTGAAATAAGCGTTGATCCGCAGTCGCTATGGCTCGCACGATGCACGAAACTTGTGGCCGGGTGGTAGCCATTGCTGGTGGCTTCGGAACCGAGCAGTAAGGCATTTGCTTGCCAACGTCGAACCGCGTTGGACCGACTAATGATGCTTTCGCACATCCTCTTCTCCCTAGAACAAATGAAGAACTCAGCGAATGGCAGCACGAGAAGAATTCGTGCTGTGCGAGCGAGTTTGCGGCAGAAGACACCGAGTGAAAATGATCGTGCAGATCATCAACTCAGAACGACGTTGCCGAAGAGAGAGGCTGTTTTAGCAGCGAATGATAACCGTAGAGACGACGGTTAGAGTAAAGTCAGGAATCTTCGAAGCGCCAAAGCGATCTACAGCGGACAGAGGCATTGGCAGGCAGGCAAAGCCAATGCATGGCATTTGAACGAAATTCGAAGACAATCGCTCAGAATCGACCGTGACTGAAGTCTGAGCATGCGCGGTCGGCTGGCCCGAGGACAGCGCTATGGGTATGTGCGTGCAGTCGCACGAATCCTGGATAGCCAGATGATCTAGCGGACCGCTGTCACGAGAGCGACACAGCTGGTTGCGTCGCTGTTCCGCATCGTCGTTGCTGCATGAGCCGCAACTGGATTCAGAACTACTTTGACACGAATTGCCGCAGACAGCACCCCAATGGATGCAGAAAATGCCGTCATTGCTGATGCACAAGTACAACGAAACGCCGCTTCCCGAAAGGAGCTGTGTCGTCGCTAGCATCAGAATGATAAGCAGTTTCGAAATGACCATAACTCCGTCGTTGTGATGGTGGATTGTATCGACCAAGTTCCTTTGCGGCCATAACAGATTCGTAATATGCCCAAGTATGCGCCCGAAACGAATCCGATCGAACGAGTCTGGTGGCACCTGCACGAAACCATCACCCGCAACCATCGCTGCGCCTAGCTCGAACAAGCGAGTCTGGCGAGCGTGCATTACGCTGGCCTTGAGCAGCAAGTGGCCGAAGCGTTCCTCAAGTTCAGCGCCTGCTCGAATCGCCAACCCAACGGAGAAATGTGCGATGCTCGCCAAGCTATCGTCGCGGCTCTGGCAATGGCGCAAGCTGAAGAGGTACTACGCTGATTGGGCGTCAGTCCGAGCAAGGCGGGGAGCAGCTTAAATTACGAATAATGCCCTGTTTTTGATTAAACTCGCGGCTAGCTGTTTCGGATACTGTCGTCGGCGCAAACTTCTGATACAGCTACACAAAGAACCCTCAAGTTTCACCTTGCTCAGGCATTCCTCGCGAAGGACGCAGCAGGGGTGCCGATAACTTCGATAGGTCGAAAGCTAACTTCGTCAGCGAGTAGTTGAACGTGTTTCTATTTACGGGAACATCGCAGCAGTTCGGGCTGGTGGCAACCATGCTGCCAGTTCAGCCGCTGGCTGCTTGCAATTGTTCCTGCAAATCAGAAATAGCTGCCAGCAAACTTGCGGCAACAATTTCGCGCAAGTGCGGATGCTGTCGCTGCCAGCAGGATGAAGACGCTCCGCAAGGCCAAACCAATCGCGAGCGGCCGAATCAGGCACCGTTCGCTCCCTGCGATTGTAACCATTGCTTTCCAGCCATGCCTCCACGTCGCGACGCTTGGGGTCGCTGTGTCCCTCGTTGTCGGACTCTTAGCCGGGATTATTCCGGGCTGGCAAGCCGCTGGAACCGAGATCGTGAAAGCGCTGCGTCACGCCTAAGTAAGTATCAATTTTGAAGCACGGAGGCTTCTCATGACTAATAAAACCATTTCACTGCTACTCAGTGCATACCTGCTTGTTCCGCAGAACGCACTTTTCGCCTTCGACAACTGCAAGCCACAGCCCATGATTCCACTAGCGCAACCTCAAGTAACGGCCTACACGCGGGCGCCATTCGTCCCTGCGCCGTTCTATGGACAAGTTGCAGCAACCCAACCGACATTCGACCAATCGACGCTTCCTGTGGCCTATCCGCAAAGCCCGTCGCCCGCGCAATCAATCGCCAATACTTGGGTTCCACCCGCGCAGGCTCCACCGGTGCGGCAAGTAGTCGCCTTGCAACCGGTGCTCCAGCCTGATGCACCCGGAATACAGTTGCCACCGATGCAGCAACCAGTTGGAGAGTCACTGCCGCCGTCGTGGGAGGGAATGGCTGTGCGTGCGCAAGTCACATCCCCTCGCCCACAACCAGCTCCGCCCATGCCTTCGCCAGTCCCGCAACCGAAAGCAATTGAGATCAGGCCTCAACCGGCCCCGGTCCATCAGGTGCAGCGGGCCTCCGTACAGGAGCCGCTGGCTCCACCGGCAACACTGAATAGCGAGTCGGTTCCCGCGCCACCCGGAGTACCTCAGCCGATCCAGGAACTGACCGTGGAAATGCTGGAGTCTATCGCTCAGATGGAAAATCCTTCCATCGCCCGCGCTGCTTCGTTAGTCGAAGCGGCGAGAGGAAACTGGGTGCAGGTCGGCCTGGCGCCCAATCCGTCGACCGGCTACGAGGGCCAACAACTTGGCAGCGGTGGCAGGGCTGAACAGCAAGGAATTTGGGTGGAGCAGGAAATCGTTCGCGGCGGCAAGCTGCGGATCAATCGAGAGATCGCCGCGCATGAGATCGGCCGTGCAAATCAAGAACTGGCCGCACAAGTGCAGCGTGTCAGAACCGATGTGCGGATTCTGTTTTATCAAGCACTAATTGCCCAACGCCAGGAGCATTTAACAAATCAACTGGCAACGAACGCCGCTCAGAATCTGACAGCCGCTGAGAATCTCTTCAAGCAGCGGGAAGTCGGCAAGCTCGACGTTCTCCAATCTCAGGTTGAGGTTCGCAACGTGCAGATTCTCGTTGTCAACGCCCGCAATCGCCGAGCGGCGGCCTGGCAGAGCCTAGCAACCGTTGTCGGACGAGCACACTGGCCCATGCAGATCCTGGTTGGTGACGTAGACGCAGTGCCTCAATTCACTTGGCAGCAAGCCCTACACACTCTGTTGGGCACAAGTCCCGAGATCGCGATCGCCATGACAAATATCGAACGCGCTCGCTGGCAAGCCGAACGGGCTCGCGTCGAAAAGACGCCGAACATCACGGTTCGGGGCCTAGTTAACGTCATTGATAATGGCATCAACGGCGATCCCGATGGATCAGTCGCAGTGGGCCTACCGCTTCCTCTTTGGAACCGCAATCAAGGCGCGCTCGTTCAAGCGCAGCATCAAGCTGCTGCAGCGGAACGCGCACTTGAGCAACTGGAACTGAATCTGCAGAACCGCCTCGCGCCAGTGTTTGAGCGATACTCGAACGCACTGAACCAAGTAAACGAATACAGGGAGAATATCCTGCCGGCCGCGAAGGAAACGCTAGATCTGAGCCGTCAGCTCTACCAGGCAGGCGAAGCCGGATTCATCAATCTGCTAACCGCCCAGCGAACGTATTCGCAAACCAATCTTGCTTACCTCGAAGCTCTGCGAGAACTCCGCACCGCTGCAGCCGAGATTGAGGGCCTGTTACTTTCTAACAGCTTGCAAACAGGAGGACAGTAAGCTGCACCAAACTACAAACCGAATGTAGTTCGTGAGTTGCAACGTCGAATTTTGCCAACACTCGTCGTTGTTTCAGCGGAACTGCGGCAGTGCTCTTGCTTGTCAGCGGCATTGCCGTGGCGCAAAAGCCAGCGCCACAACAGGAGGTGATTTGCACCGCAATTCTGGAAGTGCCGAACGTGTGCTGCGGAAAGGAATCGGGCCCAGCAATCGCGGAACTTTCCAAGATTCCGGGAGTGGTCAAAGTTGTGCCGGACTACAAGACCAGAAACTTGACGATCATGCATGCCTACGTCCAACGCCATTTCTCACCGAGCCATTTGGAAACTGTCGAGCGTGCCAAAAAAGTTCCACCGACAGAATTGGCAACGGTGGCCGGAACTTACAAATCCAAGCCCTAGCGCTAGGCCAGTCTTGCCAATTAGTTCCGCGTGGCGACCCGGCCGTCGCCACGCGGAGATTTTGAGATCCCACTCATCGGGGTTCCCCCAATGCGGATCAACCACCTCCACGAGGCACTACTCTTGCTCAGTGTATCCGTTCTTGCGGCCTCTCTGATTTGTATAGTCGATTCATTTCAAAATTCTCGTTAAGCAGTTCTTGTCGTTAAAGACATGTGCTGCGAATGGAGAGCAGAAGCCGCCGCAAAGGAACTACGCAAAGTGGCCGGTGTGATAGCGACAAGGCAATTCTTGCTCCTAAGGCGAAATTCAAATCACCGTTCACGGAAACGCTCCGGTGCTGCACGTGTCGCTTTGCAACGCAGCGCAAAAGGCTCGTATTCGTCCGATTAAACTGATTGTGGATGGCCGCGTCATACCCCAGCACAATGACTAGGCCAGAGTGCCATGCTAGGCCGATTTTTGATTATGCCGCAGTCGCGGCGAATCAGGAATCTATAAAAAGGAGTTTGATGCGATGTCACTCAGAATGTTTTTTCTATACAGCCTTCTCCTGGGCGCGTTAGCGCTCAGTGGATGCGCTACTGAATCAGGAACGCTAACCTGGAATCCGTTCCGCAGCGCTAGCAGTGGTGGTGGACACAGTTGCGGACCTGGCTGCAATCACTAGTCAGCGTGCTATGAACCGCTACTTCAAGCTTCACAGTATGGACTGCGCCGAAGAAGTCGCGGTTATCAAGGGCGAATTGGGACCGCTTGTCGGCGCTGAGCGGTTCCTCGCCTGTGACGTTCTGAACGATCGGATGAGAGTATTGGTTCCCGGATCTGACATCTCTTCAGCTGACGTTTAGGCGGTCAGTCGAACTGGAATGTCTGCAGCCTTGGCTCTCCGACCGTGATGATTGCTGCGGCGATTGTTCTCATCGGCCCGCCATTGTTGCTGGGATCGCAGTGGTTAGTCTGGATCTGCAACGCGCTTGTTTTGCTGGAAATCGACTGTCCATGCGCCCGTGTGATCTCGACGCCGGTGAGCATTGTCGCCACGATCGCCGCAGCGGCCGGCAGGGAGTTCTCATCAAAAAACGGGCTGTATGCTAAAGTGCCCGGCCGCATCAAGGCCATCGCCCTGGATAAGGCCGGAACGCTGACCACCGGCAAGCCGCGGTCGCCGAAGCGATTCCCTTGAACGGTCACGCCGAGAAAGAACTACTGGAACGCGCGGCCGCGATGGAGTTTCTCAGCGACCATCCACTGGCCATGGCCATTTTGCGATACGCCGACTCCGCTTTGGCCCTTACCGCACTCCGCCATGCAAATACGGTCGAAGGGCCGAATGCCTTGCACGAGCCAAATTGGTCATCTGGTCCTTTCTAACGGGAGAATCCAGTGGCCCATTGGAAATAAGGGCTCAGCGCTGTCGTACGTGCTTTACGGAGACTTGGCAAAGGCTGTGCGTCGTGGCGCTACTGTGGCCATCCGATATTGGTGGGGCGCAAGCACGCGGACAGTCTGGAGATGGCATTCGGCGGCTCGTTGAACAAAAAGGCGATCAGCTGCTAAGGCGAGAATATGTGACGCATTCGCATAATCGACGAACAACAATGGGAGCCTCTCCTGTTTTGGATTTAACAGGCACACACGATCTTCAGCGTGCCCGTCGAAAATTGAGACCAGCGGAAAACTACGCCCTTTCCGCGGTCCGCACCAGTGGCGGTGCGGACACTCTCAATCGTGATGGCATCACCTACCACCGAATGGAAATCCCTGGGTGGTGATACTGGCCGGCGTTTCCATTGCCACCGTAACCGCCACCATGCTGATAGCCGCCGTAGCCGTAACCACCGTGTCCGTAACCACTGTGTCCGTAACCACTGTGTCCGTAGCCACCGTGTCCGTAGCCACCGTGTCCGTAGCCACCGTGTCCATATCCGCCCTGTCCATATCCGCCCTGGCCACCGTGGTGCCCCCAACCTGCGGCGTTCGCCGTGTTTGCCGAAGCTATGAACAACGCCACCACTGTGAGAAGTCCGATTGAAAACCGTCGCATTTGCTGATCCTTGTGTTTGTTTCGTCTGACCACAACCGAGAGGTCATTGATCAAACTTTGAAGCACGCGGTGTGCCATTCCGATGGGAATTTCTAAGTTCAATCGCTGCATAGCTTTGCAACCTTACGCGTTTAATAAGCACATCGCTATCTTCAGTTTCTGTCATCATTATGACGCCAAATCGAGATCAAATTGACGACGATTATCTCACCTCCGCTCGGTGAGCGCCGGTTTATCTGCTAGGCTCCCGTGGGAAATCAGGCCGACCGCTCAGACGCTTCCGTTCGCCAACCAGTTGGAATCGCGAAGCGTACATCAGGTCATAGTCTTGACCCCGTCGTGTGAATCTGCGAAATCCCGCCCGAATTTCCGGTGACATTACTGGAGAATTTGCCGGGATGCAGCACTGCTGCCCACAATATCCCGCCGCTGAATTGGCACCAGTACCTACGCACGGTTCGCGGCTCTCTGAGCCCCGCAAAGGATACCCATGACACAACGCTTCCGCTGGCCGACGATGTTGCCGCATATGGCAATCGCATTGACGACAATAATCGGCGCAGCAGTGTATGGTCAGCCACCCGTAGAAACCAGGAGCAATCTTGTTGAGCTTTCGGCTCAATTCCGCCAGGCCGCAAAATCGGTCCAGCCTTCGCTGGTGCTGGTCGATGCCAAATGTGATCGAGCCGAATGTGCTCCTCAAAAGGTTCTGGCCGAACATTCCTCCAAGGGCACTGCGATCGGCGGACACATCGAGCCAGAATGCAGAGGCGGCGGGTTTGGAACAGGCATAATCATTGACAAAAAGGGATACATTCTCACCTGCAATCACGTCACGGGGCATGCCGAGTCGGTGTTTGTAACTTTGGCGAATGGGCGGCGCCTCGAAGCCCGC
>CAYMWL010000036.1:0-67376 GCA_964394305.1 uncultured Pirellulaceae bacterium
TAAACGCCAACGGCATGGGGAGCGACGAACTGTTCTAAGAAAAGTCAAAATCGCATCAGCCCCTCACCCCGGAGTACCACGGAATTCCGCGGCGAGGGAGTAAGTTGAATTGCTTTTTCGCTTTTTTGTGTTTCGCTACGGCCGCTCATCATCGAGGACCGAAACAAGCGCCGTCGCAATACTGCCAAGTCTTGCGCCGCCGCCAGGATTGGTCAACTTCACTTCCAGCGTCTTATTGCCGCCATAAGTAATGTTGTTGATGAGCGGGATGTCGAACCAGGCTTGCTTTTGGCCATCGACGAAGTTCAGCGTGCCACTGACCGGCGTGTAATGTGTCCCCGCCACCGCAGTGCCACCGCCGGAGGAATAGTCGACCGCAATTGCACCAATTAGGCCGTCGGTTCGACTAACGTATACCCGGACGTATCCCCAGTTCTCCTTAGTACTGAAGTTGGCGTAGCTGAAGGCCAGTACACCGGGGGCGTTGATCTCATCATCTACAATATTTAACGTGGCCGTACTGCGCGTACCAAGCGTTGCGCCGCCAGTCGGATTGCTGATGGAGAGGCTGGCGGTCTCCAGCGACTCAAGTCGATAGTCGTCAACAAGATAGACCCGAACTGTTGCGGATTTCTGGCCTGCTGCAAAAGTGACGGTGCCTGTGACCGGTTGATAATCGCTGCCCGGTTGGGCCGCCCCCGGCGTGACCGCAAACTGCACCGTGACTGCACCAACCGCACCGTTTGTGCGTTTCAAGTAGATGTTGGCATAGCCCCAGTTCTCCTGCGTTTCAAATGTTGCGCGATCGAACTGGATGACGCTGGCTGCGTTCACTTCGTCATCAGCGATGCGAATGGTGGTTGTCGCCCGTTGACCGAGTACACCGCCGGTTGGCGATGAAAGTTGAACAGTAAACGTTTCGGTTGGTTCAACGACTGAGTCATTGAGAATCCGAATATCAAGCTTCTTTACCCGCTCGCCAGGCGCGAATGTTACTACACCACTCTGCGCGACGTAATCGGTCACCGCGGTTGCGCTGCCGTTGACGGTTGTATACGCGACACTGCCAGGCTGCGATAAATCCCCTTTCCGCTGCACATAAATCGACCGCCAGCCGTAGTCTTCGCGAGTGTCGTAGAGATTGCTGTCAAACTCGATGTTCGTGTTGCCGATGGGCGGTGGATCGTCATCATCGAGAATCTGCAGCAACGCCGTTGCCTGGGATCCAAGAGTCGCGCCCGTGGCATTGCTGAGCGAAAGGCCGATGGTTTCCAACACTTCATCGAGCGTGTCGTTGGTGATCGGCACGCTAAAAGTTTTCGCCGAGCTATCGCCATCGGCCCAATTCACAACGCCACTGGCTGCGGTGTAGTCTGTACCTGCCGTTGCTGTGCCGTTGGCTGTTGCAAACTGCACGCTCGCAGCGCCGGCAGATCCCCCAGTGCGTGTCACACTGACAACGAGACTACCGCCCGCTTCGTTGACGGAGTAGCCCGCTTGCGTGAATTGCACTACGCCGGGAGGCGCAGGTGGCTGATCGTCGCTCGTCACGTTCACAGTCGCCGTTGTCGGCGATCCGAGTGCCAAGCCGCCCGTTGGATTGCTAAGCGAGATCGTGAACGACTCGTTGCTTTCGACCAGGGCATCGTCCAGCAGAGGGATCGTGAACGTCTTCACTCCCGATTCACCATCAGCCCAATTCAGGGAGCCATTCGTCGCCGAGTAATCCTGATCAGCCGTCGCAGTTCCGTTGACCGTTGAAAAGGAAACACTAACCGCACCGGTAGAACCGCCGCTACGTGTGATGCTCACTACCAAACTGCCTCCGTTTTCACTGACCGTGTAGCTTGCTTGAGCAAGGGCGACAGAGCCTGGCAATGGCTGTGGATCATCGCTGGTCAAGGTAACTGTCGCAGCCGTGATAGCGCCCAGCGACAAGCCATTTGTAGGATTGCTAAGCGATACTTCGAACGACTCGCTGCTTTCGAAGATCGAATCATTGATCAGCGGAATGCTAAAGGTCTTCGCCCCGGAATCACCGTCCGCCCAGCTCAGTGTGCCGTTTGTGGCAGCGTAGTCCTGTCCGGCGATCGCCGTGCCGTTTGCGGCAGCATAATTAATACTCACTGCGCCAGCAGAACCGCCGCTGCGCGTGACGCTGACCACGAGGCTGCCACCCGCTTCGCTCACCGTGTACGTTGGCTGTGCGATCGAAACGGAACCGGGCAATGATTGCGCATCGTCGCTGGTTACTGTGACAGTTGACGTCGTAATCGAGCCCAGCGACAAACCATTGGAAGGGTTGCTGAGCGAAATGGAAAAAGTTTCGTTGTTTTCAAAAAACGTGTCGTTTATCAGTGGAATGCTGAATGTTTTGGCACCGGTCTCGCCGTCAGCCCAACTGAGCGTTCCATTGGTGACCGTGTAATCCTGCCCGGCGACGGCAGTGCCATTAGCGGTGGTAAAAGAAACACTTACAGCCCCAGATGAACCCGCTCCGCGTGTGACACTGACCAACAAACTGCCGCCAGTTTCACTGACGGTATATGTTGCCTGCTCGAGAGACACATTCCCCGGAGTCGGTGTCGGCGGCGTTGCATAGCCGACGCGCATGCCGCCACCAAAACTGGTGACCCACACTTCGTTGGCATCGTACGGATTGTAAACCACGCGCATCGGCTGCATAAACTTGTAACCGGCGACTTGCGTGAAAGTGGGATTCGCAGCGTTGAGATTTTCGGTGTACCAAAGGCCTTCAACCTCGGTCGTGAGATAGGCTTCGTGCGGATTCGTCGGACTGATCGTGACTGAGTTCACACGATCAAGCGAGTTGATCCGCGTCCATGTAGCTCCGCGGTTCGTCGTTTTGTAGAGACCGCCCGTTCCGTTGGGTGCGCCGCCCCAGCCACTAAAGACGCTCGCATACCAGGTGTTTTGCGAAGCGTCGTGCGGGTCGATAACAATGTCCTTCGTCCAGTACTGCATGCCCGCGTGACTGCGGTCCTGCCACGAAGCACCGCCGTTAGTGCTGACGAACACACCGCTCGATGCAGTAAATCCCGAACTCGTGCGCCGACCGGAATAGGTGACCACGAGCGTGCCATCGTCCAGCACTTTGATGTTGAACGCATGCCCTTCCGTGCGCGGTGGGTTAGCCAGCTTTGTCCAAGTCGACGCAGCACCGGCGTTCGCGTTATTGGTTACATAGATGCCGCCATCGGTGCTGTGTGCGACAGACGCATAGAGTCGATTGGGATTCGTGGGGTCGGCTTCGACCCACGTCACGACGCGGCCAAAGTTGTGCATCGTCTGCCACGTTGTTCCGCCGTTCGTCGAGAAGAGCACACTTCCTGTACCGCCATTCATGGAACTGTCGGTGAGGTGCGTGCTCTGGTACATGTCGTGCACCGAGGCCGTCGCCGCATAAACGACGCCGGTGGTGGGATGCACAATGCTGCGATACAGCGAGTTCGCAGTGTGGCCGGTGTAGTTGAATCCCCACGACTGGCCGCCATCGTAACTTTGTACGCCGCGAATGTCGCTGTTGGCCGTGACAATATGGTTTGGACTCGTCCAGGTCATGCCCCAGACGGTCGTGTTGTCGAGGCCGCTGGAGCGGTAACTTTCCCCCGCAGGAATCGACGCGTTGGCTGGGTTTAGATCGGCCGGGTTCACATACAAAGCGCGCCACGTCGAGCCGCCGTCTTCGCTCATGTGAGCAAAGCCAAAATCAGTAATGACGATGCGATTCGAATCGAACAGATCGACCGTGAAACCCATTGCGTTTTCACCATAGGACCAGCCGCGATTGCCGCCGTCGCCCGACCAACCGGTCTGCACGTTCCCGTTATTGATAGTGTTCAGCACACTGGTCCAATTCGAGCCGCCGTTCGTGCTTTTGAATACCGTGGGGCGCGAAGCTTCGCTGCCGCCGCCCAAATAGACCGTGTCGATGTCGCTGAGCGTGGATGAGACAAAGAACGGATGCGAGCCAGTCGTAATGCCGCTTGTAATCGGCTGCCACGACGACTGACCGACGTCGATGCGATGTACACCCGCATAGCCATAGTGGTCGTTGCCCGGAATACCCGCGTACACGTCGCCGGCGCTCATCGTTACAATCCACAACCGCGTCGTGCCACCCTCTTTGGCGCCGGCGAATGACAAGATCTGTTGACCCGATGGATTCGCTCCCCAACTTGGCAAACTGAAGCTCGCGCCGCCGTTAGTCGACACCAACACACCTTGATTCGTACCAATGTAGATGTCGTTTCCGTTGAAGAATGCGCCGCCGATGTGCGCGCCGTTGCCGTTGCTCGTGGTGTACCGCTGCTGAAACGACGCGCCGCCGTCGGTCGAAATCCAAATCTTGTTGTAATCGCTGACCAAAATCCGATTGGGATTGTTGTAGTCCGCAACGATCGTATAGGCCTCCGCGTTTGTCGGTTCCGCCGCGAGCGGCGTCCAGGTTGCGCCGCCGTCCGTGCTCTTCGTAGGCCGAATGAAATCGCCACCCGTGCTGTAATCAAGTGAGTACATGATCTGAGGATTGACCGTGTACTGCATTTTCGAGTTGTTCGAGCCTTGGATCTCGCGAAAATCCACCGACTCCCAGTTCACCCCTTCGTTGGTCGTATGAAACACCTGTCCCATGTCCGAGGCGATGTACATTTCATTCGAATTGAGCGGATTGATCGACGGCGAGAAGAGCGCTCCGCCACCGCCGACACCTCGTTCAAACCATTGCTGAATGGCCGCAAGTGCGTACCGTGGTTCGAGCGATTCAAACCATTGCGCCCGTCGCCGCTGGCACGCGCCACTCTTGGCAGTACGAACGAGACCACCACGCCGCGGGCTGAGCTTCAACATTCCGGCACCTGAGAGAAGAGAGTGACCGCTTGCGTTCGGTACCACCTTGGCGAACGCGCAGTGCCAGCACGATGCAAGAGAAGAACATCACCCTAGCCCTGTTCATCGGACAATACGCGGGGCGGGGCAATTTGTGACTCAAATTGTCGAAACAATCCCTCAAGAAAACCCAGCGGAAGCAGTTGAAGGGAGATTGTCCCCTCGCGCGATTGGTTTCGATTCGCTTAGGTTGATTCGTCGGGCAGATGACCTTTGACATACGGCAGCAAGCCGAGTTCGGCGAGTTCCTCGGCCAGATCGCGACGAACGTCGGTCGCCAGCGTTTGCGACACTTCGTCGACAATCAGCTGCGCAAAATGCTGGCGCGATCGACTGAGTTGTTTGCGAAAGGCTGCCGCGTTCATTTCTCGCTGGGCCAATTCGCTGGCCCGCATGGCGAGTTGCTCGGAGGTTTCTTGTGAGTGGTCGACCGCCAATTTCAGCACGGTGAAATGCAGCCCTTGTGGTGAACTGCGCTCGTGGATTTCCAACAATCGCCAGGCTTTGTCGAGCACCACGCGCTGCCACTCGCTGGTCCAAGCATCGTCGGCTGTGGCAGTGGTCAGCGACTCTAATTGACTGGGGTCAATCGGTGTTTCGTGTTTGCGGCGCAGAATGGCGAGTGCCGTGTTGCGAACTGAGATCTTCAAATAATCGCGAAAGCGACCGCGATCTGGCACGGCTGCCTCGAGACCCCGCTCGAGGAACTTCGCTAGAAACTCCTGGCACGCCTCCTCCGCTGCTTCGTCGTCGCGAAAGATCGCGGCCAAATAGGCGCGAATGGCCTGGCTGTAGCGCATGACGAATCGCAGCGGATCGCAGATTTGTGACCAGCGCGTAGTGATCTGATCGAGGGCAGGTGCAGTTCCGAAGGCAGGCAGGTTCATTCTTCGTTCACGCTCCGTTTGAGCCGACCCAAGTTGACGAAATGAATCCGCCGATCAAAGCCCGATGTGATTAAAACGGAATCGTTCTGCGCGAAGGCCATGCCGGTGATCACATTCCCTTCGTGAACTTCCAAGCGATTCCCAGCCTGCCAACCTTCCTTGACATTCCAAATGCGGATGCCGTCGGTCGAACCCGATGCGATAAACTTTCCGTCTTGCGAAAACGCCAACGACATAATGCCGCGCTCATGCCGCTCCGGCAAGATGCGCCGCACTCCCGACTGAACGTCCCACAGGACGACGCCACGATGGCCCCCCGCTGCAATCCATTGCCCATCAGGAGAGAATTGCAGCGCGTACCCCAGTTCGGCGCCATCACCGTTTGATACAGGCAAAGACAACACATACAACGTTTTGCCGGTGAAGCGATCGCCCATGACAACATTGCCATCGTCGCTGGCCGAAGCAACCAGTTTGCCATCAGGTGAAATCGCAACGCATTTGACCGGGTGGCGATGCTCACGATTTGCCGCCCGGCGATTTTCCAACCGAGGGCCATCCTCATCGAAGATCAGATCGTACAGTTCCACGCGGCCGCCGCCGCCGCTCCACTCGTCCACGCCCAGAGCCATGAACTGCCCATTCGGGAAAACATCAATCGAACGGGCACTGCCATCACCTAGTTCGATGAGCGTCGTTTTTTGATTCGTATCGCGATCGATGGCAATCACGCGGTTGCTGAGCGCCAGCAACAAGTAGCGTTCGGACGGAAAAGCAATTGCACTGAACGAAGCATAGCGGTGGTCGTCGGTAAACATGCCGACGATTTCCTTTCGCTCCAGGTCATAGAGCGTCAAGCGGCCGGTGTTGGCCTCCCCTTCACTCACTCCCCACGCCAACGTCCGACCATCGGCAGCCAACCGCATGAACTCCATTTCGCCGCGTGCCAGGAACGTGCCATTCTGCTCGGTTGACCACTCTTGTTCGATGGTCATACCATCCGGCGGCAGCGCAGGTCTCAGCACGGCTGGCGGTGAATTTTTTTTAAAGCTTTCAGCGGCAACCACGGCATTGTTGGCAGAATTTGTCGACGATTCTTTCCACCAGAAAACCAACGGTAAGAGACAAAGTGCGACCAAAATCGCAACCGCGGCAAACATCCCCACCGGACTTCGCAGGGCCGGTTTTGTCACCGATGCCGAAAGCGAGAAAGCGGCATGCGCAACATCAGTGGCGGATAAATTACGCCCAACTGCTGAAAACTCTCCAGCCAACAAAGAGTTTAGATCCAATTGCAACTCGGCCGCGGACGAATAGCGATTCCGCGGCTCTTTGGCGAGGCAACGCGCAATGATCGCCGCACAGGACGGCGGCAGATTGTCGGCAAAGCTGCTTGGATCAGGCAGCGCTGCGCTGCAATGAGCAAAGAGCGTTTGAATGACATCCTCCCGCTCATAGGGAAAATGTCCCGTCAGCAGCGTGAAGTAAGTCGCGCCCAGGGAATAGAGATCTGTCCGCTGGTCGAGTTGTTCGCCGCGAATTTGTTCCGGGCTCATGTAATGCGGTGTGCCAACGACCTGCCCTTCGACGGTGGCCGGCGAAGTGTAATTGACCGAGCGCGACAAACCAAAGTCGGAGAGCTTGGCCCAGGGCTGCGAGTTGACCGTATCACTGGCAGGTTTGTTGCGATGTTTTTCCGGATCGGCAGCGTCGACCAGGAGAATATTTGCAGGCTTGATATCTCGATGAATCAAGCCCGCCGCGTGGGCGGCCGCCAATCCCTGACAAACCTCGGCGACAATGCGGGTGGCATCCTGCCAGGAAAATGGACCATGCTCATTCAAGTGGTCGTAAGCACTTTTGCCGCGGACGAGTTCGAGCGCAATGAAGACGCCGCGCGGAATTTCGCCCGCGTCGTAAACTGCCACCACATTGGGATGATGCAGGCGGGCCGCCCAGCGGGCTTCGCGCAGCAGGCGGTCGATGGAGAGTGGATCGGCGCTTTGCGGCACGAGCCATTTGATGGCGACCGCCCGTTCCAGCAGCGTATCTTCCCCCTCATAAACCACGCCCATGCCGCCGCGGCCGATTTCACGGCGGACGACGTACTTCCCGAGATCGTCGGGCGATGGTGGCGGCACGGGCGCGCTCGCGCACGATGCACCGCTGCCGGCACTCGTGGAAAAGGAGTTCTTGGAGAGGGAGTTCGATAAGGACATTCGATCGCTGTTCCGGTAGCGAAGGTTGAATGCGTCCGTATTATATGCCTGAGCGGAAAAAGAAGGCGAGCGTTACGAGAAAAACACCCCTGTCTGCAAAAGTACAAAGAAGACGCTGCTGCGATCTGTCGCGGCGGGTCTGGAAAATCGTGCTGCTGCCATTTAGACTCATGCCACTGCTGCCGGCGCTCGTCGCTCTGGATATTCGCAGCGACAATAGCAGTGTCCAGTCGGTGCTCTTCCTGAGTTTCGTCCTTTCGCTGAGGTCTCGTCATGAGTAATGCCCCCGCCAAGTCCGCTCCCGCTCCCACTAAGGCTCCCGCCCAGACAAATCCGGTTCGCATGGGCATTTTGCTCGGCCTGCTCTTCGTGGTGCTATTGATGTTGGGACATCACTTCGGCATGGCGAAACCGGCGACGGAGAAGGCCTATCAAGACGTTCAAGATTTGTTCGACAAGCGAAATGCCCGCGGCGTCACCGATGGCACGGAAGGCGCCAAGATCGACGCCAAGCTCGTTAAGCCGAAGGACGTTCAGGAAGTGCTGAAGAAGCAGCCGTGGTCCACGGTCACGAAACCCGACTACACCGTCGAAACTTATTGGTGGTATGGCATGCCGCATCAGAACTACATCACGGTGCTCTATTACGGCACTGGCGACAACTTGCGGTTCAACACGCATTACCTGAATGCCAAGCCCGCGCCCGAAGATCTGCCGGGTGCGGTTGTGACCGACACGCCTGCGATCAAGTCGGAAACTCCTCCGACTACCGGTGAAACCAGCAAGCCCAGCACCGGCACGCCGCCGATGTCCGACACGCCAGCCACGGAAAAGCCTGCGGAAGAAAAACCCGCTACCGAAGCGACCGAAGAGAAGAAGTAAATCTCGCTGCGAGGCAGATCGATGTCCAGCAAACAACTACCGTTCGAGGGGCGACTTGCCGAGCGGCGGAGTTGGTTGCAGTCGACGGCGGGTTGGCTGGGCGCTACGGCGCTCGCTAGTTTGCATAATCCTGCTGCTGGGAAGGCAGCAGAACCGGATTCAAACGCGCTGCCACACTTTCTGCCGCGGGCCAAGCGTGTCATCTATCTCTTTCAATCGGGTGCGCCTTCGCAACTCGATCTGTTCGATCCCAAGCCGAAGCTCGCCAAACTCGCCGGCTCCGAACTTCCCGATTCCATTCGCCGCGGTCAACGACTGACTGGCATGACCAGCCGGCAAGCGAGCTTTCCTATCGCTCCCTCGAAGTATCGCTTTGCCCAACGCGGACAAAGCGGCGCCTGGTTGAGCGACTTGTTGCCGCACACCGCGAAGCAAGCCGATGAGATTTGCTTTCTCAAAGGTGTGTTCACCGAGGCCATCAATCACGATCCGGCAATCACGTTCCTGCAAACCGGCGCTCAACTCGCTGGCAGGCCGAGCATCGGCAGTTGGCTTTCGTATGGTCTCGGCAGCGAAAACAACGATCTCCCCGCATTCGTCGTGCTCGTCTCACAAGGCTCGGGCAACCCGACCGATCAGCCTTTGTACGATCGTCTCTGGAGCAGCGGATTCTTGCCGTCGCGGCATCAGGGCGTCAAGTTCCGTGCGGGGGGAGATCCCGTGTTGTTCCTTTCCAACCCGCAAGGGGTCACGCGCGAAATCCGCCGCCAGGAATTGGACGATCTCGCCGCGCTCAACCAGTTGCAGCAGCAACAGCAAGGCGACCCCGAAACGCTGGCCCGCATCGCGCAGTACGAACTGGCTTTCCGCATGCAAGCCGCGGTGCCAGAACTCGTCGATACTTCGGCCGAAGCCAGGCATGTGCGCGAGTCGTACGGTCCCGATGTCGATCGGCCTGGCAGCTACGCCTCACACTGTCTCCTCGCGCGGCGGCTGGTCGAACGGGGCGTACGTTTTGTGCAGCTCTTTCACCGCGGCTGGGATCAGCACGTTTCGCTCCCCAAGCAGATCGAAGCGCAATGCCAAGATACCGATCAGGCCACCGCTGCGCTCCTCGCCGATCTGAAACAGCGCGGCTTGCTCGAAGACACGCTCGTCGTGTGGGGCGGTGAATTCGGCCGCACCGTCTATTGTCAGGGCCCGCTGACGGCAACTGATTATGGCCGCGATCACCATCCGCGCTGCTTCACCGTGTGGCTCGCGGGTGGCGGCGTGAAGGGAGGCATGAGCTTCGGCGAGACCGACGATTTCTCGTACAACATCACCAGCGGCGGCGTGCATGTACATGACCTGCACGCGACGCTCTTGCACCTGCTCGGCATCGAGCACACGCGGCTGACGTTCAAATTCCAGGGCCGCAATTTCCGTCTGACCGACGTGCATGGCAACGTGGTGCGGGAAGTGCTCGCCTAAGGCCGCCCTTAAAGGCCTTTTTGAGTCGCCCGAAAACCATCGTGTTTGTTGAATAAGTCGCGCTACTTCTGGGTGGTTAATCAGCGAAAATATCGGGATCGGCGCGTCTCGAGGGCGGAATTATTCAACACGTGGCCTGTTTTGCTTACAGGGAAATACGACGCCATTAGACGAGCCCCCCCGCCCCCGCCGCAGGGGCGGGGGCGTTTTATCACGGCCTACTTGGTGGCGGGGAGCAAGATCAACGCGCCTTCAGCAAAGGTCGCTTCGCCCGGTTTGCCGTTGAGCTTGTACTGCACCTTCAGCTTCTTATCGCTACCGGGCGCTGGATCGCCGCCGAAGCTCTTGTTGTAGGTCGTTTCCGGCAACGTAATCAGCGGCAGGTCGGTGGCCCGCTTTTGCAGAATCGCGGTGACGTCTTTCTTGCCGGAGTCGCCGCCGTACTCTGCTTTCACGATTTCGACCTTCACCTTTTCGATGCCGACCTTGGCCAATTGGTCGCTGACGTTCACTCCCTTGCTCCCCAGGCTCTGCGCGATCGAGAGGACCGTCGCCAGGGCGTCATTCTTCAGTTCCGCAACTCGTAGGGCATCGAGTGCCATTTTGAACGTCGTTTCGTTTGGATAGCGCTGCAGCACGACGAGCACCAGTTTCTTATCGGCGGTGGCCTTCGCTGCTTCCATGGCTTTCTGGCACATCTCGTTGCGCTGGTCTTCGGGCAGCACGAACTGGCGGGCAATGCGAATGTAACCCTTGATCGCGCGCCCCTGATATTTGTGGCCAGGCATCTTCGCCAGATCGAGCAGCACGGGCGCTGCATCGTCGGTAGTCCATTCGCCGAGCAATTTCGTGCTCACGTCCTGCAGCTCAGGAACGTTGCTCTTACCGGCGGCGCCGACAGCAGCCAGAGCCTTCTTGCCGCCAACCGCGCCAATGATTTCCAACAATTTGATCTTCAGTGGCAAAGCCTTCGCGTTGTCGATGGCGGCCGAAAGTTCGGTTGCGCAGGCTTCGCGATCGGGCATGCGTATGCTCGCGGCGGTGAGCGCTTTCTCGGCGGCAGCAGCATCCTCCGCACGTTTCGGTGTTACTACCTGCGTGATGAGCACGTTCAAACCTTTGGCATCGACAGTTTCACCCAGCGCAGCCAATGCTGCGGCGCGAACGGCCGGGTCGTTGCTATCGAGCGCTTTGAGCAACGCCGTTGTGGCTTCGATCCGCCGCTTGCCGACCAATTCCAACAGCAACGAAAGTTGCTTGCCGGTCGCCCCAGGTAGTGCTGCAGCGATCTGAGCATTCACCTTTTCACCCTGCAGTTCGGTCAAGGTTGTTTTGGCTGCTTGAGCGAGGTCTTCGTCTTTGTCGAGCGCGGTGGTGAGCAACGCAGGAACGGACGACGCATCGCCGACGCGGCTGAGAGCGTTGATCGCAGCGACGCGCACTTCCTTCGGACCTTCCGCAGCGGCCTTGGCAATGGCTGCGACGACGACGGTCTTGGGGCGATCGGCCATCGCCACGATGACCAGCGCGCCTCGTTCTTCATTGAGCTTGGCCACCTCGTCGGCCAAGGCCTTGTCAACCGCGGCGCTCGAAATCTCGCGGGCGGTGCTCAAAGCCAGCTGAAACAACGGCTTTTCCGGCGAACGGAGTTGTTCCATCAGCAGCGGAATCCCTTCTTCCTTACGGGCCAGAATCGCGCCACGGGTCGCTTCCAGAAAGCGCGTCTTGGGGACTTCTGCCTTGCGGACTTGATCGTAGATCTCGACTGCTTCCGCGGCTTTGTCAGCCGCAAGCCGTTGTTCGGCGCACAGGATCAGGCCTTCTGCCACTGCCGAGTTCACGGGTTTGGCGACGCTGGCGAGCGAGTCGCGCAAGGTCTTGGTCGCGGCGGCATCACCGATCCGTCCTAAAGCGACCGCGGCAGCAGAAGCTACCTCTGCGTTTTTGTCTTCCAGGCGTTTGGCGAGTTGCTCGACGGCCTTCGGATCACGGCGAACGCCGAGCGAATTGATGACGCCGATCAGCAAATTTCCCTCCAGTGATTCCGCAGCTTTTCGCAGTGCTTCGTCCGCTTCGGCGCCAGGAATCACTTCGAGCGCGATTCGCGCCCAGGATTGCAGTTGAGGATCGGGCAAAAGTTTGGCCAGGGCCGGAACCGCAGCGGCCGAGCCATCGATGGCCAGCTTCTTGCAAGCGATGGCCTTATCGGCAGCGGGTGCATCGGACTGCAGAACTGCGAGAAGTTCCTTTTCTTTTTCTGCCGAAACCTTAACGCCGTCGGCAGCAAAGATCGTAGAAGTTAAACACAACAATATGGCGAAGAACGTGAACTGTTTGAGAGACATAGGTCAGACCTGTGAGTTGATTTCCGATGTGAATTGGCAAGCGCGAACGAAATACACCGCGGCAGTTACAGCCGGAACGGTTCGCGAAGCGACTCGGAACGCATGCGATTGGCCGGTTCGTCGTCAATGAACATGTTAGTGGCCAGGTCGTATTTGACTGGCCGACCAAGAGCAATCGCCACATTTGCGGCGTGGCAAGCAATGTGAGCATTGCAGGCGGCTTCGGCGTTCCCCTTCGGCTTGCCGCGCGTCTTCACGCAGTCGAGGAAGTCGCGCACGTGGAAGGTCGCGGGATAACCGCCGATCTCTTCGACTTCGCGGCCCGCCAGCAGCGCGGGCGAACTGAGGACCATTTTGCCGCTGTCGCCCGCTTCGACCCAGCCGGTTTCGCCTTCAAAGCGGACCGGGCACGAGCCCAGCGGAATCCAACCGGTTTCGCGGAAGATCAACTCGCAGCCACTTTCGTACTTGCAGACGAGTTGGCCGTCCTTCGGCGGATAGTATTCAATCGGCGGCGGACAATCGTTGACTGCCCATTGGCACAGATCGACGCAGTGCGAACCCCACTCGAGAACGCCGCCACCACCGAACGCGCCGACCAGGCCGCCACCCTTTTCGAAGTTGAAACCGTTGAGCAGCGCTGGATTGTAAGGACGCCAGGCAGCGGGGCCCAAATACGTATCCCAATCGACGACTTCTTTCTTCGGTTCCGGTTCCGCTGGAAGCCAGGCGCTCATGATCGACTTCATGCCGGCCGGATGCGCATAGACCTTCTTCAGTTTGCCGAGTTTGCCGGTGCGAGCGAGCTCGCACGCGAAGGCGAAGTGCGGCAGGTTGCGCCGCTGCGTGCCCGCTTGAAATACACGCGCGGTGCGGGCCATGGTGTCCTTGAGGATCAAACTCTCGACAATGTTCTTCGTGCAGGGCTTTTCGCAGTAGATATCCTTGCCGGCTTTCGCCGCGGTCATCGCCATCAAGCCATGCCAATTGGGACCTGTGGCGATCAGCACTGCGTCGATATCGGTGCGATCGAGCAGTTCACGATAATCGCGATACATGTCGCAACTGGCGTTGCCGTACTTCGTATCGGCGATCTTCTTCACGGAGACGCGGCGCGATTCTTTCACATCGCAGACGGCCGTGAATTGCACATCTTTTTGTTCGAGAAAGCAGCCCAGGTCGTAAGTGCCACGATTGCCGATGCCGATGCCGCCGACCACGATCCGTTCGCTGGGAGGAACCGCGCCGTCCCGGCCCAAGGCGGAACTGGGAATGATGGTGGGAGTCATTGCTGCCACGCCGGCCGCAACGGCAGCTTTCATGGCGCGACGCCGCGAGTGGTTTACTTTGCCCTGAGACATGTTCGCAACTCCTGGAGAGAAAGATCGCGCCGGATGAATCATCCGCGCGGCATTAAGTTGGCGGCGATTATACTCCGCGCAGTGGGCTGCAAATACTAGCGCCGCCAGTTCGGCGGCCCCGCTCGTTGCTGCGCCGCGAATGCAGTGAACATCTTTCCAGATCTCACGATCTCACGGCACCAGCTGTGGGGCGGTGACTTTCACCGTCAGTCGCTAGCAGCAGTGAACTGAAATTGTTTCCTTGCGTAAAGACTGCTACAGTCGCCGGGGCAAATTGCGCGCTGACTCGCTGAACAGCGCCATTCGCTGTGGAATCGTTTCGTCGGAAGGAGTCGAGCATGTCGAGTCGCATTTTTCTGATCGCTCTGGTTTTAGGGCTGACGCTGGCCCGCAATCTTGTGCAGGCGAACGATGAGCATCGGATCGTCGAACAGGCAAGCTCGGCATTGCATGAGATCATGGCCGTGCCGGTGAAAAAGATCCCCGAGTCGCTGCTGCAGGATGCCCATGCGGTCGCCATCATTCCCGGGGTGATCAAAGTGGGACTGGTGGCTGGCGTACAGCGTGGCCGCGGCGTGGTGCTGATTCGTGATAAGGACGGAAACTTCGGCCTGCCGCGGTTTGTTTCGATCACTGGTGGCAGCGTCGGCTGGCAAATTGGTGCGCAAGCGACCGATTTTGTGCTGGTATTCAAATCAAAGAAAAGCGTCGATGGTTTGCTCGAGGGCAAGTTCAAAATTGGCGCTGATATCGCCGCGGCGGCTGGACCTGTAGGACGTCGCGCCGAAGCGTCGACCGATTTGGAATTGCGGGCCGAGATTTATTCCTATTCACGCAGCCGTGGTTTATTCGCCGGCGTTTCGCTGGACGGCAGCGTGTTGCAGCTCGAACAGCAGATGGAAGCCAATTTCTATCGCCCAGGTCCCAACGGCCTGCCGACGCCCGCGCCTGAATCGGCAGTGAAATTGCTCGAGAGTTTGACGAAGTACACTGCAGCCGTCGACGGCGCGGTGGTCGCGCCAGGAATTCCGCTGGGTGCGGAAGATCACGCGACCCGCCTCAGTACCGTGCAGAAGGAATTGGCCGCCTCGAACATGCAACTCAATATGATTTTGGACGAGAATTGGAAGCGCTACCTCGCGCTTCCCGCTGAGGTCTACACTCCCGGAAAAACGCCGTCGCCGGAAGCACTCAACTTGAGCTTGCAACGTTTCGATGCCGTGGCCCGCGATCCGCAGTATCGCCAATTACACGAGCGATTGGAGTTTCGAGCTACGTTTGACTTATTGCGAGAGTATTCAGCAACACTTGCTGAAAATGCCCACGGAAAGCTGTCGCTCCCGCCGCCGCCTGGAGGCGTCTTGAACCCACTGACGCGCTGATTTCGGGGCGAGATTTCACCAAGTTGCGTTCTGCCGGTCAAGCGTTTGGCAACGGATTGTCCGCATTTAACGTGAACTAATCGCCCATAAAGCGCATGCACATAGTGCAGCACTTCTAGCCGTAACTTTCTTGAGAATCGAAACTTGCGATTTTCTGGCGGCCTTTGCAAATCTGAGCTAAAGTTCGGGTGTCGGTTGACCGAGCGGCTCATAGGCCTGGGCCAGGAAGGCAAACAGGTCGGTCCTTGAGACAACGTCCTGCAACGTTGTTTTGCTCCCAGCGGTGGGACCCTTGAGCGTGCGGTTGGCGACGACGATTGGCAGCGGAGACTGCTGGTCGCCCGGTCGCGCGATTCCCCAATCGCGGCGACTTCCGCGTGTTCTCGCCAGGCATGAGAACAGCAACGATTTCACCGCTCTGATGAACAGGCTGAGAAATGAACTGCCAGGAACTTGCTCAAAAAATTGAATCCCTGCAGCCCGGCGCCGAGACCAAGGATGTCGCCCGGCTCTGCCTCTTGCTCGCCAACGCCACGAACAACGTGGAAGTGTTGCGCGACGAACGCAAGCTGACCGCGACATGGCGGGAGATGGGCTTGCGCTTACAAGCAGCTACTGACCAGCACGCCGCGATGACGGAAGAGCTCGAGTCACTTGCTCGTAGCGATCCACGCAAATTCACGCCGGAACAAATCTGGGTGTTGATCCGCGCGATCAAAGTGCAGAGCCAGATTCTGCAATTGTATGTCGGCGATCCGCTCGTCGAAGCGACCTAAGCAACACGGTCGACCCGCACGCCGTTTGGAATCGCGCTGGCAGAGAGGCCAGCGGTTGCTTTCGAGCATTCTCCTTCATCGGTTGGCACAAGTTTTTCTCGCAAGCTGCGCTGCCAGGATGGCTCTTCTGCAACCACCGGCCAAGTTGATCGAGTCGGCCAAGATTGCTTTTGTTGCCACCAAAGTGGCATCTGCTGGTCAATCAATCAGCCATTCGGCAGACATTCTGTCGTAGGGCATTCCAGTTGCAATCGCTGCCGCCTCAGCTTTCGGCGAACCGAAGGCCAAGACTTGAATCCAGTTATTGGCTGTGAATGAAAAGGAAATGCCAGATGAGTATGACTCGATGGTTCGTGGCGGCTTTTGCCGCAGTGATGGTGGCCGGAGATATTGATTCGGCATCGGCCCAAGTGCGGGCGAACGTGCAAGCTGGCGGCGTCAATGTGCGGGTCGGCAGGAACCGCACGGGCTTTCGCTTGTATGGTCGACGGCCGTGGTTTGGCAATGAGAACGTGCGACGCCAACTCAAAATCGACGACCGACAATACAACACATTGAACGACGCCTACGTTCAATACTGGACGCCCTACAATCAGGTCGTCGTCGACGTTCCTGCAAACACGGCGGAACAGCAACGGCAGCAACAAATCGCCGCTGCCTATGGCAAATTTCACCATGGTTTCAACACGGCAACGGCGAAGGTCTTTGTCGATCCTGATGTCCGCAATCGGTACAACCAACTCAACCTGCAGTACCAAGGCTATGCTGCCTTCCAAGATCCGACGGTGCAAGAACGTCTTCGTCTCAGCGACGAGCAGCGGCAAAAGTTCAATCGTTATTACACCGATTGGAACAATGAAATGAACACTTATTCGACCGAATATGCGAAAGATCGCGAAGGTGTGAATAAGCGATTCAGTGCCAGCTGGAAAACAAGTCGAGACCGTATTAACGAAACGCTGACGCCCGAACAACGTAAGAGTTGGAACGAAATGACCGGCGAATCGTACGACTTCCCCGCCGATGCCTATTTCGATGACGGCGACGATCAAGGTGACCGCCGCGATGAAGGTGCCCGCGAAAAGCCAGGCCGCGACAATCCGCCGCGAAATGCTGCTCCGGCGAATCCTCGTTAAGCACGGGACCGATATTCTGTAGCACGCTGCACGGGCGAAAGAAGCATTTCGCCCGTGTTTTTTTGCTCTGCATCTTGGTGTGTTCTCATCACGCTGGTTTGCAGAGGGCAGTTGCCTGAATCGTCCTGCATTGATAAACTAGTCCACTTCCAAAGCGATCGTTGGAGCAACGAAATTTGCTCGACTGTTGCGCACCCATAGCTCAATTGGATAGAGCATCGGTCTACGGAACCGAAGGTTGGAGGTTCGAGCCCTCCTGGGTGTACTAGTTCTAAGTCTTGCCGAACGCTCAAGTTAGCGTACCTGCCTATGTGACGGCAGCGCGGTCTCACGACTCGGATTCCTCCGTATTTTACGGAGGAATCCCCGAGAAGGAGATTTTATGCCGCGCAAACCCCATCAGGCCCCGCCCGCTTATTGTCTGCACAAGGCCTCGGGCAAGGCCGTCGTCCGGATCAACAAGCAGGATCATTATCTCGGTCTCTATGGCACTCCAGAGAGCCACGCCGAGTACGAACGGCTGATCGCCGAATTCAGGGTTGCTCAGGAAGAGCACGTGCAACAGCGAAACGCAGAGGTCGCTGCCGCCGGTTTTACCTTGACACTCTCCCAGGTGTTGAAGAGGTACCGGGAGTTTGCGCAAGGCTATTACGTCAAGGACGGCAAACCCACCAAGGAACTGGTCGAGATGCGGTATGCGTTGCGGCCGCTTCGCAAACTGTACGGCAACACGCTGGCCCGCGAGCCCGCAGGTATCAGTTCGGCTTGGATGGCCTCTCACCCCAATATCCAGGAAATTGCCGCTAGTCAGGAAAAATCGCTCGATCGGTGGGATCTTGACGCTATGCGCACGCAGTTGACCGAGCAGGGCGCTACCGAAGCAGAACTCCAGGCACTCGATGCGATCTTCGCCTGGGGAGAGCAGTACGGTGATTGCGACTTCCAAGCGTCTGGCAAGGCGAGCTTCGTGATTCGCATTCCCACCTGTGGTGATGAAGTTCGCATCCTGACCATCCAGGGCCGAAAGCTCAGATTCTACTGGGGACACTTCATCGGCGGCTACGATGAGACAAAGCGGCCCAATCGCAATTGCAAGAAATTCCCCCATGCTTACGATCTCGCCGAAAACTACTGCCAGCGGCTAAACGCAGAATTTGGCTGGTCACTGGAAGTGTTGCAGCCCGGCGACGGGTTCTGCGAGCCATCACGGCCACTCGCTGACGTCTCAGAACCTGCATTATTGAGTCGTTTTCTTGCAATCCTCGGTAACGTTGCAGCAAAGGCAAAGACTCCATGAAGCCAAATTTATTCGATTTTGCGACGAGCGAGCTTTCACAGGATGCTTTTATCTGCTGGCTGCTTTCATGGGCAGATCCGAGGTTCGAAGCTAGTGATAGTTCGCTACATCGGCTGTCAGTGGATTTCGTCGAGAAGTTGCTTGCCATGTGCGCAGTGCCGAAACCCCTCAAGATTACGTCATTGGAAGTTCATCGGCAGCACAAAAGCATTGACATCCTCGCGATCGTGAACGGCGAAATCGCAATTCTGATCGAGGACAAGACCGGCACGGTACATCACTCGAACCAGCTCGAACGATACCGCAATGCGGTCGCCACGGACTTTCCACAGCATTCACTCGCGGCCATTTACTTTAAAACCGGCGACCAATGTTCGTACGAGGACGTTCGGCAAGCGGGTTACGCGTGCTTTCTGCGAAAAGATCTCTTGCAACTGCTGGAACTAGGGCGTGCCAACGGCATCCAAAATCAAATCTTCGACGACTTTTGTGATTACCTTTCGAAGATCGAAACCCGAGTCTCTGATTACGCACGAATTCCGGTAGCGGATTGGCACTGGGACTGCTGGCGGGGATTCTTCATCGCGTTGAAGGAGCAGCTTGGCGACGGTACGTGGGACTATGTTCCCAACCGGAGCGGCGGGTTCATGGGCTATTGGTGGCATTGGAAGGGAAACAAATACCTTCAACTCGAAAATGACAAACTGTGCTTCAAGATCGAGGTCAAAGACAAAGCCGGCCAGGCCGCAGCCTGGGAAGACTGGAACCGCATATTAACTGCTGAGTCGGTTAAGGCTGCACTTCCCATTGTCCGACCTGGGCGTCGGAAAAATGGAACGTGGATGACCGTCGCCGTACGCACGGGCGATTATCGGCAAGCTGATCAGCATGGCATTCTTTCGTTGCCCAGCACAATTGAGGTGCTGAGATCTGCCGAATCGTTTCTCGATACTTGCGTCGCGAAACTTTCGAATTCCCAAACAGTCGCCTGATTTAGCTACGCCGTGTATCACCAGCGATACGACCTAATGGAGGTAGCAATGACTCCGGAACAAATGGATAGCCACTTTGACCAACTACAGCCGGGCCCCAGAGCCAACAAGGACAGGCACGAGCAACACCCTGATTTTCTATCGCTGCGCGACTTCATTAGCGAGCGTCTGCGCAGTTACGAGCGCGATGACGAGCCTTTGGGAAGTGTAAGCTGGATCAATATTGGAGCGTCTCGGTTTACGACATGCAAACTCGTGTACTACGCGAAACGCCCATGGCTGTTCGGAGTCAGGCGTGAAGTGGCGCGACTCTGTCCTCAGCTGGCGGAACTCGTCGATCGCCGTTTCTGGGTCCAATCCAGGGAATTTGTGGGCATTGAAGTCCAAAACGATGGTGATTCACGTGCAGTAATGGCGGCGATGGCCCAGGTCGTTCGGGAGGACGAAAACGCATGCGACCTTCCGCAAGCGCGTATAGCCAGCCCTTCAACTACCTTTGAGTCGTTCCGGACAAGGTTCGAATCGGCGACCGCGCCCGATCCATCGTTCCCATCACTTCGCATCTATTCACGCAATGGCGAACTAGTGACAGGTGCAAGCGAGTCGGATTGGCTCGATTCCTGGCTACGATTGGCGCCACCCGCTGCCAAGGATAAGCACTGGCGGGACGGGCGCAGCTCAAAAGAATTGGCACGATGCTGGTATCATAACGCTGGCAACCGAGATGTGTTGCCTTCGGACGTAAACGGGTTGCTATCTGCCTGGCAGTTTTCACCAGCATTTGGAATTGCGGAGTTCCGAGGGGGCCTAGATGGGTTCAAAGGAAACACCCGCAACCATGACCTCATCGTACTTGGAACGTCTGCGATCAACGTACGAACGCTCGTAGCCGTCGAAGCTAAGGCTGATGAGCCGTTTGGGACCGATCTGATCGAGGGCTATCGAGAGCGCGGCGTGCAAAAATACGGTAGTCAGATCCCTGCAAGGATCGACCGTTTGATCGCCGCACTCTTCGGAAGGCTGATTACTCCCGAGATCGCCAAACTTCGTCGCTTCAAATGTACCCGTGCGCTTTTTCTGGTGCATGAGTTCAGATCGAAGAGATGTGACCCTGGTAAGTTAGCAAACAATGCACGCGATCTTCGAGACTTCGTCACCCAACTGGCTAAAAATAGCCCGACTCTTGGCATCCCGCCCAACCTTGAACCGCGTTTTTTAATCGGGCCCTTCCGCGTGCACGGAGACGCACCTGCACGTCTCGATGGGTATCACCTGCCAGACAGTATCGAGCTCTTTATTGGCAAACTTGTAACTGAACTCGCGTGATGAACGTCCGGGGAACCTGACACATCGAGGCTGCGAGCCGGGAAGCCGACACCATAAATGCTGAAACCGTTCGGATCGAACAGCAGTTCGCGAGCAACATGATTGTTTAGTGGCCCCGACTTGAGATACGAACTAAATGGAACGCGATAAGTTCACCGCGAAGTTGAGAAGAATGCTCGCAGCAGTTGACGCGGGCGACGTACCCGTTGCCGTCACGGCGTTTTACGTCTTCGGGTCATATTCCCGCGGTGCCTTGAATCCAACTGACTTGGACTTGCTCCTCGTCTATGAAAATCCACCAACACCGGACGGGCTAAATCTTCGCGAATACGAAAGACTTCGAACAAACATCCGTCGAGCATTGGTAAAGCGTGGCGAGAAAATTGACTTGATCGCAACACAACGGCTTTGCGATTGGGCTCAGGATGATGGCGAGATAATCAAGACTTCTGACTTGGTCCTTCTGTGGTCCCCGGATGATCGTGACTGGAGACCCAAACTTGATGCGATCAAGCCAGACCCTCTCGCCGGGCGCACGCCCAGGAAGGAGATTTTTCCAATCAAGCGACTCAACGCTTCGCGAGAGCAGATGGAGAGTATCTTCGAAGAGCTTCAAAACTCCCGGTTGATTCTTACCCGTATCGCCGAAGCGGACATCGAGTGCAAGCTCAACGATTACCACGCCCATCGTGTGGCGCACCTTTCCAAATTCGTAGCGGAACGGCTCGCTAGGCATCTGCCGTTTGCCTTCTGGTGGCTTGAGCAGAATGGTCACAACTGCGACATTCAGCGGAGGGGTTGCGAATTTTGGAGCCAGGACAGGACTCACCGCGTGTTTCTTGGAAAACCACGACTGGGCGAAATGAAGTGGAATTTTGCCGAGCATCCTTCGATTGTCCGCCAGTGCTTGATTCCGTATTTCAAGCGTGGCGGGCCCAACGAGCTGCTCGTGTTTGAGCGCGGTCCAGCGTTCTCAGACGCGAGGTAGGTGGCACGGATGCACATTGAGTCAGGTTGCCTGCGAATCCAAAGCCGCGAGTTTTGTCGTTGGGAGATTTGACACTGGTCGAGCGACTGCTAAAATCCGGTTGCATAGGTTGTCGTAAACTGGGTTCCGACCCGATTTTGGAAGCTGCGCCGTAAGTCACTGGCTTCTTTTTACACGAACGGCGTGATCGACGCCGAAATTCGCAGATCATCAAACTCTGCGTTACACCGCCATAGCGGCACTTGTTGGCTCCCGTCTCTTTAGGCGAGCCTTACCGGAATCACTCGGAAATCGTTTGTTTGAGTCCCAGTTGTCCGTACGCCGCGCCCAACTGTGCCAAACCAGCCGCGAGCTGTGGTCCTGCCTTCGATTGCCTACAGGCCTGGAATCACCTTCACCTTGCCGCTGTTACCCACAAATCGGCGTTTCACTTAGCTTGGGAACTTGAAGATGAACGACTGCTGCGAACATTGCGGACACAAAGAATTGACCGTTAAGCGCACGTATGTGCTCAAACGCTCTTACGAAAGTTGGATTCCATGTAAATGCAAGAAGCGTAAAGACGGAATCGCTGCACAGCATCTATACATCCAGCCAGAAATCTGGGAAGAACTCGGATACCTCGACGATGGTCGCTCGAAGGTCTACGACCGAACTTTAGTCGAGAAGCTGCCGATCGAGGGAATTAAGCGGCTATTCCACTGCCAAGGCTGATTAGACGAGGCATCCGAATACGATTGGGAAACCGAACAAGTAGGTGATGCCGAGACCGTCGAGGGTCCGGATGCCTGGATGATGTTCTGCTATAGCTGCAAGACCGAGACGCAGTTCGGGTGGACTGAACCGGATCGCCAAGGATTCCTTGTTCCTATATCGAATTCCGGCGATGGCATTCACCACATTTGGGTCGATCCTGGCTTCCAGTACCGGCAGGAAGCCACGCAAAACTTGGCCAAATCCCGAGGGCGGAACTCGCGATAGCAATCAAATGCCGGAGGCGTTGATCAGGTGCTGATCACACAGCAGAACGCGGAAAACAGTGATGGCGAGGGCTTCCTTCTGCGGTTTGGTCGGGTTCTCGATTTCTATTTGCTCCTTCGAGTCAGCAAAAGTAGGCCGACTACCATTCGCCTCCATCTGGTCGACAAGCCTCCGGCGCAGCGGCACGCAGGAATTTATCAAACGCGTCCAGCAAGATATCAGACTGGGGGACCAGAAATGAGCCGGTGCGCGGGCCTCCCAACATCATAACGCCCGCCCCGGAGGCCCACTTTTCCGCCAACAGCCACGCAACGAGCGCATCCAACTGGTCGTCGTTTTTCGGCGCCGGGAGCGCCCGGGTATCTTGCACCCGCTCGCAGATCAACCGCCAAAGTTCTCGGACCATGCCGGGGTTCTGCTTGTACTTCCATGACTCCGGCTGCAGATCAGCGTCCCGGCACCATAGCCAGATCGCAACGGCAGGGTGAACTTCGACCACTGCTGGCCTCGCTTCATTACGTTGAGTCAACTCTGCGCGGTTGGACACGAGGCGGAAGGGCAGTTGGTCATGGGCCAGCGAGAACGGCCCCACCCTCGGCAGGCCGAGGACGCGCTGCGAGATAGTCCAGTGTGAGCAACCACAATATGGCAAAACCGAGATACCTTTCGGAGCCTTGAAGCCCCAGTGGTGTGTGCCGAAAAAAGTTTCGATGGGCCGCTGGGTAAGGTCTCCGCCACCGTTTGCAAGCCTGCCATCTGGATCAATTGGACCAGTAAGCGGCGAGTCCCATGCAACCAGCAGGTCAGTCATCGACCGCAAGCGCGCGAACTCATCGGCAAGTTCCTGCGGCGGCATTTGTCTGAACACGGTGCCATCGAAGAGGTCCCCGCCCTTCCTCGGGGCCACATCGCAGCCGATTGACTTGCGGATCATCGTGAAACCTTTCCTTTGGTGTCAGAATACCATCCACCCCGCGTATTTTGACGCGAAGTAAAATGTCCTGCAGCTATTTAAGATCTACACTGCAGGGTAATCAGATGAGTGGTGGCAGCAGCGACTTGCCTGATTTTCACGATGAAGATGAGCACCCACGGTCTTTTACCAATCGCAGGCGACTTGTCATGGAGCGCACGACGTTGCTGGCCTGGGTTGACGCAGGGCTCACACGCTTGCGAGACGATGTGTACTTGTTCGAAAATGACCTCAACGAACGCTGCATCTCGGCGCGGCTCGGGGGCTACTTGCAGCAACTACTGCCCCGCCTTTATCCGAAAGACGGCGCTCTAGCCGTCGCGAAACGTCACCAGGTGGATTGCGAATACAACCGTCTGGGCCCCAATCCCAAGTGGATTCCCTGGCGGTTTGAGATTCAAAGTAGGACGGAACACGAACCGTTCTATACGCCGATCCCCGACATCATCCTGCATCGGCGCGGCCCCCGCGGTCCGAACGAGCTGGTCATCGAGATCAAGAAAGAACACGGCGTAAACGAGTTCACGGCGCTCGTCGACCGGCTGAAGCTGATTGGCTGCGTCGGGCCCACGCTCAACTACGGCTACGGACTCTACCTGTGTCTGGGAGTCTCTGCCGGCCAGCTGAAGATCGTCGCCGCCGAGTTAATCGAGCGAGCCCTCGTCAACCGCGCGTTGGACGGCGGCCAGCTGGGAGCGTGGCATGCTGCAAAAAAGCTCGTCGAAAGACGCATCGGCGAAAACGGACGCACTTACTTCTTTCAGTCACCGAAGGCAAGCATCAGAACGGAAGCCGCCGAGCTGAGCTCCCGTCTGCAACGGGACTTTGCCTTCGCGGATGTGACCAAAGATTTGACACTAAAGGCGGCTTGAAGCGGCGCTTGCGAAAAGCTCCAGCTCTGGCTCATCGCCCCGACAGAGATTTTTGGGGGAAACTGGATTCCACCTCGGTCGTCCGGTTCGAAATTCCGTTGGTTGGCGAGGCACGCCGCTTCGGCGTCCGCGCCAGGGGAGGGGAGCCAAATGCGGCTATAATTTGGTGCAAAGCGAACCCATAACTTCGTTGCCGCCTCTATGCCTGATCGGCCAACCCGGAACCTGCCAATGCCGTCCCCGACGAAGCCCGACCTGATCAGCAAGAGCACACGACGCGAACTGCAGGAGTATTTCGTCGGAACGACGCTTCGGGTCATTGATGCGGCATTCAGCGATGCGGACATCGAGCAAGACGAGACGTTTCAGCCAAAAGAATCCGGCGAACGTCGCGGGCGTGTCCAGCAATACTACGCGACCCTAGATTTCACCGACTGGACTGCGGTCCAAAAGTTCCTAAAGGTGTATGCGGGAGTGCTCGTGCAGTTGGATGAAGCTCCGGTGCCTTGGGCAAAAGCTCCAACACACAATCAGGAGCTATTCGCGAAGCTCTCTCGGCATCTGACGAAAGATGGTTTTGAATACAAGGCAGGCAAGATCGTGGCGACCGGCAATCTGCCGGTCGCGTCCAAGTTGAAAGAGGATGCGTTGCGTGTTGACTCGCCGTACTTGATTCAACAAATCGAGCGGATCGACAGTCAGATTGAGAGCGATCCACGCTTGGCGATCGGGACATCCAAGGAGCTTGTGGAAACCGTCTGCAAAACGATTTTGAAAGATCGCGGCATCACTCCGGACAAGAAGTGGGAAGTCGCCGAACTAGTGAAACGAACACGCGAAGAATTAAAGCTGGTTCCCGATGAGGTGCCCGAGTCAACCAAAGCATCGGATACGATTCGCAAGTTGCTCGGCAGCCTGAGCACAATCGTCCACGGCCTGGCGGAACTCCGCAACGCCTACGGAACTGGTCACGGTCACGACGGCCGCGAAGTTGGTCTTTCGCCGCGCCATGCACGCCTTGCTGCCGGTGCAGCATGCACGTTGGCGAAGTTCTTGTTCGAGACGCACCATCACCGGGGAGACTCCTAATGGAGACAGCAAAGGAGTTAGCCAATCAAGTGTTCTCTGCGTTGGGATTCTCTGTCGACGAAATCCCGTTGCGGCGAGGTCGAAGTGCAGACTTGCGAATCGCTGATGAATCGAACGTCTATCACGTCGAGGTGAAGGAGAAATTTGAGTCCGCCGAAGACGCAAAAGTGCGAACTGACGCGCTAATCACCGGCGAGATTTTTGCAGAAGAATCTCCCCTTTGGCACGACAACCGGATTAGCGGGATACTGCGTGATGCCGGCAAGCAACTGGATCAGACTCCCAAAACCCCGGGCACGTTTCAACTCATCTGGTTTCACGCACACGGAATTGATGCAGACTTGAAAGGTCGGCAAGCATTCGCAACTTTTTACGGAGATGTGCCCATATCTCCTCGGTGGCCGAATCATGCTTTGCCGACAATACACTGTTTCTACTTCGACTACAGCGCTGCGCTGGCAATGCCTACGGTTGAAGCCTTGATAATCAGCGAGCGAGACTCCTTTCAGTTCTGTCTAAACGTCGAGTCAGCCCGTACCGAGGAATTTCGGAAGACAAAGTTGTTCAAGGATCTCCAAGATCGAAACGCCGTCTTCGACCCGCTCGTTTTGGAGTCGAGTGGCGAACTCGTTTTCTTCCGATCGTCAATCCCGCGAAAATCAGACGACGATACGGCAGCTGCATTGAAGGAACAGACAGGCATTGCCTACTCAGCAATCCGAATGAAACGCTACTCGCAGTCAGCGTTGGTGCGCCCGAGTCTCGAATCAGAACCGGAATCCCAATAATCAGCCAACGGAGGTCGTGCCATGCCATTCCCTGCCAGCGTTGTCGATGAATTGCTAGTGAAGTGCGCGCGCTTCTGCTGCCTCTGCCGCCAGCACAAGGGGCAGAAAATGGAAATTCACCATATCGACCAGGAAGCGGACGGAGGTGCCAACACGGCCGATAACGGTCTGCCGGTTTGTTTCGACTGCCACGCCGATGTCAATTCATACAATGACAATCATCCGAAGGGGCGCAAGTATCGAGCGAAGGAACTGCGGCAGCTGCGCGACCAGTGGTTCAAGCTGGTTGCCGAAGGCAAAACAGGCGGACAGCAGCCGGTCGTTTTGACTTGGAACGCGCCTGCGCCGCCGGCCCCGCTGTCGCAAGAGGCAGAAGAACTCTTGACCAAAGCGGCGCTTGTACCGGGAGTTCATGCTGGCGTCATCTCCGTTGTTGATAACGTGCTGAACGAAGTGCTCAGCATCTCGCCCGGCCATCGGGAAAAACTATACTCCTCCGACGATGCCCGCGCCGCGCAGCGATACAAGTCAGCGCTTGAGGAGCTTGAATCGCGGAATCTGGTTTCGCGTTCCGGCATAGTTCGCAATCTGACTTCAGCCGGCTTTGCCCTAGCCGATGAACTGCTGAAACGCAGTTAAGCCGCCCGGTATTGGCGAACCTGTAGGGCAGTCCTGTGTCGTTTTGGTTGAGGGGACATCATGCGCGAAATTCCAGATTTTGAAGAGCACTTGGCTGCCGTCAAGGCGATGCGAGTGGTGAACGATGAGGCTGCCGACGCGTTTTTGAACCGCGTGCTCGATAGCGGGATCAACTTCATCGACACTGCGCCCGACTATGGCCTGAGTGAGGAGCGAATCGGGAAGTACATCGGTGGTCGGCGGAAAGAGTATCACCTCGCGACCAAATGCGGCTGCGTCGATGCACAGCACGATGATCACTTAGAGATCGACCATGTTTGGAAGAAGGACGTAATCCAGCGTAATCTCGAAACCAGTTTGAAACGCTTGCAAACGGATTTCGTCGACTTGTTGCAATTCCACGGCGGCGACGCCGAAACGCTCCAGCGTGAAGGGCTGATCGAATTGCTTCTGGGCTTCCGCGAGCAGGGCCTCGTGCGGTTCATCGGTGCATCCAGTTCCATGCCAAACCTGCCCGGGCTGATCGCGCTGAACGTCTTCGATACTTTTCAAATCCCCTATTCTTGCCTCGCTCCGCAGCACCGCGACCAAATCACACAGGCGGCGGAGTCGGGAGCCGGAATCATCCTGCGCGGCGGCGTAGCCCAGGGCGGGCCGGACGCCGAGATTCAGCGTCCGGCGCTCAACGACGTCTGGTCGCGGGCTAAGCTCGACGAAGTCTTGCCCGCGAATATGAGCCGGGCTGAACTGATCCTGCGTTACACGGTAACTCATCCGCATTGCCACACAACGATCGTCGGCACATGTAACGCCGAGCACCTTGCGGAGAATCTGGCCGCTGCTGCCCGTGGGCCGTTACCTGCGGAACTGCACGCGGAGATTGCCGAGAGAGTCGCTGCGTCGCTCGCGGCTTTACCCCCTTGAACAATGCGACTCGTGGTTTGCCTAGTATCTGCAATGCGGAGGGGATCGCAACAAGTCTATCAGGGCGAAACCCAGCGAACTGCGTTTTCAATCACGGTCAAATTCTCGGCTTGCCGATAAACCGGGTAGTTTTCGTGCCCCGGCCGAAAGTAGAAGACACGACCGTTTTGGACCTGCCAAGCGCACCCGCTGCGGAATTTCTCCCCCTTGTCCCAGTGTTCCTCGAAGACCACGGTGTCCGGTGTCGGGACGTGAAACGGCTCGTCATACATTTCGGTCTGCGGAATGTCCCACTTCGCGGGCAGTCCCTTGGCGATTGGATGGTCCGGCAACAACGTGGTGACGTGGCTCGGCGCGCCGTCGGCCCGCCAGGCCGGAAACACGCAGGCTGGCGGCGTAAGTCGCCACACTCCGTCCACCTTTTCCAGCGACGGCGTCAATTTGGCGTCTCGTTTGACCAGGTTGCGCTTGAGCGGCACCGAAAAATCGAACTTGGCAGTCGCTCGCTCTGCTTCAGGAATCAGTTTGGGTGCGTCGGCCTTGGCTCGTTCGTGCATCAGACGCATGAACGGTTGAGCGAAGTGTGCCGAGTGCAACGCGATGAAGCCGAGCTTGCCGTCGAGCACTCGTTGAACGGTCTCCTCGACACGTTCGTTTTTGATCTCGCCATGCTTGCGGTGGCCCCACCAGACGATGACATCGGTCGCTTCGAGCGTGGCGGAATCAAGTCCTTGGTCGGGCGAACTGAGATTGACTGACAACGCCCGGATGCCGGGGCGTTTGCCGAGATGATCGGCCAGCGCGTTGCCGAGAAAGTTTTCGTAAGCCTTGGCTTGTTCGGGCTGCTGCTCGTCCCAAATGAGCACGCGAACCGGCTTGGTTGGTTGAGCCTGCGCCGATGCCAGTAAACTGGTAAGCAGCGTCAGGGGCAGCAGTAGTCGAATGATCGTCGTGTGCATGATGGTCACCGGTTTAACCCCGACCGCCCTCACAGCAAGTTTCGCAGATGCGATGGCATCGGGAACATTGATGCTTGGAACGAATCTCAATGAGTCGGCCACCGCACACCGGGCAGCTTGGCATCGCGCTGGCATCCGGCTTCTCGGCCACATCGTCCCGTCGTTGCGATGCTTCTTGCATGGGTAATATCGCTGATTTCTGGTGAATGAGTGAACCACGGTCAAACAACGCAGCCCGCAGTTCGTGACATTTGCCAGCGGGCGAGTACACTGCCGGAGTCTCTGAACCAACAACATCGCAAAAACATCCGACACACGCAATCGACGACAACATGGCACGCAACGCAACGATTCTGGCGGTCTTGTTTCTTAGCGTATCAACATTGCTCCAAGCACAAGACACTGGAGAACTCCCTGCCGCAACGGAATCGGATGTTCGCCTTCAGGCGGACGGCAAGGGTTGGCGCTTGGATATGGCCAAGGTTATTGATGCCAAGCGGCCACGCGTTTTGCTCATCGGCGACTCGATCCTCAACGGCTATCTGAAACAGGTCACCACCGACCTGGAAGGCAAGGCGTACGTCGATGCCTGGGTGAATCCGTATTGCCAATCCGAACATCTCAACAAGTTGCTGGCTGAGGTATTGGACAAGGGGCCGTACGACGTGGTGCATTTCAACATGGGCTTGCATGGCTGGCAGGAAGGGCGAATCAAGGCGGGCACATTCGAGCCGCTGACCAAAGCCTACGTCAAAGTCATCCGGGATAGACTGCCGCGGGCGAAGATCATTTGGGCCAGCAGCACGCCGGTGACGGTCAAGGGAAGACCGACCGAACTGAGCACCGAGATCAACCCGACAATTATCGAGCACAATCGTCTGGCTGCCGCCGTGATGAAGGAAATAAATGTGCCAGTGAATGATTTCTACGCGTTGCTGGCGACGAAGCTCGAACTCGCCCGCGGCGATCAGTTTCACTGGAAACCCGAAGCCTACAAGATCCTTGCGCAGACGGTGACTGACTCGGTCGCTCGCGAACTGGCAATCGGAGTCGCGAAAACGGACGTCCGCAAATCGGCGGATAACGTCTGGGCGCCGCTGGTCGAGAACGAAGTCAACCCGCGAGGCGGCGCCGGTCTGGTGTGGCATCCGACGCTGAAGCGGTTTGTGTTGTTTGGCGGCCTGGTGAGCCACGAGTTCACGGGCAAGAGCGGCTACAACGTGCAGTCGCTCAACTTAGAGGAGGCGATCGCCTGGCAGAACGATTTGCCTGCCGAGGGCCAGACCTGGGGCGCGCTCATCGGGGATGTCGAAATGCCCGGCTTCACGAGTCCGTATTTTCAGATGAAGGACAAGTCGAGTGCGGTTCGGCCTAGCCCACGGCACATGTTGCTGCATTATCAATATGCCCTCGCACCATGGGATGATTGCCTGTACATGCTGGCCACAGGACATCTGCTGCGCTACGACCCGGTCGCGAGGGTGTGGCAAGAACTGGAGCCGAAGCCAGACCCCAAACATGGTTTGCCGGCCCTGCCGGCGCAACATCATCAAACCACGCTCAACTGGAGTGCACTGGCCGCCGACCCGATCAATCAGGAAATCGTTCTGTTTGGTGGCTGCGGAGTGACCACGAACAACGGCTCGCCAGGAACTTGGGTCTATTCGACAGCGGCGAACCAATGGCGCAGGCTGGAACTGAGAGAACAACCTTCGCCCCGCGCGCTCTCGCCAATGGCATTCGATAAGGCGACCGGCAAAATCGTGCTGTTTGGAGGCGACTTGCTCGATCGAGTGGTTGGCGATACGTGGGCTTATGATTGCAAAACTCGCGTCTGGGCTGAGCAAAAGCCCGCGATTGGACCTGCTCCACGATTCGGCCACGTTTTGATGCCGATTCCTCAGCTGCCGGGAAAGGTGCTGCTGGCCGGCGGCAACACACTGACTTCTTCAACGGCTTACCAAGCCAGCCTGTATCAGCCGCTGCCGTTCGAGTTGTGGGTCTACGACATTGCTGAGAACCGCTGGGATTTGCTGAAGCGGTTTGAAAAGGAGTCGCTCGTTCCCAAGTCTGTCCCGAATAACTCCAATCTGGCGGCGATCGACGACGCCGGCCACTTGCTTTTTGTGGGGGCCGGTAAGAAACGCTACGAATCAGCCACGCTGGTGCTTGAACTCAACACCAGCCGCTTTGATCAACCTGGCACGAAGGAATTCGGCGTGCCGGCTGGAACGGTTACTTACCGCACCGGTCCCTACGATCCGGAGTGGTATTCGCAAGATGTACCGGCCGTCGATCGCACTCAGCCAGCGATGGTTTTGGAATCCCTTCGTCCGAATAAGTGGACGCAACTCAAACCACCCAAATGGCCGCAGAACCGCCAAGGAGGCGGTTGGAGCACGGTGGCCTACGACACCGACCGGCAGCAGTTTTTGCATCTGGGCGGCGGTCACAGTTCCTATTTCGGCAATGACGTGGCGCATTACGATACGCTCACCGATCGCTGGAGCATTAGTGGCCGCCCGCAGTTCGCTCTGCAGTACAACTACGATCTGAGCGGCCCCGGCGCATGGGCTTTCAACAGCGGCCCCTGGGGCAACCACAACTATCACGCCTATCAATACGATCCGGCGCGTCAGAGGTTGGTCTACGTCCGCAACAAGTACACTCACCTTTATGATCCTGTCAGTCGCACCTGGAAGCACGACGAACTGATTCGCGACAATCCCTTCACCGGCAGCAAATACACCACCTATCTCGCCAGCACACCCACAGGTGTCGTTGCCTGGGCGAACGAAAAGGGCGACGGTCTCCGGCATGGCATCTACCGTCTGTCAAAGTCCGGCTGGCACAAATTGGCGACCACCGGCGATGCCCTGCCGAAATCAGAAACCGATGGTTCCACGATCACCTTCGATTCCAAGCGAAATCAGCTGCTACTGACCACGTCGCTCGGCGAGAAAGGAATTGCTCACTCGGGTCAGGTCTGGTCGGTCGATATCGTTACTGGCGAGGTGAAGAAGCTGAGTCCGGCAGGGCAGGAAAAAATCGTCGTCAAGCGCTTCGGACGAGAATCGGTGTTTCTGCCGGAGCGAGATTCGGTGATGATCGGCTATCACCTCGGCTGGACCGAGGGCAAAAAGAACCGGATTCCGTTCTACGACGTCGCCGGCAATCGCTGGCTGGTGGCCGACTTGCCGGAAAGCGAATTCTTCTCCACGCAAGGTGAAGGTGCTTCGGTCGATCTGGGTCTGATTTACGATGCCCCGCGCGACCTGATTTGGGCGGTGATGTGCCGATTGCATGGCCCGCAGGATCTGCAGGTGATTCGCCTCAACGAAGAGCTATCGCTGTCGCCAGTTGAATGAGAACGACGTCGCTCCGTTGTTCATTTTTGAGGCTCATTGAACAACCAAGGCTTCCCCTCTTTGATCCAGGCTTCGTTGCAGGCCGCGAACTTGAGCTGAGAGCCGACGAGATAGATAACGCCGTCGTCGCCCTGGGCCAGCGACATGTAGCCGCCGACGGGGGCCTCCACCTTGCGGACATGTGGCCAGGTCTGACCGTCGTCGAGCGACAAGGCCAGGATCGGGTTGCCGCCCAACCGTTTGGTCTTGTCATTCGTGAGCAGCGCGATCGCACCGCTGGTCAGCCTCAGGGCACTCGCCTTTTGACCAACACCGACCCCGGGAAATGGCGATTCGCTCAGCGCCCAGGAATCGCCCCGATCCTTGGAGAGGAGCATCGGCATGGGATCCGGTCCGCGTAGGAAGGACAAGATGGTCCCATCGGCCCGCGGAACAATGGCCGGGTGAATCGCATATTTACCAACCGTGGCCCGCATGTCCCCCTTGGCGACTACCCACGTAAGGCCTTTGTCGCTGCTCACGAGCAGGCGCTCGTCCCGATGGCCGTCCCCGTCGCAAGCCAGGACGAGCGCACCGTCGGCAGCGACGAAGGCTGAGCAGGGTTGGCTCAAGCGATCGGGCGCCGTACGCGGCAGCATGATGATCGGCTTCGACCACGACGCGCCACTGTCGTCGGACCAGCGCACAATGTCCGAGGCATAATCCCAGCCGTGTAGCGATTGCGTGCAGAAGTGATAGATTCGCTGGCCGTCCCGCAGCAGGACCGGCGCATGTGTGTTGACGTCGGGGACGCCGAAGAAGAACGAGGCCGGCTCCCAGGTGTCTGAGCCCGCCCGCAACCGACTGGCGGCCTGAGCCAGTTGACGGTCCGATTCGCCCACACACGTGTACCAGGCAGCTAACACGTCACCATTGGGACAAACGCAACAGGCACTGAAGTGATTGTGCTGGCTGAAAATGGGACCCCAAGTGTTGGGTGTAATCGACGGATTCTTCTTGCCCGCAGCGAAATCGACAAAGTACGGCTTAAGTCGATCCGGACCTTCCTTTGGTTCCGGAGCTTGTTTCACGTTTTGTTGATGAAGTGGTGGTTGCGCTATCGGCAGCGGTTTCGTTTGAAGTTCGGCGCCGAGCACGACGCGGAAACCCGTGTAGCAATCAGAATCCTCGGGCAGATGACCCGACCGGTTTGCGGAACGAGCGAAGCGGTCGGTCCGCTGAAACCCCGCCGATTGCCAACTCCAACCGCGCACGACGCGAGCATCACCGTCCGCTCGGCCGACAGGATCAGCTTGCTCGCCAGGCTCATAAGGCCCATACCAATCGAGACACCATTCCGCGACGTTGCCGTGCATGTCGTACAAGCCCCAGGCATTCGGAGCGTAACTTCCAACCGGCAACGTAGTGAGCGATTTGCCGTCATTGTTCTTACCGAGATTGGCCTGTTCCACATTTAACTCGTTGCCCGCATGAAACCATGTCGTCGTGCCCGCTCGACAGGCATATTCCCATTCCGCCTCGGTTGGCAGTCGATAGTGCAGCCCTTCCTGCTTGGACAACCACGCGCAATATTCCGCCGCCTGCTGCCAGGTAACATTCGTCACGGGTTCGTCATCCTGCTTGGAACCTCCACGCTGGCCGCGGAACTTTTTGTGATCTGCGTCGAATTGCTCAAACTGACGATTGGTTACCTCATACGCTCCCAGGTAAAATCGCGCCGTGATCTTGACCTTGTGGACTGGAGACTCGTCCGAGTCGCGTTGTTCCCATTCTTGGCGGTCCTGGGGTGGCGAATGTTCCGTACCCATTGCGAACTCACCAACTTCGACGGCAATCATGCGCATGCCAACCGAGTTGATGATTTCCTTGGTCGTCGGCAGGCGAGCATCTTCCGCAGCTGCCTCGGCACTCGGCTGGGACTTCAAGCCCAGGGTGTTCACCGCAGTGACTCGGTAGGTGTGCTTGTCGCCCGGCTTGGCGGTCGAGTCAGTGAATCGCAGGGGGACCAGGGGCTGCGTTGGCGTGTCGCTGTACTGCAGATTCTGAAAGAGCGGGCGACCGAAGGGGTTGTTGCTCTTCTCGGGCACGTTTGCGAGGAACTTGCCGTCGCGCTCAATGATGAAACTTGCCAATCCGCTCTCCAAATCGGCTTCCGCCGCCCACCTCAATTCGTTGCCACTAACACGCACGTTGGTCGGCGCGGGAGGTGGAGTCTTGTCGTCGATCGCCGTGTCTTCGACGTATTGCACCCAGGCCCGTGCAATCGACTCATTCGGTAGCCAGGCAGCCTTGCGCACTTCGCCTGCGAACTTCGCTGCGACGACAGCATCGTTGCCCGTGGGCTCGGCGAGATACACATGCTCTGTCGGCATGTCATGGAGTGTTTCGCCGCTGGACTTCGGCAATCGCGCACTCAGGCACGCATCGAGCCAGGGAATCGCCAGGTAGCGCTGATTGCCACAGTCGTGACTCGAAAGAGGATCGACGGCGACGCCGATCAGACCGCCTTTGGATCGCACTTCGCCAAAGAACGCCTGGTTCGCCGGCCACACGCCCGCGAAGCGACCATCTTTGACCGTCACACCTTCTTTGGTTCCTAGATTGCACATCAAGGGCACCTTCAGGGCGGCATCGGGGAGTGTGTGGGCTTTGGTGCCGGGGCGTGCCGGATCGGCTCTCAGCAGCGGAACGCCCGAGCGCAGCCACGCAGCCGCGACTCGGTCCGGATGTAATAGCACCATGCCCCCAGCCCAGTGACCGCCGCCGCTGTGCCCCCACAGCGCCCATGGAGCCTTGGCTAACTCTGGATGTCCCGACTTCGCACCGAGATCGGCGAGACACTTCTCGAACGCTTTGCCCGACCCATTACGCGGATCACACCACATCTGGCAGTCCGCTTTTTCCGGCTGCTCGTAAGCGGGCGCGAGCAAGGCGCAGTCATGCTTCTTCGCCAGCGCCTGCCAATGCAGATCATAGGCGCCCGTTAGGCCCGACTTGCACGAACCCTCGCCACATCCGTGCTGATGCACGATCACCCCGCGCAGTGGTTTGCTGCCCGAAGGAATCCAAATCGTGTAGTTCACCGCAAATATCAGTTCGCCGGGCTCCTTCGAGGCCTCGTAGCGCACGCGGTAGTACGGCGGGTCTGCTGGCGGGAAGACGTCATAGGGCGGTTGTTGCGCAACCGCTGGGATACCGATAAGCAGCATGGCTACAGCAGCTGCCATGCGCCGGCACCACGGAACTCTTCGGTCTGAAGACATTGAATCCCCGATTGAAGGAGGAAATAGTTCGGCAATGCAGTGCATCTTCATTACCGCGAGTATAGCGATCCGACTTGCCGTCTCGCCGCTGCCTTGGTCAACCATTGGACCTTGTTCGCTTCGGCTCGAATTTCAGCAATCGCCTACTTTACGTAGTACACTGAGCGGCTTGCGGATCACCACTGGCAGCCAGCTTTCCGCTGCGTGCCGGTCCTACTAGCATTTCAATGCAGAGACACAAAAAACACATTTCCGTGTTGCCAATGAGAGGGAATAGTGACTGCTGGCCTGTTGAATTGGAATACCGTGAAATCGTTGGGCCTGCTCGGGGGCCTGCTGGTTTCCGTTGCCGCTGCACGGGCGTCGGCGCTTGAGACTTTGCCAACGCGGCTTAGGTCGCTTGTCGATGGTCACTGTGCCCACTGTCACGGCGCAGACACGCAGCAGGCTCGATTGCGATTGGACACACTAACGACGGATCTGAATGATCCAGCCGTCGCCCGGCGCTGGGAGAAGGTGTTCGACAAGCTCGCCGCTGGAGAGATGCCGCCAAAATCCGCCGAGCAGCCCCCCGCAGAACTGCTGACCGCCGTAAAGAAGCAACTTCGCGAGGAACTCCATCAAGCTTCCCTGCGCCGGCAGCGCGAGGAAGGCCGCGTGGTGGTGCGACGGTTGAATGGCACAGAGTATGAGAACACGCTCCACGATCTGCTCGGAATCAACGTCCCGCTCCGCGAACTGCTGCCGGAAGATAGTTCGACGGCCGGGTTCGACAACGTGAGCGCCGGCCTCGATCTGTCTGCAACCCATTTTCTGCGATACCAGGAAGCGGCAGCGCGAGCGGTAGCTGCGGTTTTGCCGGTCCACCCGCCGATTCCGTTCAGCGACACCCGCACCGGCCTGGACATGACGAAGAAAGGCCCGAATTTCAATGAAGGGCTGGGGAGAAACTCGAAGCTGATCGGCGACTCGCTGGTGTTCTACAGCAAGCTGCCACGCTACGGCTTGTGTGCGACGGCGGCGGTGCCGAGCGCCGGCCGCTATCGCGTGACCTTGAAAGCCGGGGCCGTCGGCACGGACGAGAAGCCGATTCCGGTCGGGCTGATGGACGTGATGCAGAGCGGCCGCGAAGGGCCCGTGCTCCGCGAGGTCGTGGACATTCCGCATGGGGAGCCGCGTGAACTGGTGTTCGAATGTAATCTCGTCAGCCGGCAGCAGTTTGTCGTGAACTTACTGACGGTGTGGGACATCCGCCGCTTTCGCAAACCGCTCGACGAATACACCGGCCCCGGGTTGCGGGTCGATTGGATGAAGATCGAAGGCCCGCTCGATCCGTTTCTGCCGCCGCGTTACGCCACGCTGTTTGACGGCGTGCCCCTCAAAGCGCGATCGGTGGTGAAAGCTGAAGCGACCGGCGGGCGAGTACCGACGATCAATCCAAACCGGACGGTACAGCAATGGGAGTCCGACCCGCTCATTCCCGCTTCGGACAAACCTCAGGTAGACGCGGAACGACTGATTCGATCGTTCTTGCCGCGGGCGTTTCGCCGGCCGGTAACGGAGGCCGAGCAGCAGCATTTCGTGAAGGCGACGATCCGCAAGCTCGAACAAGGACACGGATTCTACGAAGCGCTGCAGTACGGCTATCAGTTGATCCTGTCGTCGCCGAGTTTCTTGTTTTTGCTCGATGCCTCAGAGCCGCAACTTGACGATTTTGCGCTGGCCGCGCGGCTCTCGTATTTCCTCTGGTCCACAGGGCCGGACGCGGAGTTGCTTGAAATTGCAAAGAAACGCGAATTGCGTCAGCCGCAAGTGTTACACGCTCAAGTGGAGCGTATGCTGAATTCGCCGCTGGCCCAGCGGTTCACCAAGAACTTCACTGGCCAATGGCTCGATCTGCGAAAGATCGACTTCACGATTCCGGACCCGGTGCTCTACAGCGATTTCGATCCGCTGCTTCTGTGGTCAATGCCACGCGAAACGGAATTGTTCTTCGACGAGATCCTGCGCCGCGACCTGAGCTTACTCAATTTCGTGGACTCGGATTGGTCGATGCTGAACGAACGGCTGGCAACCCTGTACGGCATTCCTGGCGTGCAGGGGAGCGAACTGAAGCGCACGCCTCTGCCGCCCGCAGCTCGCCGCGGCGGCCTAATGACGCAGGCCAGCGTGCTCAAGGTAACGGCGGACGGAACGCGAACATCACCCGTGCTGCGCGGGACCTGGGTGCTGGATCGCATTGTGGGAAAACCGCCAGCTCCGCCGCCGCCAGATGTGCCGGCCATTGAGCCCGACATTCGCGGTGCGACGACGATCCGCCAACAACTCGACAAGCACCGCAACGTGGCCGCGTGCGCCACTTGCCACAACCACATCGACCCGCCGGGCTTTGCGCTCGAGACCTTCGACCCCATCGGCAACTGGCGCGACTTCTACCGCGTGACCACGCGCACGAACGCGGGCTTGGTGAACTTGCCATACGGCTCCGGCCGCCCAATCTATCGCGGGCCGGATGTGGAGTTGGGTGGTCAAACGCCCGACGGCAAAGCGTTCCAGGACATCACCGACTACAAGCGGCTCTTGCTGGAAGACAAGGATCAGCTCGCGCGCAATCTGGTGCGGAAGATGATCGTCTACTCAACGGGCGGCGAGATTCAGTTCGCCGATCGCGAAGTCGTTGAACAGATTGTGGAAAAACTGCGCACGAAAAACTATGGCTTCCGCACATTGATCCACGAGGTGGTGCAGAGCCGGGTGTTCACCACCAAATAGACTCAGGAATCCTCCTATGCCACGTTCCCTACTAAGCCGCCGCACGTTCCTCCGGGCCTCGGGCGTCGCCATCGGTCTGCCGTTTCTCGACGCGATGGTCCCCGCTTTTGCCGCGGACAAGAAACGGGCCGCCGACCCGCCCCGGATGGTGCTCATCGGCCAGCCGCTGGGGATCTATGGGCCGAACTTCTTTCCCGATAAGCCGGGGCGCGATTACACACCGAGCCGCTACTTGAAATTGCTGGAAGCGCAGCGGGATCAGTTCACGGTGTTCTCCGGCCTGTCGCATCGGTACGCCGCCGGGCACTATGCAGAAGTAGGCCTGTTCACCGGAGTCGCTCCGGAGTTCATTCGCGAGAACGACATCAAGAACGGCATCTCGCTCGACCAGGAAGCGGCGTCGCACCTCGGAAATCAGACTCGCTATTCGTCGTTGATCCTGGGTGGCGGCAACGCGGCCTGGAATCGCCGCGGCGTCCGGTTGCCGGCCGAGAGCCGAGCGACCCAGGTGTTCCGCAAACTGTTTCTGGCGGGCACACCCGACGAGGAAGCGCGCGAATTGCAACGCGTGCGCGACGGCCAGAGCATCCTCGATGATGTGGGCGGTCAGATCAAAGACCTGACAAACCGCGTCGGTCGGACCGATCGCGAGCGCCTCGAACTGTTTCTGAGTTCGGTTCGCGAAGCCGAACAGTCGCTGCAGCAAACAGAGCGCTGGCAAACCACCCCGAAGCCCAAGGTCGATTTTCCGCCGGTGACCAACGACTACGGCGGCGCGCAACTCGTGGAACGCTCCCGGCAGTGGTACAGCCTGGTCCATTTGGCGCTGCAGACCGATTCCACGCGCGTGGTCTCGCTCTGGCTCAGCACGCAGGAGCGGCCCGAGATCATGGGCGTCAACATTGGTCACCACGACGCTTCGCACCACGGTCAGGACCCCGCCAAGTTGGATCAACTGGCCCTGATTGAAGAAGCAGAGATCCAGGTGTTCGGCGAGTTTCTGCAGAAGCTGAAGGAGTCGCGCGAAGGCGGGGATTCGTTGCTCGATCGCACGGCGGTTCTGTACGCCAGCAACCTCGGCAACTCGTCGTCGCACGACAACAACAACCTGCCGATCCTGCTGGCCGGCGGACGCTTCAAGCACCAGGGACATGTCGCGTTCGACACCAAGAACAATACCTACCTCTCTAACCTGTTCGTCCGGATGCTCCAGCACATGGACATCGAAGCCAATTCGTTCGGCGCCAGCACGGGGGTCCTCAGCGAGGTCTAACGACATGAAATACGTGTTCTGGTTGGTTCTTGTCGCGCCGGTCATGCTCACCGCGAACGCCACGGCGCAGGTTCGTGTGACTCCTGCTCAGGCGAAGGGAGGCCTGCCGCGGTATGAAAAATACGCCGAGCCGCTGGTCGGCATTCCCGATTCATTTCGAGATCTGAAGATCCCGCAATGGCCGGTTCCTACCGATCTCAAGCAGTGGCAAACCTCAGAGCGAGCAAAGATCCGGGCCACGCTGTTTGAATGCCTCGGCGAACTGCCCGAGCGGCCGGCGGCGGAGAGAGTGAAGGTACTGTCGGTCGAGGATCGCGGTTCGTACACGCTAGAGCGCTTCGAATTTCACAACGGCGTGGACATGACCGTCCCCGGCATTCTGGCGATTCCCAAGCAACGGAAAGGGAAATCGCCGGTCATCATTGGCATGCACGGCCATAGCGGATCGAAGAACGAATACCTGCCGAATCCCGAACGGGAAACTTCGCTCGGCTGGATGCTCGTCCGCAACGGCTACGCGGTCGCAGCCATCGACGGCTACTTCAACGGTGAACGCGTCGGCCAAGGGCCAAACGGCAAACAGGACGAGGCGGGCGGTCAGGAGTCCGCGCTCTTCAAGCTACATTTGTGGCAAGGCCGCACCCTGTGGGGCATGATGTTGCGTGACGAACAATGCCTGCTGGACTACCTTGCCACGCGAAGCGAACTCGACATGACCAAAGTCGGCGCGACTGGTATGAGCATGGGCTGCACGCGTGCCTGGTGGCTGGCGGCGATCGACGACCGCGTGCATTCGATTGTCGGCGTGGCCTGCTTCACGCGGTACACAGAACTGCTCGCCCATCGCAGCTCGCATGGCATTTACTACTTCGTGCCAGGCTTGCTCAAGCATTTTGACACGGAGGCGATCTACGCCCTGGTGGCGCCCCGACCGATGCTGATGCTCTCGGGCGACCAGGACTACAACGCCCCACCGGATGGCGTGGAGGTGCTGGAGAAGAAGATCGCGCCCGTCTATCAGCTCTACGACAAGCCCGCTGACTTCCGCAGTGTCCTCTACAAGAATACCGGCCATGAATACCTGCCCGAAATGCGGGACGAGATGATCCAGTGGTTTCAACGGACATTGCCGGTGGAGAAGTAGCACTGGCCTACTGCTGGTTGGAACTCCCGCTGAGCGCAAAGGTTTTCTCAAGCCGCAGCAGACGGACGTTCACGATGTCAGAAACGTAGATGTAGTCGTCCGTCGCATCCACGCTGTTGGGCCAGGCCAGGGGAAGATCCTTGGTCGGCACGAGGTCCCCGGGCAACCCACCCAACGAGTCGCGGTTTCCGTAAGTGCCGATGGCAAGGATCGGGTTGCCTTCGTTGTCGATCACCGAAACCTGCGGAATATGACCGGTCGGATAATAGATCCGACCGTACCCGTCTACACCGAAGCGAGGAGTCCGGGATTGCGGACCAAGTGGGCCGTAATGAATGTCGTAAACCTTGTCCGGCGCCGCGGGCTCCTGGGGAAACAGGTTGCCGCCGGCGACAGAACCAGTGGGCGCGTATTTGTAAATGCGCCCCGTGGTCGCTTGGAAGTCGGGATCCTTCTCGAACCCCGCCGGCACGTGGTTGACCTTGCCGTCGTGCAGGCCCACGTACAGATTGCCGCGAGGGTCGAAGCGGATGCCACCGGAGCGAGGTTGTTTGCCTCCGAAACCACGGAAGCGGAGCGGTTGCCAAGGCGCGTGATCCGAATCTGGTTTGAAGAAATGCAAAGGGCCGCTGTAGTCATCCGCTCGATTGTCCTTGTCCGGCAAAACTCCCAAAGTCGCGAGCCCTCCGCCGGGAGCAACCGCGATGCCTCGCTCTCCGAGACCGGTGAAAATCCAAGAGCAGGCAATCGGCGGCGTGATCGCATGGGCGAATCCGACAGTCGGCACAGGTCGGCCAGGAATCGTCACGATGCTATCCTTCGGCAAGACACCTGCCGGCGCCGGTGTGAAGAACTCCCCATCCATCGCCCAGCGATAAACCGGGGTTCCCCAGTGATAGTGCGTGTAGAGGTGCGGACCGCGGGCATCGAGGGCGATGCTTGATGCGCGGAGTGGTGTCTTGGCGTCTTGCCTGCAAAGCTCGAATTTCGGATCCTTCCAGTCGGTAATCCGGAAACAGAATCCCTGCGCGTCGGCGATGTAGACATCTCCTCTCTTTTGGTCAACTTCCATGTGCTGCAAATCCAGGGCACGCTGCGGACCGGCCTCGTAGAAGTCTTTGACCAATTCCAGCGTCGTACCCGCATCCCGGTAAACGCGCACGGGCAGCGTGGTGTAGGCAACCCAGACGAAGATCTCGCCCTTGTTCTCGGCCACTGCTAGAAGTGAGTTTTCCCTGAACTTGCCGATACCGCTCCGCAGCGGCAAGGTGACCGCCGGTGCGTCGTCCTTGGTCCAGTCGCTAAACTTGAGCAGCGTTAGTTCCCCATTGCCGCCGTAGTCCCCGAAGCGAGTGGTCACATAGATTGCCCGAGATTTCGGATTCACGACGATGGCATCTGGATGGGCAACTGGAATCTCTCGGATGAACTTGCCTGTCTTGTCCAACACGGCAATTCGCTTGTTCTGGCGGTCGCAAACGAACACCCGCCCGTCGGCATCGGTGGCAACTCCCTGTAACGCTGCGTAAGGGTTAGCGCTGGTGTGCCCAATCGGAGACGCGCTGCGAGCTTTTATGGAGCCGATTACGCCCTTCTCGTCCAAGGCAAAGAAGACTTGGGTCTTTCGCGTAGCCAGGTCCACTTTCCAGACTTGCCCGTCGCGCCAGAATCCGGTCGTGGAGACGCCCTGAGCATCGTCGTTGGCAAAGAGGCCGCTGACATACAGCGACTTGCCGTCGGGGGACAGTGCTGAGAAAAAATTTCCCGAGAGGCCTCTTGAAGGCAGAGGTTCGCTGCCTAGCATGACGCCGACTTGCGACTCGCGCAGCGTGCCATCGGCGCCGATAGTCATTTGCTGATTGCCGAACTCACGACCAGCAACACTCGTCAAGCATAGATTGCCGCTCTCGGAAGTTGGCACCAGAGAAGCGCACAGGCCCTGGCCGCCTCGGGTCATAAGGGTCATACCTAGCGAGCCATGACCCCAACCACTCCGACTCTGCAGCGCGTATGTGCCGTCGGTCCGGACGTTTACGCCCCAGCCTTGCACATCCTCAACAGGCTTGCCTGCCGGCGGAGGAAACACCGTACGACGGTAACCGCCCGCGGCGTCGTACTGGCGGAGCGCGGGCGCTCCGTAGAACGTGGAGTTTCCCAGCACATACACGCTGCCGTCGGATTTGGCCTCCAGTCCAGTCACCATCCATTGTGCGTGATCCCCTTGGCCGCTCCACTCCGACCAGTAGGCGTAAGGATCCCCGCCGACGATCCGGTCGAGTTTCACGCTCATCCCCGCTCGCACGCGCACCGCTAGCTTTGCAGGATCGGCGACGGGTTGGCCGAAGTCGTCTTTGCCATCCCAGGCGATCTTCTGGGATCGGGACTTGGCGACCAGCGGCGGCGGTGGATTGTCGCCCAGCACGCCAGCCGCTAGATGGCGCAATACTGTCGAATTGACCGGATCGACAATCGCTACCTCCACGTCGGTGAATCGGTTCAGCTCGAATGTCACCCACCCTGATTGCCCTTTCTGCTCGAATTCCAGTTGCGGCGTCCTAACCCAGTGCAGCGGCGATTGAGCGGAGGCCGTTGCGGAAAGAGTAAAGGGAAGAATTGCAAGGAGGCTGGAAACCACGCGTGATCCCATGTCGCACCCTTCGAGGAAATCAAACAGGCGGAGTAACACGCCGCCGCGTCGAATTCGCAGGTGCGCTGTCTACTCCGGCGCCTCGCCGACAAAGGCGCGTTTCAAATCAAACTCTGCAATGCACCCCAGGTCGGAACGGCTGGCCTCCGTGCATGTGAGAGCGCGATTAGCGCTTGCTGCCAATAAGGTACAAGTGCGAATCTGTCCGGTAAATCAAGTCATCGCCTGAGATCGCTGGTGTAGCCGTGATCCTCTCACCGAGTTCGTTGGTCGCCAACAACTCGAACTTTGTGCCCGCTCGCACTACGAACGTCCTGCCATCGTTGTTGCTAAGATAGATTCGGCCATCGCTGGCAATCGGTGAGGAATTGCAGTTGCCGCCCAGACGTTCCCTGTAAATCTCGACCCCGCTCTTCCCATCCACACACGTCAAGATGCCGTTGTCCATAAGGGAGTAGAGCAACCCTCGATGGTAGAGTAACGAAGGCTGAACGGGGCCGGGACTCTTGCTAACCCACAGTCGTTCGGGTGGCTTACTGCTTCCGTTCAAGCGAATCGCATGAATCGGACTCTGCCGCCACAATTGCAGGAAGACCACACCGTCACCGTAAACCGGACTGGAAATGATCTCGCCATTGAAGGGTCCTTCCCCCTCGCCGTACTGCCATAGTTGTTCGTGGGTCTTGGCGTCGTAAGCGGTCAGGCGATTTTTCCCCGGCACGAGAATGTCCTTCTGCCCGTGATGCTCGACCAGCAGCGGAGTCGCATGAGCAGTTCCGATAGGCCGATCCTTTTTCCAGGCAAATTCGCCGGTCAATTTGTCGAGGCCGATCAAGAAACATGGTCCGGCATGGTGATCCCACGGGAAGAGGACCGCATCATCAACGACCAACGGGCTGACAGCGTATCCCCACGCCATTTTGGGATTACCGAAGTCGGACATGTAGCGCCGAACCCAAACCAGTTTTCCATCGTGGGAGTAACGAGCGATGTCGGCATTGCCGTAGGCCACGTATACCGCATCTTCGGTGACGGCAGGAGTGTTCACCGCCAGATTCGACTTCTCGTGTGTCCGCTGATCGACGCCCAGCCCGAAGTCATGTCGCCATAGCTCCTGACCGTCGCCTCGGTTGAGACAGAGCAATAGCAGGGACTTCTTGCCGCCTTCTTCTGCCTGAGATGTCACGAAGATTCGGTTACCGAAAACTACCGGCGAACTGGTGCCCCAACCCGGCAGCTTTGCCGACCAGTGCACGTTCTCAGTCTGGCTCCAACGGAGCGGCAGATTCCGACTGTCAGCCACATTGTCTGCGTTCGGGCCTCTCCACCGGGGCCAATCAAGGGAAGCACGTTGATCGGAGAGCGACAAGCCTCTCTTGGCATCCGCCTCAGCCAACACCAACTTTCCCGTGCACCCCGTTTCTTTCGACGAAGTGCCACGAGCGACAAGGAACTTTCCACTGCCAACCGGCACGATGCCGAGTGAACAATCGAACTCAAACCGCTCGACCTTCGTTAGCGCAGCGTCGGCCTTGAGCAGAATCTTGGGTTCGCCGTAGCAGCCGAACCACCAGTGGTTGTTGGCAAATGCAGCCGTCTGGATGCCCATCAGCGTGAAGCCACTGTCAAGAATATGCTTCTTTACGAACTTGAAGTCACCATCGTATTCGTAGGCATAATTATCCTTGGTCCCCTGGGGCAGCCCGCCTACGACGAGGAACCTCCCTGCGTGAAATGCAATTCCACCCGCTCCGTGAAAGACTTCGGGTGTCTTGTACTTTGCCAGCAAAGCAAGGTTGCCAGCGTCGTAAACATAGACCCACGAGTCGGCATTGCCTTGGGCGTCGTTGAACTTGCCGAGGTTTACAGCCACGAAAACCCTACCGTCGTGAAAGCAGAGATCGCCGTGGTGATTGCCAACTTCAATCTGCTTCACAACCTTGCCACTGCGATCCGTCTTCACGAGCATCGTCGTGAAGCACCAAAAGATCGACTCCTTCTCGTCCGTGCAAACGCCCTGCAAGTGGTGCGGGTACGTGCCTTCACACTCAGCGGCGTGGAAGGCAGGCGACGGATCGGCGGCAATTGCTAACGATCCAGACACCAAAATCACAAGGATCGACGCCAATCGAATCATGTTTTCCATTCGTACTTCGCCTGCTTCCGAAACCCCGTCAGCCGAATCGTGCCGCCATCGAACACCTCCATGACCGAGAAGCCGTTGTTCTCAGCCCCCGATCCTTCGACCATCGCCACCAGCGTGCAGTAATGGATGCCGTTGATGACCTTCAAGTCGTTCTTGTGACTGTGCCCCTGGAAGACGGCCAACACCTTGCCTGATTCCTCTAGCACCTTACGAACCTGCTCGGCGTTCTTCACGCCGTAGTCGTTCTTCACATCGAGGCGCTGGTGAGCGAACACGATGGTCTTGCCGGTCGCCGCCTTTAGATCGGAACGCAGCCACTCAACTTGTACTTCGGGGATATTAGCATCATTCCATTTGAAGTTGTCTCGACCATACGCCTCACCATCTGAACGGAAGCAGGCATCAAGGACGATGAAGTGAAAGCCGCCTCGGTCGAACGAGTAGTGCGGTTTCTTCTGGCCGACGACTTCGAGGAACTCTTCCTTTGTTAGCGTGGTGACGCAGTGATTGCCCAGGACGTAGTGCTTAACGCCGGGAAGGGCGACAAACTCTTTGTTGATCGTGGCAAGATACTTCTTTTCAGCCTCGACGGAATCGGCGGCGTCGATCAGATCGCCAAGCTCGACGATAAAGTCGGGTTTGCCATTTTGAAACTGCTCCCCAGCCTCAGCGAGCTTTGCAAGCGTCTCTCGGTAGTGCCGTGATCCGACCGGTGGTTTATCGGCGTAGTGCAGGTCCGTAATCATTCCGATCCGTAGTCGACGCTGGAAATCGTCGGCGAACAGGGACACTGGCGAAGATGCAACAAGCCCGGCTCCCAACAGCAGGAGCGAGCCGTCGTGAAGGAAGGTGCGGCGATTCTTGTATAATTCCATTTCTTCTACTTCTCTCGCTCAAACGTCACGAGGATATGCTCGCTGCCGGGAACGGACGTGAACTCGGTGGGTCGATCCTTGCCGGGAGGAGCAAAGCAGAGCTTCCGTGCGTTCTCACCGAGTTCATAGATCCCCAAATGCACATTGCCCTTGCCGCCACCTTTGGTGATCGTGAAGTCGATGGTCTTGGGCTTCTTAGTGGGATCGAAGGAGTTGGTTCCCCTGGCAACTTCCTTGCCCTCGGAGAATAGGCTCCACATCTCGCCTGGGCCGTTGACCACGCTGAGTTTCTTGGCGTCTTCGTCCATCGCCTTATTGCCGTTAATCTCCAGCGCTACAATCTTCCATGTCCCTTCGATCTGCTTGCGATCCTTCTTGATCGCCTCGTCTTTGGCGTCGTCGGCACTGGCGATCCCAGTCATCACCGTCAGCATCGCTCCCACGATCCAGAACCCGCAGAGTGTGGTTTTCATGTTGGTCCTCCACTGGCAAAGAAGTGACGACTCTCAGCCGCCATGCACCTTACTCACGATCTTGTCCATCTCAGCGGCAGTAAATGCCCGGCAGGTCGTCGTATGGACGTTCCCCATCGCTCCCAGATGCAGAATGGCGGCAGTCGCCGTTTCATCATCCGGTGCTTCTAAGATCAGTAGGCCGTCGTGGTCGCCCAGAGTCCAGTAGATTTCCTTGACCTTCGCACCGAGCTTTTTCGCCTCGGCCTTGAAGAGCGCCGCCCGCTTGGTCGTGTGGTCGATGTCTTTAATGCCCTGCTGCGAGAACTTGATGTTGGTGATGAACGTCGCCATGTGGTGCATCCCGTGCGCGAGTAGTGAATGAGCCTGCTGTTATCCCCTTGATTCTACCCCCGGTGGCAAAGGGCTAGAATCAGCCGAGCAGGTGGAAGCTCTAAGCTGCCAACCACCACGATTCTGCTTTTGATGCGCGGGGTGAATCGCCCTGTCGGAGAAAACGAAGATGGCCAACGTGTTTGGTTTTGGCGCTGTCGGCGATGGAGTTGCTGATGATACCGACGCCTTGCAGCACGCTCTGAACGACGGTGACGGGGTGTTGCGACTCAACAAAGGGACTTATCGCATCACGAAACCGTTGGTCCTCGACCTGAAGCAGCGAGGATTCGGAGCGGTGCGTGGTGAAGCGGGAACCTCGCGGATTGTGATGACTGGACCAGGCCCAGCCCTGCGAGTGATTGGTGATCATCAAGGAACCGCTTCGCCGGCAAGTGTTCAGGCTCACACATGGAACCAGGAGCGGTTTCCCACGATTAGCGGTATTGAAATCGCTGGTGAACATCCAGAGGCTGTCGGGATTGAACTTCGGATGACGTTGAAGTGCGTGATTTCCCAGGTGCTCGTTCGCCGTTGCAAGATCGGAGTACATCTCGTGGATCGCAACCGCGACTTCGTGTTGGCCGACTCCCACTTGTACGACAACCGCGAAATCGGCTTGTTCTTTGATCAGTGCAACCTGCATCAGACCATCATTCATGGCTGCCACATTAGCTGGAACAAGATCGCCGGGATCAAATCCGTGGGCGGCGACGTCCATAATCTGCAGATTGTCGGCAATGACATCGAATACAACAACGCAACGGCAGGTTCTGCAAGTAAACCGCCGGCAGAACCTCGGGATCTGTCACAGCATCCAGGTGGCTCCGAGATCTGGTTCGATGCCGCCGAGGGTGTGATCAGCGAGGTCACGATCAGCGGCAACACGATTCAAGCGACAGTGCAAACCGGTGGGGCCAATATTCGCATCGTCGGCGCTCCAGTAACACGACCACAGCCAGCCGATTCGCCGACGACGCTCAAGCCCGATACGGCCCATCTCATTAACATCACCGGCAATGTGCTCGGCAGCCAATGGCGCGCGGTTGAGCTGCGCAATGCCTCGCGGGTCACAATCACCGGCAACACGATCTACGACTCGCTGGACCTTTCGGTGTTTGCCTCCCATTGTGCCGGGATCGTCGTTGGCGCCAACGCGTTTGGCTGGCGAAGCCTTGACTCCGAACCGCCCAAAGACGGACTTCGGTTCGAAGATTGCGAGAATGTGCTACTCAGCGGCCTGGCGACGCAGCGATTCTGTGCCGGTACGCTGGAACGCGGCGCGTCGGTGACGTTGGTCCGCTGTCAAGACAGCGGCGTCTCCGACTGCCAAATCCTTGACCCACTGCACCGGGGCATCGAACTCGAAGATTGCGTCCGTTGCCGAGTTGCAAACAATACGATTGTCGATCGCCGCATGCAGCCAACGATGCGCCACGCCATTCGCATTCTCGGCCAGGGTCGCCACAACCTTGTTACCGGGAACATTCTTCGCGGTGCCACAGAAAAACTGCTCGATGCGCCCGAGATGCCAACTGAAGTGCGTGACAACTTATTTCTCGGTTAGCCGTGGCCCTTCCCAGCACCTGAGTGGTGGCGGAATTGACGGAGCTTTCGCGAAAGTGCATTTCCGACGGTCAGAGCACTCCAGGGGCTAAGCAACGCAACGATGTTTCTGTGATAATCGACAGAGCCAAGCGATAAAACCGTGTCGTTCAATGAACGAGGAACTCCGTGAACCTGGCTCTCCGAAATTTGATCGTGCCAGCCCTTACTTTAGTGGCGTTGGCCTGCCTGACGCCTGACTCCGCCATCGCCGAGGAGGTCACGCAGGTGTTCCTCTTCGCCGGTCAGTCCAACATGGTGGGTGCGGATGCGACGACGGAACGCATCGACGACTACCCGGACTTCAAGGGCGCCAGCGAACCGCAGAGCGACGTCTTGTACTCTTACATTCTGGGCAATGGCGATGAAGCCTCCAAAGGTTGGGGACCGCTCAAGCCGCTCCGTTCCTTCGGGCCGGAAGTGACATTTGCGAGGCGAGTCAAGCAACAGGCAGGTTTTCCGATCGCCATCATCAAGTCGGCCGTTGGAGGGACGACAGTTGCGTTTGATTGGAATCCGGATGCGCCGGACAAAGGACAAAAGCTCTACCCCCGAACGCTGCAGCTCGTGCGCGAGTCGCTCGCCGAGTTGGATAAGCGGGGTATTCGTTATCGGCTCGAAGCAGTCATGTGGCATCAGGGCGAGAATGACATGCTCGACCGCAATCTCTACAAGCAGTATGCCGATGGGCTGATGAAGCTCGTCGCGAGGCTGCGCGCCGACTTGAAGGCGCCAGAGCTCAAGTGGTACATCGCCGAGGTCAGCGAGAAAGGGATCTGGGGCATGGATCACCGCAGCAATCTCGGTATCTTCCGACAGCAACAAGAACAAGTGCTGAAGGCAGATCCGCTGCTGCGCTGGGTGCCGACGTCGCATCTCGCGTTCGAGGTCATGGGAAGTGGACAGCCGCACTACCACTTCGGCACTCAAGGTCAACTGCAGCTGGGCGAGACGTTGGCAGCGGCGTACCTCCGCGACATCGGGAAACCGTTGCCGCTAGCGGATCGCCGCTTCAAGTCGCTGCCGATTTCCAAACCGGCGAAAGTACGACTGTTCGTGCTAGCCGGTCAGCGCAACATGGAAGGTGAGGACTCCTTCGTTTCAGAAATCACGCAGCAACCAGGCTACGAGTCTCTGGCCCAGGACCAGCCAGGCGTCATGTTTCGCTACTCACTGGGGGGCGGAGTGAAAGCAACAACGCATTGGGAGCCGCTCGGACCCGTTGATTATCTCGGCAACTTCGGACCTGAGCTCAGCTTCGGCGCGCGATTGCGGAAATCGCTCACTCCGAAAGAAGGAGTGGCCATCGTCAAGTTCACGCATAGCGGAGCACAGGGCCCCGACTGGTTTCCCAAGGGTTCGCCCGAGTCACATCGCGACCTCTATCCGCAACTCATCAGTTTCATTCGCTCAGCCCAGGACGACCTCAGAGAACAGGGATTTGATTGCAGCCTGGAAGGCATCTTTTGGCATCCAGGAGAGAACGACACTTACTTCGGACCGTACACACAGAACAACGCCAAATGGCTGAAACAGTTGATCGACCAGACACGTGCCGACCTCCAGCAACCCGAGCTTGCGTGGTACATTTCCGAGCAACACCCGAAAGCACCCTGGCGCAACATGGAACCGGTCAATGCTGCCTTGAATGAATTGGCCCGGACCAATCTGCAAATCACCATCATCAAGACATCGGAATTACCTCACGCAAGATTGCATTTTGGAACCAAAGGAACGCTCATGCTGGGCGAAGCGCTGGCCGATGCGTACTTGAAAAACCGGCCGGAGCAAAAATGAGGGGCCAGTCGGTGTCGAACGATTGGGGGCACCTGCCGTTCCTTTTCTGGGGACACTGAGATAGTACGACCTGAATATCATCAGCGCCGGAAACCGACTACGATAAAGCTGCTCCCATTCGTTTCAACGCCCTCCGAAATACCTTCCCGTGCTTAACCAGCGGCCTGATTCCGGTTATCCGAACCGTCGTGAGATCCTGCGAGCTGGGCTCGTGGGCTTTACGGGGCTGACGCTCCCCGCCCTACTGAACCTGCGAGCATCGGCCGCCTCGGGAAAAGGTCGATCGTCAACTGCCATCATCTTGGTCTGGCTGCGTGGTGGCGCCAGCCATCTTGATACGTTCGATCCTAAGCCGGATGCTCCGAGCGATTATCGGGGACCGTACGCGGCCCGCGACACCAATGTCGCCGGCATCCGGATTAGCGAATTGCTGCCTCGGTTGGGGAAGATCGCTGACAAGTACGCACTCTTGCGCTCGGTAGCTCATACGGGCGGAGGTCACCCGGCAGGTTCGCTGCAAGTTCTCGGGGGTGATCCCGATGCCCAAGACAAGCCCAAGGCAGTCTTTCCAGATTGGATGAGCGTGGTCAGCTACCTGCGACGCGATCCCACTCGCTCGTTGCCGAACTACGTTGCAGTCAATCCTGTGGATCACTATGACGGCTTCGGAATCGCCGGCCCAACCTATCTGGGGCCCGCTTATGAAGCATTTAAGGTCACCGGCGACCCGAGCCAGCCTGATTTCGCGGTGCCGAACATCGGCCTTCACCCCGACCAACATAACGCACTCAAGCGACGATTGGGCTTGAGATCATCACTCGATCGCCTGCAACATGCCCTCGATTCGTCGGGAAAAATGGATGCTGTCGATCAGTTTGAAACGCAGGCCATCAATCTCCTGACCAGCCCTGCTGCGCAAGCGGCCTTTGACTTATCGAAGGAGTCGCCTGAGGTGCGCGATCGCTACGGCCGCCACCAATGGGGGCAGCAGTGCCTGATGGCGCGGCGACTCGTCGAAGCTGGGGTGGATGTAGTCGCGACGGAGTTCGATGGCCCGCTCTGCGGCCGCGTTGCCAATTGGGATGATCACGCGGTCAATCACCATGTGTTCGAGGCCCTTCAATACCGAGCGCCGTTTTTCGATCAAGCCGTTTCCGCTCTGATCGAAGATGTGTATCAACGTGGGCTCGATAAGCGAGTGCTTGTCGTCGTAACCGGCGAATTTGGTCGCACGCCGCGGATTTCCTACGTAGCGTCGAGCGGCGGCGGAGTGGCGAGTGGTGCGGCGGGTACGGTGCAACCCGGCCGCGACCACTGGCCGCGGGCCAATTCGATGCTTTTTGCCGGTGGCGGCATCCAGACGGGGCAAGTCATCGGCGCCACCGACCGCAAAGGCGAAGACCCGATTGATCGGCGCGTCGGCCCGGGGGATTTTCTGGCGACGATTTATCGTCATCTGGGGATCGAGTACGAACGGACCTCCATTCCGAACTTTGCCGGCCGCCCAATTCCGATCGTCAGCAGCGGGGAAGCGATTACAGAGCTGGCTGCCCGCTACAAATAGTGCTGCGCCGCTGGTTTGTGACAATCCTCTCGCTGAACAAGATCCCAATGGTTTTATTTTCCGGGATTGAAATCTTTAGCCGAACACGCCGGGGATAGTGTTCCAGCTATGAGCTACACCTGTCAGTCGTTCTTGGCGGCCGTTGTGTTCGACGAACAGTTCGTCGGGACCGAGGCCTAGCGCTGTGAGAATCGTGGCGTGCAGGTTCTTCACTGGTTGGGGCTGCTCGACGGCCCGCAGGCCGATTTCGTCGGTGGCGCCGATCACTGCGCCGGCCTTCACTCCTCCACCGGCCATCCAGATGGTGAAGCCATACGGATTGTGGTTCCGCCCACCGTTGCCTTGCATCATCGGTGTTCGGCCGAATTCTCCAGCCCAGATGACGAGAGTCGAATCGAGCAGTCCGCGTTGCTTGAGATCAGTCAACAGCGCGGCCGTTGGTTGATCGGTTTGCTCAGCATTGCGATTGTGATATTCGGTGTTGCTGTCGTGGCCGTCCCAGCCGAGCTTGTCAACCGCGTTGTAGATCTGCACAAACCGCACCCCCTTCTCGACGAGCCTGCGGGAGAGCAGACACATCCGTCCATAGGTTGCCTTGGCGGTATTGGGATCATTCACGCCGTATGCGGTTTGCGTCGTTTGCGTTTCGTGTGAGAGTTCACCGATGTCGAGCGCTGCGGACTGCATTCGATAGGCGAGTTCGTAGGAGGCGATGCGGCCATCCAAATCAAGTACGCCTGGACGCTCAGCGGCATGTTGGCGGTTGAGCGTTTGAGCGAAGTCGAGCGTCGAGCGCTGGGTGTCCGCGAATTCCGCGGGAGGTTGCACGTTTAGCACGGGCGAGCCTTCGTGGCGAAACTGGGTTCCTTGAAACGCAGCCGGCAGGAAGGCATTGCTCCAATTGGCCGAACCGCCGAGCCCGCCCACTTTGTACAGCAGCACATAGCCGGGCAGATTCTGATTCAGCGAACCGAGGCCATAGGTCACCCACGATCCCAGACTCGGCTTGCCGCCGAGAATGGCACCCGTGTTCATCAAGTAGGTGGCCGGAGCGTGGTTCGAGCTTTCGCTGAACATGGACCGCACCTGACAAAGGTCATCCATGTGCCTCGCTGTGTGCGGCAGCATTTCTGAAACATAGTGGCCACTCGCGCCGTGTTGCGCCCACTTCCAAGGGCCGGCCATCAGCTCGTTCTTGCAATGATTGAACACGCCGCCCACACGATCGGGATTCTTCTTCAGCGATTCGGGTACTGACTTGCCGTGGAGCTTGAGCAACTCCGGCTTGTAATCGAACAAGTCAAAGGTGGACGGCCCGCCGTACTGAAACAAGAAGATCACTTGTTTGGCCCGCGGGGCGAAATGCGGTGCCCGTTCCGCAAGCGGCCGGAGCAGGTCCATTGCCGCCTGGCGTTCCGCAGTTCGCGATTCTTGAGCTAAGAGCGCACTCAAGGCCACACTCGCGAAGCCCGCGCCGGTGTGCTGGAAAAAATCACGGCGGGATTGGTGGTTCAGCATGGTGATTCAGTCAATGTACGCGAACTCATTCAAATTGAAGATGGCTCGGCAAAGATCGACGAGGGCCAGCATCCCCGCACGATCCCCCGCTGCGGCGTGTTTCTCGGAATGCGATTTGAGAAACGCAATCGAGAGCTGCTGTTCGTCGTCGGTCGGCTTTCGCGCGAGCGAGAATAGAAACGCACGATCTATCAATGGCTTGGCTAGTCTGGCATCCGTAACAATTGGCTTGTCGTTCGGCGCCGCGACTCGGCTCGCAAACGCTTGCGCGTAGCGGATACTCTCCGGGCTGTTGAGCAGCATGAGCGCTTGTGGAGCGACAACCGTAGTATCGCGGCGAGCGCATGACGTCGTGGTATCGGGCAAATCAAACGCCTGCAAAAACGGAATCGGTAGGCAGCGTTTTCGAACCAGGAAAATGCTTCGCACGTCGGTTTCTTCTACCGGATCGGCGTACCAACCCTGCATCCGTCCGCCATCGCCCCCTTTTTCCGCTTCCAAGATTGCCGGCTGGGCTTTGCGAAGTTCCTCCGGAACAGGCGGCCACAGCGGCTTTCCGGAATCGTACGGTTTGAGCAATCCCGAGCTGGCAAGCAAACTGTCGCGGAGCATTTCGGCATCCAGCCTGCGGACGTTTTGGCGCGCGAGCAGGCGATTGTCGGGATCGAGCCGACGTAGTTCGGCAGTTTCTCGCGAACGCTGCCGGTAGGCAGCGGAAGTCACGATCAGCCGGTGCAGTTCCTTGAGCGACCAACTGCTGCGAATGAACTCATCGGCCAACCAATCGAATAGTTCAGGATGCGTGGGTCGCGCTCCGCTGTAACCAAAGTCGTTCGGCGTGGCGACAATACCAACGCCAAAATGCTGCTGCCAGATGCGGTTGACGATCACCCGCGCCGTCCAAGGGTTGTCTTGCGACGTGATCCAATTCGCGAGCGCGAGACGGCGGCCGGAGGTGCCGCTGCGCGGCGGCTCGATGTTTGCTGGTGCGGGCTGCAGGACCGAAACAAATCCAGGAGGCGTTTCTTCTCGCGGCGAGGCGAAATCTCCCTGATAGAGGAGATGCGTCGCGGGCGGTGACGGACCAGAATCCGTTGCAGCCATTGCGCGCCGAGGTTGGCGGCGTCGCGAGTCGATCGAGCCGATCTGAGCTTTTAGTTCTTCTTGTCGCTGTTTGTTTTCTTTCGCGAGCCCTTTGACTTCGTCCTTGAGCGGTGCCGCCTGGCGGTCGAGTTCAGCGTTGTGCTGTTCGATCCCCGTCTGCTCGCTGGCCAATGAAATCGGCAAGTCGTCGCGAGGGGTAACACCGGCGAAGAATGCCCGCAAGCGATAGTGGTCGGCTTGGGAGAGTGGATCGTATTTGTGGTCGTGACATTGGCAGCACGACATCGTCAGGCCCAGGAAAGCTGACGCCGTCGTGTTCGTAAGATCGGCCATCACTTCCGCGCGGAGGCGATTCTCATCTTGAAATATGGCCGCCGTGCTATCCCACTGCCCGAGCCGCAGATAGCCGGTGGCAATCAGCGCGTCGGCGTCGGCGGACGATTTGGGTGCGCCGGCGACTAGCTCATCCCCGGCCAGTTGCTCGCGAATGAACTCCGCAAACGATTTGTCTTGATTGAAAGCGCGGATGACGTAATCGCGATACTGCCAAATGAGCGGCCGGAACTCATCGCGCTCGTAGCCGTTCGTGTCGGCGTACCGGACGACGTCGAGCCACAACTGAGCTTGCCGCTCGCCATATCGCGGTGAATCAAGCAACCGCTTCACGAGTTTGTCATAGGCCTGCGGGGAAGTGTCGGCCTGAAATGCGTCCACCTACTCTGACGTCGGCGGCAAACCCGTCACGTCCAACGTCAGCCGCCGGATGAGGGTTCGTCGGTCGGCTTCCGGCGCGGGGTGCAAGCCGGCTGGCATGAGTTGCGCTTGCAAGAACGCATCCACAGGATGAATTGCTCCCGGCGGCGGGTCGTGCTTGACAGGCTTCTTCAACGACCACAAATCGAGCCGTTCGCCCCGGAATAGCTTGCGAATGGGATTTAGCTTATCGCTAAAGGCATCTCCGAGGGGACGATCCGGCGCGGCTGGGCTGGCGAGCCCGAATCCGGGCCGATAGGCGGCCAACGATTCGCGCGACGGGGCCAGGATCAGCGAATCGAAAAATGCTTCCTCCCCTTGGTCGCAGGTTGGTGCACAGCCAGTGAGCATGAAATCGCCCATGTCCTTCCACAGGTCGAAAGTCACGAGCGTCCAGTCACTCGGCGCGACATCTCCCACGGAAAGTGCCGCCCATCCGGTCGTGTTGGGTCCAGCGACATAGCGACCCCGCGCCACTTTCGCATCGGGCCAGTGACCGCTGGCTGCTAACTCCAGCATCACACCGCCGGCGCCACGCTTCTTCCAGGCCAGCCGCAGGTAGCGATACTCGCCCGGTTTGGGGTTTTCGCGAATCGGATAATTCCAGTTGGGGATTCGTAATCCGTCCCGCTGCAACGGCGTCACACCTAACGCGGTCTTGCCGGCAAACGAACCCTCGGCGATCAGACGGACCTTGCCGTTGCCACTGGCCAGCGCCGACAAGAACTGCGGCTCATCCTCAAACAGAACAGCGACCGGCTCCGGCCAGGCAGCACCACTCTTAATCCACTCCGTCAGCAAGGCGATCTCTTTGTCCGACAACTTTTGTTTGGGCGGCATCTGCAGGTCAGGGTCACCAAACGCAATTGCCCGGGCGAACAGGCTTTTGTCGGGGTTGCCGGGGACGATTGCCGGTCCACGATCGCCGCCCGCTCGGGCGGCTGCCAGTGAATCGAGCCGCAGTCCGCCCTCCTGCTTCTCTCGTCCGTGGCACGAAATGCACTTGGCGGCTACCAGCGGTTGCACTTCGTCCAAAAATCGCGGGCCCTCGTCAGCTTGCAGCAAGCTGGGGGTCACGAACATGAGCGCTACGATGCCGAAAAAGCCCAGCCTGAACCAGCGGCATTGGGCGGACATGTGAACCATGCGGATGTATCCCAGGCCAGTGTTACTCACCGAGAGTTTGGCAGCTGCCATTCTTCATTAAAATACCCAGCGCGCACCACATTGTCTTCCCAAACGCGGTCCCGCGGACGTGCTTGATCTAAATTAATGCAAGCCCAGTCTCCCCAGCGTGGAAACAGCAAATAGTTGAGTTTCGCCAATTCGCTTTCGCGGAAGGTATGGCCACTGTTGAGGACGACATAGTGCTCGCCGGCTCCCGGCAATGGATTGGGAGCAATCAGGGCCGGCATATGGTCTGCCGCTGGTAACTCGATCCCTCCCAAGTGCAACGACTCCCGCGTCCATTTCATTGGCAGATGAGGCAGGGCTTTGGCAATCCAAGGATTGCTGCCGGGATCGCCAAACAGAATCAGGTGCCGGCCCGCTATGTCGGCGGCAGTCACATCGACGTCATCCTTCACCGGCAATTCGCCGCGGAAGTAGTGATGCCATTCTTCAGCGAAACGCTGCAAACTTGCGTCGGCATATTCTTGGGCTACTTTGTTCCACGGCTTGCCGGTGCCGCGGACGCAGAGAAAGGGGCCAGTAAACGCATCGTCGATCGGCCCCTGAAGGCCAGGCCGTTTGCCGACAGGAGGCTTCTCGTCACCCTTGACGACGCTCCACTTTCCATCAGCCTTGGTTAGCTCGATGCGTTTCGTTTGAGGAGGGATCGACAAATCAACCGCTCCTATACGCATCGACAGCGGCTGTGTCGACAACTGTGCCAGGTTAACGGCAAACCGCGTGATGTTTCGCGGCTCTTCGATCAACAGCTGACTGTCTTTGACTTTGGCCGAAATTTCCGCACGAGCATAATGTTGATCGAGTTGCAGGATTTCGAGCCAGTGGCAGCGGTTGTATTTGAGTGTCCAGGTAACGAAGCGAAGCTCATACGGCCGCCGGACTTCCGCAACCTGTTCGGCGATCCGCCGCAACTGCTCGGCCTGTGTCTTTGGATCAATCACGTGTCCGGTGCCAGGCGATATCAAGTTCACCAGCGACAATCCTTCGCGCTGCATGGCCTCCCCCATGATGACGTGGGCCTGGAAGAAGACGTCCTTCTCTCCCATGCAGGCGATTGTCGGCACCACTCCCGCATTGGCTGCATAGTCGACGGAGTCGAGCATGTGTAAGCCTAACTCCTGATGTTCTGGCAACGGGCCCACGCGAACGAAATTCGGCAGCGGCGTTTCCGAGAAGCGGTGCGTATCGACGTAGCCACAATAGGGCCCCAAGGCCGCAAAACGGTCCGGATGTTTCAGCCCCAAGTGCCAGGTTCCCGAGGCCCCCATCGACATACCTCGGAGGACAATCCGCTGGCGGTCGATGTTGTAGCGCCGGCAAATATCTTCGATCGCTTCGAAGACGTCGGTCTCGCCGGCCCAGCGATAACAGTTTTCGACTCGCCCCAGCGGATGCAGCTCCAGATAGGGCTGATCCGGCGGCGCGGGATTGGCATCATCACCTTCGTCGAATCGAGAGATAAAACGCAGTTCGCTCAGTCCCACCGGCCGCGTGCTGCCATGTAGCACTACGTCGAGCCGAATCGGCCGCTCGGGATCGTAGGTCTTAGGCACGATGACGCCATAGGGCTGCACAGATTGATCAATCTTGGAACGATAGCCAAGCGCGAGCTTGCCGCGTCGAGTGGTCCAGTGGTGTTGGCCGCTCGCCAGTGCCTGCATTCGTTCGCTTCCCCGGCGAACCGCAGCTTCGAGTAGTTTGACATCGGCTGCTTTGAAGTCACGATCGTAACGCAGGGCCCAGGCGACCCCCTTTGCAAAAATGGCTGCATCGGGTTCGTGCTTTGCCGCTTGGCTCGTGGCAGGCCCAAGCGCGGATTGCAGTTCCTTGGTCGCCTGCTCGAACACTTGACGCTGCTCAGCAGAAAGCGGTTCCGCATTACTGACCTCCGGCAAAATCAGAATCGCGCCGATTGTTAGCGCAAACGTCCGGAAAAGGTTGCTCACAATAACCTCCTTACGCGAACATCAGCAGTCGGTACGAATGCTGGCGACGTTATGAAGATTGTATCTAATTGCTGTTTGCAGCATCTCCGACAATGAAGAGAATCGCGAGTGAATAGCGCATCGCTCGCGGGTCGAATCATGCAGCATCGGACTGATGGATGGAATTCATCAGGGGCGTTGGCACGCTACTTTGGAGGCTTTTGCGTGGCGATTCCGCTTACACGGAATGGACTGGCAGGCAACCCTTCGCCATTGGCTAAGTTGCAGTTGGTCATGTTCGCCCACCCGTAGCGCACGGCCACTGGTGTTGGCACGGTTGGACTACTTACGACCACAGTTTCACCCTCGATCACCGCCTCAGCAGCAACGAACGCACCGTCGGCTCCGGCGATGGTGAAACCCTTTAACAACTCACCGCCTCCCGTCTTCAGCCCACGGGTGGCGTGAGTGAATCGAATGGTCACGCGGCCGTTGTTGGTTGCGCAGGACTCGTAAATCGGTCCGGAGTATTCAATGTTCTCGCCGTAGGCCAGCGCCCTTGCTGCAAGCGCCAGTCGCATACCGACCGGCCTTTTATTCGGTGGATGAAAATCGTTGGGATCCACAGGACCGACGTCTGTCGTGACCACCATGGCGGTATTCGGCACGGTCTGCCAGGTCTGTAGCTGGGCTTCGCGAAGTTCGGGCGTCCAGCCGTTGTGAGGCGCCACTTGAACGAACAGAAATGGGAAATCGCGACCACCCCATTCCCGCCGCCAGTTCTTAATCAACGACGGGAACAAGTGGCGGAACGTCAGCGCATCTCCTGAGTCGGATTCGCCTTGATACCAGATCACGCCTTGGATGGCGTATGGCTGCAGGGGGGCGATCATGGCGTCGTAGAGCACCATCGGTCGATTGACATCCTCGGCCGGGTCGGAGCCCCACTGGGCGTTCCAGTTCTTGATTCTGCTGTTCCAATCAGCGAGGTATTTCTCCAACAGAGGATCGCTGGTAAACGCGCTGCGGGGCGACCAGGCCCGACAGGTCGTACCCCCCATCGCTTGATAAATCACACCAACCGGTACGCCTAGGGCTTTGCGCAGATCTCTCGCGAAGTAGTAGGCCACGCCAGAGAAGTTATGGACGTTGGAAGGGGTGCATAACTTCCATTTGCTCGCAGTCCCATTGTGTTGCAGCGGCATGTCAGTCCGCGGCCCGGTGGTGCTGACGCCGAGCGGAACGGTCAACAGGCGCAATTGCGAATCGTCGGCAGCGGCCATGTCGACCGCACCCGTAGTGCACTTGTACATCGGCCACTCCATGTTGGACTGGCCGGACGCCACCCACACCTCTCCCACGAGGACATCGGTGATCACCACGGCCGGATCGCCAGCCGCCGACACGATGCGTACGTCCATCGGCTGAGATGAGGATTTCAGCGAAGCGATCTCAACTCGCCATTTGCCGTTCGCATCGGCTTTGGTCGCGATGGTCGCGGGTGCGTTGATCGGTGCCTGCCCTTGCGGTGCCAGCGTTACGGTGATGGTGTCGCCCGGCTTTGCCGTTCCCCAGAGGGGAATCGGCTGGTTTCGCTGCAGAACCATGTGATCGCTGAAGACTGATGCGGGGTTCATCACCGGCGGCGGTATCGACGCTGGCGGAGTGTCGTCGTAGTCGACCGACAGAGTCACACCACCGTAGGCCGTCGTGGCGTAGAGCAAGAAAAACCAGTCCCCGGCTGCAGGGTTGTTAATGGTGATCTGCTCGTTGTTGCCCAAAAGACCGGAACGGGCATCGTTGACAGTAGTCGTCGGTGTCGTTCCCTGCTTCGCAAACAAGGTTACACCCGAATCTCTACCCGTTGCGTTCCCTCTGGTTTTGATGGTGAGTCGAGTCTGGTTGGCCGGCACAGAGATTCTGAAGACTTGGCTCGTCCAACGATCTCCGGCAAGGTCGCTCACCGGCTTTTCATCTGACAGTTCTTTGACAGTCTGGGCCATGCCCGCACGCGACGAGACCACGATTGACACCAAGCAAACCGCCGCCGCCACCAAGTTGATGTTCATTCGTTGCATCACGGTAAAGAGTTGTTTGCCTGGCTGTCGCTTTAGCGAGCATCCCAATCGCGGTTAGGTGTCTTCCAGGTGATACGTGCAGCATAGACACTGTTGTCGGAACCGTATTGGTTTCCCGGCATGAGAATTCCTTTCGGCCCTTGCATCCATTCGGCCGTGGTGACCCAAGTCTCGTTTGAGCTCACTTCGGTGACGCCAAACGCATTGCCTAGCCCCGCCCCTCGCTCTGGAATCAGAACCCGCTCCGTGGCGCGGAGCACGTGCAACTTGGTCGGATCGACCTGGGCGATGAATAGCGGCGCGCGGTTGCGGAAGACATGGTCGTTGTTCGCACCGACGCGCGTATAGACGAGAAACAAACCATCGCTGTGCGTAGCCCAATGCTGCTGTGTGTTCCGACTGCCGAGATCGCCTCCGTCGTCGAAACGCCACTGTTTGACCTCGCTGTAACGCAGACCATCTTCCGACGTTGCCACGTACGCAGCTCGATCGTTGCGCATCGTCAAATAGTAGCGTCCACGGAAACGCGTCAAGGAAGGTTCGAACACCCCGGTTTGCCGGCCGGCGGGCTGTTTGTATTCCACGCCCGGTTCTGCCGGCCGCGAGAGCTCATCACCGTGAGCAAGGTAAGAGAGCTTACTTCCGTCGAAGGAGCAACGCATCACGGCGGTGTGATAAGGGCTTTGGCCGCTCGTCTTGAAGTGAAAAGGCAGGAGTATCTCTCCATTGGTAAGGTCGACGCGTTGGCTCGCACCGACCGTTGCGTAGAAGAACTTTGGATCATCGGGCATCGCGACCGTGTCCCATTGCGTCCAACTGCGTTTCGTCGGATCGTAGACGGAATAGGCCGTTCGCGACGGGGCATCGTTCTGGTTGATCTTCACTTCCGCGCCGGCGTCGTTCTTCTGGTAGCGCACCGTCGGGCCGGTTCCCAAGAGCTTGCCGGATTGGGCATGCCACTTGGGCGTAAAATCACCGACGATGATCTCAACTCCATTTGGTTCTTTGCGACGATCAAGCGTGGAATGCTCGCGCGGCGGTGACCACGTTTTGCCGAGGTCGTCGGTGCGGACGTCATTCACGGCGAAAAACACGTCGCTGCCTTTCAGCCACAACTTCTGCATGGTAAGCACTACGCTCGGACTCGAATCCGAACTCTCACCCGGCACAATGCCGGCGCGAGGCGCAACCCAACAGGTCTTGCCATCGAAACCGGACGCGATGGTATCGAGCTTGATCGTATAGTCCGGCGCGGTCGACGGTCGGACGGTGGCGCCTTTGGGGTCGTTCTCCTCGGCGCGCAGACGCGACGGTGTCCAAGCTGTGCCTAGCCCGCAAATGAGACCGATCATTAAACACAAGTGTTTTGGTGCCGCCATGCTTCTCTCCTCCTGGGATGTAAGTCATCGAACCGCGTATTGAGTTGCTGAACCACTTCGGAAAGGTCTGCGGCAATGTTCGCTGTTCGCCAGGGTCGGATTGCAAGTCGAACAGTTGCATCGGCGTCGCTAAAGCTCCAATAGATCGTCCCGGCCATTGCTTAACCCGAACAGCTTGACGAGCCATTTTCAAGCTCGTTCGCAATCAACGGGTGCGGGAGCAGCCAATTGCAGCCGCCGCTAGAACGACCTATCATAAAGCATAAGCGATTCTTGATGTTTCCTGCAAAGACTGATGAAATCCGGGGTTCTCCCGCGCCTTCTCACCATGACACAACCCTCTGGCGCATTTCGATCCTCTCGCGCAGCTCGGTCTGGGGAGCTTCTGATCTGCCTGGCTGTTTGCGCTGTCAGTTGGGCGACCTCGGTCGCGGAAGAAGTACGGCCGCTGCATCGGCAAGTGGATTTGCTGGTTTCTCAGCGACAGGCGGAACTCAAGATTACCCCGGCGAGCCTCTGCAGCGATGCTGAGTTTGTGCGCCGCGTGTATCTGGATCTGAATGGGACCATTCCCCCAGCGCAAGTGACTCGCGATTTTCTGGCGAGCACCGCAGCCGATAAGCGGCAAAAGCTGATCGACGATTTGCTCGCCAACCCCGACTATGCACTGCACATGGCGAGGGTCTTTGATGTCATGCTGACCGAGCGGCGTGTGCCAGCGGGAGGAAACTCAATCGACATTCCCGCAACAGCGTGGCGGGGCTATCTGGCAGAATCGTTTGCCGCCAACAAACCGTGGGACCAAATCGTCCGAGAAATACTCTCCAGTGATGGTACCGACGAGAAACTCGCGGGGGCTTTCAAGTTCTATATCGTAAGAGACATTGCCCCGCATGCATTAACTCGCGATGTGGGACGCCTGTTGCTCGGTGTCGATCTGCAGTGTGCCCAGTGCCACGATGACCCGCATGTGACGGATTACCATCAGGCGGATTACTTCGGCATTTACGCGTTCCTGGAGCGGTCCAAAGTCCATCCGCTCTCGCCCCGCGGTGCACAACTGGCCGAGACCGCAGCGAGCAAAACCACTTTTGTCTCCGTATTCACGACCAAGTCCGGCGAGATGAGCCCCCGCTTGCCCGGCGGCGAAATGATTGCCGACCCGCCGCTCGAAAAGGGGAAGGAGTACCTCGTCGAACCGGCGCCCAAAGTTCGCAGTGTCCCCGCCTACAGTCGGCGGCTGAAATTAGCTGAACAGCTTCCCCGTCCGGAAACGCAGGGGTTTTCGCGGAACATTGCCAACCGCTTGTGGGCTCTGATGCTGGGAAAAGGGCTCGTGCATCCCCTTGATCGCCACCATGCGGGGAATCCGCCGTCTCACCCCGAATTGCTCGCAGTCCTGGAGCGCTGGCTGGTCGAGAACCATTACGACATCAAGGGCTTTCTGCGTGAGGTTGCTCTCAGCGAAACTTACCAGCGGTCCAGTGTGTTGCAAACTGAAAAACAAGACGTGCCGGAGGGGGCATTTGTTGTCGCGCCGCTGCGCGGGCTGAGCGCAGAACAGTTGCGGTGGTCGCTGCTGCAGGCGACAGGTCGGATCGAATCGCACTACGCCCGGCTCGATGCGCAGGCGACAAAGGCTGCACCCAAGGCTGATGCGCCACCCCTTCCTGACTGGAAAGTCAGGGCCACGCGGAACGAATCGCTGGAGCGACAGACGGTAAGCCTGATCGCTGCTTTTTCAGGTCTTCCCGGTCAACCAGAAGCGGGCTTTCAGCCTGTGGTCGATCAGGCGCTATATTTGCGCAACAGCACGAAGCTCTTACCAATCCTGCAAGACGACCCTGGCACGCTCCTCGCATGGCTCCAGCAGCTGACCGACGATCTGTCCGTGGCCGATGAACTCTATCTGAGTGTCCTGTCCCGCCAGCCAACCGAGGACGAAGTGGCTGATGTTCGGCAGCTTCTTGAAGCGGCGAAAGCTCCTGTGGAGCGGCGCTCCGCGTTGCAGGCTCTGCTGTGGGGTTTGCTCATGTCGTCCGAGTTTCGTTTGAACCATTGATTTCAGGAGAACTCGATGCCTGGACGACTATCGCCGACCGCAGCTGCGGAAATATCACGCCGCTCGTGGCTGCAGGGGACAGCTGCGGCGCTCGGCGCCGGAGCCATCGCGCAGTCATCACGCGCCGCAGCGGCCAGCTCGCCGCGCAAGCAACTGCTGTTCTTGTTTTTGTCGGGCGGCGCCAGCCAGTTCGAAACCTGGGATCCCAAACCGGGCACCAAAACCGGTGGCCCGTTCCGGCCGATCTCGACATCGCTCCCCGGCGTGCAAATTGGCGAGCTGCTGCCTCAAACTGCGCAGATTATGCACCGACTGACAGTGGTTCGCAGCCTGCAGTCGAACATTGCCGATCACTTCCAGGGCCATTACGCACTGCAGTCGGGGCGAGTCGCGCCTGGCTATCCGGTGCTCGGCTCCGCGATCGCCAAATTGTTGGAACAACCGGACGACGTGTTGCCCGGCTATGTTTCGATTCGGCGAGATGGGCCCAAGGCATATACGGACGTCGGCGATGCGGGTTTCCTGGGCGCCAAATACGAGGGAGTGCGCGTGGTCAACAATCAGCCGCCCGAGAATCTCGTTCGTCCGGCCGCAGTGAAGACACCTCTCGTCGAGGCCGTCGATCGGATCCGGCGGGCCAACGATGAGCGCTTCCGCCAGGGGCGTGATCCCGTGCCGATTGACGCTTACCGGACGACGTTCGACCAGGCCCAAGCCCTGATGGAGCGCCGCGAGATTTTCGATTTGTCGAGGGAGTCCAGCGCCGATCACGAACAGTATGGCAAGCACGAATTTGGTCAGCATTGCTTGCTCGCTCGCCGGCTGTTGCAGGCAGGCGTCACTTGCGTCAAGGTGACCCACTTCGATTGGGATGCTCACCAGGACAATTTCTATTGGCACCAAATCCGCTGTGCTGAGTTCGACCGCACGCTGGTCACCTTGCTCGACGATCTCGAGCGGCGCGGCATGCTGGAACATACTCTCGTCGTGATTTCGGGCGAGATGGGCCGCACACCGCAAATCAACAAACTTGGCGGCCGCGATCACTGGGGCCGGGCCTGGAGCATGGCAATTGCCGGTTGCGGCGTGAAGCCGGGTGTGGTGTATGGTTCGACCAACGATCTCGGCACAGAAGTAAAAGACCAGCCTGTCAAACTCGGCGATCTGTTTCACACCTATTTGCGAGCGCTCGGCATCGACTCCTCCGCATCGTACGACATTGGCGGACAAACGAATCCGGTGGCCGACCCCGCGGCGAAACCGATCCACGACCTGCTCGCCTGATTCATCACTCCCAGCGACGTTGCCATGAAAATTGATCCCACGCAGTCCAAGATCGTGGCTGAATACCAGCACCACTCCCCGCTGGTTTCCTGCGCATTCGATCCAACCGGCCGGTTTGTGCTGGCGGGAGGACGTGACCGTTCGATTCTGTGTCTCGACATTTCAGCCAAATCAACCACCGAGTTGTCTGGCCACGAGACCTGGGTCGGTAACATCGCACGATCAGGCGCCAATCTCATGTTGACCGCCGATTTTGCTGGTGTGGTCATCGCCTGGGACTGCAGCGGCGAGCAGCCTCAGCAGCGTTGGAAGATCACTGCGCACGCGAGCACCATCTATGCACTCGCGGCGAGCCCCGATGGCAAGCGGTTCGCCACCGGCGACCGCGATGGCAACATTCGTGTCTGGCAGGCCAGCGAAGGAAAACCACAGCATGAATTGCTGATCGAGGGGCATCCCGTGTATGGGCTGGCCTTTCATCCCGATGGTCAACGGATAGTTTCCGCCGATCGCCAGCCCAAGAAGCCGAGGCTGAAAGTGTGGGAGTATACCACCGGCAAGGAGCAACGCAGCATCGAAGTCCCACAACTGTCGGCGTATCGGCGAGTAGAAGATATCGAATGGGGTGGCATTCGGGGAATAACGATTTCGCCCGACGGCAACACACTCGTCGCCTGCGGCAGCCATGAATACTCGGGTCCTGCTTGTGCGCTCCTGTTCGACCTGGCGACCGGTGAATTGAAACGCAAGCTGACTTCGACGTTGAAGGGCTTTTACTACTCGGCGCAATTCCACGCACAAGGCTTTTTGCTCACCGCGGGGGGCGACATCGGCAAGGGCGAACTCCGCACGTGGGATCCCACGCGAGACGATTCGATCGCGAACGTCAACACTCCAGGCCCATGTACCAGCCTCGATATTCATCCGAGCGGCGCATCCTGCGTTCTGACGCAAATGATCGGCAAGAGCTCCTATCCCGACTCGGGCTCACTCACTCTGCAGGAATGGTCGTAGCCTGCCATTGCTGGGCCCACGATGCCATGAAGTTGCCGACTTTAGTTAGGCCCATCCGTAACATCGGCTAAGGTGTACTCAGAAAATCCGTACGTCTAGATCGGGCGGATCCATTTCGTTTCAGAACATCGGACTTGCGAAATGAAATTGCTACAGAAAGACCTGCCACCGTGGGCATTAATCATCGTTCTCCGCTGCCTGTCCATCGGGATTGTTACCGCTGCGGAACCTCCCTCGCCAGCCGTAGCTCCATTCACGGAGAAGCAAGCCAAGTCCCATCAAGAAGCCTGGTCAAAGCATCTTGGCGTGCCGATCGAGCAGAAGAACTCACTCGGAATGAAGCTCGTTTTGATTCCTCCGGGCGAGTTCTCGATGGGAAGCACTCCCGCACAGGTTGAAGCTGCATTGATGTTGCTCAAGACTGTTCCGCGTGCTGCCCCAGGGGAAGCCGATCGCACTCAGAATGAGGAACAGCCGCAGCATCGAGTGGTTCTCCCGAAGCCATTCCGGTTGGGGCGTACTAAGAGCCTATCCCAAAACCCCTGCGGCGGCGTAGCAGATGAAGGCGCAGG
>CAYMWL010000037.1:0-66136 GCA_964394305.1 uncultured Pirellulaceae bacterium
TATCGCGGTTTTCACCGCTATGACCTGACGACCTGTATTTCGTGCGATCAGTGTGCGAAAGCCTGCCCGGTGGACTGCATCTACATCGGCAAAGAACGGGTCGAAGGAAGCAAAGGCTTCAAAATCACGGGATTTACGATCGATTACTCGAAATGCATGTTCTGCGCATTGTGCGTCGAGCCCTGCCCGGTCGACTGCATTTTCATGGGGGCGACGCACGATCTGAGCTGCTACAGCCGCGATGGGTGCATCGTCGATTTTTCGCGGTTGCCCCTGGATGTTGCCTGGGGCCGCACGACTCTGAATCCCACGGCAGTTTCCGAGTCGAAGGTGATTGCCGAGCCAGTGCACGGTGGACCGAATCAGTAGCAGAGTTTTTGCTGCGAGTACGCAGATCCAATGGCCAGTAACAACGAACCAGCAGCGCGGCTTTTTACCATTGAGCAGGCCAATGCCATGCTCCCTCTGGTGCGCGCGATCACAGCGGATCTGACCACACTCGCGCGCGATGTGGTCGACCGGCGACAACGGCTGGCTTCGTTTGCCAAACGCAAATCGACCACGGCCAGCGATCCTTACGCAGAAGAACTGGCCAGCATGCAGCAGGCAGTGACCGACGACTCGCAGCGGTTGCAAGAATTCATCGAAGAGCTGCGGCGGCTGGGTTTAGAGCCCAAAGGCGCACTCGACGGCCTGGTTGATTTTCCAGCGATGATGGACGGCAAGCTCATTTACTTGTGCTGGAAGTTGGGCGAGCCAGAAGTCACGCACTGGCATGACCTCGATGCTGGTTTTGCCGGCAGGCAGTCGCTGGTGGCGGGAGTTTCGGCTGGCGTTGATGCCGGCAACTTTGATTCGCCAGCCGGCGAGCACGACTGAATACAAACATTTTGGAAGTTCCATGTCAGCCATCGGCCAATCCGTTCATATCGTGCTCTATCTCGCGCTCTTCTCGGGTGTGGGCATTATATTTCTGTTCGTAAATTTGCTGGTTGGCAAGTTTTTACGGCCAGCGAACCCACACCCGGAAAAACTCGAAATCTACGAGTGCGGCGAGCCGACGATCGGTTCCAGCTTTGTGCAGTTCGACCTGCGGTTCTACGTGGTCGCTCTGCTGTTCATTATTTTTGATGTGGAAGTCGCATTTTTCTTTCCCTGGGCTGCGGCCTTTGGCAAGGCAACCAATGCGATGCGCAGCGAATTTGCCGTTGCCGAACGGGTCGATGGAAACATTGCGTTGACGCCATCCGCCACGCAACTGTATCGCGAAATGGGAGTTCGCAATCCCGCCGCGCCGACGGAAGTTCCCGCCACGCTCGCAAGCACCGTTACGGCGACCGATCCGCTGGAACGCGCGGAGCAAATTGTGCATCAAGGGATGAACCAATTGGCCTGGGTGACGATTGTCGATATCGGCGCCTTCTTCGCCATCTTGATGATTGGTTTCGCTTACGTTTGGAAGCGAGGCGACCTTGACTGGGTCCGTGCCGTTAGTCGTGAGCGTGGTCAAGCCACGCCTCGTTCACCCGCCAGCGATCCGCTCGATGAAGCCGCGGTTCTTTCGGCTTAGTTTGCAGTTCTTGAGTTTGATCGTCAGCCGCAGCTAAACACCCTCAGGTCCATTGCCTGTGGAAAGTAACCCATGACTTTGATAGATCGTTTGAAGAAAAAGTTTGGCGACCAAATCACGGGGAGCAACCTTACCGCGCTCGATCCGTGGATCGAAGTCGCTCCAGAAGCGCTCGTCGCAGTGTGCGAACACTTGAAGGCAGACGCTGACGGCAAGTTCGAGATGCTGAACTGCATTACCGGCATCGACTGGTTCGAGCCCGACCCGAAGAAGGCTGCGAAGGTTACATTTGAGCCGCACACCGAAGTGGTTTACCACCTTTCGAGCATCAGCAAGAAGCACTCGCTGGTGATCAAGGTCAAGTTGCCGCGCTGGAAGAATGACCAGCCTGGACATCTGCCGGAAATCCCCACCGTCTCAACCGTTTGGCCTGCTGCCAACTGGCACGAGCGCGAAGTGTTTGATCTGTCCGGCATAAACTTCGTGGGCCATCCTGATTTGCGGCGGATCCTGTGCCCCGAAGATTGGGTTGGATACGGCCTGCGGCGTGATTATGAAATGCCGCTGGAATACCACGGCATGCGTGGTCGCTAGTTTTCCTGAATTTTGTCTTCCGAAACCTGACACCCGACTCCCGAACCCTGGCTCCTATGTCGACCTATTTGGACGATCCACGTGTTGTTGAGTTTGACGTTCGCACGGACGAAATGCTCGTCAACATGGGACCGCAGCATCCCAGCACGCACGGCGTGTTGCGACTGGTGTTGCGCACCGACGGCGAAATTGTGTCGCAGACCGAGCCGCATCTCGGCTACCTGCATCGCTGCGCCGAAAAGATCGGCGAGAATCTGACGCCGCGGCAGTGGATTCCGTACACCGACCGGATGGATTATCTGGCCGCAATGAACATGAATCTCGGCTGGTCGCTGGTCGTCGAAAAGCTGATGAATTATCAGCTGCCCGAAAAGGCCCGCCACTTGCGCGTGATCATCGCCGAAATGGGCCGCATCGCCAGCCACCTCGTCGGCATGGGTGCCTATGGCCTCGACCTGGGCACGTTCAGCCCGTTTCTGTACGCCTTCCGCGAACGTGAAAAAATTCTTGACCTGTTCGAAGAAGCCTGCGGCGCGCGATTGACGTACAGCTACATCACGCCCGGTGGCGTGACGGCCGACCTGCCGCGTGGTTGGCTGCAGAAGTGCGAAGACTTCCTCACGCAGTTTGAGCCGGTCATTCAAGAGTATCACGCGCTGCTCACCACGAACTCGATCTTCGTCAAGCGAACGGCGAACATCGGCATTCTGCCGCCGCAGATGGCACTTGATTATGGCTGCACCGGCCCCGTGCTGCGCGGCAGCGGCATCGATTACGACCTTCGCCGCGACGGCGAAGAACGCTATACCGAAATGTACGACGGTTATGCGTTCGAAGTGATCGTCCAAAAGAACGGCCACTATCCCAAGGATCACGACTATCCCGCCGTGCCGAAAGAAGCCGTCCTCGGCGATTGCTGGCACCGGTTCTATGTCCGGATGCTAGAAGTGGTGCAAGCCATCGACATCGTCCGCCAGGCGATCGACAAATACAGCAAGTCGACGGGCGACTGGGGCACTCCAATTAAGCTCAGCACCAAGCTGCCGAAGGGAGATGCTTATCTCGAAACCGAAGCACCCCGCGGCCAGATGGGCTTCTACATCGTCAGCGACGGCAGCGCCATTCCGTGGCGCGTGCGAGCCCGCAGCAGTTGCTTCTGCAACTTGAGCGTTACGCACGAACTCTGTAAAGGCTGCCTCATTGCCGACGTGCCGGCGATTGTTGGTTCGCTCGACATCGTGATGGGTGAGATTGATAGGTAGCAGTTGGCAGCCAGAAAATTGTCTCTGGCCTTCGGCCTTGCTCGTTATTTCAACAAAACGAGCAACATCGTCACCGGCGTCTTCGCCTTGATCGAGTGCTTGAGGTGGGCTGGCATGTGGACCCAAGTACCGGCTTGAGCTTCTTGGGTGTCGGCGCCCAGGCCCACGGTCGCGTCTCCCTTGACGAAGAACAGCATGGCCGGTTTTGCCGCCGTGTGTTCGGAAAGTTCCTGGCCCTGGCCGAAGCCAAAGAGGACGGCTTTGACGCGGTCGTCCTGATAGATCGTGCGGCTCAGGATGCCGTCTGCTGGCGGTTCAGCTTCTTGGGCGAGATCGAGAATGTGAGTGTAGGTGGTCATATTGGCTTAGTATTCTCCGAATCCAAACACTTAACGAGAGCCTGCTGAATCGCTTCTTTAACACCCATCGGTCGCACTGCAAACACGGTTAAGGCGGTGTTGTCTTGAACGACGGTGGGATTCTTCAGACCTTCGATCAAATGACGACCGACCTCATAAGTGGCGGGGGTCACGAGGGCCAACCACAATCCTGAAAGATAGGGCGTTAGGACCGGGACGAAAATCAGCAACCGTCGCAGCCCTTTCTGCCGAGCATATTCTCGAATTAACGCGCCGTACGTCACAACATCGGGGCTGCCGATCTCGAAGTTGCGGCTCGCGCCGACTGGAAGTTCCTTAGCAGCTAAGAGATAGGCCAACGCATCGTTAATGGCGATGGGCTGCGTGGGCGTCGAGAGCCAGCGCGGACAAATCATCACCGGCAGTCGGTCGGTCAACGACTTCATGAGCTGAAACGACAGACTACCTGCTCCGATAACCATCCCTGCTCGGAACTCGATGGTTTCCACTCCCGACTGCCGCAGAATCTCGCCCACTTCATGTCGGCTGCGCAGGTGGGGGGAAAGCTTCGGATCAGCATCGTCGCCCAGGCCACCCAAGTAGATAATACGTTTCACCCCGGCCTTCTTGGCCGCCTCGGCAAAGTTCGCTGCTGCTTGTCGATCTTCTTTCTCAAAGTCCTTCGAGCCGGACATCAAATGCACGAGGTAGTAAGCCGTGTCGACGCCACGCATCGCCTCAGCCAGCGTAGTTGGGTCAAGCACATCGCCCTGGACGATCTGTGTCGTCTCCTTCACGAGTGGCCGCAGTTTGTCCGGGTTGCGGGCCAAACACCGGAGGATCACCGGTTGTTGTTCCAGAAGCGGAATCAGCCGACCGCCGACGTAACCCGATGCGCCCGTCAATAGAATGACGGGGAGTTCGGGTTCGGAACTTTTGTCAGAATTCGGCGGCGGCATCGTGTATTTGTTCGGCTCGTGGCTCAGCGGCGAGTTGCTTTGCGCCTATTATGCGTTGATCACATTCTACCCGCTGTGGGTTCGTAGCCCAGGTTCGTTGTTGGCGAGGAAACGGAAAGCCAAAATGCTATCGCTGCAAAAGCCATCGACAGAGGCGATTCGCCGCTTTCTTGACCACCAGGCCAGAATGGACCTGACCTATCAAGCCGTGGGAGCAACTGCGACGACCCCACCCGCTGGTTTTGCTGTCGATCACACTCGGATCAAGCTCGGTGAGGGGGAAAAGGTTTTCCGAACTGCGACCGCTGCGCTCCGGCGCTGGCAGCAGTTTAACCTCAGCTGGCTAGAGGCAAGCCCAACCGATACGTGTATCCAGACCGGGGCGGTCGTCGCCGTGTTGGCACGAGCGATTGGCCTTTGGTGGCTCAATGCTTGCCGCATCGTTTACGTCGTGGATGAGACTGGGCCGATCAGCAAATTCGGGTTCGCCTATGGAACTTTGCCAGCACACGCGGGGACGGGTGAGGAACGGTTTCTGGTCGAATGGGATCAGAAAACCAACGAAGTTCATTACGATATCCTGGCCTTCTCCCGCATGAATCACGTCCTGACCCGGCTTGGTTATCCCGTGGTGCGCCGTACGCAAAAACAATTTGGTCGGGAGTCGGCTGCGGCCATGCAACGGGCGATTGCCGCCGAGAATGAAGCCAAGCCGTGTGGTTGAACACGCCCATGTCACAACGCAACTCACTCCGCGCAGCTTGCCGTCCTCGTTCGGAGGTTCGCTTCACTCCGCCGCTTGGAGCATTTGCACCGGCACATAGTATTTGGCGTAATGCTTGCCGTTGGAGTAGCGCACGCCGCGGGCATCTTCCACCAGCACGGTCGCTCGCTTGCTGATGCGATTCACGACGCCCATATGTTCTTGGCCATCGATCCGAAAGCGAACTTTCATCCCCGCTCGAATGCCGAACTTGACCAGGGCTCGTTCTCGCGGCGTGATGAGGTTGTGTTTGTGCTCGGTATGACCGAAGAATCGCCGCGTGATTGATTGAAATCGTGACTGTGCGCAGCTGGACTCTTGCCATGCCAACTGTTCGATCAGATGCACGATTTCATGCTCCATCACCCGCTGCAGTGCGTCGAGGCGATCGCGGCAGACAATGCCGCAGGCTTTCAGCGGGCGGTGATCGTCTTGAAAGCAGCCAAACAAAATCGCCGTCGAAGCAGTGATGACGTGCCGTCGCTGTCCTGTCTTGCGATTGGTCGTGGTCAGGGTTGTGCCGCCGGCGCTGGTCATGCGACTCGACAGCCGAAAGCCCAAGGGTGTGCTGCCGAGTGCCTTCATGATGCGCCCACCGAAAAACAACGCATCGTATTGCACAAACATGTGGCGGAGGTCATCCGGATGAATCTGCGTGAAATTGACGTCGTTCAACCATTTCGACTGGCTGAGAACAGCCGCATGAATCTGGGCAGTTCGCACTTGGACTTGTTCCAGTGCGACGGACTCCGTTTGAATAAATTGGCTGAGTTCCATCCGGAAAAATTCCTGTTGCGGGGCATCCTTTCGCGCGAACCGGTTGGATCCTTAGGTGTCGCTGTGGTTGAAACTAAAATAACAGATTAGCAGTGAAAGGTCGGTGTCCCATGGCCCACACACTCCACGACGACGAACACTCCTTTCCAGCCGATGCGTAAGCGTCGCCGCGGCTATTCATCGGAGACGCAGGTCAAGCGCGGCACTCGGATTGTGCATGGCGATAAACTGTTGCAAGAGAAACTCGGCAGCAACGATCTTTGCCCGTGCGCCAGCGGCAAGCTATTCAAGAAATGCTGCCTGCCGGCAGGCCGGTTTTGACGGCGTGAATCGCGACGACTACTTTTAGGGACTGAACTCTCGAAAGTGCCACTGGCACCTCGGCAAACTAAAACGGCGCCTTCTCCGGTGACGGCGCTGTGCAGAGCAGTTTCAGCGCTTCGAGTGTCCGCACCACATCGGTTAGCGCAACTTCGCGCCAGCCATCCGTCTTGTGATGCAAAATCGCGAGTTTGAACTGCTCGAGTGCATCGGCCAGGTCATCGGGCAGCGTCGGCAAATTAGCGAAGGGCCGCACCAGGTCGAGTGGCTCGGCGACCGAAGTCGCATCACCGGCGGCATAATCGCGATCGGCGAATGAGCTGCCGGTGCTGCTGCTGGGCTCGTCGCCGAAATCGGCCCCTTCGTGGCGTGGGCCGCTGTGGACATCGCCGTTGACGTCTTCGTACTTCGCGGCGAGATCGGGCGATTGATTGCGCGCCGGTTCGAAGTCTTCGTCTTTTTCGGCGACGATCACGTCTTCTTGCCGCGGCTTTTCGCCTTCGAGAGCGCCCATCGTTTCCCAGCGCTGCTCACGCATTTTGGAAACGGACCAATCCTGTTGCACGGCCCCTTCGAGCCACATTTCAGCGTCATTCCAATCCAGAGCAGCCTGAAAATGGCTCCAGAACAAACCGGCGTATTGTTGCTGCGTGGCGCCGAAGCGTTGATACACCCGCCGCAATCGACCGACGTGCTGCCCGGTCACTCCACCCACCAGGCGGCCCCAAGCTTCATCGGAATATTCCGTGATCGCAGCGTCTTGCGCCACAAGAGCTTGCCGCCATTCCTGTATGATCCGCCCTTTATCCCAGTTGGTCGTGCTGACCAATCGATTCCATTGCCCCACAAAGGGTTGCGAGGCCGCGATCAGTTCCGCCGTCAGCATTTCGGTTGGTTCGACCGCCCCGCTGCCAATCACTTCAGTTCCATCCACCACGCGCGCCCGTCCTCTCGTTAGCTTTCCGCGAAGAAATCCGAGGGCTCAACTTATCAGTTCGTCGAATCGCGCGAAGGGTTGCTAGCCCCTTTTCGAACAGGAGCAAGCCAAATAAGCACTTCCGTGGTTCTGGTCGTGACGATCGCGTAGGGGATAAGGTGTCGGATTGTCCAAGTTGTTCGCACTGAACCTCGTCGGTATGGTCTGTGTCATTCAGCAACCCGCCCCTGCCGATTTAGCATCCTTGCTGACGCATACCCTGGAAGCAGGCAGACCGCCGATTTAGGATGTTCCGTTTCCCTCCCCCGCTTCGACGCCAACTTTTCGAACTCAGAACCCACGATGTCCCAACTCAACAAAATTAGCAGCCGCATTACCCAGCCCAAGAGCCAGGGAGCGTCGCAGGCCATGCTTTATGGCACCGGCATGACTCCCGAGGACATGAACAAGGGGCAGGTCGGCATCGCCAGCGTGTGGTACGAGGGCAATACCTGCAACATGCACCTCAACAAGCTGGCCGACGAAGTGAAGAAGGGCGTGACCGACGCCGGCCTGGTCGGCATGCGTTTCAACACCATCGGCGTGAGCGATGGCATCTCGATGGGGACCGACGGCATGAGCTATTCGCTGCAGTCGCGCGACCTGATTGCCGACAGCATCGAAACCGTGATGGGCGCTCAGTGGTACGACTCGCTAATCACCATTCCGGGCTGCGATAAGAACATGCCCGGCTGCATCATGGCCGCGGCGCGATTGAATCGTCCGTCAATCATGGTCTATGGCGGCACGATCAAGGCCGGCTGCACGCCGCGGCATCCAAAGCTGGATGTCGTCTCGGCGTTTCAAGCGTATGGCGAATACATCGCCGGCCGGATCACTGAAGAAGAACGGTCCGACATCATCCGCTGCAGCATCCCCGGCGCTGGTGCCTGCGGCGGTATGTACACCGCGAACACGATGGCTTCGGCAATCGAAGCGATGGGCATGTCGCTGCCGTATAGCTCGTCGATTCCCGCCGAAGATCCGCTCAAGATCGGCGAATGCATTGCGGCCGGTAAAGCGATTCGCAACCTGATGGAAAAAGACATCAAGCCCAGCGACATCATGACCCGCGCTGCCTTCGAAAACGCGATGGTCGTGATCATGGCGACCGGCGGTTCGACGAACGCGGTACTGCATTTGATCGCCATGGCCCGTGCGATCGGCGTGCAGTTGACGATTGATGATTTTCAGAAAGTGAGCGACCGCGTGCCGTTCATCGCCGATCTGAAGCCGAGCGGCAAGTATGTATTTGAAGATTTGCACAATGTCGGCGGCATTCCGGCGCTGATGAAGTATCTGCTCGAGAAAAAATTCCTCGACGGCAGTTGCCTGACGGTCACCGGCAAAACAGTCGCTGAAAACCTGCAGGAAGTGCCCGGCCTCGCGGCAGGTCAGCGCGTGATCGTGCCGCTTGAAAAGCCGATCAAGGAGAGCGGCCACATTCAAATTCTTCGCGGCAATCTTTCGCCGGATGGTTCGGTGGCTAAGATCACCGGCAAGGAAGGGATGAAGTTCGTCGGCCCCGCGCTCGTCTTCGACAGCGAAGAAGAAATGCTGCACGGCCTCGAGCAGAAGAAGATCAAAGGCGGCGAAGTGATCGTCATTCGTTACGAAGGTCCGCAAGGCGGGCCTGGCATGCCCGAGATGCTCACGCCGACGAGCGCCATCATGGGCGCCGGTCTCGGCGACAAAGTGGCGCTGATGACCGACGGCCGTTTCAGCGGTGGTTCGCACGGCTTCATCATCGGCCACATCACGCCGGAAGCGCAACTTGGTGGTCCGATCGCGCTCGTGAAAGACGGCGACGTCATCACCATCGATGCCGATGCGAAGCGGATCGATGTCGCTGTTTCCGACGCCGAAATGGCCGCCCGCAAGAAAGCTTGGAAGGCACCCGCGTTCAAGGCAACGCGCGGTACGCTTTACAAGTACATCAAGAATGTGAAGACGGCGAGCGAAGGGTGTGTGACGGACGAGTAGCCAGTAGGCCGGATTAAGCTGATCAAGCTGTACTCAGCGCCGATCCGGCAGGAAGTGCAATGGATGCTTACTTTGCAAATCATGCTGGATCGGCGCGCGGACGCTTGATCCGGCCTGCGATTTCAGCGCGAGTACTTCATGGTAAATATGGCGAGCGAAGATCTGATGCGTTGAAAATCGATTCATCGACGCTGGAACGGCATGTGACGGAACTAAATCCCTACGAATCGCCGAACTCTGCTGGTGAATTGACCGACGAAGCCGGCCGGCGTCAGCGCACCTGGTGGCAATTGTTCGTCCCCGCCGTAGCCTTCATCAGCCTGGGCATCGTTCACATCGCGATTGCCATCGTGCAAGTCGTCCTGTTTGTTTACGTCACGGTCTTCGAAGAGCGCGAGGCCCTCTTCTTTGCGTTCATATTCGCTTTTAGCGCCATCCTGGTAACGAACATAGCTTGGGCCGGCGTTCGCATGTTGCAACTCCGCGAGTTGCGCTACGTACAAATGATGTCTGTCTGCGCGATCGTGCCCCTCTGCTCTCCGCTCTTCGTGTTTGGCATTCCGTTCGCAATCTGGGCTCTGATTGTTTTGTCGTTTCAGCGCAATCAAGATGAGTTCTTAGAGATCGCAGAATTGCGGCAGCAAGTAGTCAAAGCATGACTAACGTTAACCCATACGAATCACCGCAAGGGATCGAGTTCACTCGCGAACCTGCTGAGGACAAGCTCATGCCCGCCTTGCGCGGTCCTTCGATGGGGCTATTAGTTTTGGCTGGGATGCAATCGTTCAATGCGGTGCTGTCCCTGCCCGTTGTGATCATCGAGTATTTTGCCGGCGGCCAGCCTCTGCAGATGGCACTGGTCACGCTCGTTTCGCTCCCCTCGATCGTCATCTTTATCGGCGCCCTGCGCATGCGGCAAATGAGGTCCCTCCGATTCTGTCGCGTGGCAGCGATCATGGCTTGCATCCCAATCATCACGCCAACGGTCGTCGTTGGCATTCCACTGGGCATTTGGGCGACGCTCGTTCTCTTCAAGCCGAACACAGCGGCCGCCTTCGAACAGCCAGCGCAGGACGTGCCCACCACCAACAGGGGGCGTTCAAAAGGTCGGCGACTTTTTGAACGTTTACGATGAAGCGGCGCACAGGCAGGCCGGGTTACAACGTTGTCGAATCGACGTAAGTGGTTCGAAGTCGCCGCAGGGGGTGTCCAACAATGGTGCCGATTGTTGGACAGTGACTAGCGCCGTAGCCGAGAGATATTGGGGATTGCTGTCCAACAATTGCCGTCAAAAGTGGACAAGTAGGCGCGCAACGGCTCGCGCGGAATTGTGACTTACGTCGACTACTTCTTCTCCTCTTTCTTCTCGTCCTTCACGGGCGGAAAGAGTTCGCTCTTATCAGCCGTCTTGTAGAGATGCACTTCGTTGTGGCAACCGACTGCGAGGAGCGCACCATCGGGGCTGAAGCCAACACACCAAGCCGTGCTCTTCGCGGGTGCGAACGAATGGGCTTCTTTCTTTTCCTTCACATCCCAGAGCTTGGCGGTTTTGTCGTGACTGCTGCTTGCGAGCCAATTGCCGTCGGGTGAAAAGGCGAGGCCGCTGATCCAATCTTTGTGGCCTTCAAGGGTCGCTTGTTCTTTGCCTTCTTTGTCGCGGAGCTTGATCTTGCGATCGGCCCCGGCCGTCGCGAGCACGCTGCCATCCGCGGACCAGGCGAGAGCCCAGACCGCATCGGAGTGCCCTTCGAGCTTGGCTTTTTCTTTCCCTTCGGCGGCATCCCACAGTTTGGCGAACTTATCCGTCGAACCGCTGGCGAGTGTGCCGTCGGGAGCAAAGGCGAGAGCGTACACGGCCTGGTCGTGGGCTTTGAACGCCTTCACTTCTTTCGGGCCATCTACTTCCCACAGAATGACCGTGCCATCTTCGCCGCCGGTGGCGAAGCGTTTTTCATCCTTGCTTAGGGCAATCGCTCGGCACCAACCCTTGTGCTTATCGAGCGTGGTCTTCGGCTTCTTTTGATCGACATCCCAGACAATGACCTTGCCGTCGTACCCCGTGGTGATCAGCGTTTTGCCATCGGCCGACGCGGCGACTGCCCAGACGTTGGTGGGATGCCCTTCGAACGCGGCGACTTGATTGCCGTTCGCGGAATCCCAAATGCGTACATCGCCGGGTCGATACTGCAGGCTCTCGCCGCCGACGGTGATCAGTTGCTTGCCGCCGTTGGTGAATGCGAGGGCTGTCGTCCAGCGATTGTGCTTGGCGAGTGTGTTCGCATCCTGCGCGAATGCCGATAGGCCGGTGGCGAAAACGATTGCGAGGAAAGCAGTGCAATTCAGGTGGCGATGCATGAGAGGACTCCGCAAACAGGTCAGAAAGTTCTCGCAGTTCATTGGGAGCATGATAAACGACGGGCAGCCGGTGCGACAGATTTAAGTCTGCGGCAATCCGCTCGTTGTTTCCTGCAGCGCTTGGTTGCCTTGTTCAGGGCTGGCGCGCTGCTAGAATACGGTCTGTGATGGTTATTTTCCTTTGCGACGACCGTTCTCGGGATTCACGTCCCTAAGTGCCGCCGAAATGAGCGAAATCCACCACGAATGCGGCATTGCGGCGATCTATCATCTCCCGGGCGATTTGCATCATCTCGTGCCTGGCGAAAAGCACGAAGACGTTGCCCGTCTGCTGCCGCGGATGCTGCAGGATATTCAAAACCGGGGCCAGCTGGCCGCGGGGATGACGTCCTACTTTCCGGGGCGCCCACAGCTGCTCACCACGCACAAAGAAATCGGCATGGTCAGCGAAGCCTTCAAGCTGAATCAGCGTGAAGAAGCCGAAGCGATCATGAATCGCAACCTGGGCATCGCCGCGATCGGCCACGTGCGTTACGCCACCTGCGGCGCCGACGATCGCAACTATGCCCAGCCGTTCGAGCGGAGCCACATCGAAAAGCGGAAGTGGTTCAGTTTTGCTTTCAACGGCCAACTGGCGAACGTGCAGGAGTTGAAAGACAAGCTGCTCGCCGATACGTCGCACCATTTGACCCGCGACAACGACACCGAAGTGATCATGCACGAGATCGGCCGCGAAATGTCGGGCGATCGCCGGCCCACGCTGATCGAAATGATGACCAGCCTCAGTCGCAAGTTCGACGGAGCTTACAGCTTGGTGCTGCTGAACGCGCAGGGCGACATGCTGATCGCCCGCGACCCACTCGGCATCAAGCCGCTGTGCTATGCGAAGGAAGGCAACCTTTTCGCCGCCGCCAGCGAAAGCGTGCCGCTGCTGAACCTGGGTTTTCAGCCCGAAGACATCAAATCGCTGCCGCCCGGTTTTGCGATTACGATTGTGGACGGCAAGTTCGACATTCAGCAATACGCCGATCAAACGGGTCGGGCGCATTGCTTCTTTGAATGGGTTTACTTTGCAAACGTGGCGAGCACGCTCGATGAGCGAAGCGTTTATTTGTCGCGCACCGCGCTGGGCGAAGAACTCGCCCGCCTCGAATTGCTCGACGGGAGTGTGGTGATTGACGAGAACACAATCGTTGTCCCTGTCCCTGATACGAGCAAAGCAGCCGCCGACGCGATGGCCCACCGCCTGCGGGTGCCGTCGCGCGAAGGACTGATTCGCAATCGCTACTCGGGACGCACTTTCATCGAAGGCGGCGGCAGCCGGCGGAAGAAGGCGGAGACCAAATACACGCCGCTGCGCGAAGTGCTGCAAGGGAAACGTGTCTTCCTGGTCGAAGATTCAATCGTGCGCAGCACGACAATGCGAGTGCTGCTAAACCGCATTCGCAAACTGGGCGGCGCGAAAGAGATTCATGTTCGCGTGGCCTGTCCGCCGATTGTCGCGCCCTGTTTCTATGGCATCGACATGTCGACGATTGATGAACTGTTCGCGCCGAAGTTTTTGAACGGCGGTGAATTAACCCCCGTAATCGAAGCCGAGATGGCTGCTGCGCTCGGCGCCGACTCGCTCCGCTATTTGCCCGTCGATTCGATCGCCAAGGCGGTGCGAATGCCCAGCAGCAGCCTCTGCCAGGCGTGCATTACGTCGAGCTATCCAACGGCTAGCGGCCAGCGACTCTATCAAATTGCCCGTGACAACATCGGTAAGGCAACTTGCGACGGCCGCACCTACGAAGTGCAACAGTCATTGACCTTTGCGGAATAGTCGTTGATTGATCAGCGGCGAATCGATCGATGGTGGTCAAGAAACACACCGCCCCTGGTTACCTTGAGATAACCAGGGGCGTTTTCGTTTCCGGGGAGGTCGTCAGGATGGCTGGGACGAAAATGCTGTGCGGTGTGTCGTTTCCCAATCCGTCTGGTTGGGCGCGGAGCTTGCTTTGTGAGGCGATTAGGTGGGCCTCGCCGAATCTTGCGTGGCCCACCTACAACAAGTTTCTTAGAACCGGAACTCACCACCGACGTAGGCACCGTGCAGGAGCAGCATGCCGTCCGATTCGATGCGACGAGCGTAGTAGCTGTCGTTGAAGTCGGTCGGGATGTTGTGTTCGTACAGGGCCACACCGCTCGCACCCATGATGCGGTAACCGGCATTCACCGAGAAGTGGCAGCCGATGTTGTAGCGGATACCGAGGTCGAGCTGACCAATCAAGGCGAGGCGGTCGGTCGAGTTGTTGAAGTGGATTTCGCTGCCGTCGCCGAATTCACCGACGCCGCCGGCTCCGTGCAACGACATGTTCTGGCTGATCGAGTTGTTGTAGATGCCTGCCTTCGTCAAGCCGTACAGTTGGAGGCAATCAAACACGCTCCAGTTCCAGCCGCCACCCACTTGGAAACCCCAGAGTTTGTTCTGCAAGTTGACGTGGAAGCAAAGTTCGTTCACGTCGTCGTTCCACACTTCATCCACACCGTCAGCATTGAAGCTGAAGCCGTTGTCGAATTCGAAGTAGCGGATACCCATCATCCAGCCGCAGCCCCAGCGCGGGCCACAGTAGCCTGGTCCGCAGCTGCGATTGCAGTGACCACCCTGGCACGAAGCCATGTGACCACCGATGAAGCCATTACCCCAGCACTGGCCCAGCAGGTTTCCTTCGAAGTTGTTGTACGACTGGCGTGCAATACCCTGCTGCATCGAGCCATCGAGCGTGATATCGGTCACCGGATTGGCGTTGTAGGTTGCGCCGGTGAAGTCGATACCGGAATTCAAGCCGTTACCCAGTGTCGATTCGAACGCGGTGGTATCGCAGTTCTGTGGGTACATTCCCCAATACGTGAACTGCAGAGCATTGTTGCCACAATTAAACGTGCGGCCGAGCGTCGTTTCAAAACCCGCCTGATAGCCCATGTCCAACTGGCATGAGCACAACAGCCGCAGGCCGGTTGTGTCACCAGTAATCAGAAAGCTGTTCTGCTGAGCCCGCGTCATGATCAGGGCGCCGGCATAACCGTACCAATAGTTCTGGCAAGGTGTGCCACAACCGTCCGGACCGCAAGTAGCGCCGTCTTCATATACGACGTTGTTGTCGCCCCAGTTCCCCTTGGCAGCTTTGTGGAAGTCGCCACCCAGCACGCTTTGATCGGGCTGAGCCATTGGCGGAGCGGGCAAAATCGAAGGCGCGTCGCTTGGGCTGGCGGGCGGTGCTTTGCTGTCGTCCCACAGGTCGTTGTTGGCAACTTGCGAAACCGGATAAGCTTGTGTCGCTGCCGGAATGGGCAACAACGACGGTTGATAGTATTGTTGAGCAGAGGCCGAGCCGGCAAACCAGCCCATGCCAAGTGCGAGCGCAACAGCGTGCGCAAAAGAGATCTTCATTGAGCGTACTCCTTACGGGTGCGAGCGATCTTCTTCGCGGCAACGCCACTCCAATGTGCGTGCCGGGATCGGCTCGTAGGTCGTCCAGGACAGGGACTCCATGTCCCGCAAGGGTATCCATTCCAAGGTCGCCACTTCATGTGGCTTCCGGCGGCGCTGTCCATCGCCGCGTACTAACTGAATCGTCAGCTAGCGATCACAAGTCCGAACGATTTGCTGCTTCCCGCCAGTTTTTTTCTCAAGGATGAAGGCAGCGCGAATGTCCAATCGTCACCGCCGGACTGATGCTTGCAGCCGGTCGTTCCGGCTGCGCACGGCGTGCTCAAAACGCGGGCGTACCGTCGAACCTGTTGCTACGAGCGGTATAATGCGACCGCTAAAACTTGCCTCTCTGCGATTGAAAGACAACATGCCATGCGATTGCCACATTGCCAGTCGGTTTGCGGTTTTCTTTGTTTCGTGTTGCTCGCCCGAGCGGTTGCCCCATCGTCAGCGCAGGAACAACCGGCGCTAACGATCCCGCCCATCAAGCGCGTGTTGCCGCCGGAGGGCATCGCCATCCCTGCGGATGTTGAGAAGCGGCTGCGCGACGAACTCGCCGCCTCGACAAGAGCCTTTGAACCGCTGAAGAACCACGAACTGGCAGCGGATATCGAAGTCTTCCTCAAAGCAGTTCGCTACGCCCTCGACCTGCGGGAGTTTTACACCGACAAGGACTTCGCCAAGGCCGATGCACTTCTGAAAGAAGCCAATAACCGCATCACGCAGCTCACGGCAGGAAAGCATCAGTGGACGACCGCGACCGGATTGGTGGTGCGTGGGTACCGCAGCAGCATCGATGACTCTGCTCAGCCCTATGGGATGGTCATTCCCAAGGACTTTGATTTCAAAAAGTCAATGCCACTGTACATCTGGCTGCACGGCCGCGGCGATAAAGCGACCGATCTGCACTTCATCACCGAGCGGATGACCAAGACCGGCGAGATCGCGCCGCCGAATGCGATTGTCGTGCATGCTTTTGGCCGGCAGTGTGTGGGCTATTTAAGTGCGGGTGAAGTCGATGTGCTTGACGTCATGCACGAAGCCGAGGTGCAGTACAAGACTGAGCCATCCAAGCGGGTGCTCATCGGCTTCTCGATGGGAGGTGCAGGCGCGTGGCATGTTGGCGCACACTACGCACACTTGTTTCGCGTTATCGCACCCGGAGCCGGATTCGCCGAAACGGCGAAGTACCAAAAGCTCAAGCCCGAAGACTATCCGCCATGGTACGAACAGAAACTCTGGGGCCAAAACGACACGCCGCCATACGTTCGAAATTTGTTCAACACGACGGTGATTGCCTACAGCGGCGAACTCGATCGTCAAATTCAAGCTGCGCGCGTGATGGAGGAAGCTTATCAGGCTGAAGGAAAAACTCTGACGCACTTGATTGGACCAAAGACAGAGCACAAGTATGAGCCGCAAGCGAAAGCCGATTTATTGAAGCGAATTAACGACGTGCTGAAAGCTTCCGTAAATACGCCTATCAAATCGACTTTCCAAACTCGCACGCTCCGCTATTGGCACCAGGAATACATTGCTGTTTACGGCATCGAGGAACACTGGCTGGATTCGCGAGTTGATCTCGAAGTAGTCGATGGCAAACTGCAACTGACAACCAAAAACATCTCGCTGATGTACATCGAGTTTCCGCTGTCTGTGCGCAAGGAAAACGAAACTGTTGAGTTTACAATCGATGGCGCTAACCTCACCCAAAAACTCTTCCGATCAGAGCGGGGCAGACTCTCGAACGAATCTTATTTGCTGAAGTCCGATGGCAAATGGCAGACTCTGACGCCAGCCGAGCTAAGAGACCAACGCCACAAACCGCGGAAGCAATTGATGGTGCAAGGCCCCATCGACGATGCTTTCATCTCGCGATTTCTGGTCGTAACGCCCAGTGGCAATAGCCGGAATGATCGGTTTCAAAAATGGCAGGAATTTGAACTCGCTCACTTCCGTAGTCGGTGGAAAGCACTGATGCGAGGAGACTTTCTAGAGAAGAAAGATGTCGATGTTTCCAACGTCGATATCAGCGACTGTAACCTGATCCTGTGGGGCGACGAAGATTCGAATAGCGTCATCAGTCGCATTTCGAAAGACCTTCCCATCTACCGCAGTGGCGATGCCTGGAATGTCGGCGGAGTCGCATTCCCCGCAAACATACACGTTCCGGTCTTGATTTATCCCAATCCACTTAGTCGTAAAAACGATGTGCCACCGAAGTACATCGTCCTCAATTCCGGCCTCACCTTTCGCGAGGCTCACGACCGCACAAACTCACTGCAGAATCCGAAACTTCCCGATTGGGCGATGATCGACATCACCCAGGCGCCGAACGCAAACGCGCCGGGCAAAGTAGTGAACGCAGGGTTCTTTGATGAAGAATGGAAGCTGAAACCGCCGCCGAAATAGCGTTTAGGCAAAATGCGGCGCAGGCTTCGCTTCGCCCAGCAGTTGGCGTGCATTGCTCATGGATTTCGCGAGTGATGGATCCTGCGACCAGGCGAGCAGCACACGTTCGATTTCGTCGACAGTCATTTTCTTGTTAAGCATTTGCAGGATCAAATCCGCCGCGAGTTCGCGAGTGCGAATGGTCTTCCTCGTATGCGCAATGATGCCCGCGAGGCCAAGAGTAATGCCGACGATTCCGAGGGGAATAAAAACCGCCAGCAGAACAAAAGCAGGATTGGGATCAGCGTTCATAACCAAGCACTCCTGATGAACATGGAACTGCTGTTCCCATCATACCCCTCAGGGAGTCTTCGCCGTCAAGTTTTTGCTCGGCTGAGGCTTTTTCTCCAGCGGCACTTGCGAGGCTCCACCCTTTTGAATCGTGTTGATCACCTGCGATTTCCAAACGAGGCCGTCGAGCACGAGCACTTCGTTAGGCCGACCGGCGGGATAGACTGCGAGGACCGGAATCTGCTTGCGGCCGAGGCGTTTGAGCTCTGCCTCGACATCTGGATTGGTTGAAGTCCAATCGGCCTTCATGGCCACGACGTTGTTCTTCTCCAACAAATCCTTTACATCCTTGCGTTCGATTGCCCACTTCAAATTGACTTTGCAGTTCGCGCACCAGTCAGCGGTGAAGTCAACCATTACGGTGCGGTTAGCCTGTTCGTGCTGAGCGATGCGATCGAGCGTGAAATCTTCCCAGTCCACCGCAGCGCCGGGCGGCGGCGGGCCGAGGAAGCTGAAGGAAAGGACTCCCAGAATCCCCGCCGCAGCGCCGGCAGTTACCCAGGCGGAAAGCTGCTTGCCGAGCGGTTCGTAGACAGGCACCTTGCCAATCCACCAGCATGCGAGCGATACGCCGAGGAGCAGCGTAAGGGCGGCAATCTTCCACTCGTCTTCGATACCCGAGAAAAAGAAGACCGCAGCCCCCATCATCACAAAGCCCATCACTTGTTTGAACGTATCCATCCAGTCGCCGGGCTTCGGCAACAGATTTCGCACGCCTGGGACAAATGGCAAGGCGAGAAACGGCGAAGCCATGCCGATGCCGATGCAGGCAAACACCAGCAAGGTGTAGACCGGCGGCAGCGAAATCGTAGCGCCAAGTGCGAAAGCCAACAACGGTCCGCTGCACGAGATGCCAAGAATCGTTGTAAACAAACCCTTGAAAAAAGCGCCGGCTAAACCTTCTTGCTGCTGCAAGTTGCTCGAGTTCTCGGCAAAGCCAGGAACGGGAATTTCCCACACGCCGAACAAGCTGAGCGCGAGCGCAAAGGTCACGGTCAGAATGCTCATGCGAAACCAGAACAGCGTGAGTTGCTCACCCCAGGCCAGGCCGATGGTGATCGACAACACCGCGAGCACCATGAAGACCACCATCAGGCCGCCTGTGTAGGCCAGATTGATCGCCACCATCCGGCTGCGGCTTTCACCACCTTGCTTGGCGAACGAGAGCAATTTCAAACCCAGCACCGGCAGCACACAGGGCATGAAGTTGAGGAGCAAGCCGCCCGCAAACGCTACGAAGATGAGCAGCGGCAACGGCAGTGCGGCGGAGCCAGCAGTAGTTGTGCTGCGGGATCGCGCTACATTGAAGAGTTGCGCCTGTTCAGCAACTTCTCGATACGATGACGTCGAAAATTCCAGCATCGCTGGTGCGATGCCTCCTTGCGCTGCAACTTCCAGCTTCACCGCGAACGCCGTTCCTTGAGGCGGTTGGCAGTTGCTGCCCGAGCACGTTTGAAAGCCGATGAACCCGCCGATCTCGACCTCGCCGGTCTTGGCATCCGCAGGGATTTCAATTTCGCTGGTCCACGTCACTTCGCCTTCGTGATACGGAAGGTCGGACTCACTTCCATGCGGAGCTTGCGGCGGTGACGAAGCTTGCGGTTCGCCAACTTTCAAATTTCCCTTGCGTGAAACCACGACTAATGTTGGCTGGTTCGTAGTCTCGCCAGCCTGGCTTTGCAGTTCGTAGATATGCCACTTGGGCTCGGCCTTAGCGGTGATGATCAGCTTGGCTTTGCTGCCTGGGGTAACGACAGACGGCGTGATCTTGCCTTCGATGGCCACATTGCTGCCTTCGGGATGATACCAGCCTGCCGTTTGTTTCGGCCCATCGTAGCCAGCGAACTTGGCGACGAGTTTGAATGACTTTGGAATGCAACCGCCGGAACCGTGACAAATCTGGCCGTTGTAGTTAACTGGGATCTCCAGCGATTCCGGCTTCACGCCGGCAGTTAGTTCCAGCGGCGCAGTCCAAATGACTCTGTCTTCGAAGTATTCTTCCGTCAGTGGTTTGCCGTCACCATCCGTAAAAGCGGTCGAAGGTTCTTGGTGAGGATCACGATCGGGCGTGAATGCGCCGGTCATGCGCACATCAACCAACTCGGGCACTTTCAACGTCGAAGCCTGCGGTCCGCCGACTGGTTGCGTCGTTGAGTAGGTATGCCACTCCTTGGAAATGGTCGCCTCAACGACCAACCTGCCCTTCTGTGAGCCCTTGGTGATATAGAATTTCGCCGTCATCTCCATGTCGCCCGCAGGAGCGACGCTGCCGCCGAAATCGAAGTTGAACTTCCCCGGGCCGCCGAGCTGGGATTTGGAACCTTGCGCGGCGAGATTGCCAGCGAGCACGAGGATCAGCAGGAGCGAAACTAACGAACGCATAGGAACATCCCTTGTCAGGAAGCGGGTAGGCAACAGGCGGGCAGTTACTTAGATGCAACCTCTATTAGGTTCGTTACAGCCAACCAGGTCAACAGCAGCGCACCCCCCTCACTGGACGATTGAGGGCGCTGATTGACTATCCAGAAACAAGAAGGGGACAAGATATGGAAGCTCGCCGCGCCGTTGCCCGAGGGGTTCAACATTGGCTTGGTTGGACGGAACTACGCTTGGAATTCGTACGCCAACATCTTTTGTGCCTCATCGATGGGCAAAGAACTTTGCGCTACGTACGTTGAGATTAGCTTGCCAAACGGCGAGTCGTTGTTCGAGCAGGTTGCGACCAGTGTGGACCGCGGAGTCCATGACGCGCTGGCTTGAGATGGCTGGCCGCGATCGCGGCGACGATCCTTTCCGCGGTTTCGAGCGCTCTCCAACCGTCTTGGCCGGTGACTTGGGCTTGGCAACCTGCGTGGATCGCATGGCAGAAGTCGCGTTGTTCTTCCAGAATCGCGTTGTGATCTGTAACCGGAAGTTCTTCTTTGCGCAGGTGAAGTTCGAAGAACTTTTCTTTCAGCTCGACGCGCTCAGCCGGCGACATGCGTGCGAGATCAACCTGCCGGTGCTGCACAGCCAGCGAAGGCTGCAATGCGCGGGCAGTTTTTGTGTTGAAGTCGACGGTAGCGAATCCTTGCTCATTGCAGATATCGATCGAGCGGACCACCGTTGGACTGACTCGTGATGCGCTGAATTGAGCAACGCAGCCGTTTTCGAAAGTCAGGCGTGCCTCGGCCCAATCTTCGTGCGGGCCGATCACGGGCGAACCAACGGCTTGAACGTCAACTACGTCCTCTGGAATCAAATTAAGCACCAGATCGAGATCGTGAATCATCAGATCAAGTACGACCCCCACATCCGTCGAACGGCAAGTGTAAGGTGCCAGGCGACGAGCCGCGATGAACCGCGGGGCGTTCAACTGTGAGCGGACTCGCATCCAGGCCGGATTGAAGCGTTCGACATGCCCCACCTGCAGCACCAGATCACGGGCCGCGGCGGCGGTCACCATTTCTTCGGCTTCCGCACTGGTAGCAGCAATCGGCTTTTCAACGAGAACGTGCTTGCCTCGTTCGAGTAATTCCATGACGACGGCATGATGAAACTGCGTCGGTGTCGCAACTATAGCGGCGTCGAATTGATTCAGCAGCGGATGATAGTCGTCGTAGGTGGCGACTTGCAGATCGGTGGCGACGGCAGAGCGCGAAGCTTCGACGGGATCGACTACGGCAACGAGATGGGCGGTGGATAGTTGCTTGGCCAGCCGGGCGTGAATCTTGCCCAAGTGGCCCGCACCGATGACTGCCAGGCGAACGGGGGCCCTGAATGATTCCGGTGCTGACGACTCGCTCATGCGGCTCTCCGGCGATCGCGGCCGCGACCATGGCGACCTTCGTGCTGATTTTGCAGAAAGTTAAGCAAATGGTTCACTGCCGGCATGAGCAGTTCACTCGCCCGCAGCAATTCGCGGGCGTGATCCAGACCCACGCGAGCCCGAAAAATCAGGCGATGGGCTTCGGCCAGTGCTCGAATCGTATCTGCCGAGAAATTGTTGCGTTTTAAGGCGACGAGGTTGATGCAGCGTGGCCGCGAAGGATTGCCTTCGGCGAGCATGTACGGCGGCACGTCGTGCAACACGCGGCTCAATCCACCTGTGAAGCTGAAGCTGCCGATGGTGGAGAAGTGATGAACTGCAACACCGCCGGAAATGGTCGCATCGTCGTGAACATGCACATGGCCGCCCAATAGCGTGGCATTGGCCATGATGACTCGGTTACCAACTTTGCAATCGTGCGCGATATGACTACCAGCCATCAGGAAGCACTGGCTGCCGAGCAACGTAATGCCATCTTCCTTTTCACTGCCGCGATTGATGGTCACTCCTTCGCGGATCAAATTGTCGTCGCCGATAATGACCTGGGTGTCGGTGCCGCGGTAGCTAATGTCTTGTGGTTCGCCGCCGAGCACGGCACCGGGAAAAATTCGATTGCCGCGACCAATCGCCACGCGTCCCATGATAGTGACATTGCCAATCAACTGCGTTCCGCTGCCGATTGAAACGAGCGGACCAACGATGCAATGTGGCCCCACTTCCACATCATCGTGGAGTTCAGCACGCGGATCGATAACCGCGGTTGGATGAATGTGGGTCGGCATCAAAAATCTACTTTCCACTCTTTCTTCAGGTCTTCGCTTAACCAGTTTTCCGCAAGCCGCCTTCGACTCTGCCTTCTTGCAAGATCATTTTCACCAGTTCCGCATTCAGCCGATGTCCACTACGGTGGGCATAGACACTGCCTACGAGTTCGCAACCCGCGAGTGCGAGATCGCCAACCAAATCGAGGGCCTTGTGACGCACGCATTCGTTTTCAAAGCGAAGCGTGTTGTCGATCAACCCGTTCTGACCAAAAATCAGCAGGTCTTTGTTCGTGACCCGCGTGCCGAGGCCCCGCGAGCGGAGCCAGTTAGCTTCTTCCTCCAGCAGAAAAGTGCGTGCAGACGCCAGTTCCTGCCGGAAGGATTTGGGACTTACTTTGAGTTCGATGGTCTCGCGGCCGATCGGGCATTCGGGGCCGTAATCGAGACGGTATTTGATCGACAGGCCGGAAAGCTTATGGGGCCGAGCTTCAACCCAGCTTTCGTCGTCGCCGACGCGAGTGACTTCGGAAATGATCAGGCGCTTGCTCGGGGCGTCTTGCGAGACGATGCCTGCCTGATCGATTGCTTCGACAACGGCCTGGCTGGAGCCATCGCCGCCGGGCATTTCCGCTTGATCGACCCAAATTTCACAGTTGTCGATCTGCAGGCCGTAGAGCGCTGCGAGAATGTGCTCGACCATTTCGACCTGAGCATTGCCGGCGGCGAGCGTGGTTCGCCGCGGAGCTTCGAGCCGATTGCGAGCGTCCGCAGCAATGCGGACATGCGGAGCGATGTCGCCGCGAACGAACACCAGGCCGGAATCGACTTCCGCAGGCCTGAGTTCGACGCGAACGTCCTTGCCGCTCCAATAGCCAAAACCGGAGAATTCAGCCACTTGGGCCAGCGTCTGTTGTTTTCGCAACACAGCCATCAAAGTTGCATCAGCTCAAGGTGTGTGAATGTGGCGAGCGAGTGCTCGCGACTGCACCGGCCACGGGATGCAGGTTTCCGGGCCGGTGATAGGGATGACGATTCGCTAAACTTATCGCAGACCCGGACGAGGACCAGGTTGGCCGTTGTTCTGCGGAATTTGCGGACCAACATTACGTGCCTGGCCATTGCCACCCGCGGCGGCATTGGTGTTCGGCACATAAGGCGGCACGCCGTTATTCAGTTCCAGCAGAACCATGTTGGTTACGTCCAGGTTCGGATGGTAATACACCACAGCGCGATTGACGCCTTGCAACACGCTGTTGCGGTCGTCTTCCTTCATGTCTTCGCTGTTGAAGCGAAGTACCATGGTGATCCGATTCCGCTGGGCGAAGACGGCAACCTTCTGTTCGAGTTCGCGATAGACATTGAAGTAGACTCGAGCTTCTTGTTCGAGCAACTCTTTCTTCTTTAAGCCGACTTTGACTTGCAGATCGGAGGTGAGGCGAGCGGCCTCTTCTTCCTTTTGCTTGTATTCCAGCGAGCCGGCACGGTACTGCTGCAACTGCTCGCCCATGGCTTTGAGCTTGCCGGTTTCGTTCTTCACATAGGCATCGAAATCTTCGATGTCCTTCTTGATATCGGCCATCATCTGATTGAAGCGATGATGCCCCTTGAAGATCTTGGCGATGTCGATGACCACGATTTGCGTTGTGGCTTGTTGCTGCGGAGCCGCAGTCGCCATCGCAGGTGCAGCAGCCGGGGCCCCGGCAGGAACTGCTGGACGACCAGCGCCGGCACCAGGAACGCCTTGTTGGGCAAAAGCGACCGGGATCAAACAAAACATGACGCCTGCCACAATTGTGGCGGGAAAGCAGACTTTCACGCTCAGCACTCCTTGCTAGTTTTTGGTCATCCTGACCGGTGCTAGTTCGCTTCAGCCTTCGTAGCTGCGGTTGCGAATCAGCACGCCTGGGTTCGGGTTTGAGGGGGACCAGCCCCGAATTGCTGGAATCCGGAACGAGTTGTGCAAATCCTTGGGGCGGATTGTGCCGCAATCTCCCGAATGGGTAAAGGTCAGAAGTTTACGCCTTCTGGCCTACGCTGGCCGAGGGGCTGTGGTTCACCATCTTCCCGCCGATTTCGCAGGCCTATTGAATGTGTGAACGCACACTCAGCCCGCTAGCAAACGGCAGCCCTTCTGCTTGCCTCCCCAGTATCGGCAAACTTTGCGGCCTGGGGTGAGTTTTCCGACGCTTAATTTTGAAATGCAGCGGAAATCTTTGCATGCACTGTAGTCGCTGCCAGCGAAAGTCGGCCTGAGTAAATGATTGATGTTGCAATTTGCATTCGATATGTTGCGAGCGGCCGCCGTCTTGCGTTTGGTAGTGAGGAGTAAGTGTGTGAAAGTCTTCATTTCCGGAACGACCCACGACTTCGGCGTTCTTCGCCGCGAATTGGCGGATTTGTTCAGACGCTTCGAGCAAATCCAAATCACGCCGGTGGTGCAAGACAGCCTGGCGGAGGAAACGGACCAGATTTCGAATGTCGTTTCGATGTTGATTGGTAACGTGCGCAAGTGTGATTTGACATTGGGCTTAATTGGCAACGAAGGTGGCTTTCCAAAAACGCCAGATGAGCGCCGGCGCGTGAGTCAATTTGCCGCCGAATGGCTCACCCGTGAGTTTCAGCAGTCGCGGCTGCATCCATTGTGGGAAGAATGGAATCAAATCAACGCAGGAATGACGTATACGCAACTGGAGATTTTTCTTTCTCTCTCGGCAGCGAATTGGAAGGGAACGCCGATGCGGACGCGGTTGTACCTTCCTAGAGGATTGGACGAAGCGGCGGCGGAGGGCAATCAACAAAATCGCTACATCGATTTTCTCTTGCGGCATCAGGTGGATCTCGACTGGCGGTCGCATGATGACCTTAAAATCAACGCCCTGACGTTGGCGGTGGAATACGAACTAAGTCGCCGCGATGAATTCCAAACACTGACGGCCGCTGTCCCGGCGCGCGAGGCCCTGAGGCAACGATTGGCATCACTGCGACGCGTGGCCGAGCAAGGAAACTTGCTCGATCGCTCCTATGACCGCTTCTACTGGGAGGTTTGGAGCCGAATGGGGCAGTCGATACCGGTCTTGAAAGAATGTTCCGTACCACAACTGCTGGCTAAGGAGCGTCTACCGGGCAGACCCGCGATTGTCAGCAGTGACTCACAATGGTTGACGGTAACGATTCGACTGAAAAGTGATCTATCGACCTTAACTTATGATCGTGAAGGCCTCACCATTCGCAATCAACGGCTACGGCCGATTGGCGAACAAGAGTATCCCCTTAGTGTATCGGCAGACGGTGAAGCGGTATTGACTCATGCGCCTGATGGCCGACGACTGTACATCGGCAACAAGCCGCCGAAGCACGTCACCTTTCCGGAGCTGAACACCTTCAGCCTTTATCCGGCGCTAGTGGAACAGAACGATTGCTATTGGGCAGTAACGGTGCAAGCCGACAAAAGCTATGAGGCAATTTCTCTAGGCAATCACACGGCAGCTTTTGACGCGACAAAACTCCCCAAACTGCCGCAAATCCTCTTTTTCAGCGCCGGCGAATTCGAAGTTGCCGTTGGTTGCTCCATTCCGCTTGCCCATAACAGCCTCCTGCTCGAAGGAGGTGACGCTTTCGTGTTGCATCCGCCAGCTGGGTCCCACGGAGTTGAGTCGCTGCAGCGATTGCGATTCGCGCCGATGCGTGTCATGGACCTGTTCCAAGTGAATACATTTCGGTCGGAAGTTGGCGATGCTGCGCAGAACACATTGGAGTTCGACGATCGCAAGCTTCTTTGGGTGGTGGAAACCAATGACGGCTCGATGCGACAGCGCCTAGCGACCGTACTTTGTGACCAGTGGCCGGCGAGTGATATCCCCTGCTTGAGCAGTCGAGAAGTATCTCCGTCAGATGCGCCGACCCTTCGGCTTCCCCAGCGAGCCGATAGCCCTGCTGTGCAAGTTCCTTTTCCATACAGCCTGTCCTTTGAATGGACCACATCGAGCGAGTTCTTACTGGGAGTCGTCTCGGAGCAGAAGTCCGGGCGCGGCTACACAGCTTATGCTTGGCGGTTTCCGCGGCCGCTGGATGAAGGCAAGTTCGTGGCTCATCTCTGGAATATCCTGGCAGGTGCGGAACCCGTGGAATTATGCAAGTCGGGCAATGCCGCGCTGCGCGCAATGCCTTTGCGGTAGCCCCACAATTCTTCCGCTGGTATTTCAAATATCCATCAGGTTTCCGTCGCGGTCACTGACATCCACCTGCGCTTGCAGCGCTTCGCGCGTCATGTCGACAGCGTCGGGGCTAACAAAGACATCATCGACGATTGTCGCCACCTGGTGCGGCCGCTGATCGGGCGAATGAAAACTGCAAACCAAAACGCCGTGCTCGTTTACGTGGACTCCAACCAGGTCGCGGAGTGGCTGGAAACTCCGAATCATGCCGGCCATCGCTTGCCAATAATCGTGAATCAAGCCTTTGTCGGTGCTCTCTTTCTGCATCAGATGCACGCGGCGTTCCATGATGTCGGTTGTCAGCAGCAACTCGGCCAGGCCGTCGGTTAGTTGGCGGCGAAATTCAGCGTTCGAGAGCGAATCGACGCCATAGAATGAACCACGCTGCAAAATCGGCCGAATCGAAATTGCCTCTTCTCGTTGGCCGACGATCCGACACTTCGTTCGATCGGCCCACTGGTTTACCACTTCACCAAGTGTCTCCAAATCGTCATTCTTGGTCTCGATGCCCGAGGAAGTAACCTCGACGCCAGCGTCGGCGCAGCGGGCCAAATCCCACATATAAAACGAGTTGGTTAGTTCTTTGGCCAAAAGGATATTGTCGCCTGCGAGCTCACTCTCAATGCGAGCATAGGTCTTGCTGCGAATGAAATCCTGCGGATTCTCAGCCACAACTTGCCGAAAGAATCGGATGACAGGACTGAGTTCCGGGACCTCGGGCGTAAGCCCTTGCTGAATGGCGACTCGAAAGCAATTCATTAACGGAATATGCTCTCCCACATTTGGCTGTACGGCAGCGCGATGATGACGGCGAAAATATTTGGCGATGATACTCATCCGTCGCACGTGCGCACGCGACGAGGGGAGTAGCGCGTCGTGAACCCCAACGGGAAGCTCAGTCTCGGATTCGTTCTGCGCCTCGGCACAGAACCAGTCAGCGAGTATTTCTCGCAATTTTGTGTCCGCGAACTCCGGCAACGCCGACAGCTTGTAGTCAAGCATCCGCAGTCGACTGGCAAAGGTCTCGGCGTAAACGTCACGCCGATAATCTGGATTTTGCGTATCCCAACGGTGCCCTTTGCCGAGGCTCGGGTAGTGGCACATGACAACGGGTGTTGCTGTCACCACTGACGAGCCAAAGTCCTCGCTTTTGCGGCGCAAGGAGTCGACCAACTCGCTGAAGAACTGTACCGCCCCGTAAGAGTCGAGCACGGGGATTTGCGCGGAACGAATCTGTTCGCCGAACAGCAACCGCGAAAAAGCCTCGGAGAAGAAACGGTTTGAGTGTTGCTCAAAGGCCTCGCTGCCGGGGCTGGTTCGTACCGAATCACTCGACTCCAAATGACAACTTAATTTAGTGGCCATACTAACTATTCGTTAGGGAATCAATTTATTGAGCCTCGCTAACAGAATACCACTAAGTGAGAATCCACACGTCACGTTTTTTAGCAGAAAGTTATTGATATCATCATATTGGACGAGTCGAATCCGGCCAATGCCCTCGTCCGGGTCGGCTGGCTGTAGCCGGGCGAAATCGTTGGGAAGTCGAGTGAAGTAGACGCTGACTTCAGTCGACAACAGTCCCGTGTTCGGCTTCACCGAGCCGACCAATTCAACGCGCACGGGCGCAACGCCGAGTTCTTCGACGATTTCGCGGCGGGCATTATCCTCGGCCGAGACATCTGGCTCCTGATACCCGCGCGGCAGTTCCCATTCCCATTGACGCGTGGCATGACGGAAGATTTGCACGAAGACGATCTGGTCTGCGACGACGGGAATCATTACGGTGCCGCTGATGCCAGTGAGCGACGCCCGTTCGATCACGCGGCCATACCCTCCGATCCTCCCTGAGGGAAATTTGACGCGGTCTTGCACAACCAAAAAATAGTTGTCCTCGTAGACAACGCCAAACTCAGCCTCATGGTCCGCAACTGATTGCAGCTCGATTTCGCCGGCAGCGGCATTTCCCGGCCGTTTCAACTGCTCAGGCAAGCGATCCAAGTAGCTTATCATTGCACCAACTTCCTTCATAGGTAAACTGCAGGGATTATTGATCGCAGCAAAGAAGATCGGCAACCGAATTTCGTCAGCATTTTATCGCTGCAACGTCGATTCTTGCTATACGCGCTGCTGCCAGTCTGAAGGCCGCTAGTCCGTGTTGCTGGGAGTTCGCAGAAGCGAACAACTGCCATCAATTGCCGCTCGCCATTTCGCGAATCGGGTCAGGATCGAGCAGATTCACCTGCACATCATCGAGCCACGCTTCGCCGAGGCCGGTGAGTGCGAAGGTGACGATCAAATTGCCACTTTCAGGAACCGCGCGATAGAAGGTGAACTGCCGCCAACCTCGCGTCAGTCGCATACGATCTGCGAGTTCGGCGCCGCCGATGGAATCAAAAATTAGCAAGCCGTCGTGGCTACCTACAATCGACTGCGGAACATATGCCCAACCGGTGATGCGGGCGATTTGTCTTTCGCGAACCGGCACGGGACTGCTCGTGATCCATACCAGTGGCCGTTCCAGTGGTCCGGGCATTTGGCGCACGTCACGCGGCGCTGCTGCGAGTCGGAGCGCGCTGCGTCCACTGTGCGGATTCACCAGTGAGAGTGATACCTCGCTCTTGATGTCTTCGGGCAGCCGGTTGTAATTCTTCCAGCCGGCCTTGGTCATCTGGTCGAGCGATTCGAAATCGCCTGCAGCCTGTGAATTCGCCGCCCAGGTCGCGCCGCGCAGCTTATCTGCCACCTGCCAGTGCAACGGCAGCGTCGTGAATTGGGCAATGCATGGGCTCGCCGACGGCGCGTGAAAGCCCACGGCCGTTTGTTCCCAATGTCCGCGGCGCAAACGTGCTTGCAGTTGCTCTGCTTTGGTGACAAAGCCCTGAGCCGACGGAAAATCACCGCTCGCAAGCATCCGCTGTGCTTGCGCGAGATTGCTCTCGGCGTCACGCATCCAGGTCGAACTGTCTTTCAGTGGATGACCAGCGGCGGTTAAACGCTGATCGATCTCGGAAATCTGCTGCTGCCGACGAATGGCCAGATCGTGACGCAAGCGGGTGGCGTCTGATTTGATTTCTGTGAGCGTGCGATTCAGAAAATGAATCACCAGCGGATCGTGCGTCACGACCACCATCGAAGATGTCGCGGCTTCGTGCACGGTGATTCGCAAGCCACCGGTGGCGATCGACGAACGGAGCTGCCGTAAACCCGCGGTCGTCACTTGGTAGGCATGACTCGCAGCCGGCGCGCCAGGCACCAGCAGCGTGAATTGATTTCGCGGCGCCGGCGGCGTAACGTATTGCTGCGAAGCAGCCCGCTGCGTGATGAGCAACAGCCGCGAACGCTCGGTCTGCCACACAGCCGCATGCACGCCAGCTTCGGGCGAAGTCAGTTCATCCGTCAATTGCCCACCACTGATCCAAGGTTCTACCAGCCGCAGTTCGTAGTTCAGCAACCGCAGCGCATCAGTCCGCATGGCAGCGGGGACGGTATCGATGCTGAGCGCCGTGTCGGATGGAAACAAAATGCCGCGTACGCCCGCGGCCAGATGGCTGTACATGGTCAGCCGCAGTTGCTCGAGATCCGCATCGTTGGGATGCGACGCATCGCGGCCGAATAGCGCCAGTTGCTGTTCGAGTGCCGGTGCAGGCTGGGTGTGCACCAGGCCCCAAAACGGCGTGCCTGGGCGGGCAATCTTCTGCCGTTCTTTAAGCCATTCGCGCTGCTCGCCTAGTTCGCAACTGGTGCCGTTTGTGCGGCGATCGACAAGCAACAAGGTTGCCAAGCGACTGTATTCGGCCAGTTCGCAATCAGCACCAGCGAGCAGCGGTCGCTGCCGCTGCGGATCGATGCTGCGCACATCCGAAGCCAAATCGCGTGTGAAAGGGATATCGCGATCGACAAGCCGTGTTCCCAGGCTCCATGCGAGCACTGATCGATAAGCGTCTGGCGGCGGCGCACTGGCGTCGGCAAATGGCGGCGGCGCAACGATCCACATACCGAGCCGCTGCGCTTCCTGCAGCAACGCTGGAGACGGCGACGCATTGAGTTTTAAGGAATTGAAACCCAACGATTGCAGCCAAGCCAGCGGTTCGCCCTGATGTTGAATGATTCTCGGCATGAATGGCCGGCCACGCACCATCAGCATCGAGCCTTGAACTTCAGCGCCCGGTGCAGTGGCCGCTGACGGAGTGCCTGGTTCGTCATTCAAGCTATTGGTCGTTGGCCGAGAAGCATTAAGGGCCGAGTCGTCGTGATTGACGAACCCTTTGATCTCGATGTCATCAACCCACACCTGAATATTGCCTGGATTGCTGTAGGCATTGATGACGAGCAGGTCAATCTGTGCACCGCGAACATCGACTTCTGGCCCAAATTCCCGTCGCAAGCGGATCAGCTCCGGTCCATCGAGCCGTCGCAGAATTTCTTTGATGTGCAGCTGCTGCCACTGGCCAACATCGGTGTAAGTGTCGCCGCTGAGCAATGTCGTGAGCGGTTTGCCGGTGCCGCGGTCTGTGGTCCGGGGCAAAACAATACGCGCCATAACTTGCAAGTTGGGCTTGTCCGATTTGATCCACAGTGAAGGCTCAAGCTCGGCAATTACCGGCGCTTTGCCAAGCGAATACGTTAGATGGACGTAAGTGCCAGTACCGACAGCGAGCCGCAAGTATTCGCTGCCGCTGCCCGATCGTGATTGGCGAAAAGTTCGTTCCTGCGAGAGTACTTTCACGCCCGCATCAGCTGCCGCGAGCGACCACGCTGCTTGAGTGGATTCGAAGGTATCGCGGAATTGAGCTTGGGCGACCAACGGGCAAATTGCGAGCAGCATCAGGGCGCAAAAGTAGCGCAGCGGAAATCTTCTCGATATGGTTCGCCACTCACGCATCCGGCCCCTCACCCCAACCCTCTCCCTTAAGTACGGGCGAGGGAGTTTGTCGTTCTGCTTTCATCCTCTTACTTCTACGTACTGCTTTCCTGCTTCTGCCTTTCCCGAACTCGACATTTACCGACCATGGTCGCACACTCTCCCCCTATGTAGCCTTTCGGCAACTTGCTGCCAGGAGTGTGGCGATTGCTGTAAAGTGGCCTTGTATCAAGTGTTGCGCGCACGAGCCAGAGCAAACGTGGTGAAATGGGAACGTCGCTGCCGCCGGGAAACATTTCGTTCATTTGTCGCAAACCCCGCTCGCCTATAAACTTGCGTGTAGTTGGACGCTTTGCACCCAGGGATCGGTACGCAGGCTGCTTTATCTGCCAGCATCACCACACCTGGGAGAAACCACTGATGTCGACCTCGCCGAGAATCACTGCCACAGCTACCGAAGAACTTCCCAAGGACGTCGCTGACCTGGCCGCTGCGGTCGCCGCGTTGCCGGCCGAAGTTCGCTCGCGGCTCGAGCCGTTGATGTTCCGCGTGGTCGACAGCACCAAGCGTCGCCGGCGAATTCTGAATCTCGTGCAGGAAGCTTTGAGCCAATTGCGGCTCGACATGAAGTACCTGGTCTTCGATCTCGAAGCCACGCGGCGCGAACGAGACGCCCTCAAGCCGACCAAGGACGAAGGTCCCGCCGGCGACGAATAATTCAGAACCCGACAACTCGAACTCCATGTGCCGACGCTTCGCGCCAACTTGTGCATCCAGTTGGCGCGAAGCGTTTTTTTGCGACTGGAGCACCAGGGGCGCGCCTGCTGCGAGCTTAAGCGAATACGCTTTCCGAAATTACTCGCGACGATTATCAACTTCGCTCGGCCGCGCTGACTGCTTCTCTTGAGCATGCCAATACTGCCAGGCCCGCGCATCAAAGCCGAAGTTGACGCCACCCGCGAGTTGAGCCAGGCCGTCGAGCACGTGCTGATTTTGCACGCGATAGACGTACGTCTTTGGACCTTCGGCCGAACGAAAACTCGTTCCGCCGGTGCCGTTGCTGCTGCTCCCGAACGATTGGCTGTACGTTTCGCCGCCGCCGTTCTTGTTGGAACCGACGGTTTGCGTGTGCGTTGTCACTAGCGCTGCGATGAGTGGCGCGATGGCTGATCGATCGCCGAGGCGTCCCAAGGCGATGCCAGCGCGATTGATGGTGATGTTGCTCTTATCTTTCAACGCTTTCACATAAGCATCGGCAACGTGCGGAGGATTGAGCTTCACGATCTTATCGAGGCAGTAGTGGAAAACTTCTTCGTCGGCATCACTGAGTGAAACACTGACGAGTCCCTGCACCGCGGCGGGTGTATCGATCGCTGCGAGTGCATCGGCGAACAACATTTTCACGCGGCGGTTCTTGTCCTCTTTCATCACGGTGAGTAACGGACCAACGGCCACGGAATCCTGAATCTCGTTCAGATACTGAGCAGCTTCGCGCGCCCGTGGCGTATCAAGCTCTCGCCGCCAGCGACGAATCTTGCCGAGCCATTCTTTTTCCTCAAGTTCTCGCTTCGCGGAGACCTCAAGCAATTCAATTTCCTGAATGGTTCGCCAGCGGCCCTTGTAGAGTTCGTAGCCGTCCTGCCGCTTTGTTTCGGCGTGCTTCACCCATTGGCCGTCGGTGAGCACAAAGCCCAGCGCGCGGCGGGCGCCGGCGTGTTTATTGTCCAGGTCGAGCACGCGCGCCACATGCGTATTCCGCTCAGCGGTTAGCTGCTGCACTTTGCACCACTCGGCCAACTTCCACTGATCCGCGGCCGTGTCAGCAAACGTGGGGAGAATCCGCTGATACTCGGTGAGCGCGGGGGGCTGTTGGGAAGCTTGTCGCACTTGTGTCAATTGCAGCGAAACAACGATTCCCGCCGTGGTCCGCACTCGGTAGTGAGTCAGCGGCAGCTCGTCGCGATTGAGCCATTCCCCCTCGACGATGCCACCCGTTTCGAGCTTAAAAATATCCAACGCAATGGCGGTGCTTGCGCTGAAAAACACAACAACGATGGCGCCCAGGAGCGTGGATTGTACACGGCATGGCAGAGAGCGGGGCATCGGCTTTAATATAGGAGGGGTCGCTCGGTTGCGGCAAGTATTTTGAACTATTCAGGCGAAACGCCGACAGGTTATGTCCACTCCAATTCATCAGCAGCACGAACAAACCGCGCCGCAGGCGCTGGCGGTGGCGGTCATTACCGTCAGCGACACCCGCACGCTGGCGACTGATTCCGGTGGCCAAACGGTCATCGATCATCTACAGGCGGCGGGGCATTTGTTGCATTCGCGGCACATTATTCGAGACGAACCGCAGCCAATGCGTGAATTGCTCGTGGCGCTAGCGAGCGAATTGGATCTGCGCGCCATCCTGCTCACGGGGGGCACGGGCATCAGCAGCCGGGATCAGACTTACGAAACGGTGACCGCGCTGCTCGATAAACTTTTGCCCGGCTATGGCGAACTTTTCCGCCAACTATCCTACGGCGAGATCGGCCCTGCGGCGATCCTAAGTCGCGCGACAGGTGGTGTAATGCGGGGAAAAATTGTCCTGACCATGCCGGGCTCGCCGAACGGCGTAAAATTGGCCATGGAAAGAATTATCGTGCCACAGTTAAGGCATTTGGTGCGCGAGGCGGGAAGATAGGAGTCGTTTGTGATCGATCGTGAAGCATGTTTGATTTACTTTCGCCAGGCCATCGCCGAGCCGCTGAGCGTGCCGCCTTGGTCGGAATGGTGGGACGCGAATGAAGAACTGGTGAGTGCTTCGTTTCCGCTGGTCGACTATGTCCGTTTGAAGCATCGACGACTATTGGGAGCGCAGCAGATTCTCCAGATCATTGGCGAGTTACCTCCAGACTTCTCGCCGCAGAGTCCGCTCCTCTCCGGCAGCTGCTGCCGCTGCGGCGAGCGGTTTGTGAACGAAGCTGGAGCGGAAGCGGCCGGCGAAACGAAATGCAGCAGTTGCGGGATTCGATATGTGTTTGTCCATGGCCCCGAGCGCGAATAGTCGCGGCGGCAACGGCGCAGTAAGTCTAGGCTCAATCCGACGGCACGCCATGTGGCTGGCGCGTGAGAATCGCGAGGCCCAGGATCGTCAGCCCGACTCCTGCGGTGAGCGCAGCCGACGCCGGTTCTTGAAAAATGAGTACGCCGGTTATCGCAGCCAACGCAGCTTGAGCAGCGTTCAGTGCGTTGGCATATACAACGCTCGTCAGTTGCAAGCAACGTGTCAGGCCCACGAACGCCGCCGCGTTGCACACGCCAGCGAGCAACATCATCAACAGATCATCCTGCTGTGTTTGCAGCATCCCCTCGATTCCGATCCGTTGCAGCGAGAGCAGGCTCAAACTAATCATGCCCGTGATCGACACGGTCATCAGCGTGGCTGGCAGTGTGGCGCCTCGTTGAATGCAGTAGCGAATCACCACATTCAGCACCGCGTAGGCCAGGCCTGATCCGCACGCCGCTGTCACGCCAAGCGTCAGTTGCAACGGATCGGCATTGGCCTGCAGAAACAATTGAGCTCGAGCCTCTTCCGCTCCGAGCGAGAGAACTGCGATCGAGAGCAACAGCACTCCCACCGCGATCGCGGCAATCACACTGACTTTCTCATGGAGAAATAAGCGGCTGAGCAAAGTCGAGCCGACAATCATGCCGCCGAGCGAGAGTGGCACCGTGAGCGCCAGCCCGATCTGTCCCAGTGCGTATTGAAACGAAATGTTGCCGCCCAGTTGTCCGACGAGCGAGGTCGCCACAATCGCCAGCCAGATCCGCTTCGGCGGCAAGCCTTCGCCGCGGCGGAGCGAAATAAACAGCCACGGCGCCATCAGCGCTGCCGTGGGGACTGCCTTCATGGCCGAAACCCAGATGGGATCGCAATCGCTAACGGCCCGAAGAAACGCATTCGCGGCCGTATAAACCACCGCGGAAAACAGACCGCAAAACGTCCCCAGCCACTGCTGAGAAGTGAGATGCGGTGCAGTAGCGGTAGCGGGCAAGTTCACAGCGAAACCAAGCGGGGAGAAGTTCGGCGGGAAGTTGATTGTAGCCCGTCCGTCGCGCCACGGCGAATCGAATCGGCCGCGTCAGTTTGCCTTCTTCCGCAAAATGAATACCGTATCTGAGATCACGTTGTCGAGTTTCAGCGGCTCATCGATATCGTAGCAGAAGTCATACACGTCGCAGAGTTCCAACTCCGGCACTTCGGCAAAGAGTTGCTTGATTTGCGCGGCGGTGTAGAGGCGGAACTCGAACTCGCTGGCGAGGCGCAGTTCTTCCTTACCGGTGCGGACGAGCATCGTAGCCCGCATCTTTTCAATTCGCGTACGGCGGTTGAAGTCGAGCACTCGTAGGGTAAACACTACTTTAGTTTGTCCCTTCACAGCGGTCCAGCGTTCGAGACTTTCTTCATCCGCATCAGGCGGCAGTAGATGCAGTCCCAACACATAGATGCCGCCCGGCGCGAGCGCCGCAGCGACGCTCTGCAAATGGCTGCGGGCCGCCTCGGCGGTGGTCAGGTGCCGAAATGTGTTGAACGTGCAGATCGCCGCATCGACAGGCTTCTTCACGGTGAACGACGTCATGTCGTCGCGATAGACTTCGGCTGTCAGCCTGCGTTTCGCCAACTGTTTGCGAAGATATCCGAGCGCCATGTCGCTCGTATCGAAGCCCAACATATGGAAGCCGCGGCTGGCGAGTTCGACGATCAATCGTCCGCCGCCGCAACCCGGTTCGAGCACTCTCTTCACCGGCCGCTGCGCATATTTTAGAAAAGCGGCCGTGAGAAAATCGGCTTCGGGCTTGGTGTCGTCGAGAAAGGCCAGATCGTAGTACTGCGGATAGTCGTACCAATCGGCAAGCGTCGCGCGGGGGGCCATGCGTTTTCGTTTCTACAGCAGCAACTGCTTGGGGGACGATTTTTCGACAATGGTTTCCACAGGCCGGCGACGATTCGCCCGCCAAACCAAGATCACACTGACCAAGCCAATCACGCCGATCGCGGCCAACAAGGGCAACAGAATCGCCAGCAACGTCGTCCCGGTCGCGCCGATCCATTCGGCCGTCGAAACCACAAAATTAGCGCTGCCACCGGTTGTGACGCTCGAAGTGCCGCGAAGCAGCACTGTGCCCGATTGCACGACGCCCGCCGCACCGCCGCCGGCGATAAGCGCCACCGACCATTGCATCAGCGGAGACATCTCCGTGATGACGGATGCGGTGAGAATCGTTCCTGCAATCACAGCCGCCGGCGTAGTGACGCTATCGAGCGCGTTATCGAGCCAGGGCACGTAGTAAGCGATGATTTCGATCACCGTCGCCACGCTAAAACAGACCATGGCGGCAGGCGAACCAATCCATTCGAAACCGGGCGACAACTCCAAGTGTCCGGCTGACGCGGCGATGCTCATACCGAGCATCGGCACGAAGATGCGAAAACCGCAAGCCGCAGCCAAACCCAGCCCCAAGCAGACCGACAACAACCATTCCATCAAAGTGAAGCACCTGCAAAATGCGGAAAACAACCAGAAAAACCGAGCTTAAGAAGTATTCGCTGATCGTCAGCAAATCTTTGCATTCCGCATTCCGAACTCCGCGATCCGCACTACGTTAGTTCTCCATCACTTCCGTCTCGCGCGCTTTCGCCATATCGCTGGCGGTGTTTTCATACTGCTTGGTCAGTTCCTGAATCTGGTCCTTGATCGTCTTGCACTCGTCTTCGCTCAGCAACTTGTCCTTTTCTTCCTGATCGGCGGCTTTGTTGCCGTCGCGGCGGACGTTGCGAATCGAGACTTTGGCTTCCTCGGTCAATTCCTTGATGCGGGCGACCAGTTTGCGGCGGGTCTCGGTTGTCAGCGGCGGAATGTTCAGGCGAATCACCCGGCCATCGCTTTGCGGTGCGAGGCCAAGACCGCTGGCGATGATCGCCTTCTCGATGTCCTTGATGGTGCTCGCATCGTAAGGGCGAATGACGATTTGCTGCGGTTCAGGCGCGCCGACCGAGGCGACCTGCTTCATTGGCGTCGGCGAGCCATACACTTCCACGCGGAGCGAATCGACCAGGCCGGGATTCGCGCGTCCCGTGCGAATGCCGCCGAGGGCATTCTTCAGGACGCTGATCGCTTTTTCCATCCGTTCTTCGGTATCGAGCAAAATATCGTCTGCAGGCATGATCCAACCTCGAGAGCAAAAACAACATTCGACCGCCAGCGTGTATCGTATCGTTTTGCACGCCTGCTCGGTAGGTCGCTCGGTAGGTACCTCGGCTCAGCACTTGTCAGCGGCCCACGTGGTAGCAAGAATGCGGCTAACTGAATTCACCCGCCCCCAGCCAGCCTGCTGGCTTGTGAAACTTCCTCTCCACAACGGTTTTTGTCAGGAGTGATCCTCGTGCCGATGCTGTCTCTTCGCTGGCCAGCCGCCGTTGGTCTGCTGCTGGTTGTTGGTGGCCAAAGTGCATTCGCTCAAAAGCCGCCTGTCGCGCCCACATTCCCCAAGGGGCTCGCCGCGATAGTCTATCCCGAAGACAATCCGCACCTCGATGAAAAAGTCGAGCTCGGCAAGCAGTTGTACTTCGACAAGCGGCTGTCGAAAGACAACACGATCAGCTGCGCTACGTGCCACGACCCAGACAAAGGTTGGTCGAACGGCGAAGCATTCGCCACCGGAGTTCGCGGCCAGGTTGGCGGCCGCAGTTCGCCGAGCATCGTCAACTCAGCTTATTCCGCCTTGCAGTTCTGGGACGGCCGCGCTTCGCAGTTAGAAGGGCAAGCCCTCGGGCCCATTTCGAATCCAATCGAAATGGACATGCCTATCGAAGACGTGGTTGCCAAGTTGAACAAAATCGAGGGCTATAAAAAACAATTTCAAGCTATCTACAAAACCGATGTCACTGCCAATGGCATTGCCAAGGCGCTTGCAGCCTTTGAGCGAACGATCCTTTCCGGTGACGCTCCCTACGATCGCTACAAGGCTGGAGATGCCCAAGCGCTTTCCGATCAAGCCAAGCGCGGCATGAAGATCTTTTTTGCCAAGGCCAACTGCTCCGCCTGTCACACGGGCCATAGCTTTAGCGACTTCGCGTTCCACAACCTGGGCATCGGCATGGATAAAGAAAAGCCCGATTTAGGACGCTATGTGGTGACCAAAATCGAAGGTGACAAAGGCGCGTTCAAAACGCCGACGCTACGCGAGATTGCCCGCACAGCCCCCTACATGCACGACGGCCGCTTTAAGACCCTCGAGGAAGTGGTGGATTATTACAACAAGGGTGGCCATCCCAATCCGCAGCTTGACGAAGAGATCTTCGAGTTGAACCTGTCCAAGGAAGATCAGGCGGACCTGGTAAGATTTCTCAAGGAAGGCTTGAGCAGTGAAACCTATCCGCACGTCAAACCTCCGAAGTTGCCGGAATAAGTTCAAAGCTTGAAGTTGCGAGTTGGTAGTTTATGACTGCGAACTCGCAACGATTGACTTTGAACTTCCCTAGAACGTAGCGGTATCCACATCGCTGTGGGTATCGTTCGACTTGCGGTTCTTCACGCGGTCGTTGCCGGTGCCGCCGGTGAGGATGTCGTTTCCTGCTCCGCCGTCGAAGATGTCATTGCCGGCATCGCCCAGCAGCGTGTCATTGCCAGCGCCACCGAGCAGCGTATCGTTGCCGTCGCCACCTTCGATGTTGTCGTTGCCATCGCCGCCGTTCAGCGCGTCGTTACCGAGACCGCCGAGCAATGTGTCGACGCCCCCCATGCCGTTGATGGCATCGTTGCCAGCGCCACCTTCAAGCTGATCGTTGCCGTTGCCGCCATGGATCGTGTCGTTGCCGTCATCGCCGTAGATCGTGTCGTGTCCTTCGTATCCATTGAGGACGTCGTTGCCGTCGCCGCCGTGCAGTTCATCGTCGCCGATACCGCCGTGCAGGCTATCGTTTCCTTCATCACCACTGAGCGTATCGGCGCCGGCGCTGCCGGTGATGACGTCATTTCCCAAGCCGCCGGCGATCGTGTCGTCTCCGTCCCGGCCATCGATCTTGTCGTTGCCGTCGTTGCCAACGATGTTGTCATCATCGAGCCCACCATCGATGTTATCGTTGCCGTCGCCGCCGATCAGCGTATCGTTGCCGACGCCGCCGATAATTTGATCGTTCCCTTCGTCGCCATACAAGGTATCTGCGCCGTCGTTGCCGCGGAGGATGTCGTTCCCCAGGCTACCCTGAACGATATCGCTCCCTTTGCCGCCATAGAAGTTATCGTTGCCGTCGCCCAAATCGACGGTGTTAGTGCCGTCGCTGCAAATAACGGTATCGTTGCCATCACCGGCATTGATCGTGGTGGGAACCGTAATCGAGCGGCCGGGCTGATTGGGGCGCCCCGAACCCAGATCGATCTTGTCGTTCCCCTCGTTGGCGTTGACTACAATCGAGGTCACGTCAGCAACGGGATATCGCGTCGCATGGCCGCTGATTTGGTACTGAGCATTCAAAGCGGTGGAGCCAATCAGGCGCACGACAATGCTTTCGCCGCGCTCGGAGCCATCGATCGTCAGCACGCCGCCGGTCAGGTCGACGGTGAGATTGGAGGCCATCAAATCGCGTGTTTCGAGCGATTCCAAGCCGAGGGTTCGACCTAGGGCTCGACGAACAGGGGGGGGTTCGCGACCGGAAAGTTGTTTTTTTGCTGCTATTAAATTCGCCGCGTGCGCGCTTACTTTGGGCGATTTCGCCATGACATGCCTCGCTCTGTAGAAAAGATCTTCCGTGACAAGCTGAACCGATAAAAGCAACCAGACAAGGAAAACGGGGCCTCGGCGCTTCCGACAGGCAAGCGATCGGCGCAGAGGGATCCACTGTTTTGACAATCGCGCGGACTATGCCAAAAACCGGGAAGCGGCGAAAGGGCAAAAATCTCGTGGTACTGCCGCTGAGCGGACGAATCAGTTGCTCAATTCACCAGCCAGATTGCATGCAGATTTTACGATAGCGACTTCGACCAGAACCAGGTTTCTGGTTTGCTGCCGTGGTAGCCAATTCGCTGGTAGAGCGCCTGGGCGCGGGTGTTATCGCTGCGGACTTCCATCGTGATTTTGAAGCAGCCCAGGGACTTGGCGTCGGCTTCGAGGAAGTTCAGCAGGGCCGCGCCGATCCCTTTGCCGCGGGCTTGGGGCGAGACGGCGATGTCATGGATGTTGAGCAGCCGGGCACCTTTGAATGAGGAGAAACCGAGCAAGCAAATTGATACGCCCAGGGGTTCGAGACTAACTTCGTCAAAGGCAAGATAAACTCGGGCTCCGCCGTGCTGAATCAGACCAGGTATGAGGTTTTCTCGGGCCGTGGCGGACAATGGCGAGCTGTCGCCGAATTCATCGCGGCAGTACATGTCAAGGAGTTCGACGACCCAGTGGGCGTCTTGCGAGTTGTGCAGATCGGCAAGGCGGACGGGCATGGCTAATCATCCCCATCCATGGGTCGCTCGTATTCGAACTCTTTCCACTTCATGGCCTGGCGGAACGGTTCGATGCGGAGGACGACTTCGCCCCCCTGGAAGATGCGAACAGTGCCGCTCGATTGGCTCACCACGATGCCGATCGCGTGCGTTGCTTTGCTGATCGCTGCGCCGGCCCAGTGACGGGCACCGAGACCTTTGGAGACGGTGAGATCGGCGTAGGGAGCGTCGACCAACTGGGCGGCTTTTTCGACGAGCCCCTCGGGCGAAACGATGAAGGCGCCGTCGAGCACGGCAACTTCTTTGATCGCCTCGCGAACGCGGGCGTCGTGTAAGTCGCGCTCAGCGCGGGGATAGCCACGGACCGGATCGAAACCTGCCGGCTGACTGTGGGCGAGCACTTTGCGAGTGTCGCCAACGACGAACATGGTGCCGACGGCCTTCCCTTCGCGACCTTCGCGGCCGATTTCGACGGCGAGATCGACGACCACCTTAAGCGTATCGAGGGGCACGCTGGTTTCCAGCTGACGGAGATCGCGGGCGGTGAGTTTGCCCAGGTGTTCATCGAGGCGGATAAAGCTGATTGAGTCGATGGCATCGGCATCAAAGCCTGAATAAGCCACGACGGTGCCCGCCCCCGGAGCGAGAATTTCGCGAGCCACGCCGGTGAGCAGGGCCTGCGTCAGCCGTTCGAAAATAGGCGACTCGGGCATATCGAGCAGGATGGTTTCGAGCCCTGCAACTCCGGCCCCGGCCACTTCCTCTTCGTTATCGGCTGTGATGACGATCTTCAGGCCGTCGAGTTCGCGTTTGAGGGCCTCCCAATCGGTGGGACCGGGCAGGAGGAGCATGACAGCCATAGCCTCTTGTTCCCGGCAGAGGTTCGCTGCCAGTTTCAAAAAATGGGCCAGTTGATCGTCGAATTTGACGGGCTTCATGCAGGCGATGTGTGACCAAATTGGAGGTGGACGGGAGAGGACGCGACAAAAAGTCGGAGGGACGGCGGAATGTTAAGCAACCCTGCGGGAAAGAGCAACCGCGGCGAACCAGTTTCGCCAGATTTTGTCGAACGTTTTGGTGATTCCCTCGCGAGGGCGAACCAGAGAGAATGCTCCGAAGTCTTCATGCCTGGAGTTTCGATCATGTTTCAACCCGATGTTTCTCGCCGCCGGTTCTTAACGATGTCGTCAGCTGCGATGGCGGGCTCGGCGGCTTTGGCAGTGAACGCGGACCAAACAGTTGCGTCACAGCTGCCGCTCGCCAAACCTGTGGAACCTGACAAGCCATTGCACGTTGCAGCAATCAACTCGATCTTTCGCCTGCGGTCGCATGCCTATCACATTGTCGGTCGGTTGGTGCATGGTTATCCGGTGGACGGTTTTCACCACCAACCAAATGTGCAAGTCGTGCGGATGTTCAACGATCAGTCGCCGGCAGACGATTTGAGCCAGGGCTTTTGCCGTGAACATGACATTCAATGGTGCAAGTCAGTGGAAGAAACGCTGCTGAAGGATGGGAAGCTCGACATCGACGGCGTGGTGCTGATCATCGAGCATGGTGATTACCCGATCAACGAGCGCAAGCAGGTGCTCTATCCGCGGCACAGGTATTTTCAGGAGATTGTCAACGCGTTTCGCAAAGCGGGCCAAAGCGTGCCGGTGTTTGTCGACAAACATCTGAGTTACGACCACGAGCACGCAGCTGAGATGGTGCAGACGGCGAAGGAAATGAAGTTTGGGTTGATGGCCGGTTCGTCGCTGCCCGTGACGTGGCGGATGCCGGAGATTGAGCCGCCACTGGGGACGAAATTTACCGAGGGCGTTTGTGTATTCGGTTTCGATCGCGGTGTGCCGGAGATTTACTTCTTCCATGCGCTCGAAACATTGCAATGCATGCTCGAACGCCGCGCGGGAGGCGAAACAGGCGTGAAAAGTGTCACCTGGCTGCAGGGCGAAGATGTTTGGCGAGCGGGCGATGCGGGACTCTGGTCTTGGAAGCTGCTCGATCTGGCGCTGCGCCGGTGCTCGAGCTACAACGTGGGTCCGCTGAAAGAAAATGTGCGCAACCCGCAAGCGATCCTCGTTGAGTACAGCGACGGTACTCGTGGTGCGGCATTTAACTTGATCGAACAAGTGTCGGAGTTTGCGTTCGCAGGTCAGGTGAGGGATGTTGTCGAGCCGATCTCCTCGTGTTTCTATTTGCCCGCGCCGCCCGGCGCCGCGTTTTTCAATCCACTAACCTGGCACATCGAGCGGTTTTTGCGAACCGGCACGCCGCAATATCCAGTGGAACGGACGCAATTGACTTCAACAGTGCTCGACTTTGCCTGTCGTGCCGCTGCGGAGAAGAAAGAAACTGTGACGAGTAGTGCGCTCAACATCCGCTATGAATCGCCAGCTTCCAGCGGCTTTTTTCGAGGGCCAATAGTGAACTTGTCATGACAGGCCGTGACTTCTATATCTGGAGGGATGTCGCAGGATCCGGTAGTAATTTTTTCGACTCCGTATTTACAGCAGGCGTATTTGTTGCGGCAAATGCTCGCTGAATTAGGAATTGATGCTCGCGTCGAAACACCGGCAATTCCACAGCACGGTTTGTTTGAATACACCGAATCATCCCGCGTGGTGGTTCGCCGGCAAGATGCAGACGACGCTCGGCGAATTGCGACGGAGTTCGATCAACTCTTGCAACTGCCGCCAACAACATCTGTAGCTCACGAGAAACCCATGACGGAAACGGCGGACGAAATCATCGAAGCATGGCCTAGATGCCCGCATTGCGACATGCCGCGGCTCGCCGAATGCCGACTGTGTGGAGCTTCGCGCGATTTTTTTCCTTCTGCGTATCAACAGGAAGGAGAGTCGCACAATTTGCGGTTTTGTCTTACGTGCGATGATGTGGCCGAACTGCAATATGCTCGCCGCTGTCATCAGTGTAGTCACGATTACGGCGAAGGCTTTGAACCGCCGGAAGTATCTCACCGAGAAAACGAAAGTCGTGCCTGGATGGTGTTGTGGCTGATGCTCGCCGGCAGTGCCGGGCTGGCCGGCTACTTTTACTTTCTCTTTCGCCGCTGAGCTGGAACTCTCGCTTGGGATGGAGTCAACTCTGCGGCAGCGGGCGGGGTAAGAATCGCTGCGAAGTGCTGCAGCAATTTCTTGCGCCCATTCGCTGCTCGCCACCAGCGTGAAAACTTTGCAAAGCCGGCCCTCGCTTGTTCTTCGTGCAGAGAAGCTTGCTGCAGCAGCCGCGTTTGAGGCTTAGCCTTAAGTCCGAGTGTCAAATTGCGATATTGTTCGGCGAGTGCTTGATCGTCGCAGATTGCTCCCAATTGTTCTTGCAGGTTTTCCAGCGCTGCATAGAGTTGCTTGCCGATCTGCTTTGGCAGCGATGGCAGTCCGATTTCGAGCGCGTAGCGCACGCGTTTGCCATCAATGCGGAGCTGATGGATCCGCCGCAACTGCGGTTTTGCCGGACGAAGCTGTTTGAGGAAAGGAGCTGCGATCACGGCAAACTGTTGCAGAAACCAAGGACCAAATTCCACTGGCGGGTGCGCGTGGCCATTGTTGGCGGCGACTGGCAGCTGTTTCTGTAGCGCTTTGCTCCACTCCTGCAAATCGCCGGAACTTACCTTTTTGCGATATGATCGCCGCAACTTTTCGGCTGATTCTGCCCGCATCTTTTTCAGTGCAGTGAGCGGCTCCTCAAGAGCTTTGCGCGCATTGGCATCGAGCGTCTTCAGCAGCACATCGCAGTCGCGGGCCTGGCCCGCGCGTTTGCGAGCTTTGTTGAGAATAGCCAGCAGTTCAGCCGCTGGCTTTGCGGCGAGTAGCGGAGCGAACAATTGAATCGCGGCCATCGCGCGGCGGGACCAGACACGCAGCTGGTGAATGTCTTCGACCCGCGGCTTGTCGTGCTTGGCGACCCGTTGCCAATAAACGGCCGCAGCTTGAATACGTTGCTTCACCACTTGGCGCGCAAGCTTGGTCGCGAGCGCATCTGCGCAGGCAGCAGCAGGAATTCGAGCCGGTTTGGACATAGGAAATGCGTGGCTACGCGGCGACAAACAGCGGATAAACAGGATGTGCAAACAGCCGCCGCGGGCAGCAAGCAATTATTCTAGTTCCCGCGGTTGCCAAAGATGCTGCAAATCAGCCCTTGTATCTGAATTAATTTCGCACCAGCCTTCGCGAGGAATATGAAGCTGAGCCAATGCGGCTGTACTGAGAGGGTGATACTCGCCGGTCAATTGTTCGAGCAATTCTTCCAGCCCCGGGTTATGGCCAATCAGCAAGACTCGCTGCGCCGAGTCCGGAAAACTTTGGATTAGCGCCAGCAGCTTGGGGACAGAAGCTTCGTAGGCTTCCCCGGTAATGCGAGTCTCGCCACGGTAGCCGGCCGCCTCCGCGACCAATTCCGCCGTTCGCCAGGTTCGCTTGGCGGACGAGCAGACAATCAAATCGGGCAGCAGTTGTTCCTCGCGTAGCAGTTGCCCCATCCGCGGCGCGTCGCGCTTGCCGCGTTTGTTAAGCGGGCGATCGTGGTCGTCCAGATCGGTGTCTTTCCAACTCGATTTGCCGTGTCGCAGGATAAGTAGTGACTTCATGGTGCGGATCAATTGCTTTGGGGTAAAACTTCAGCCACCGGCCGCGGCCGAGCGGTGGGGAATAAAGGTCGTGCGCTGCGATTGCTCGGCTTCTTTCACGCGCTGTCGGGCATCTTCGTACATCATCTCTTGAGCGCGGCGGCGTTTGCCCTTGCCCTTTTTCGTGCGCACATACGAACCATCTGCTTTCAACTGACGAGCCTTGACATTGTCGTCGAAGTAAGTATCGAGAATGTCGATCAGCCGTTGTTTGCAGAGGGCATCTTCAATCGGCGCGAGCAGCTCAATTCTCCGATCGAGATTCCGCGGCATCCAGTCCGCGCTGGAAATGAAGACCAGGTCATCGCCGCCGTGCAAGAACCGCAGAATGCGAGCATGCTCCAGGTAACGATCGACAATACTGACGACCGAAATATTATCGCTTAGCCCTTCGACGCCCGGTTTGAGGCAGCAGACACCTCGGATATTCAGCCGGATCTTCACGCCAGCTTGCGAGGCGGCATACAGGGCCGAAATTAACTCTGGATCGACCAGCGAATTAATCTTCGCATCGATCAGGCCTTTCTGCCCTTCTCTTTTTCGCCGCGTTTCACCTTCAATCAGTTCGAGTAAACGTGTGCGCAGGCCCGTCGGCGCGGCTTCGATCTTGCGATACCGCTGTGGCTGGGAGTAGCCGGTAATGGCGTTGAAAAAGCTCACCGCGTCGGCGCCGAGTTCTTCGTTGTTGGTCAGTAGGCTGGCGTCACTGTAAACGCGGGCCGTCGCTTCGTTGTAATTACCGGTACCGAAATGAACGTAACGCTGCACGCCATGCGGTTCGCGGCGAACGATGATGCAGACTTTGGCGTGCGTCTTCAAACCTTTGACACCATAAATGACTTGCACGCCCGCTTCTTCCAAACTGCGCGCCCATTCGATGTTGCGTGCTTCGTCGAACCTCGCTTTCAGTTCAACAATCGCTGTCACGTACTTACCGCGGCGAGCTGCTTCGGCGAGCGCCGCAACGATCGGACTGCTGCGACTGGTGCGATAAAGAATTTGTTTGATTGCCAGTACGTCAGGATCGACGGCTGCTTCCTGCACCAGCCGCACCACCGGCTCGAACGTTTGGTACGGGTGATACAGCAGCACATCGCGACGGGCGATGATCTCGAACAGCTTTTCGCCCGGCTCGATATCAATTGACGGCTGCGGCGGCCAGGCCTCGTTGCGCAACGCTTCGTAGCCATTTAAATCGGCAAGCGGCATGAAACTCGAAAGCTCCAGAGGCCCTTCGATGCGAAAGACTTCATCATCGGCCACTTCTAACGACTGCTGCAAAAAGGCGAGCATCTCCGGGCGAACATCCGCGGCAATTTCCAGCCGCACACAGCCACCGTGCTTGCGGGCCGTGAGGATGCCCTGCATTCCTGCCATCACATCGGGTGCCAGATCATCGCGCAAAGTAAAATCGGCGTTCCGAGTGATTCGAAACGCGGCATGCGACTCCACCGTTTCGCCTGGAAAGAAGCGGTCCAAAAACCGCGCGACAACATCTTCGAGCAACGCATAGGCGTAACCTCGTTCCGGTCCACCCGCTGTCAGGAAACGGCTCAGTGCGCGACCGATTGGAATCAACGCGAATCGCGGCTGCAGCGGCGTGCTCGGATCGGGTTTTAGTTGCACGCACAAATGCAATTGCACGTTCATGATCAGCGGGAACTCAATCCCCGGCGAAACCGCCATCGGCGTCAGGACCGAAAAGATCTCGCTTTCAAAAACCTGCTCCATTGCCTTTAAGCGTCGTTCGGAAAGTTCGCTTCCTCGCAGCCAACGAATGCCTGATTCCTTCAGCTTTGCATCGACTTCCTTGAAAATTGCCTGCTGTTCTTGCACGAATTTGTGGGCTCGCACACTGATGGCTTGCATTTGCTCTTGCGGTGTGAGGCCGGAGGGATCGTGCGTGGTAATCCCTTGTTCGATTAGCAGCTTGAGCCCACCGACGCGGACCATGAAAAACTCGTCCAGGTTCGACGCCGTAATTGCCAAGAATCGCAGGCGTTCCAGCAGTGGATTGGTTTCGTCTGCGGCTTCATCCAGCACGCGCTGGTTAAACTCCAGCCAACTCAGTTCGCGATTGAGAAATTTCGATTGCGTCTCGGTCATGTCTGGCGAAACCTATTTCCTGGCCATGCGAAGCAAAACCGGCAGGCCGAACACTTCTTCGAACAATGAACCATTTTGCTTGAGCGCGAGTTGCTCAAGCGCCAAATCCTCGACCAGGGGAATCGAGATCACAAGGCGGCCGTCTTCACGGACACAGCTAACTTGATGAATTCGCTGGCTGCGTGATTCATCGAGAGCGATGGCAACTCGCAAAATTGCCGAAAGCTTTGCCACCACGACCCGCTCGTCGCGATCGAGTGTCGCGTACCCTTCATGCGTCGGCTGCGGCGATGCGCGGCGATGATAACGAGCCACCAGCGCCGTGAGCAGTTGTTCTTTGCGTCCCAGGCCGAACAGTTCGCTGTTTCGAATCAAATACATCGAGTGCTTATGATAACTGCGGTTGCTGACAAATAGCCCGATTTCATGCAACAGTGCGGCGACGCACAGAATCACTTCATGCCTCGGAGACAACTGATGTTCATCGCGCAGTTCGTGAAAGAGGGTCGCGGACAGTGTCGCAACATGGCCGGCATGCACATCGTCGTAGTTGTATCGCTGTCCCAAATCCATCGCCGAGCGGACGATCTGCTTGCTGAATTCCTTGGACCAGCCGGCGCCGGCGGCCATTTCGATTAACAGGCCATCACGAAGAGTCAGATTCGAAATCAGCAGTTCTTTCAACTGCAACTGTTTTGCCAGCATGACGTAGGCCAGTAGCGCCGGGCCAATCGTTTCTGCTTCGGGATAAGTCAGATGGTATTTGCGAACCAGGCGATCTTCCGATTGCCCGAGGAGTTTGTTGGTGAGGTCTTCGAGCGCCGTAAGTTTCAAGCGCGCAAGGTTTTTGCCATCCCAACCTGATTGCAACGTTCTCGCTGCAAAACGAACATCGCCGCCCATGGCGATAAGTTCCAGCGGCCCTTCGGGATGTACCGTTTCGGTGATTTCCTCAACCGTCCGCTGAATATGGTTCTCCATGATGTTCCGCAGCTTTTGCGTCGGCGCGCGGAAGGCTTCGAGCGTTTCGCGCATTCGCAAAGAGCCGAGGCGATAGGTATGAGCGTAGACTACATCGCTCCCTTTCATCAGCAGCAACTCGGTGCTGCCGCCGCCAATCTCGGCAACGACCACATGCGACTTGCTCAGTTGCTCATCGCGAGCGATGAGAGGCTGAATGCCGAGAAACGCGACGCGGTTCACCTCAGATTCATCGAGCGGCTCAACCTGCAGGCCGGTGGCAATATAGACGCGATCGAGAAAGGCCAATCGATTGCTGGCTTCGCGTACTGCACTGGTGGCGACGCAACGGATTTGCTCCGGGGAATCAATCTGATATTCACGCAGCATCCGCCGATAGCTGCGGAGCACGCGTACGCAATCTTCGATCGTCGCTTTGGCAATAGATCCACGCGTGAAGGTGTCGCGGCCCAGGCTAACCGCCTGCGATAAGGATTCTAAATTTCGCACATCGCCGTTGGCATTGATTTCCGCAATTGCCATGCGGATCGCGGCCGTACCGATATCGATGACCGCGACAGGTTTCACGCCGCGCGGAGCCGACTCTTTGCCAGGGCCTGGTTCTTTGCCAGGGATGCCCGGTGTGATGCTAGGTTCAATCGAACTCGACATCGCATTTACGCCTTCGCCGCAGGCGGGAATGAATGTTCTGCCCAAGCCGCTGTGCCACGAGTTACCGCGTCATCGCCCAGCTTGGCAACCGTTACTTTGAAACCTTTGGCATAAGGCGGAGCAGCACGCTGGCGGGCGGCCTCTTCAACCCCCTGCACAAACAATTCGGGCATCGCTTCGACCAAGCCGCCGCCAAGCACGATCACATCGGGCGCAAACAAGTTCACCGTGTCGCCGACAACCTGACCGATCAAGCGCGCTGCGCGCTGCACAATCCGCTCCACCGCTTTGTCGCCCGCTTTGATTGAAGCGGCGATGGCACTGCTGCGGATCTTGCTTAAGTCGGTTTCAACCTGCTGATATAAATATGGGGCCTCGCCGCGAAACGCAGCCATTGCCGCCGCCGCCGCAATTGCCAGTCGGCTGGCTTCAGTTTCCAGGCAACCGATTCGCCCGCAGCCGCATTGCGCTCCGTTGGGATTGACCTGCACGTGACCGATTTCAAACGCCGACAAGCTTTTGCCGCGAATGATCACGCCATCGTAAACACAACCGCCGCCAATGCCCGTGCCGGGAAAGATGCCAACCAGGCAGCGCGAGTTTTTCCCCGCACCAAAGCGGTATTCGCCGTAAACTCCAGCGTCGACATCATTCAGGACGACTGCCGGTGCCTGAAACTCGCGTTCGAGAATCTCCTTGACATGCACATTCTTCCAACCCAAGTTGGCAGAATCGATGATGAGCCCCTTTTCGAGATCGACGGTTCCGGGGCAACCGATGCCCACGCCCAGAATGGTGTCTGGCGAGCGTCCAGCTTCCCGCAACGCATCATGAATCGATTCCAGGACCCGCTCCATGCCGACCTTCGCACCATCAGCGCCTTTGGTCTTGCGACGCTTGCGGCCGAGGGGACGGAAGTTTTCGTCAAACACCGTGGCCATCATTTTTGTGCCACCGAGGTCAAAACCGACCCAGCAGCGATTGTCAGGCGTCGCAGTCATGCTGTTCCAAAATTCTGGCGAAACGATCCGGGTGTCGAATGATCAGTCGCGATTTTAGCCGATCAGCACGCGGCAACCAGTCCGCAGCAAGGAGTTACGCGGCGGTTCACACAGTCTTCACAAATCGGGTTAGCGTGGCGAATACCACCACTCATGTGCGAGAAAATCGACTTTTGCCTGCAATTCAAGGAAAGAGCCACTATTGTCGAGGCAAACTGTCGCGCGGCGTTTTTTTTCTTCGAGCGGAATCTGTGTTGCTTCGCGACGCGCCAATTCGCCAGCGTCCCAACCGCGGGTGCGTGCGCGAGCCAAACGCAATTCCTGCGGCACGTCGATGAAAACAATTTCGTCGCACAAGCGATCCCAGCCTGCTTCAAGCAATAGCGCAGCATCTAACACGACTGCTGGACAATTTGCCTGGCGAAGTTCATTCAGCTCCAATCCAATCCGCTCTGCAATTCGGGGATGCGTCACACTGTTCAAGAATTGCCGTTCGGTTTCGCCGCCAGCAGCGAACACAATCCTGGCCACAGCAGAGCGATTGATTTCGCCCGCCTCCGTTAAGATCCGAGGCCCCCAACGCGCGACCAGCTGGTGAATTACATCCATTTCAAGGAGAACTTCGTGTCCAACTCGATCGGCGTCGAGAATGACGGCCCCCCAATCCGCAAATTGTCGCGCGACCGCGCTTTTTCCGCTGGCCACTCCCCCGATAAGACCGATGGTGATCATGCCACCAGAATAACCAAGCGAGGTGCCAACCGGGATGGCGGGGCAGCTGCCAGAGCCCGGAAGGCACCTCTATTTGGAATGGGAGCGAACTGTTGTTGTGTTGGGAGCCGTGGATCAGGCGTACGCATTGTCCGTAAAACTATCGCACGCAAAAGGCTACCAGCTCACTTGAAAAAATCACCCTACGTTTCGCTTTCTTAAACACATCCCTTGAATCGACTAACGCAATCCGCCGCGGCAAACCGCGAACAAAGTTGCCCGGTCTTGTCTGCAGCAATGTTTCCCGCTTATCTTGCCTACGTCGTTACCCGTTCAGCGGAGCTGAATTCGGATTTTTCATGCGCCAGACCTCTTCCATTCCAGCCGCACAATTGCGAAGTACCGCAGCGCGCTATCGGGAGAGTTGTGGCGGGTGGCGACGCTTTGCGGGTCACTGCCAAATTCAGCTGGAAACCTGGCAGACTTCGAAATCATTCACGAAAGCACTCGCGACGAGCGACGACTTGCGGCAAGCCGCGAGGCAGCGGCTCGAAGCGGTGTTGTTCCTGGCGCGTGAGCCACTGAATACTCGCAAATTGGCTCAATACGCCAACTTGGCGGACGGGACTGAAGCCCGTACACTAATCCGCCACTTGAACGACCACTACGATCACAGCGGCCGAGCTTTTCGGGTCGAGCAAGTGGCCGGCGGTTTTCAGTTAATGACCCGCCGGTTGTTCAGTTCTTGGCTGCGTCGGCTGGGGCATGTGCCGCCGGAACTAAGATTGTCGGCACCCGCCCTAGAAACGCTAGCAGTTATTGCCTATCGTCAACCAACGCCGCGGGCCGATATTGAGGCCATTCGCGGAGTGAATTGCGGTGAAGTGATTCGCCAATTGATGGAACGAGACCTTGTTCGCATCGGTTCGCGGAGCGAAGAACTGGGCCGTCCCTACTTGTACAACACAACCAAACGGTTCCTCCAATTATTCGGACTGGTGAATTTAGATGACTTGCCCCGAGCTCGCGAAATGCGGGCCTGGGCTGCCGCGGCTAGCTTGAGCGAAAAGCTGGGAAACGCCAGCGATTACTCGAACCAAAACGTGCCCGCAACTGTCGATTCTTTTTCACCTGTGGCCGATGAACCGTAGACCGAACCAACCTAGCATTCATTCGTTACATCACTTGAAGGAGTTCGCCGTGAGTGTTTTAACCCCGGATCGATTCTGGCTGGGCGAAGAAGAAGCCGCCGACTGGAAGGCCGGTGTTCGTACTGCCCGTGTTTTCGGCGACACTGCGCAGACGGTCTCGCCAAGACTGGAAGACGAAGACGAGGATTTTGAAGACGAAGAACTCGACGACGACGAGGAAGACGATGACCTCGACGAACTTGAAGATGACGAGGAAGACGACCTCGACGACGAAGAGGAAGACGATCTAGAAGACGCCGACGAAGATTTCGACGACGAATGGGAAGAAGTCGACGACGAAGATTTCGATGACGAAGACGAGGAAGAGGAAGACGACCTCGACGACGAAGATGATGAAGATTGGGACGACGATGATGAGGAAGAAGAAGAAGAGGACGAAGACTGGGAGTAAGGTCCAGCCGCATTGTCTCTGATTTCTGACCTCGATTTCGCTTCACCCTATGCCTTCACGCCCGACTTACAAACGAATCATCCTGAAACTATCCGGCGAAAGCTTGAGCCACGCCGGCGAGCGCGGGATTGGCGTTGAGGAAGTTGTGCACATTGCCGGCCAGGTGAAGCAAGCCCACGACACGGGAGTTCAAATCGGTTTAGTCGTCGGTGGCGGAAACATCCTGCGTGGGTCGCAGTTCAAAGGTGTCCGCGCGGGCATCCAAGAACCAACGGCCCATTACATGGGCATGTTGGCCACCGTCATCAATGCTCTTGCGCTGCAAGATGCGCTCGAATCGATTGGTTGCCAAACTCGTGCAATGACCGCCATTCGCATGGACGGTGTGGCCGAGCCCTACATTCGTAGGCGGGCCAAGCGGCATCTAGAAAAAGGTCGCATCGTCATTCTGGCAGCGGGCACCGGAAGCCCATTCGTCACGACCGATACTGCGGCTGCCCAGCGTGCCATGGAACTCGAAGCCGAGATTCTAATGAAGGCGACCAAGGTCGACGGCGTGTACAGTGACGACCCTGAGCGAAATCCGCATGCGATGCTCTACAGCGAGCTGACTTACAACGCGGTTCGCGAGCAAAATCTGCGAGTGATGGACAGCACCGCCATCGCCCATTGTATGGAACACCAGATGCCAATTCTGGTTTTCAACTACCGCAAGGCAGGCAACATCGCCCGCGCTGTCAGCGGTGAGAAGGTCGGCACGCTGATCAGCAGCAAAACGTAATGCAGCGTTCAGCAGTGCCGGCAAGCAGAGATCTCCTCTCTTTTTTCGTTGCTCTACAAATAAATCGCTTCGATAAGCTGTTGCTCAACTTTCGGAGGATGACAATTTGCGTCACGCCCCGAACGGGCCAACGATATGCCCTAGTTAAACTGTAATGCCTAGGGGCACCTTGTCAGTGTTAATGATTTTTGCAGGTGTTCGTCGAATTACTTGGCGAATTTTCGCCAGTTTCCTCAAAAAAGAATAGACGACCTATCTCGCCAATAACTATGTTGGCCCGAGCGAGCTTGCAGAAACCTGATGGCTTATATGACTAGGCCGCTGCAGGTCACCCGTTCGAGATGATTCGTATGTACTTCTTTGGGAGCTGGGGGCAACTACCCTTGAGAATGAATGTCGGTCGACATTACCAAGTCAGAAGCAGTATACGGCGCAAATGAATTGCCCGTCGTTGGACAACTGCCACTCCAAGTACTGCAAAATAGGATCTTCGATGGATTATTCGACAGCGTCGATGAAACCTTGAGTGGGACACCCGACGAAGCAACCGCCCATCGAGTCCTCGACGAATTATTTAACGCCCTGCGCGAACGCAAACTTGCCGCGCAGCCTGCCGAATGGGCGCAATTTGTGACACATTGCCGATCTCATCGGCTGCTGAGCTTACTTCACCGAGATCCGTTCACCCATCGGGCATTTAGCAAGCCGCGAGGGTACGCAGGCGATGCGGTCATGATGGACTACATCTACGGACGCGAAGAACGTTGGGCCCCGCCGGAGGCAGATGACGTCGGCACACACATTTTCAATTTTACGACTCAAGCACCGGCATCCGAAGGCGTCCGTTCGCGGCGGGCCTATATTGCTGCCCGAATTGACAGGCTGGCTGAGGAAAAACGACGACCTCATATCCTTTCAATTGCCTCGGGACACCTGCGCGAAGCGAATCTGTCCGCCGCCATCCGTCGGCGAAAAACTGGGCGGATCGTCGCCTTAGACGCAGACCCATTGAGCTTGGCTGAAGTGCGCGACTCTTATAGTTGCTTTGGAGTCGAGACTTATAATGCATCGTTTCGCGAAATGATCGGGAGTAAGTCGCGAACTGGCGAGTTCGACTTTGTTTATTCGACTGGATTGTTCGACTATTTGAACCAGCGCACTGCCCGTCGGTTGGTCACTGGCATGTTTAACATGCTGAGGCCAGGTGGGGTATTGTTAGTAGCCAATTTCCTGCCCGGCGTGCGTGATATTGGCTACATGGAAACCTTTATGGGCTGGGATCTCATCTATCGATCTCGGATCGAAATGATGGATCTGACACTGGGAATTCCCGAGGAAGACGTTAAAGAAGTTACAGTGCATTCGGAAGAGTTTCGTAACATCGTCTTCTTGCAACTGACGAAGAACTAAAACGCTCGTCGTCGATTGACTAATGAGCCGCCAGCAGCAACTTGCTGCCGCGGCCCGCGGTGGCCGTGGCCAACGCTGCAAATAGCTCTTCGGGGCAAATTGGTTTCGTCAGATACCCATCCATTCCGGACTCGCGGCAGCGATCCCGATAACCGTCGACTGCGTGAGCTGTCATGGCGATAATCGGCACATGCTCGTCGGTCGTTTCTTCGATTTGACGAATCGCGCGAGTCGCCTGCAGCCCATCCATCTCCGGCATTTCGAGGTCCATCAGGATAACGTCGAACGTTTCGGTATCCAGGATCTTTAAAGCCTCGACACCATTCTCCGCCGTGGAAATCTGATGATTTCCCATCTCGAGGAAGCCGACGGCTACCTCGCGATTGATAAAACCATCCTCTACGAGCAAGATCTTGAGCGGCGGCATGTCCACCACGGGCGCAACGTTGGTTACGGATACATCGCTCTCGTCAGGATTGATAATATTGATCAAAGCTTCACAAATTTGAGCCGCTTTTGCGGGTTTCGCGAGCCAGTAGAAATTTCGACTTTCTTCAATCATTGGCTCCTGTTCTGTGAGGCTGGCTAATGCGATCACGCCAATCTGATCGCAGCCGGCAATGTCGCGAATTCGACTAGCAAAAGGAACACTGGCCGAGTCGTGCAAATCTGCATCGATCACGGCCACATCGAAAGCTTTGTCCGCGGCAGCCACTGCGCCGCAAGCCAAGACCGCTGCCGCTGCATTTTCAACCGCCGTCACATCCATTCCGTAATCGGCAATCATCTCTGCCAGCGCGGACCTCTGCGCTGCATTGCCTTCGACAAGCAGCACGGTTCGGCCGCGCAGCGACTCGATTTGCTGGCTAAGTGGCTCGTTCTGACTACTATTGGCAAAAGTGGCAGTGAAGTGGAACGTGCTACCGCAGCCTAATCGGCTTTCAACCCAAATCCTGCCACCCATGAGCGCAGCCAGCTGCGCAGAGATCGATAATCCGAGTCCCGTGCCGCCATATTTGCGCGTTGTCGAGCTATCGGCCTGCGAGAATGACTCAAAAATGGTCCCCTGTTTTTCCAGCGGAATCCCTATTCCCGTGTCACGAATCGAGAACTGCAATTCCGTCGACACGTGATCCCGACGGATCAATTTCACGCCGACTTCAATTTCGCCCTGGCCGGTGAACTTAATGGAATTGCCGATCAAGTTGATCAGGATCTGCTTCAAGCGGCCCGGATCGCCACAGAGCCGCTCGGGTACATTCGGAGCAACGCGATGAACCAACTCCAACTTCTTTTGGCTGGCAGCTTGGGCTCGCACTTGTAGGGCATCGCCGACGAGTTCCCGGATGTCCAGATCAAGGCTCTCCAACTCCATTTTACCGGCTTCAATCTTCGAAAAGTCGAGCAGGTCGTTCAGCAAACGCAGCAGACTATTGGCCGACTGCTTGACGATCGAAAGCAAACTCTTTTGGCGCGAATTCAACGCAGTCGACAGTGTTAATTCGGTCATGCCGAGGATTCCATTCATGGGTGTGCGCAGCTCGTGGCTGACGGTCGCAAGGAACTGACTCTTGGCCTGGCTGGCTGCTTCGGCAGCCGCGGTACGTTCGGCGACTCGCATTTCTAGTGTCTCATTCAGTTGCTGCAGCTTCCGGAAGCCATCGGCATTCTCTAGGGCCGCGCCGCCGAGAGTTGCAACGAACTCTGCCAAACGCTTTTCGTCGTCACGAAACAGATCGCGCATCTGCCGATGGACGATGTACAGGCAGGCGACGGGTTGTCGACGCACGAGCACTGGCACGCAGAGCGCCGATTCAACACCCGTGAGCGTCAAGCCGCCGGCATCTTCCTGAAAGACGGAGTCCGACGTTGTTACTGCTCGGCCCGTGCGCAAACAATGATCTACGAGCGAGCGGTGAATGTCCTCGGCGACTCGCACGGTTCGCGAAAGACGCCATTCTTGATCGACACATTCGATGGCGGTCAAGATCAACGCCCTCTCACCACGTAATAGTCGAACAGCCGTTTGCTGCATTTCTTTGAACGTCGTGTCAGAAGACAGCGCCGAAGCAATTCGACGCCCATCATCGAGAACGGTATCAAATCGATCTGCCAGCGACAGGCTCGAGGCTTTGGGCGCTGCTTCACTGACCGAATCTCGTGCCAAGGGGAGCATCTCAAGGATACGAACTTCTTCTTGAGCGACCGACAACTGCGCAGCGGATTCAAAATCGCCTGCATCGGCAGCCGTTCTCAATTTCACCACGCGTGTCAGAGCAGCCTCGTATTTGGCCCCTTGCCGCTCGGCAATCGCAATGCTCTGGTCAAACAAGCTTAACCCGTGCGCAGTTTTTCCTCGCAGAATCAGCACTATTCCAAGTTCACGCAAAGCGTGAGGTAAATCGTTTTGAAACCAGCGAGCCAATCGCACGCTGCGGCGTGCGGCACATTCCGCTTGCCGCAACAGGTCACGCCGCCGATGCTTCAAGTAACCGCGATAGCATTCGAGTTCCAAGCGACGGGCAGTGGCGAGCCAGGCGAGATTCGGTGAGATATATGCGTTCATCACGCCGGCCTTCGCTGCGATGTCGAGAGCTGACTGGAACACAGCAGCAGCCTCGCTCATCTTCTCTGCAGCGATCAGGCGAACACCTTCAGCGAGCATTGTCTGTGCGGCGCCTTGTGCATCAGGCCGATGTCGCGCCACTTCGTCGGCAAGCATACTTGCCGCCACTTTGCCGCAGGCTGCGCGCGACCACACATCGAGACTGATGCCTGATGCCTGTTCGTCGCCCAACTTGATGCCGGACAGGTAGTTTTTGCGTGCAAGCTGAATCGCACTGGGCAATTCGCCGCTGCGATAAAGGGCCGCCGCGACCTGATAACGCGCGATGTGTACTTCCCAGAAATCGCCGGTGCGCTCTAACAGGCGAATCGCTTCGCGTCCCTTTTCGATACACGCTGCGAACCGCGAGCCGGCATAGAGCACCACGCTGTAGTAAGCGAGCGACTGCCCTTGCCCCCAAACATCATTGAGCGACTTCCGAATGTCATACGACTTCTGCGCATAAGTGATGCCGCGAGTGAAATACGGAATCAAGGTCATCGCCGGCGCATGTTCCGAATAAGCCTGAGCCAACTCCAATGTGGGCGGGTACTGCTCCGCAAGGTTCATTCCTCGCAAGTGTGTCCAGAGGACGTGGATTTTGCTCCGGACGAACCAATAGCCGTGAGCCAATCGGCTGTGAAGGCGCCACGTCAAAAGTTCTTCAGGAGGTGGCGATGTTTTTCGCCGCTGCAAAAACCAGCTAGGGGAAAGTGTGTGCAGGACTTGAACCATCGTCTCCCAGAAAAAGAGAGCAGCAAATGTGGCGATGTTCCGCGGCACGTAACGTCCGAGGAGCCGCAGCGACTGCTCGAAGGCCTGCGTTGCATTTTCGATGTCGCCTCGTTTGAATGCCAATTCGCCTAGTTTGCCTTTGATTTCCGCTCGGTCGAATTGACTATCGGCGAGCGCTGCCGCACGCTCGAAGAGTTCTGCGCAACTGTCGTATCGGCCGCGCAACATCAGCACATCGCCCAGCCCATGCAAAATTCGATATTGCGTCTGCCGATCCGAAGTGGATGCACCGCGTTCCGCGATCCGATACTGCTGCTCGGCAATCTCCAGCGAATGTTGCAGACGAGCCTGCTGCGCGGCTTCGAGCGCAAACTGCAAAGCCTGCTCACTGTGATCGGCCGCATCAAAGTGAAATGCAAGCTCGAACAGGTTTCGCTTGTCCTGCGTTTCTAGATGGCGTGCGGCCCGGTAATGCAACTCTTTCCGCACATCTTCGGGCAGTCGGTCCAAAAAGATCGCGCGAATCTTGTCATGGACAAAAACGCAACGATCCAAACTCGAACGGAGCCAAACCAAGTGACGTTCGCGAACGAGTTCGAGTGCTCGCAGCGCAGCCGATGGTTCCTGGTTCGCCAAATGGATCGCAGACTGCAGATCGAATTCCTTACCTAGGATCGCGCCGATCGTGAGGAGTTCGACGGCCTCAGGCGGCAAGAGTTCAACGCGGCGCGCCAAAAACGCAGCCGCGTGGTGTGAAGACTGCAAACGGGCGAGTGCCAAATGCTCGACTCGCCAGCCCTCCACATCGGCAACCAAGGCTCCCGATTCGACCAGGCCGCGCAACACCGCCGAGGCCATGAACGGGCTGCCGTCGGCGAGGCTCACTACCTGTTGCAAGATTGTTTCCGGCAGCGGTCCTGCCATCGAGATGAGCAGGCGGTGGATATCGTCGGCGTCAAACTTTGTGAGCTTTAGCTGCAAGCTGGGACTCAGCGACCGCAGGAGCGAATCGACAGAAACTTCATCGCTGCGAAAGGCAACAAGCAGTGCAATGTTCGCACCTTGCGCGTGACGTTCCGCCAGAGAGTCGGCCCAGCGGACGATGAGCTTGACTGCCGATTCATCGGCCCACTGGCAATCGTCCAAAATAATCAGCGTGGGGCGTCCAGCTTCACCGAGCGCGTCGAGAAAATGGACCAGCGCCTGAATCGCTCGCGATTCGCCAAATGCTTCCGGCCCCAAAGTCTCGGCCACTTCCCAGCCCAACGAAGTCGCCAAACGCGGCAACGCCGAGCAAATCGCATCGCGCTGCTCCCCTAGTCGCTGCCTTAAGTTTTCGGCCAGGCCAGGATCCGCCGCAGCGGAATTGAGAATGCCATCGAGTACACCGTCGAGAATTTGAAACGGGTGCAAGCCGACTTGATTAGAGCTCGTGCCGCGCAACACCCACAGTCCTTGTCGTCGACCTCGCTGCGCAACTTCATCCAGCAGTCGTGTCTTGCCACCGCCCGATTCCGTCTCGACGACGATGAATGAAGGAAGACCCAGCCGCACTTTGTTGATTTGCTTGTCGAGTTGTTCTAACTCGCGTGTGCGTCCGACAAACGCAGGTTCAGTGAGCGTTCGCCGCCGATCGTGCAAGCCGATGACGAAGTCCGGTTCACGATCGCCGCGCTGCAGCGCACTTTGGACGGTCGATAAGTCTGCAGTAACGGCAGCGCAAGACTGATAGCGGTCGCGCGGATCTTTGCGCAGCAAGCGCGAAATGATTTCATCGAGCGTACGTGGAACTTCCCAACCCAAATCGCGCAGCTTCGGAATATGCGATGTCATGTGTCGCAGCAGCACCGCGCCGACCGTCGCACCTTGATAGGGCACGTGTCCTGCCAACAGTTGAAACAGTACGATGCCAACCGCGTACAGGTCCGATGACACACTGACTTCGCAATCCAACGAGCCGGCTTGCTCAGGCGAAAGATAATGGACGTCGGTGATCGATTGGTGCTGAATATCTTCTGAAACTAAGCAGCAACTGAGGCCGAAATCGGTCAAGACTGCGTCGGAATATGGACGCCCTTCTGGTATGATGACATTCGCAGGAGTCAGGTTGCGGCAGAGAATCCCATGCGTATGAAGCTCCTCCATCGCAGCAAGCAACTGTTGACAAACCTCGATCGCCTGTTCCAGCGGCAATGGTTCACGAAGCAGTTCGGCAAGCGACGTGCCTGGAACATGTGCGCGGACCCAAAAGAACGAATCGTCTTCGCGGCCAAAATCGAGCAGCGGAGTAAGTCGAGTGTTGCTTAGCTTGGCGAGAATGGCCGCTTCGTGCGTCAATCGCAAGGCAACGGCTTCGGCTACCGCCGCGGCGGCAGTGCGGACGATAACCGTCCCGCCGCTGACGAAGTCCTCGGCTAGATAAGTGCTCTCGTGTGCTGATTGTTTCAGCACCTGCTGCAGTTGATAACGCCTGGCAATGGTTCGATCGCCTAGCGAAGCGAGAGGTGAAAAGACCATCGCAGGTCACCTGTCCTAGGCGGTAATGAGCGAGGTGTCTGCGACTGGACTACTGAGTTGCTCGTGGATTTCGATGAAGCGATCTTCGTTCGCGAGAAATGCTTCGACAATCTCTGGATCGAAGTGTTTACCATTACCATCTAAAATGATGTTTCGAGCCACATCATGGCTGTAGGCAGGCTTGTAAACTCGCGCGGTCGTCAGCGCATCGTAAACGTCGCTCAAGGCTACGATGCGACCGCAGAGTGGAATCGCTTCTCCTCTCAAACCATAGGGATAACCTGAGCCATCAAATTTCTCGTGATGGGTAAACGCGATGTCCCGAGCAATTTGCAGATATTTCGCATTCGGATGAGCACCCGCGGCGGCTTCGAGCGTAGTGCCGCCAATCACCGCGTGTTGCTTCATCACTTCAAATTCTTCGCGGGTCAATTTTCCTGGCTTGAGCAAGATGCTGTCCGGAATGCCGACCTTGCCGATGTCGTGCAGTGGGCTGGTCATGTAGAGCGTTTGCACGAAATCCCCGTCGAGTTCGTGTCGATGTCGCGGCGAGTTGACTAAATGCTGTGCGACGACACGGCAGTATTCGCGAATCCGCTCCAAGTGAGCGCCGGTTTCTGGGTCACGCGCTTCGGCCAGTTTCGCGAGACTGAAGATCACCAAGTCGCGGCTTTCGAGCGAAAGAATCCGCTCGGCAACGCGCAACCGCACTTGCAGTTCATCGGGATCAACTGGTTTAGAGAGGAATTCGTCAGCCCCGGCTTGCAGCCCTTCGATCCGCGACTGAATCTCCGTTTTGGCAGTCAGTAGGATGAAATAGGTGTAGCCGCAGGAAACACGCCGGCGAATTTCACGGCACAGTTCTGTGCCGCTGATCTCCGGCATTTCCCAGTCCGAAACGACCAACTGATACTGCCCGCTGCGAATCAATTCGAGCGCTTCAGCACCATCACTGGCCGTGGTTACGTCATAGCCAAAATAGGCCACGGCATTTTCCAGCAGGTCGAGTGCATCACGATCGTCTTCGACAATTAAAACGCGCATTTCGTGCTCACCGTTGTCCCGCTAAGGACGTGAATTGCTGGAAGCGATTCCAGGCCTGGTGAACTTCTTCCAGGCAATTGTTGGCCACATCGGGCTGCTGACCACGCACGGCCTGTTCCATCCGTGTGAGAATTGCATACAGCTCCGGCGCTGAGATATTGGCGGCCGCTCCCTTTAATTGGTGTACGAGGCGCGACATTCCTGTCGCATCATCTTGGGCCAGACACTCTTCAATCTTGGTGAGGTCTTCCGGGAATCTGGTTTCAAAGCTTTTCAACAACCGCTCGGCTAATTCGATTCGCCCCATGCATCGGCGAACCAGTTGCTCAAGGTCAACTGGATCCCTTCCGATTCGTTCCATGGTGCTCACGAGTTTTTCGTTCATCGGTCTGCCCTCCGATTCCGTTACTTGCTCGTTGTCTCGTTAGCGCATTTGACAGGGATTGCGACCAACCTCTGAGACAAATATCCAACAATCTGCGCAGGCCGTTCCGGCGCGATGTCACTAGAAAAGTAGGTCCCTGCGAGCGAACGTCAAACGCCTGCTAGCGTTGCGATCAGTCGGCCCGATCGCATCGCGCTGCTGCAAGATCTGCGCAATCGTTAAAGTCCAGTCGTTTGTAAGGCAGATCGAGGACAACCTTCGTCACTGCAGCCTGATTTGGTTGGGATTGAACGGGTGCTACCGTGCCGTACGCCATGCTGGACTTGCAAGATTTTTCCAGATCCCTGGCGGCAAAACCGGATTAAGTAGCACGACCGGCAATTCCGATAGATTCAAATGGTGTGCCAATCGCCGAGTCGCGAGAGGCAAAGCCAGGGGCGGCATAACCATGAAAAACACTTGGCGAAACTGGGCGCAAATTTTGTTGCACACCATCGTGTGTTGCAGCGGGCTGGCAATCGCAAGCGATGCTTGGGGACAAGGCGTCTTCATTCCGTCGGTCGGACCGATCAACCAATCGATGAGCGGGGCCAGTGTGGCCGCGCCCGTCGATTCGGTCGGATCACTCGCTTGGAACCCAGCGGCCATCTCGGGCTTGCCGAACTCCGAAGTCGCCTTCGGTTTGGGATTGGTGCTGCCAACCACCTCACTTTCGTCTGCGATTCCTGGGCTCGGTTTGGCAGGCACCACCGACAGCGAACCCGGCGTGGCTCCTGTGCCGACGATTGGCCTCGTGCATCACCTGGCCGATTCGCCATGGACGATTGGGCTAGGAATCTTCGGCGTCGGCGGCTTCAGTGCCAACTATCCGGCGAGCACGACGAATCCGATCCTCACGCCACAACCCAGCGCAGCGCAACCGCTCGGGGGATTAGGCCGAGTTTTTGCCCAGGCACAAATTTTTCAAATCGTACCGACGGTTTCGTACGCTTTGTCGGAAAGATTTTCCATTGGCTTTGCACCAACGATCACCTTAGCTGGTCTAATCTGTGATCCGTTGGTTTTCGCGCCGCCGAACGATGCCAATAACGACGGATTTTTTAGTTATGGCTCGGGCAGCGGAACGCGCATGGCTTGGGGCGGCGGCTTTCAGCTCGGTGCGTATTACACAACGGAGTCGTGCTGGAACTGGGGCCTCAGTTACAAAAGCCCGCAATGGATGGAGCCGTTTCGCTTCAATTCAGCCGATGAACTCGGCGGCCCAACCTTCGCCGAGGTGAACTTCGACCTGCCGTCGATCATCTCGCTCGGCACTTCCTACACCGGTTTCGAACGCTGGTTGTTCGCCACCGACTTTCGCTACTTTGACTATGCCAATGCCACCGGCTTCGGCGATCAAGGGTTCCGACCCGATGGCGCTGTTGCCGGCTTGGGCTGGAAGAGCGTTTTTTCGGTCTCTCAAGGCGTGCAGTATCAATGGTCCGATTTCCTGACGCTGCGAACGGGTTACACCTACAACCAAAATCCCATCAGCAGCGAAGTCACGATGTTTAACGTCGCGTCATCGTTGATCATCCAGCACTGGTACAGCCTGGGCGCCACGTGCCGCTGGAATGAGTGCATCTCAACCACGATCGCTTGGACCCATGGTTTCGAAAATGAAGTCAGTGGTCCGTTCCAAACTCCCGCCGGGCCAGTCGCGGGCACCAGCGTCACGACTCGGGTGTCAGCCGACATTCTGAATTTCGGGGTGACGGTCGCTTACTAGTCTGCTTGCAGGGGCTCGTTTGATAATCAGCGCGATCCGGCTAATTGCCCGCAACCTGCGGCGATCTCGATGCCGCGACGCCGTCGCACGCTGCTCGCAATACCACTGGTTCGCAACACTTCCCGAAACCGATCAATCACCTCAGCCTGGCCGGGTTCGCCCGCAAAGCCCGCCGTTGGATTGAGCGGAATCATATTCACCTGGCACGGAATGTCCTGCAGAAGAGAGGTCAATTCCTTTGCGTTGTCGACGGTGTCATTGATCCCGGCAATTAGCGTCCATTCAAAAAAAATCTTCTGCTGAAGTTTGCTTGTGTAATAGCGACAAGCGTCCATGAGTTCCGCAAGCGGCCACGGCCCTGCGGCTGGAATCATCGCCAGCCGCTCTGATTGCGTCGCGGCATGTAATGACACAGCGAGCGAGTACCTCCGCCACTCGTCGGCCAGACGGACGATGGCCGGGATGACGCCAACGGTGCTGATGGTGATCTGTTTTGCACCAATCGCCACGCCGCCTGACTCGTGCAGGATTTCCAGCGAGTCCATCACCGCGTTGTAGTTGAGCAAGGGCTCGCCCATACCCATCAGCACAATGTTGCTAAGTCCACCCTCATGGCTCGCCGCGGAATCACGCGCGACATGTAGTGATTGGGCAACGATTTCTCCAGCCGACAAGTTTCGCGCGAAACCCAACTGCCCAGTAGCACAGAAAACACAGCCTAACGCACATCCTACCTGCGAACTCAGACAGGCCGTCACGCGGACCGCGGGCCCCTGGACTTTGATCATCTCCACGGTTTCGATTTGCTGACCGTCTGCCAGGCGAAGGAGATACTTGTGCGTGCGTCGATCGGCCGAAACCGTCTCGGCGGCAAGCGCTAGATGCCCGAGATTTGTTTCGCATTCCAGTTTTGCCAACAACTTCACCGGCAATTCATTCATCGCCTTGAAGTTGGTGGCCAAGTCGCGATAGAGATAGCTCCACAATCGACGCGCGTGAGCTTGCGGAATGTTCCATTCCTGATGAACTCGGCAAAGCCGCTCAAAAGTGAGGTCGTAGAGGTTAATCATGCCGGCGAAGCTGCTGAACCATCGTGCTCGTGATCGATAGCCCCAGATTGAGCGAACCGACGCTCTTGGTCAACGGCCTGCCGAAGAGGCGAGGGTGGGAGTCGAACCCACTTGAAGTTGCTTTGCAGGCAACCGCCTGGCCGTCCGGCCCCCGCGCCCAAATTTTCTGACAAACAAAGTGCCCTCGCCGGGAATTGAACCTGGTCTTCGACCTTCGCAGGGTCGCGTGCTGATCCGGTACACTTCGAGGACCGTGATAGTTAGAGGCTAGGCGGTTAGAAGCTAGGGATAAGGATGCAACTTCCCTGGCCCCTGGCCTCTGGCCTCTGGCCTCTGGCCTCTGGACTCCTAGTGCCTGCTATGAGCGGAAGGCATGGGATTTGAACCCACATGACATGCCGTCGCACGGTTTAGCAAACCGGCCCAGCGAACCGTATTTGGCTACCTTCCAATTCTTCTCAGTGGACCTCATGGGAGTCGAACCCATCACACCGATCTTGCAAGGATCAGTCGCCGCCAGCGGCATGAAAGCCCGAAGGATTGGGATGCGGGATGAGTGGCGAGGGAAAACAGTTGCATTTGCATTCTGCCATCACCTCTTATGTCGCATCCTTCGCTCGTATTGCAGTGACCAGGGTGGGAGTCGAACCCACAAGCACGAGACTCTCGACCTCGCCGCTGTGCCAATTTGCGTACCCGGCCGAAACTTTATGCGGAAGCCGTGAGACTCGAACTCACAAGCCTTGCGGCCACCTGTTTTCGAGACAGGGTCCTCATCCAGCCGGATGACTTCCGTGGGAACCAATAGCAGTCCAGTTCCGGGGGTTGGAATCGAACCAACGAATTTCTGGTTCAG
>CAYMWL010000038.1:0-63064 GCA_964394305.1 uncultured Pirellulaceae bacterium
AAGTGGTACGTGAGCTGGGTTCAGACCGTCGTGAGACAGGTCGGTCCCTATCTGCCGTGGGCGTACGAAATTTGCGGAGGTTCTTCTTTAGTACGAGAGGATTTAGAAGGACGCACCTCTGGTGTACCAGTTGTCACGCTAGTGGCACGGCTGGATAGCTAAGTGCGGAAAAGATAAACGCTGAAAGCATCTAAGCGTGAAGCTCTCTCCAAGATCAGATTTCGTAGGCTTTGCCGTAAGTCCCCTCGAAGATGACGAGGTTGATAGGCCAGATGTGTACGCGTAGTAATATGCTTAGCTAACTGGTACTAATGGACGAACGCTTGGCCACATTTATTCACAATTCTCCTGAGGCAGCTGAAGTATGATAGCTTCGAAAGCTTCTCAGGCCTAAGAAAGGGTTTTTAAACATTGCAACGCAAGTTGCAGTCTGACCTGGTGCCATTTACCCAACAACCTTTGTATAGGGTGCGGCAGTCTTTACCGGCTGCCGTATCATTCCCGGTGACTAGATCCGAAAGGCCACACCTGTTCCCATCCCGAACACAGTAGTTAAGCTTTCGGAGCCGATGATAGTGCAACAAACGCGAAAGTAGGTATTGCCGGGGTTTTTTAATAGTTAGGTGTAGAGTTTACTCTCACTTCGAAATACGAACCCCTTGCAGGGCAACCTGCAAGGGGTTTTTTCGTGCCTACGGCGAAGCCTATGACTTCCAGCACCGACCCTTCCGAAGTCGCAAGGCGAGTTGGCGAGCTCTGGCGTCAGCTTCTGCCAGTTTGGCTCAAATTGAATCTCGATGTCACACCACTTCTCGATCGCGGCTTAGCCGAGCTTGCCGCAACAAAGGTTTGGGGGCCAGCCAATCGGGAGCCATCCACCTTGATGTGGCAAGTAGCTGGAGAAGTTTTGCGCCACGGTTGGCTACAGCTGCGAGCTCGTGAAAAGCCACGCGGCTACGCCGGCGATCACGAGATGCTCGGGGCCATTTATCAAAGCCGCGTGACTAGCGATCCGCGCGGAGCTTCATTCGATCGATACTTTCTCCGTCAATCCGCACCGCAGGCCGTGCGAAATCGGATGGACTTGGTGCGGTCAGAAATCAAAGCCGGGCAAAAGGTTGTCGTCGTTGGTAGCGGCGCGGGACTCGAAATCGTCGATGCGCTGCAAATTATGCGGCCCGCAGATCGCGAGCGCTGTGAGTTTTGGCTGTTCGATCTCGATCCCGCCGCGATTGAGCAGGCAGAAAATAACCTGCGGCCGTTCATCTCAGATGGAAAACTGCATTGCTTAGCAGAGAATTTAGTGCGACTCCCGAAAAAGCGAAAGCTGATTGAGGAGCTACGGAGCGCCGATCTTTTGGTTTGCACGGGGTTCTTCGATTATTTGGAAGACGACGCCGCTGTCGAGCTGCTAAAATCGTTCTGGCAAATTCTGCGACCTGGCGGCCAGGCTCTGATTTTCAATTTCGCGACGTGGAATCCGACGCGGGCCTACATGGAGTGGATCGGAAATTGGTACCTGATCTATCGCACAAGGGAAGATCTAGCTCGCCTGGCTCGCAGCGCGGAAATCGCTGCAGCGGATTTTGAGATCTCCGCCGAAGCCAGTGGCATCGATTTGCTACTCCGGCTCATAAAAGCAGCATAGTTTCTGGCCTGCCTGGATCGCTTACTGCATAATGTCGGGGCCGAACAAATATTTTTCGGAGACGACAGCATGAAATCTGCCGCCCAGCACGACTTGTCCCGCCGAAAATGGTTGAGGATTGTGGCGACGAGCTCTCTTTGCATCGGCAGCGTCGAAGCAGTTTGTGCTCAAGACGCGGTTTCAAGTTGCGACGACTGCGGCGATCTTGGCTTTTTGCCTTTGAAAACCCGCAAACCCTATTATCACATCGAGGGGCAAGCAGCGCCCAAGGCTGCCGATGCAGTTCCGCATCGATTCTGCCCCAAGTGTCGGCCCGGCAAGAAGGATCAGGAGTTAATTGACGAGCAGTCGGAACGTTTCAAGTCGGCGATGGACGCGAACAAGAAATGGGAAAAGGAGACCGGATTCCAACTCTCCCGTGTCGAAGCCCGACACATTTCAATCCACACCCAAATGCCCGCGGTGGAGTGCAAGGAAATTGCTCTGGGGTTCGAATCCTACGCTGCGCACGTGCAAGACTTAACCGGCACGATGGAATTGACGCGCTCCAGGCCGGAAAACTACGAGATGATGATCCTGCTGAACGAGCCGCCGTATCATCATTTCCGAACCGTCATGGAGAAGCTCTACACCCGCGAGCAACTGGGCGACAAATGGTCGATCGGCCGTGGAATGGTCGCGTGGGACAACCCGTTTATCCCGTTTTTCTTTGAAAAACAGGAAACTTTGCGCCAACGGCCTCCCGCGCACAACGTGGCGTTCTTGGGTGGCCGAAAGCAGCTGGCGTTGCAAACAAATCATCGGTCGCCCACTTGGTTAGCCGAAGGCTATGCCGAATACAGCGAATTCATCTCGCTTAAAAAGAATATCTGGCGCACGGTCTACAACGACAACCCCGCTCCCGCCGCGGGCGACTGGGTGTCGCAAGTCCGTCAGCTAGCTGTCGCGAGACAACTGCGGCCCTGGCAAGAGCAGATGAAACGCGAATTGCAGGACTGGGATGCCCGCGATTATCTGCAAACTTTTGGCATGGTCACTTTTCTTATCCAGAGCCAACCGAAAAAATTCATCAGCTTCACCCGGCGACTCCGAACGGGGGTGGATCTCACTGACGCGTTGGAAGAAGCCTATGATAAAAAGCTCGACCAACTCGAAGCCGACGGCAACAAGTGGATTGCCACCGGCGGCGGCCGCTGAGCCCAGAAATCAATTATGGAAAACCCGAATTCTGACGAACCCACTCCGCCGCTCGCGCGTTCGCTTGTTGGCAATTTCATTTCCGTCTTGGGACTAGTGCTTGCGGGCATTTATTTGGCAAATCCAGGCTGGGGAATTGCGGAGTTCATTCCCGACAACTTTGCGGGCGTGGGCAACATTGACGAGGTGGTGGCCACAACGATCTTCCTCGCCTGCCTCAGCCGACTGGGCATCCACATTTTGCCGCAGCAGTTGCCACAGCGCAAATCGTCTACTGTTGTTGAATCGCACGTTGTGAAAGACTAACGTAAATGCTGTTACGCTGGCTGGTCAACAACTATCTGCGCGATGCTGCCGAACAGGCGGTCCGTTCAACGCTTTCCGATTTCAGCGCCAACTCGCAGCAGAATCAGCCGCAGTCAGCTGGCGAGACAAGCGGCGCTGGCGAAGATTTGAGCTGCGAGATTGCCGTCATCTTTGCGTTGGGAGTCGAAGCGGGGCCGCTCGTCGATGAGCTGAAAGATGCCGCCTCGACCAAACGACCGCAGTTAATCGAACACGCGGGAACGCTCGCGGGTCGGCTGGCTGTGATCGCAGAAGGCGGCGTCGGACAACAGTCCGCCGCGGCGGCCACTCGCGAAATCATTCGCGCTTACGAACCGAAATGGGTTATTTCTGCCGGTTTTGCGGGATCGCTTTCCTCCGAAGTGCAGCGTGGTCATTTGCTGATGGCAAATTCGGTGGTCAGTCCCGCAGGAGAAAGCCTGGCCATCGAGCTGCGCATGCCGCCGCAACCGCGATTGCACTCCGGTCGGCTGGCAACGGTCGATGCCATCATTCGAACCTCAGCGGAAAAACGAGCGCTGGGTGAAAAGCATCAAGCTCTCGCTTGCGACATGGAAACCTTCGCTGTCGCAGAGGAATGCGCCCGAACGAATACGAAGTTTCTGAGCGTACGGATCATCAGTGATGGCATTGATGATGAATTGCCCAAAGAGGTCGAAGCTTTGCTCAAGGAAAAGAACCTCGCGAAGCAGGCCGGCCTGGCCCTGCACGCGTTCATGAAGCGGCCGGGGGCTGCGCTGGATTTGTGGAGATTGCGTGACGAAGCGCAAAAAGCCGCGGATCGGCTGGCGAGGTTTCTGTTGAAGGTAATTCCGCAGCTGCCTGTTTGATGCTGGGCGTTCGCGCGGTGAGAAGATTAAACCGGCACACTACTTCGCCGGACGTTTGTTGGTAGCCGGCGATAATTGGCGGATCCATTGCTCCACGAGTTGGATATCTTCGTCGCTTAATTTGCCGGCGGGCGGCATTTGATAGTCGGCCTCTTCGTAGCGCAGCGCTTTCAGCAAAAAGCTCGCTTCGGCATCGCCCGGCACGACGGCAGGGCCCATCGCGCCACCTTTGAGAATATCGTCCAGCGTGTCGAGCTTCAGGCCACTTTTCACATCTTCCGCTCGAGAGGAATGACAGTCAAAGCACTTGCTCTCGAGTAGTGGGCGAACCTTGCGGGCAAACAGTTGGCTGGCCTCTTCGGCACGCACGAACGTCACGCCCAAAGTCAGGATGACCGACATCGCAATGGCCCAGGTTCGTGGCATCCAGAGATTAGAACACCCCCGAATGCGGAAATCCATCGCTGGGATCCGCAATTTTTGCGATATATTGCGGCTCGGTTCCAGATCAGTTCCCCTATAACCCCTGTTCCCAGAGCGAGCAACATGGCAACCGAATATCTCAACCCGCCGCAGCTATGCCCAACGTTTGGCTGGACGCATGTCGCGGTCAGTCGCGGCGGGCGGACGATTTACGTCTCCGGCCAGGTCGCAGTTGACGAAAAAGGCCGGGTCGTGGGTGTCGGCGATCTCAAGCAGCAAACGGAAGAAGCGTTTCGCAATGTGAAGATCGCGCTGGAAGCCGCCGGCGCATCCTTTGCGGATGTGGTGAAGACGAGCCTGTTTGTCGTTGGCCTCAAGCCCGAGCACGTGCCAATCATCCGCGAAGTGCGGGGACGTTATATATCTGCCCAAACGCCCCCGACCAGTACGCTCGTGGGTGTCAGTGCGCTAGTTGGTCCCGAGTGGCTGATCGAGATCGAAGCGGTGGCGGTGTTGGATTGAACCAATCGCCGAGGTGCCTACGGCGAAGCCGCCACTTTCTCGCAACTCAAAAACATTCGCAATGCGAAACGTGCTTTCGCCAGCTTCACCTGCTCGCGGCCGATTTCCTTGCGCTTGCTGTAGATCTTGTTTTCCAGGTCGTGGGCAATTGCCGGCACTAGCGGTGGTGACTGCTGTTCACGCAGGGCAGCTTCCAGGTCGACTACTTCGTCTTGCAGGCGCTTGATCGCGGCCAAAGAGTCGTCAATGGCGCCGCGCAGTTTCAATACATCCGTCAGAATGCTGCAATCGATGGAGCAAAGCTGTCGAAGCAAGTTGACGTCGGCTGTGAATAAATCTTCCTTTTGGTCGGTCGTCGTCGGAATGTCGACGGTAATCATGTTACCTGGCGCTTCGGCCAAAGAGACTGGCGTTCCTGCCACAAGTTGAATTGGCAAGCCCGTGTTGTTGATCACTCGCAAGGAAACGTACTGCGTTTGCGTAAGACTGAGTCGGTTACACTGAATTTGAAAAGAGCGTATTTTGGTTGGCCGCGGTTGGAGCGTGGTGATTACCACGCGCGATTCGGCAATGGCCAGACGATGTTCAACATAGTCATTGACCGCCGCAGCGAGCGATGTGGGCCAATTGATTTCTGGCGGGTTGTGCGACGGTTCCGTGGCGAGCAGAGGCACAAATTGCAGTTTGCCAACCGGAAGGGCCAGCCTGGCATTCACTTTGAATGTCATTGCCCATTGCGCGGCGGGGGCAACTGCTGGAGTCGGGATGGTAACGTAGGGACCACTGACCACAATGGGGCGATAATGATCAAACGAAATCTTGTTGATCGCGGCGAGATCAAACTTGTGATTCATGCCTGCTGCAATGGGGGCCGCGCCTTTCACGTGTTCGAACTTGGCGCCATCCCAAACCAGTTCCAACAACTTCTGATCCCAGTCGAACCCAGATTGGTTTTTTACCATCGCTGTAGCTGACAGTACATAGGAATCGACATCGCGCGGGTCAGCAGCTTTCAACGTGTAGCGAATATCCCAGCGGTCCACTGAATAACTGAATGAGAGTTTTTTGTCGTCCGGGCCGGGCATCGGACTAGGCGGGTTAGGCATCGTGATCAGCATTTTCGCTACGGTGCCGTCTTGCCACTGGGTGACCTCAGAGCCCTTGGGCTTTTGCACCTTTTTGAGCGCCTCGATTAACGCCGCAGCACTCGGGAACGCCACTTCGTAGTGAGAGACGAGTGGATCCAGTTCAAAGGTCAGCTGTAGCTCACCTTTGCTTTCGGTCGACAAGTTGACGAGCGCGATCTTGCTGGGTTGTGCCCTAGCAATCATCGGCGGGGCAGGCTGAGCTGCGAGCGGGGCGGCAACCACTGTGAGAATTGCCCAACTGAATACAAATCGTACGAATGCAGGCATAGCAGAACTCCAATGATGACTTTACTCATATCATCATTGGAACAAGTGGATAGTCAATGCAGCCATGTATATTTAATTGCGGCCCACGGTCGTAACGGTCATGGTTTGTCGCACCGGAACTACGGTATTATTCAATACGGCTTCCAGTTGCACATCGAAACTTGGATTGGGCCGGCTGCTCACTGCGGGAAGCATGGTATTCAATTGCGCCTTGACGCTCTTCGCGATACCACTATCTCCGAGCAAAGTGACCATATCAGCAGCTGGGAGAAAATACTGGTTGGTCGCTGCATCCAACTTGATGTTAACCTCCGTAAAGCCGAGAAATTTCCCTTGGTGGCTTACATAAAATATGAGCTTTGCATCGCCTAGCGGCGTACTACCACGAGGGACTTGCACGCGAATTGTGCGGGGATTCACTGTGGCCGCGGCATCGATCGCTGCCGTTGGAGCGCTGTTTGCCGCAGGAGTGGGGACTGTATAAGTGTATTGCACTACTGGACTGTCTAATAACTCATAAACCAGCGGTTCCGAATCGGGCAGACTGCCATCTTTCGAAAGTGGTACAAGCAGATGGCTGCTGATGCCGTATGGCGTCGCCACGTGCACATCGACCACTTCGTCATCGCGGCGATCTTTCAGAATTTGCACGCCTGGCGGAATCTCGACTTCCATCACTTGCCGGCTCAAGAGTTGAAAGCCCACTTTACGTCCACCGGCGATCACGCGGGTGTCATGCACGCTGAAGCCGTCACCAACCAGATAGAGCGTTGTGTGGCCGTTGCGGTTGATGCCCGGTTCGCCATAAAAGCCAACCAGTTCCGGCGCCAGATCCGTGATGCCATGATTGAAAAGTTCGAAGCCACCGGCCGTGTTCTCGTAAGGAATCTGTACCTGCATGGTTTGCAGCGGCAATTCGCGATCGAGTTGGTCGACGCGTTTGAGCAACCGCTCGATTTCGCCCGGCCGGTAGTGATGCGCAAAACGGACGCATTCAAGACGAGCATTGCGCATCGCGGTGATGCCGCGGCTCAATTTGAGGGCGTCATGGTTGCTCATCACCGTCGACTTCGGATCCGTCAGCTTGAACCAATTGGCCCGCGTGTCGAAGGTGCAGTAAGGCACGAACGACGGCATCACGACGATGGCCACGCACTCCCGCATCCCGCTTTCGAGTTCTCGCTTACGCAGATCCTGATCTTCCGTCGGTCCGCCGAACAGGCTCTGTTTGAAGGCCGCCAGGTTGCCCTGGATCGGCGGCGTTTGAAAGCGAGGCTGAAACCGCCAGCCAAACGTATCATGGCCGTGCGAGAAACCAACAACAGTTCGATTGAGATCGATTGTCGCCATATCCCATTCGAGACGGCGATTAAATCGCGTTAGCGCGCCGGCGCTCATTTCGCCACTAGCGAAGGCGAGCGAAGCAGCAACCTGCAGCTCGCGGCGGCGAGCATACATGTCGGCAACGTTCTGTTCTTGAATCACGGGATCGAGTGCGAATACTTGCACCGGCCAACGGCAGTTGACGTACTCGATAAACGCTTGCCGCGCTTCCGCGGGTGGATCAGGGCCGTAGAAAGGAAGTTGATCGACGCTCATGCATTGGCAACCTTTGGAAACGGCGGCTTCACGCATATCTTGGTTCAGTCGTTGGTCGAGAAGGGCAGAGTTCACCAAGATGCCCCACGCTAGCGCGATGGTGGTGGTGCCTTCGGTGAAGGGAGCTTGAATGTTGGCGACGTGGTTCAAGAACTTGTTCTTACGCTTGTCGACTTCCTTGATGTTCCGAGTGCGAATGGCTTCGGCCAAGCCTGGGACGCAGAGTTCCCATGCCTGCTGATTGCAAGGCATCGCCAGGAACTCGTACGCGGCGGCGGCTTCTTCCTGGAGAAAGCTCCGCACATCCATCAAGTGCAACGCGGCATTTCCGTCGACATCACGATTGGACGGATGATCGATGAGCCCGGCATAGGCATCGGCAGCAACGTTAGCGAGGAGAAAAAAGTCGAAGGTCTGCACCACGTGTGTTGCCGGCAGCGGCCGATGGGATCGTCGTGTGTTTGCAGCAGGTATCAGAGTTACGTTAATCAGGTTGGTGACCTGTTTCTCAATTGTTTTAAGACCCTCTCTAATCGCCATTTCGTCGGCGTCCATCTGCTCGCTACGGCCTGGCAGCACCTCAGGAATTGCTTTGGGAATGGTTCTGGGGGGCGGATCCAATGACGGATCGGCTGCATTGCTCGAGCCCGCCCGGCTGTTGGAGCCGGGTGAGGATTGAACACGCCGCAGCATTTCGACCTGCTCGGCAGGAGAATACTTATTGAGGATCCCAAACAGGGAGTTACTCTCGTCGGAAGTTGCCCGCTGCCGAGCGCTAGGAGCGTTTGCCACCGGCGGATTCGCGGCTGGTGCTGGCAGCAAGTTGCTGGGGGGCTGCGGAGGACCTAGCTCCGTTTCTTGATAGTTGACTGTGGCAACCTTCGCTCGTGAACGTGCCGTTACATTCTGAGAACTCGCGACTAGATACTCGGCCTTGATCGATTTACTGAAATGGCTTTGAGCCAATTGTCTGAGGTTGCGAATAATTTCCTCATCCTGCGAATTAATCACCCGCGTAATCGGATACGCCAATTGATCCACCAGGTCGTTGACCACGAGCGTGCGGAACGTCATCGGCAAAAGTTCCGGTGTGACGTACGGCGTGGCAGTGACCGTGATCTCAGCGCCGTAACCCGTGCGCGTTTGACGGCCAGGCAAGACCGAGACCGGAATGCGGACGAGATTGAGCGAATAGCCGGGCGAATCGGCGTTGTCATCACCCTCGTTGATGCGGCGAAGCTCGTGCAAATGTTGCAGGTAGCGTGACATTTGGTCGAGTTGAATCGTAGGCTCGAGAGAGAGAGTCTCACTTGGCCCAAACGCATACTTCCCGGCACCAGTGTTTGCCAATGCAAATGGTGTAGTTCGCTGCACGACGAGCTGTGGGTCCTGAACGACAGGTTGTCCGTCTTTCAAGACTACCTGCGATGGATTCGAGACCATCGTCGAAATTTGGTTAGTCGCTTCTTGTGCTTCGTCGACGTCGCCGCCGTTCACCGCTTGCGACAACGAAAACGCCATCCCCAAAAACGCCTGATCACTACGCGCCAGCGACGCATTCATCCGCACTTCGAATTTGTCAAGTTGGGCGGCCATCTGGCGTTCGTATTCTTGGCGGTGCCGCATCAGGCGGCTTTCGCCCCACACATCGGGATGTTTCGCGACGATGGTCCCGAAGCAATCGACATGGTGTTCCAGCCAGTCGATGTTGTTTGCCAGGTTTTCCACAACGCCATCGGGCGGCACATCAGGCTTGCTGCGATGGGCATAATCGACCGCTGCCTTGGCTGGACCGACAATGGGCTTGAAGATCTTCCAACCTTGGGCTTGCACATTGGCAGCCGTCGCGATGAAAACAAAAAATGCCAGCAACGAGAACGTTGTAATGCGACGCATCGACGATCCACCTCTTGCCCAGCATGGCAATGGAAGGAAGCGGGCCCTCGGCAGAGTTTGCCGGTTGTGCCGAATGTATCGACGACGGCGCTATGTCCACTTCAAATATTGAGGCGGAAACTCGCCGAATCAGGGGGAAAACCTACAGAAACGCGCGCTGTGACAGGCGTTGTCACCGCGATTCCAGCAGCATTGCTGGCACAACATTGCTGTCGTTTTCCAAGCGTCGGGAGCGCGCAAAAAAACCGGCGAGTCGAAATGCGACTCGCCGGCGGATGGATACTCAGTTGTCCAACGGGTTGCTTACCGCACCACGCTGTTACGTTTGCTGAGGATGAAGGGTTGCAACGTGACCACCGCGCGGTCGTCTTCGGTGGTGCCGCCGTTGTTCGGTGTCGAGTCGCTGTCGAACTGATCCAGGCTGGTGATTTCGGCAGCGTTCACCTTGGTGCTGTTGTTGGCGACCGTGGCAACCACGGTCAACGTGACAGCACTGTTCGCGTTGATCGTGCCGATCGTCCACAGGCCGGTCGACGAGACGTAAGTTCCTTGCGACGGATTCGATGAAACAAACGTCAGGCCCGAGGGCAACAGATCGGTAAGCACAACGTTCGTCGCATTCGTGGCGCTGGTGTTGCTCACGGTAATCGTGAACGTCACGTTTTGTCCGATCTCGGGTGTCGTATCGTCGACGGTTTTGGTCACGGCCAGGTCGGTTGCGGTCGGCGTGACCGTGGCCGAAGCCGTATCGTCTTCGGTCGGGGCTGTGGCGCGGTTGCCGGGCGTCGAGTCGCTGTCGAATTGATCCGAGGCGGTCACTTCGGCCGTGTTGGTTTTCGCTCCGGCTGTGGTGGTTGTGGCGACGACCGTCAGCACGACGTTAGCACCGGAATTGAGTGTCGGAATCGTCCAGACGCCGGTTGACTGGTTGTACGTGCTACCACCGCCGGGCGTCGACGAGACAAACGTCATCCCCGCCGGGAGCAAGTCGGTGACCGTGACGTTGGTCGCCGTCTGCGGCCCGCCGTTGGTCAACGTCAGCGTATAAGTCACTTGCTGATTGCGATCGGGTGTCGTGTCATTGACGGTCTTAGTTAGCGACAGATCAGCAACAGCCGGCGTCACGTTCACCGATGCCGTATCATCTTCGTTCGGGGCGGTGCCAATGTTGTTGGGCGTCGAATCGATGTCTGCTTGATCGGCGGCAGTCACCTGAGCGGTGTTGGTCTTTTGGCCGACCGTTGTAACCGTCGCGACGATGCTCAACGTGGCACTCGCCGCGGCGTTGACCGTACCGACGGTCCACACTCCGGTGGTGCTGTTGTAAGTACCGATCGAAGGCGTCGAAGAAACGAACGTGAAGCCGGCCGGCAACAAGTCGGTGACGGCAACACCTGTCGCATTGTTCGTGCCGACGTTGTTCACGGTGACGGTGAATGTCACATTCTGATTCTTGTTCGGCGTCGCGTTGTTCACGGTCTTGGCCAGTTGCAGGTCGATTGACTGCGGTGTGACCACGACGCTGTCAGTGTCATCTTCAGTCGGTGCGGTACCACTGTTGTTGACCGTCGAGTCTGCATCAGCCTGGTCAGCCGCACTCACTTCGGCCAGGTTGGTTTTCGCACCGACACTAGCGACCGTCGCGGTGATGGTCAGCGTGGCGCTCGAACCCGCATTGAGATTGCCGACGGTCCACAAGCCGGTGCCGCTGGCGTACGTCCCCACCGTTTGCGTTGACGAGACAAATGTCAAGCCAGCTGGCAGCAGGTCTCTCACCACAACACCCGTCGCATTGCTCACGCCAGTTAGGTTGCTGACGATGACCGTGAAGACTACGTTTTGTCCCACGTTGGGCGTCGCATTATTGACTGTCTTGTCAATCGACAGGTCGATGCTCGCCGGCGTGACGGTCACGCTGGCCGTGTCGTCTTCGTTGGGTGCAGTGCCAATGTTGTTCGGTGTGGAGTCGACATCGGGTTGTACAGCGGCCGTCACTTGGGCCGTGTTGGTTTTCGCACCCGGCGTCGCAATGGTCGCCACAATTTGCAGAGTCGCGTTGGCAGCGGCGTTGACTGCACCCACCGTCCACAGGCCCGTCACTTCGTCGTAGGTCGTGCCTGCGGAAGGATTCTTGGAAACAAACGTCAGCCCAGCCGGCAACAAGTCCCTGACGACAACGCCCGTGGCATTGCCTAAACCAACATTTGACAACGTCAGAGTGAACGTGACGTTCTGTCCCACGTTTTGAGTGCCGGCGACGGTCTTGGTCAGCTGCAGATCGATCGTCTGATCGTTTACCGTGGCCGCTGCGGTGTCGTCTTCGTTCGGCGCGGTACCGCTGTTGTCGGGTGTGGAATCGACATCTTGTTGATCGGCGTCGGTCACTTCGGCATTATTGACGATCGCACCGACGGCGGTCTTGGTGGCGACGATCGAAAGCGTGGCATTGGCCCCAGCGTTCAACGCGCCGACATTCCAAATGCCGGTCACTTCGTCGTAGGTCGTCCCTGATGAGGGATTTTTTGAAACAAACGTCAATCCGGCGGGCAACAAATCCTCGACGATCACGCCGGTCGCGTTCCCCGCGCCGACCGCATTGGTGACGGTGATCGTGAAAGTGACATTCGAACCTACAGCAACGTTCGACGTCGTCGGCGTTTTGGTCAAGCTGAGATCGATCGGCACGTCGTTGACGGTGGCCGCGGCTGTATCGTCTTCGTTCGGCGCGGTACCGCTGTTGTCGGGCGTGGAGTCGACATCAGGCTGATCGGCAGCCGTCACTTCCGCATTATTGACAATCGCACCAGCGGCGGTCTTGGTGGCAACGATCGAGAGCGTGGCATTGGCCCCGGCGTTCAACGCGCCGACGGTCCAAATACCGGTCACTTCATCGTAGGTCGTGCCTGCCGAGGGCGCCTTCGAAACAAACGTCAAACCAGCGGGCAACAAATCCTCAACCACGACGCCCGTCGCATTGCTCGCGCCAGCAGCATTGGTGACGGTGAGGGTGAACGTGACATTCGAACCGACAGCGAGGTTCGTCGGTACCGGCGTCTTGGTTAGGCTCAGGTCGATTTGCTGCGGCGTGACGATCACGCTCTCGAGATCGTCTTCCGCCGTGGCATTGCCGGGAGTGGAGTCGGGATCGAACGAAGCCGAAGCCTCAACTCGGGCGGTATTGGTTTTTGCGCCGGCAGTCGCAGCAGTGGCCACGACCACCAGCGTTACATCACCACCGTTCGGAATGGTGCCGATGGTCCACACGCCGGTGGTTTCGTCGTATGTGGTGCCGGCTTCCGGATTCTTCGAAACGAACGTCAACCCAGCCGGCAGCAGATCTTGAACTGTGACGTTCTGCGCGGCATCGGGGCCCGCGTTCGTCACAACGATGGTGAACGTCACGTTGTCGCCGACGTTCGGCGTCGCGTTATCCACGTCCTTCGTCAGGCTCAGATCGCTTTCGAAGAAGTTATCGAAGTCGAACGTTTGGAGGTTGTAACCGATCGCTTCGATAAGTTCGATTTCGCCGTCCATCGCGTTGACGGTCGAGTTCATCTCCAGCTGGATCGCGCCGACTTCCGTAAAATCAGCCCCCGTGCCGCCGCCCGTCGTAAAGCTGCTGAACTTGAAGAACAAGTCCGTCGTAGTGCTCGCCGTCAGCGGCAGGGTCAGCGTCGAGAAATTGGTCGCATCGGTATAGACGCGAATCGTCACGCTGCCGCCGGCCTGATCGACAAGCAGATCTTCGAGCACAATGCCCGCCGAATTCCCCGCATCGGTCAGGTCATAACCAATTCCAGCCGAGTACAGGCCATCGAAGTCGATCGCATCGCCGTCGCCATCATTGCCGTCCCAAGTCGCGGTGTATCGTCCTTGCGCCTGCGCGGTCGGATTCATGCGAATCTTGTCGGCGGACACCGTGAGCGTCACCGAGTCGCCGCCGCCTGTCGCAGTCAATTGAACCTTGAAATCGCGTTCGGTACCAAGGACTTCGGTGTCCAGCAGATCGGCAGTCGCAGAATTCGTCGAGTTGAGAGGATCGGAAGCCACTGCGGTCGGAACGGCAGAAACAAAGCTATCGATCAGCGTACCTGAGACGCCTTGCTCTTGAGTGGCATCAATCGTGATCAAATCGGAATTGACCGACAGGAGCGTATTCGGCGAAATGAATTGCGCGATCTGGTGCACCCAGTAATCGCCGGCGCCTAAGTCTTCAAAAATGTATTCGCCGTTGGCGTCGGTTGTGGTGGTTCGAAACGGCGCACCATCAAGCCCAACTCCGGCGCCGGGTTCGAACACACCATCGCCGTCGTCCTGATACAGATTGATCGTGGCGCCTTGCACGCGCTCCGCGAAGTCGAAGTTTCCGTCTTGATCGGCATCGACATAAACCAAGCCGCCGATTGCACCCAAATCACTCGCGAGCACCGCGCGGGTGTCGAGCTGCTCCATGAACATCCGCCGCCGCGTGCGACGCGAGGCAGATTTCAGCTCCGGCCGCTTCCACAATCGGGCGAGCAGGCCGCGCAGGAACGAAGTGGAACCAGAACCCGACGACGATTGGCGTGCCATAGACAGCAAACTCCCCCGCGACAACTTGCGACAGACAAGGTGGCGAATAGGAAGTAAGGCCACCCGCGCTCCCGCTCGCTACACTCGAAGATCGAGTTCGCTGGCGTTCGTCACGGATGAAAACTACGGATGCTAAGACGCAGCCGCCCCCGATGTGTACCTGCAGTGAGTACACATTCCTAAATCGCGCATTAACCCTGGAGGGGATATCGGCCCAGGCAAGAGGCAAACTTTGCCATTTATGCGGGCGACAGCATGTCGCACGCATTGCAACGACATGCTGGCAACTGCTGATGGCATCCCAAGTTGCGTGTCAGCGATCCCTGCTGGCGGCTACCACGTACCTTCCAGCCCAACTCGCAGACCATGTGCCCAAAAGTCATCGTGCACAAAGTGGAATCGCGGCTGAAGATGGTCGTCTGGTGCAGGATTGACAGCTTCAGGAAACAAATCGGGATTGAGATTCCGATCGATCTGATCGCCAGCCCGCGCCACGCGGCTCCAGTACAGCCAAGTGTAGCCAGCAGTAAGTTTCCAGCAAGGATTTAGTGAGTAACCCACCGTTAATCCCAATTCCGGCACAACAGCAAACTCGTCGGCTTGGTACTCGCCGATGTTCGTCGTCTGAGCCAGAATGCCCCCCGCAAACTGTTGGGCAGCCGCTCCGGCCGGAGTAATCGTCGTCGAGCCGTCGATATTCACGCGGCTGCGCGTATTACCCAAGGCAATCTTCGATAGCAGTTCAAACGACCAGCAACCACGCTGATGCTTGAGCACGGTGCCGATGTCGAAACCGTTGAACGTGTTGTCGGCGTCGAACTGATCGCGAATGTTGTACGCGCCGCCGGGGTTCTGCGTCGAGTTTTCCACAATGCTGATCGAGTCGTCGAGCCGCAGGTAGCGATAACCGACAATCATGTCGACGCGGCCCATCGTCGGTTGCGGGCAACCATTCCACCAATTCGTGCCGCAGCCATTGTGGCAGCCCAGATTGATGATGCCGCGAGCACCAGCTCCCGAGAACGCAGTGCTCGTGTCGATATCGATCGAGCCCCGATGCACCACGCCGTTGAACGCATTGGGATACGCCACCAAGACCGAGCTCTCCAAACCGGTCAGCACGTTATAAAACGGCCGCGCGAGAATTGGATCGCCGGTGGTAGAATTGCGAAAGAACGAATCATTGCCGTCTTCGAGCATGAAGTAATCACCTTCAATGCCGACGCTCTGACAATTGTCGAGCCACACGCCGGCCGAGATCTTCCAGCCGTTGCGAACTTCGCTGTTCACGGCCTGGCCGCCGTACAAAATCGTCACGGGATCGGTCGCGCCGAGATCGCCGTTGTCGTTCAGGTGCAGATCAACCGGATCGATGTTGTTCACATTCGAGCTGATCACCAGCGGCGGCAGATACATGCCCTTCATGTCCCAAGCGAGATACTCGCCGCGGACCCACAACCCGCCAAGCACGCCATAACCCATCGGGCCGCCATAGCCATAAGCCATGGGCGCACCTTCATTCAGCCAAGGCTGGTCCGAAGGCGACGCTTCATAGTAAGGCTGCATGCCAATCGGCGGCCCACCTTCGACGATTTGCGGAGCAGGCAACTCTGCAGGATTTTGCGCCGCGCCGGCATCTTGATAGGCGGCGCGCTGCGCCGTCTTGGCGGGAGTCGGTGGAGCTCCCACCGCATTCTGACGCGGAGATCCTGCCGTGGAGCCACGCGAAGGCGCCTGGGCGAAAGCTGGTTGCAGGAGCGCAGTCGACAGCAAGCTGACGACGCACGCAACGCAAAAAATGACACGAACGAATGTTGTCGAGGGACGCACGACGAGATCCCCTCCTCGGTTTTTTTGAACGAACGAGGTATTTGCGAACGCTAAATGTTTGACGAGTTAGTGTGCGCTGTGGGTAGACAGCGCAGCGAAACGACGAGGCGAGGCTTGTAGTGCAAACCGCACTTTCCTGGCAAGAGCAGTTTGCCCCTCGGGCGAAATTTTCAAAAGAAAAACGTGCCACGGGCAATGCACTCAATGCCAGTGAAACCGCCGTGACATTCGCAGCCATTTTCGCTCAACGCCAGCGCGCGATCCTTCTCAAGCGCATCTCCGCAAATCCTGTAACAAGCCTGACGCAAATTCGCCAAGCAGTTAGCACCTGCCTTCGCGCCACTTCTCTTCCAAGGATTTACTTCTCATGGCTAGCGACGAATTTGTCCTTCATCAACGCACGTTCCGCTCCCGAATTGCCGTCGAATCGATGATCGCGGCCGCCAAGCGCCAACGCGGTCATCTGGCCGGCGCGGGGGGCTCGATTCCGACGGACTATTCCAATTACTTCGACCGCAAATACCCGGCCGCGAGACTGGCCGGAGGTCAGCTCGAGAACTTGGAAATCCTCGCCCGCAAAGATCAAATCTTTTCAGACTATGCCACCGACTGGGAGAAGCGCTGGAGCTCGCTAGTTAATCCGGCGAATCGCTTTATCCCCGTGCTCGACGAGGACTTCACCGTCGTGGGGCATTACGGCGAGATCGTGGGCTGTCACCGTTGCGACGTCATCATTCCACAGCAAGTTGCCGCGCGCAACCGCCTTCCCGGGCAGGTGGCGCTCTACAACTCGATTGCCGACATGTTGGCCTGCGATATCCGCATCTTCATTCACAGCTATACCGTCAGTCCTCCCGCGGGCTGGGAACGGGTCATGGTCGGCAGCACCGAAGAAAACTTTCGCATCATCACCAATATCAATGGCGAGGTCATGTGCGGCTTTGTACGCAGCGTGGGTTTTTTGGAATCGCCCGCGTTTGATCCCATCGATCTGATCGACATCGGCCGATTGATCGGTGCGATCGGCGTCAAGATTGGCGGCAAGGTGCTGAAAACGCTGATGCGCAAAACCGTCACCAAGGAAGTGGTGCGCGTGCTCGATGGTCCCACAATCATCGTCGCCAAAGAGGCCGCCGAAAAGATTTTCAAAGACGCGCCGGAAGGTTTTCGCATGAGCTTGACCGGCATCAAACTGGGCAAAGGCTATGACCCGCGCATGGGCATTCCGCCCGAACATCTCGACGCCATGATCGCCGCGGCCAAGGAAGCCAACGTGATTCCGATCTTTCGCGCCAACAAAGCCGCGGCCATTCCTTGGATTCGTCAGGGCGCGCATGGCAAGCCGATGTGGGCCAAGTTCAAAACGAGTTCGGAAACCGGCATCCTCACCGCCAAGAATGCCGGCGAAGCAGCCGCTGCCAACATGAACGGCTACTACGTCGTCGGCGCCGATGGGATCGCGCGCAAGATGGTGAAAAAGGGAGACAAGATGGTTGCCGAGGTGATCGAAATCCATCCGCAATGGAAGCCGCAACCCGGGCAGGTTTACGCTCCCGATGGCAAGCCCGTCGTGGGTGACTACGATCTGCTGGGCGTCGCGCCGCTCAAATCGCCGGGCCGCAATATCAACGCAGTGCCCGATGATCTCGCATATGGTGATTGGACTGGTCCGGATGTGAAGCGATTCTTGCGCGAGGTGAACAAGCGCATGGACGAAGACCGCGTACTGCATGGCGCGCAAGATGGCTACGGCGGCAATCCCAAGTACATGGGCCTGACCGACGACACCGCGTACGCCGTCTTCCCGGATGGCAGCACCTATGTCATGGAAGGGCGCAAAGCCCAGGAAGCTTTTTACGCCGCGCTGGGGCGTCAGGCCAAATCACCGGGGGCGCCGAAAGGGGTTCCTGACTGGACACCCAAAGTCGTGGACTAAGGTTCGTGGTGCTGCCCCCACAGCTCAGCGAAGCAGGTTGATCCCGCCAAGTACTTCTGCCTGGCGGTGACAACGAGTTTTGGCGAGTAACTTTTTCGCGTTTGCGTTGACGGCGGATTACGATGAGCTGACACAGCCGTTCGATCGCAGCCGTGTTCTGGCGTTTTTCATTGGTAAGCGCATGCAAAGGCCCTGCCATGACTCAACTCGCGCCGTTCTACAAAGATGTCCAAGCGCATTACGACCTCTCGAACGATTTCTTCGCGCTGTTTCTCGATCCTTCGCTGACTTACAGTTGCGCATACTTTGAACATGCCTCGACGACGCTCGCGGACGCGCAGGTCGCCAAGATCGATCTCTCCCTCGGGAAGTGCGACTTGCAACCCGGGCAACGATTGCTCGATATCGGCTGTGGCTGGGGAGCGACGGCACGCCGCGCGGTCGAGAAGTACGGCGTCACGGCGATTGGCATTACGCTCAGCGCCGCGCAGGCGGAGTTAGCTCGCGCACGTCTCGCTGATTTGGGCGACAAAGTCGAAATTCGCTTGCAAGGCTGGGAAGAGTTCAGCGAACCCGTCGATCGCATCGTCTCGATCGGCGCCTTCGAGCATTTTCGCGAGGAGCGCTACGACGCGTTCTTCGCCAAGACATTCTCGCTGCTGCCGCCCGGCGCTCCGATGCTGCTGCATAGCATCGTCTTTTGTGAACCCGAAGCATTCGGCGAACCGGGCTCGCAACCGACCTACGACGACGTGCTGTTTCTCAAATTCATTGCGAAAGAAATTTTCCCCGGCGGGCAACTGCGGCCACCGTCTGTCATTCGTCGCTATGCCGAAGCCGCTGGCTTTGAAGTGACGCGACTACAGTCGCTGCAGCCCCATTATGCAACGACCCTCGATTGCTGGAGCCAGAGCCTGGCCGCGAATCGCACAGCCGCGATCCGCCTGACGTCGCAACAAACGTTCGATACCTACCGGCGCTATCTCACCGGCTGCGCAAACTACTTCCGCCAGCGCAAGATCGACGTCGTGCAGTTCTCGCTGCGGAAACCCACGGCCAAGTAGCCCCGAACAATGTAGTTGACAAGACAACCGGTTTCTTATAGTTTCCTAGTCAACCAGATTGTGGGCAGCAGGCATGAAATGATGGGCAACATGAAAGCGCAAAAACACCTTTCCGATTTGCGCAGTCATCTCGGCTATTCGCTGCGGATCGTTTCGAACGCGGTGTCGCACAGCTTTGCCCGCCGGGTCGAAGCGCAGGGGGTCACGGTCGCCGAATGGGTGGTGCTGCGGGTCCTGTTCGATCACGACACCCTCGCACCTTCGTTGCTGGCCCAACATTTGGGAATGACCAGGGGAGCGATTTCTAAGCTCGCCGATCGGCTGGTCGAGAAGGGGCTCGTGACGCGCGGGAGCAACCCCGACGACGGCCGAGGCCAGACGCTCGAGCTCCATTCCAACGGGCGAAAGCTGGTGCCGCGGCTGGCAGCGCTCGCCGACGACAATGACGCCGCCTTTTTTCAAACGCTCAGCCAAACCGAGCGTCAGCAATTGAAGCGGCTCCTCAGCCAACTCATCGCGCAGCACGAACTCACCGGCGTGCCGACCGCATAACTTCGACGGAGAAAGCCATGAACTCGAATCAGCAAACCGTTGCGCAAGATTGCCTCGACGGCGCCTACCGCAACACCCTGTCGTTTCCCGCCAGCGTGCAGACCTTAATCGCGGCCGGCTTCGACGGTTACCAGGTCGACTACCGCGCCAACACGCGCACCTACTACCTACCCACCGGCGAAACGCTGACGCTCACCAACCCACACCCCGCCGATCCGGTCACTGCCCCATTCCAGCAAGCCGAAATCACCGCCGCCATCCGCTGGGCCCAAGCCGGCGCCGCCGACTACACCTACGCCGGCTTCAACCAACGCGTGACTGCAAGCGGCTGCGCGGGCTACCTCGTCTCCTTCCTCGGCCGCCGCATCCTCTACTACGGTCGCACGGGGGAGACGCATGTCGAGATGCTTCCCGCATCGAGATAGCACCGGCAGGTCAGGCGCCACACCTGGCCCGATGACAATTCCTGGAATGAGCCTGCGCCGCGCATCGAACTGTCACGCTGATCGCTACTGGCCTGTCCCAAAACGCACGGACGGCGCCCACTTGCCGCGATCCTGGCCACGCAAGTGGTCGTGATGGGGCAACTCTACCGAGTTGAATCTCGATCCCGTTTCATCGAACCCGATGCCTTTTTAGTCATCTCCATCGTGCTCGCCGCGCTGGGCCTCGTGTACTACCTGGCTTGATTCCAAGGAACGATGAAGTCCAATCGACATGCGGGTCGCCTCACTCGCGTTACCTGGCATGGCTGCAGAACGTAACCCTGCCATTGCGGAATCAATTGTTGCCGCCGAACGTTGTCATGTGCTCTGTCGCGACCATCAGTCCCGGGTAAAGATTCGCGCAAATCAGCGCCACGCGAATGACTGTAGGTCCTTTACGTATATCCATTACCTTGAGCCACTCATTGTCTTCGATCTCGAATCGCAAGTGCTGCCAAGGGATCAATTGCCATTGGCCATCGATCTGCCATTCGATGCCAGTCGGCACAATTCGCAGCGCGGGTGTCCATTCGACCAGGCCCGTTTGCTGCAATTGTCGTCGCATCTTCTCGGCGACAAAACTGGCCATGTGATTGCGAATCGATTCAAATTTCGGCTGGCTCCAATGGGCGGATGTATGGAATGAGATCGAGCGACTGTCGGTGTTCGCCGCCGGGTCTAGGAGCACAAAGTACTCGGAGTAGACTCCCTGACTGGTGTGTTTGTTTTGAAGGTTGAACGTTAGTTGCTCCAAGTCGATGAATTGTAACTGGCGTTTTCCCAGCAACGTCGTTTTGACAATCCCTTCCTCAAAGCATTCGAGGCGGGTGAAGAGCGACACACACAAATAACTCAGCCAGAGAAGGCCACATCCGGCCACGACCACCCCCATCACCAATGCGTTTGCTGCTCGCTCAGAATCATCTTGATTCCAAAAGAACGCTACCAACAACAGACCTGCTCCACTGATCGTTGGAATCATGCTCAATAAAAAGAGCAACCACGAAGTGGCCAGCGTTCGCTGCTGGCTAAAGATGGGCTGCCCTAATTCTGACTTCGCAAACTGGTCGAAAGTTGCTGTGAACTCGGCGACTTGTTCATGCAGCGGAGCAATCGTCTGCGGCGGAGCAACTGGCGTGGCCGGTGGAGCCCTCTGAGTTGGAGCGACATTTTCATAAAACTCGTTAGCCAGGTGCAATCCAGGCCAGAAGTTCGGCGCGACCTGACCGACCGAGATTACCGGCGAAGGCTGGCGGTTATCGTAAAGATGCAGAGCGCGGTTGCCTTCACGAACCAAGTACAAATTTTCCCACGCCAGCAGCGTCCAAGGTTCTTCGCGAAATTTACCTACGTATTCAATTCCCTTCGGTGTGATCCGAAGCAGTGAAGTCCAGTCGACTGAGCCTTTGCTTTTCAGTTCCTCGCGCATCCGGCCCAACATGAGGCTAGCGATGTAGTCGCGAATTGCCTCCATGTCGATGTCTTCGCCCCGCAGCAGCCAACTGCGAAAGCTGACTCGCTGACTGCCCGTTTGGGGCAAAGGGTGGAGCATCAAGGAGTAGTAGTGCATGCCAGGAAACTGATCTTTAACGAACGAGATCGATTCCAAATCGGCAAACCAAAGGCAGGCCTTGCCGAAAGGCGAGATGTGCTCGACGCCCTGCTCATAACAGCGCAGCTGGCTGAGCCATGCGAAGGCAATGCCGCCCAATGCGAGCAGACCACCCAGTAAAGCACCCGCGCACAACAACAGATTGTCTTGATGCGGTCCCTCGGGCTTCCATACCCCCAGTTCCAGAGCGATGCAACCAAGGAGGCCGAGGACCGCGAGCCCTGCTGCAACCAAAATCGGCAGCAGCAACTCCGCCAAGGCATACCGCCGCTTGTAGAGCAACTTCCCCAAATCGGTAACCGATTGATCAGCCACAGGAGGAAGTGCCATTCGTTGTAAAACCTGCAGCGTGTGAGAACGGTTTTGGTAGGGAAGAGAACTGAAAAATAGCAGCTTGACCAGCAGCCTTGATAAGTGTACAATAGTACATAAACAAGATCTGGACGGTCGAAACTCCGCTGATTTTGGTCTTTGAAAATGTGGTTGTTCGATGCACCGGTTGATGAATGTCCATCAGTCGGTGGTTGGCTATTTCTTGTCCCGATTTTGTTGGCAGATTCATTAACCACACCTATCTTGCGGGGGGGTATTTCAACAAAAATCTGCGCAATTTACGGCTATGAATCGCATTGACCGATGACTATGATGTGACAATTACTGTCACCCCCTGAAAAAGGCATTGTATGCCGGTTGCCTCAATCGACGTTTCGTGCACGGAAGGTGTCGCCCGGGTTTCGTTCAATCCGCCCATCCTCGGAGAATTGATCATGAAAACTCTCGATCAGTTCTCGGGACTTGACTTTGAGGACCTGCGTAGCCGCCTGCGGAGTGCTGCTGAAAGTTGGGGGGTAACCGTCGAGGTCCAGTTGATGGCGAGTTCGAAGTGAACGCTCAAGGCCGGTTCAAGTCGGTCTGTGTGCGATTCTTTCTGTGTAGTTTGCCTGTGCAGCACCGTGTTTTCCGAGGTTTAGAAGTGTTGCGCGGGGGTGCAGAAAGCAACAGAAAGCAACACTTTTCAACAGAGTCCACCCCTTGTGCAACGCAGGTGAATTTCCATAAACAACTGCAATTAAATGACTTGCGGTTATCACAACACACCCTGATGGCCGCCAAAAAAACAAGTGGGCTGCCTGTTGGGTTGTTTACGAATGGACGCAGGGCGGGTTGTTGGGGTGGCAATCAAAATCGGGTGGTTTTTTTGACAGTGGGGCGATTGCGACCTAGATAATAGTTACGCACTTGCTGATTGTTCCTTGCCGGGCGGTTGGCGGTGCTTTCACCAAGCCCGACTTTCGCCGCGGCCGAGCACTTTTCGGCCGCGATCCGATGGGATAGGGCTGGTATTTTCTCTTCGCCGATCTCGTCTATTTTCCGCTACCGCTGGGTCTGCTGTTGACGTTGTCGTTGACCGCGGGCACACCTCTCTCTTCGTTCGCCGGAGGCCGGATGATCACGTTGACATTGGATTGCCCGCAGATAGCGCCGGCTCCGCCGCCAGTCGCTGAGCCTGAGCCGCGAGCGTTGCTGGAACGGCCCAAGGACTTGGTGGCCCAGCAGGTGCAATTGGCTTTGGCCGGCGCCCAGGCCGAACGGCAATTGGAGCGGCGAACCGAAACGCGGCATCCGTATCCTTATCCCATCCACATGACGCCGCTGGATCGGAATGGCCAGCCGTTGCTCGCCGAGACGTTTGTCGTCGTCGGCAGGCATCTGTCGAACCATGGCGCGGATTTCTACTTTGCGCATCCGGTCGAGTGGTCGCGGGTGGTGGCGTCGTTTCCGCTGCGGGACGGCAAGTGGGTGGGAATCGAAATGGAGTTGACCTGGTGCCGCTTCAGTCGCCACGGCTGGTACGACAACGGCGGGCGGTTTGTGGGCGTGGTCGATTCGCCGCTGGGAAGTACTTAGATTCTCGTTCGCAGTTCGTAGTTCAAAGTTGCTGGGCGGGAGTTTAGGATTTGTGGTTGAACGGCACGAATTCCTCTCAACGACAAACTTTGAACATCGAAACTTTGAACTGACAACATGGTTCGCCGGCCCAATCCTGAGTTGGAACTGATTCGTGCCGATATTCCGCGGAGCGGTTATCGCGCGGTGGTCTTTGATTTCGATGGCACGCTGTCGCTCCTCCGCCGCAACTGGCAGGGACTGATGGTGCCGATGATGGTCGAGTGGCTCACGCAACTCGATACGGGCGAGCCGGCCGGCAATCTGAAGAAGCTCGTCGAGCAGTTTGTCATTGAATTGACCGGCCGCCCGACGATGGTGCAGATGCAACGCCTGGCCGATGAAATTCGGCAACGCGGGCATCAGCCGCAGCCCGCGACGTTTTATCTCGATCGCTATCAAGAGAGCCTGATGTTGCAGGCCAATGCCCGCATCCGCGCGGTGATGCGCGGGCATGCATCACCCGACATGATGGCCGTCGCCGGGACACGGCGGATCTTGCACGAGCTGCAAGCTCGCAAGATGTACCTGGTGCTGGCCTCTGGCACGGAACTGAAGGAAGTGCAACACGAACTGCAAATCCTCGACTTCCACGGCTATTTCGAACAGCGCGTGCATGGCCCTGTGAATCAGGATCCGAAATTCTCGAAGCTGACGGTGATGCAGCAGTTGGTCAAGCAAGGCTATCCCGCAAAGAGCCTGATTGCGATTGGCGATGGCCCGACTGAGATCGTGGCCATCAAACAAGTCGGCGGTTTGGCGATTGGCCTCGCGAGCAACGAGGTCACGGGCTCGGGCATCGATCCGCTGAAGCGGGAGCACTTGATCCGGGCTGGCGCCGACATCATCATCGGCGACTATCGTTGTTGGCAGGTGCTCCTTGAACGGTTGGGATTGGCGGAACTAGCGTAGGCCGCTACAAGCGGATCGAAATAGGAAGGAACCTTTCACTTGCTCACTGCTTCGCGTCTCGATGCCATCCTCAATGCCCTGCCGCGGTTGACGATCGGGCTGGTCGGCGATCTGTTTTTGGATCGCTACTTGGAACTGCAACCCGTCGCCGAGATGTCGATCGAAACGGGCCTGGAAGCACATCAAGTCGTGCACGTGCGGAACTCGCCCGGCGCACTCGGCACGGTAATGAACAACCTGGCCGCGCTCGGCGTGGGCTTGATGATGCCAGCGACGGTGATTGGCGATGATGGCCATGGCTTTGATTTGCTCCGCGAAGTTCGCCGCCTGCCGGTGGATCCGCAGAACATCATTTGTGCGCCGGAACGATTGACGCCGACGTACACCAAGCCAATGCAACCGGTTGGCGATAAAGTGCGGGAACTAAATCGCTTGGATGTCCGCACGCGTGGGCAATTGTCGGAAAAGGTGCAAGCCTTTTTGTGCGAACGAATCGAACATACCTGGCAATCGAGCGATGGCTTGATTGTGTTGGATCAAGTCAACGAACAGGGCTGCGGCGTGATCACGAGTGCAGTCCGTAGTTTTTTGCAATTACTCAGCGAACAAAATCCTCACAAGTTGATCTATATCGATAGTCGTCAGCGGCTGCGTGATTTTTCCTTCGGCGTGCTGAAAGGAAATCGCACGGAAATTGCCGGGGCGTGTGGCCTTGATCCTGCCGCTGACGTAACAGCATTTGCGGCTGCCACGGCGAAGCTCGCCAAGAAGACAAAACAGCCGGTGTTCTGCACGTTGGGCGAGCTCGGCACGTTGGTCGCTACCAGCGATGATACGACGACGATTGTTCCCGCGCCGCAAGTAACGGGGCCGATCGATATCGTCGGTGCGGGCGATTCCGCGACCAGCGGCATTGTGTCGGCGCTGCTTTGCGGCGCTTCGCCCATCGAGGCCGCCGCGCTCGGCAACCTGGTGGCTTCGATCACGATTCAGCAATTGGGAACGACGGGCACTGCGACTCCAGCGCAAGTGCGTGCTGTCCATGGAAATCGCATTGGATGACCTACGACGAGTACCAGCCCGATCGACCTCCATTGCTGCGAACGGTTGGCAAGTACATCGCTTTTTTTGCCGGAGCGGCCCTGTGCATCTATCTTTTGCCAGCGCTGTGGGGGCTGCCGGCAGCCGATGATCGCATTTCTCGATCGGCGAGCCGCGTGATTGCGGTGATGACCGGCAGCACCGCCTGCGTTTTCATCGGCGGACTTTTGCTCGCGCTGGGGCGAGCGTGGAGCGGCGCTTTGCTGATGATTTTGGCAGTGGTGGTCTTTGTGGTGGGAATGCCCGATCGCTAAATGCTTTGTCAGACCACCGCGTTGTGAACAATTCGCGTCGCAGCTAGAGTGAATTGTATGACGCATGTATCTCCTACAAACTCCGGTTTCCCCACCACGCGAATGCGCCGCCTGCGCTACAACGCAGCGCTGCGAACGCTAATCCGCGAAACAACCCTCGCGCCCGCGAACTTGATCCTGCCGCTGTTCGTGAGGCCCGGCAAAAACATCAAGCAGCCCATCGGCTCGATGCCGGGGCAGTTTCAACTGTCGCTCGATCAGCTCGCCCTCGAAGCCAAAGAAGCCGAAGCGATGGGCATCGCCGGAGTGATCTTGTTCGGCATTCCTGCAGAGAAAGACATCACGGGCAGCGACTCGTGTTGCGAGCAAGGCATCGTGCAGCAGGCCGTGAGGACGGTGAAAGAAGCCGCGCCGAAGTTGCTCACCATCACCGACGTTTGCTTCTGCGAATACACCAGCCATGGCCATTGCGGGCTGCTGGAAGAACGGAATGGTGTGAAAGATGTCGCCAACGATCCGACGCTCGGTTTGCTCGGCAAGCAGGCAGTCAGCCATGCCCAGGCCGGCGCCGACATGGTTGCACCCAGCGGCATGATGGATGGCATGATCGGTGCGATTCGCTATGCCCTCGATCATGCAGGTTACTCGCATCTGCCCGTCATGAGTTACGCGGCGAAATATGCTTCGGCCTTTTATGGGCCGTTTCGCGATGCGGCCGAAAGTGCGCCGCAGTTTGGCGATCGCCGCACTTATCAAATGGATCCCGCTGCCGCTGCCGGCCAGGCGCTACGGGAAGTGGAACTCGATCTCTGCGAAGGTGCCGACCTGATTATGGTCAAACCGGCGCTCGCTTATCTCGACATCATTCGCGACGTGCGTGAAGCGTTCCCCGGCGTGCCGCTCGCCGCGTACAACGTCTCGGGCGAGTACAGCCTGGTGAAGGCCGCTGCGGCAAATGGTTGGGTGGATGAACGCACGCTCGCGCTCGAAATGCTCACAGCCATCCGCCGTGCCGGTGCGAGCATCATTCTCACGTACTGGGCCAAAGACGTTGCGCGCTGGTTGCAATGATAGTCGCCGTTCGCTCCGCAAACGGTGAACGGAGGCCGCATTTCGAGATTGCGTTGAGCAAATCAGATCGCTGGCCTCGATCGTCGATTCATCGATCGCGGATCGATCGATGACAATGGAAGGCACGAATCATGACCAAAGAATATCGCCAACAAACCTGGGACGCCGAAGTCGAACACGACTGCCGCCAGATCGTGCGCTTGGCGATTCTCGAAGATCTTGAGCGCGGCCACGATTGGACCACCGTGGCCCTCGCGGCTGAAGAATCACAGTCGGCGGCAGACCTCGTTGCCCGCAAGCCCGGCGTGATTGCGGGGATCGAAGCAGCGCGAATCGTGCTCGAAGAAATGGAAATCGACGCCGCCTGGGAACCAAACGTGGCCGATGGCGCGCACGTGGAACGAGGCGCCATCGTTGCCAAACTCCGTGGTTCCGCGCGCGGGTTACTGACGGCCGAACGTACGTTGCTCAACTTGATGGGCCGGATGTCGGGCATCGCGACGCTCACCTCGCAGTACGTCGCCGCGATCGCTGGCACCAAGGCGAAGATTTACGACACGCGCAAGACTACGCCCGGTTGGCGGCGACTGGAAAAATACTCGGTCCGCTGCGGCGGCGGACAAAATCATCGCATGGGCCTTTTCGACGGCGTGTTGATCAAGGACAACCATCTCGCCCTGGGTCGCCAAGGTCCGCAGAACATCCGTTACACACCGGCCGAAGCAGTGCAACGAGCCAGGCAGTTCCTGCGGCAGCATGGAGCCGGACAAGAACGTTTCACGGAAATGATGGTTGAGGTCGAGGTCGATTCGCTCGCGCAACTGCGTGAGGTGTTGCCCGCCGGTCCCGACATCGTGCTACTCGACAACATGCCGCCCGCGGTAATGCGTGAAGCCGTGGCGATTCGCAATGAACTAGCTCCGACAATCGAGCTTGAAGCCTCCGGCGGCATTACGCTCGAGAGCATTCGCAGCGTCGCCGAAACGGGCGTCGAACGAATCAGCAGCGGCGCACTGACGCACTCGGCGATCGTGCTCGATGTGGCGTTGGACTGGGAATAAATTGGCAATTTGGCAATTTGTGATTTGTAATTCGCAATTGGCTTCCACTTACAAGTTTCAAATTGCGAATCACGAATTATTTGAGGTCTTTCGGCGCGATCTCTTCGCCCAGCAATTGCTGCAATTTCTTGAGCGAGCGCGTCAGCATCACGCGCACCGCTGCGTCGGTCTTGCCGAGCTTTTCGGCAATCTCTTTCGACGGCATGTCGAATTGATAACGCAGCCGCAGTGCTTCGCGCTGATCTACGGGCAAGGCCAGCAGCGCACTTTCCAAGCGTTGTTCGCGCACTTGTCGCGAGAACGCCGCGCTGGGAGACGTGATGCTCGCAGCGAGCATTTGGGCGAGGTTGGGTGCACTCGTATCCGCTCCACCCGCAGCGAGTGGCACTTCGCGGCCCGCGTCTCGTTTCTGCGCATCGAAATAACGGCGATGCAGGTCAACAATCCGCCGCTCCGCAATCTGGCAGAGCCACGAGAACGGATCGCGATCGCCGAGTTCGACGTTGGGTAGTGCCCGCACCGCTTCGGCCGATGCTTCTTGAAAGACGTCGTCCGGTTCCACTTTCCGCCGCAGGGCTTGGCCCAACTGACGTTCGATGAAAGCCATCAATGGCGCGCGACGCTGTTGCAGAAAATCTGCGAGGGCCATGGTATCGCGCTGGCGAATTCGCTCGAGGAGCGGATCGACAGGTTCGTCGCTGGAATTGCTCATAACACGCTCTCAATGGCCGTTTGGCCGTGACCCTCACATCTGCTCGCGGATAGTGTAACATCACCAATAGGTGCTCACTATGGAGACGTGTGCTGATCCTGTTCGGTTCGGTCCTTCGCTGTTTTAATTTCGTTGCATCATGGAACTGACGATCAATGCCGGCACCGAAGCCTGGGGCGAGATCGAACAATGGGTCACGCGTTTTCTCGCCGCGTGGGAAAACCAACCTTGCCCACCGTTGCATGACTATCTGCCAGCGAATCCACCCAGCTTGCGCAAGCTGGCGTTGATCGAACTGATCAAGACCGATCTCGAGCAACGTTCGCAGCGGAAGGATTTTAAATCGCTCGAAGCGTATGGGGCCGAGTATCCGGAAGTCTACGAAGAAGATCAGCAGTTTCCGCTCGAACTGATCTGCGAAGAGTTTCACGTCCGCCGCGCCGGCGGGCAGTCGGTTTCGCTGCTGGGCTACTGCGAACGATTTCCCAAATCGTCGGCTGCGCTCAAACGCGTGATCGGCGACGACAAGACAATGACCACGTCGACGGCGCTCTGCCAGACGCAGATGTTCAACTCGCTACATGCGGGTCAAAAGCTCGATGACTTCGAATTGCTATTCGAGTTGGGTCGCGGCGCGTTTGGGCGAGTTTATCTCGCCCGGCAGATTTCGATGCAGCGGCAAGTGGCACTCAAGATATCGGCCGACAAGGGGAACGAGCCGCAGACCCTGGCGCAGCTCGATCATCCCTGCATCGTCCGCGTCTTCGATCAGCGGCAAGTGGCCGCGCAGCGGCTGCGGCTGCTGTACATGGAGTTCGCTCCCAGCGGCACGCTGCACGAAGTGGTGAAGCTCGTACAACAGAATCCCGCGCCGGCGCGATCGGGACAGATCCTCGTCCTCGCCGCGACGCAAGCGATGATGAAAGCCGGCGTGCCGCCTCTTTCCATCGCGGCCTGGCCGAAGGAGATCGCCTCGGCGCCGTGGAGCCAGGTCGTTTGTCGTCTCGGCGCGAAGTTGGCAGAAGCCCTGGAATATGCGCACGGCCGCGGCATTTTGCATCGCGACATCAAGCCCGCGAACGTGCTGATTGGCGCCGATGGCTGGCCGAAGCTGGCCGACTTCAACATTAGTTTTTGCAGCAAGCTCGAAGGAGCTTCGCCGGCCGCGTACTTCGGTGGCAGCCTGGCATATATGTCGCCCGAGCAGCTCGAAGCGTGTAGCCCGCAACATACGCGGTTGCCCGAAACGCTCGATGCTCGCAGCGATCTCTTTTCGCTCGGCGTGCTGTTGTGGGAACTCTATTTCGGCGAACGCCCGTTCGACGACGGCTCGCTCGATAACGAGTGGAACACCAAGCTGCAGGAAATGATCGGCCGGCGGTACAACGAGAAACCGCATCGCGGAGTGCAGCCGACGGATGGCGTCGGTCATCGCTTGGAGAAAGTGCTGCGGCGATTGCTGTCTCCCAATCCGGATGAACGGCAGTCGAACGGCGTGGAGCTGGCGCGTGAACTTCGACTTTGCCTCGTTCCTGGCGCGTCGACCTTTTTAGAGCGAGCCCAGCATGGCTGGCGCGGTCTCGCGCTGAAGTATCCGCTGTTGTCGCTGATTCCGATTAATATGCCGCCGCTGGCGATCTGGGGCGCAATCAACTTTTTGTACAACCAAGATGAAATGATCCACAACTTTCATCGGGGCATGCCGGATTATGAACAGGCCCAAGTAGCGATCAAAACGGTTTTTGACAACACGTCGATCTTTGTGAATTCGATCTTTTATCCGCTGGGCGTCATTCTCGTCTTGGCCTACATGATGCCGGTGAGTAGAGCGATTCGTCAGTATCGAGAATCGCGCGGAGTAATGGATCCGAACGTCGTCAACGTCGCGCGGCGGCGTGTGCTGTGGTGGGGTTCGTGTCTCTGTTGGGTCGCTGCCATCGAATGGATTCTGGCAGGAATTGTCTTTCCCACGTCGATTCATTTGTTTCTGCCCGCGGAATTTGGCCCTGTGCCTGCAAGGTTCTATTGGCATTTCATTATTTCACAAACCCTCTGCGGCGTGATGTCGTTGACGTTGCCCTGGCTGGCAACCACCGGCATCATTTTGCGTGCACACTATCCGGCGTTGCTCGGCACCGGCACCCCCGACGAATGGGAGCAGCACCAACTGGGCACCCTGCGTCGCCAATCCGCCCGCTTCGCCTTTTTGACGATTGGCTTTACCCTGGTCGTCTTGTTCATCCTGGTTTACTACCGGGAGACGCCTGGAGTGACGAACGTTTGGTACGACAACATCCCGTGGATGGCCGTCGCCATCATCGCCGCGTTTATCTCTTGCGTCGGATCGTATTTCCTCTACCAACAAATCCAAGAAGACCTGAAAGTTCTGCTCGCCGTCATTCGCGCGGCCGATCCATCGGTGACCGTGAGCACAACCGTCGATTCGATCTAGCAACCATATTTTGATTGACTGGCCATCTCTGGGAGGGCGTGGCTCCTGCCGAGCCGCGGCGGCGATCAACGCCAGGCTGCCACGCAGCGGTAGCGAGCAAAACCGCGCCATTCGTGGCCAGGGACGGAGTAGCGCTCCGGCCTGTCCTTAGGTTGATGAGGCTGCGGTTAAGGGCTAGATTGACCTGCATCCCGCCGGTGTTTTTGCTCACCGATCGAAGCTCCACTCGCGTTTCAACACCCTTGGAGGCAATATGTCTGTCCTTTCCCGGCCGCTCTGGCGGACGCTCGTGCTTGTACTCGTCGGTTGCTCCGTTGCACCTGCCGCGGCCCAGAAGAAAGAGTTCAAGTTCGGCGACATGATCAAGCCGTTCACGCCTCCCGCGCTTGCCGAACTCGACAAAACGGCCGATTGGCAGGACAAGCCGGTCCTCGATTCGTTGAAATTGCTCCGGGAGAAACAGGCCAAGGAAAAGCCACTGGCCACTGTCGCTGAAGCGCTCAAGTTGAAGAACGATTCGCCGAAGAACAACGCGATTATCCACAGTGCGCTGGGTCGCTTAATGCCAGAAGACAAGGGTGTGAATTTCGATGCTACCGTCACGCGGCACATCAATTTCGACATCAAGTCGATCAATCCGCTGCTGCTGAGTTCGACGACGGAGTTTGATGTTTCCGGATTGACGTCCTACGGCTTGTTCAGCTTCGACTGGAATCTGCAACCATTCGCCAGTAGCGACACGGTCGCCAAATGGCAAACGAGCAAGGACGGTCTGATGGATAAGGTCGTCATTCGCAACGACTTGACCTGGTCCGACGGCAAGCCGATCACTGCGCACGACATCGTTTTCAGCTTCAAAGCGCTGCTCACCAGCGAGATTCCAATTCCCGCGCAGCGGACCGGCACGGATGAAATCAAATGGATCGAAGCCTATGACGACTACACGTTGGTCTACTTTCACAAAGCGGCCCTCGCGACCAACGTGTGGAACTTGAATTTCTCGGTCATTCCGAAGCATGTCTTTGAAAACACGCTCGCCGAAGACCCAACCATGCTGCAAAGCAAGGCGCATGTGGCTTACGAAAACAAGCCGGTCGTCGGGGGGCCCTATCGAGTGGCCAGCCGGAGCGCCGGTCAGAACATTGTGCTCGAACGGCGCGAAGAATATTACATGCACGACGGGAAGCAAGTTCGCGACAAGCCGTACTTCAAGACGATTCGCTTTCAAATCGTGCAGGATCCAACCGTCGCGCTCTTGAGCCTTCGCCGCGGCGATATCGACGAGTTGATTCTCACGCCGCCACAATGGCTCGAACAAACGACGACCAACGAGTTTTATTCCAAGTGCACCAAGGCCTACGCGACGGAATGGGTCAGCTTCCACTTTCTCTGGAATCAAAAGACGCCGGACGGCAAGCCGTCGCCGTTTTTCGCGGACAAGCGCGTGCGGCAAGCGATGGGTTATGCCTTTGATCACGACGAACTGCTGAAGAAACTGCGGCTTGGCCTCGATGCGCCGTGCACGGGCATGTTCCATCCCGATTCGCAATGGGCGCCGAAGCCATCGCCCAAACCCATGAAGCAAGACCTCGACAAAGCCGAGGATCTACTCGCTGCGGCCGGCTGGACCGACAGCGACGACGACGGCATCTTGGACAAGGTGATTAACGGTAAGAAGACCAAGTTCGATTTCACAATCCTCGTTTCGAATCGTCAGGACCGGATCGATATCTGCAACCTGCTTCGCACCAATCTCGACTCGATCGGCATTCGCTGCACGGTTCGTCCGTTGGAGTTTGCCACGCTGATTGCAAACTTGCAGGACAAGACTTTCGAAGCGTCGTTCGGCGGTTGGGGCACCGGCACCGACCCCGATACAAGCCTCAATATTTGGGGAAAGGGCGAGAACCGCAACTACGGTAGCTATGACAATCCAGAAGTTGACAAACTCTTTGAGCAAGGGAAGCGGGAGTTCGACCCGGCCAAACGCCGCGCGATTTATCAGAAGATTTCGCAATTGGTGTACGATGATCAGCCTTACACGTGGCTCTTTTATCAGAACGCGTATTACGGCTTCAACAAAGAGTTGCGGGGCTACATGTTCAGCCCGCGTGGCCCGTACCACTATGGTCCCGGCTTCAGCAGCATCTATCGTCCTGCCGTGGTCCCGTAAGCGGCACGGCCCCATGGAAGCCCGTAACGTAAGTGAGGGCGTGATGATGGAATGGCTATGCAAGTCAATTGGTCGGGGGGTGGTTTTGATCGTCGCGCGCGAAACAGCAATTTCTCAAAGGAACGGACGCCCTTGCTAATGCGACGGGCTACCTCAGGAGCACGGCGGAAATGAGACGGAGTCGAAATGGTTAGTTACCTGGTACGACGGCTGCTGCTCGCTGTCTTTACGCTCTTTTTGACTTCGCTGTTGATCTATGCGTTGATTCGGAACATGCCCGGTTCTCCATTGGCGCTCGACATGGGCACCGATCCGAGTCTCAAGCTCAGCGAGGAGCGGAAGGCGGAACTAGAGCGGCGTTACGGCCTCGATAAGCCCTGGCATCTGGGCTATGCCGTGTGGGTCATGAATGTCGCACGAGGCGATTTGGGAGATTCCATCGCCGAGAAGAAATCCGTTGCAGCGGCGATTTACGAGCGCCTCGGGCCGACGCTGTTGCTCTCTTGCAGCTCGTTGTTCTTGGCCTATTTCGCATCGATTCCGCTCGGACTTTATTCTTCTGCGTTCAGTGGTCGGTTTGATGAGCGCGGCATGAGCATCGGCTTGTATGCGCTCTATTCGCTCCCGTCCTATGTCACTGCGCTGATGTTGCTCAGTTTGACGTTTGAGTATTTGCGCGACACGCCCTTGGAATTGCCGCTGCAAGGGATGACCAGTCCCGACCACGATCAGATGTCGAGTTTCGGCAAAGCATTCGACGTCTTCAAGCATTTGGTGCTGCCGCTGTTTTGCTTGACGTACAGCAGCTTGGCTTATGATACGCGGTTCATCAAAGCAAACATGGAAGAAGCGATCCGCCAGGACTACATTCGCACTGCGCGGGCCAAGGGAGCTTCTCCGTTGCGCGTGCTCGTGCTGCATGCTTTTCGCAACACGCTGATTCCGTTCGTGACCATTCTGGGTCTATCGCTTCCCGGCATTGTCGGCGGGGCCGTCATTCTCGAAAGCATTTTCAACTGGCCTGGCATGGGGCAGTTGTTCTACCAGTCAATCAGCCGCCGTGATTACGACCTGATCATGGGCCTGACGTTGATGTTCACGGTGCTGACGCTGATTGGTCAGTTGCTGGCCGATCTGGCTTATGCGTTTGTTGATCCTCGCGTCACTTTCAAATAGCACGTATGTCGATCGCTCCTCCACTTCCGACTGCTCCGCTCAAGCCCCAGCCGTCGCTCGGCTTTTGGTCGACGACTTGGCGTCGTTTTCGCCGCCGCCCGCTGGCGATGTTGGCCTTAGGATACGTCGTCTTCATGGGCTTGATCGCGCTTACCGCGCCGATGATTATCGGCACCAAACCCATCATCTGCAGATACAAAGGGAATATTTACTTTCCCTGCCTGGCCTATTTCAATCAATCGTGGGAGCCGGTGATCTTTCACAAAGATCGCTTCCGCAAGATCTATCCCGCGAACTTGAAAAAGAAGGATCCCGAGAGCTGGGCCGTTTGGCCGATGATTTATCAGGATCCTTATCGCCGCGTGCGAGATAATGAGTGGGAAGGGCAGCCCGAAAGCGACGTCGGAGCTAAGCCCAATAAATATAACTGGATGGGCACGACCGACAGCGGCTACGACGTCTTCGCAATCATGATCCATGGCACGAAGATCGCAATGCTCGTCGGCTTCGTCGTGACTGGCATCGCTGCGGTAATTGGCATCACGCTCGGTGCGATCGCGGGCTACTTTGGCGGCTGGACCGATATTTTAATCAGCCGTTTTACGGAAGTGGTGATTTCAATTCCCACGCTGGTGATCATCATCGCGCTGTTGTCGTTCGTCAAGAATCCGAGCATCTGGCTGACGATGTCGGTGCTGGGGCTCACCTCGTGGACAACGATTTGTCGCTTGACACGGGCGGAGTTTTTGAAATTGAAGGCCATGGATTATGTCACTGCTGCGCGTTCGCTGGGCGCCGGCCGGATGCGGATCATGTTCCGCCATATCCTGCCCAATGCGCTGGCGCCGATCCTGGTACCGATTTCGTTCGGCATTGCGTCGGCGATTCTGCTCGAGGCAGCGCTCAGCATTTTGGGCATCGGTTCACCGCCCGATACGCCCAGCTGGGGCAACTTGTTGAATCAGGGCAAGGGAAGTTTCGAGAGCAAATGGTGGCTGGTTTTCTTCCCCGGCTTTGCAATTTTCCTGACGGTCCTCTCGTACAACCTGATCGGCGAAGGCTTGCAGGAAGCAACCGACCCGCGGCTGCGTGAATCGAGCAAGTAGCCTTTCAAATTTGCTTTCTGAAATCTGACATCTGAAATAGCCTTATGTCGACGGCAACACCACCCGCGAAGCCCGCTGCCCCACTCCTTGATGTGCGGAACCTGGCGACGTTTTTTCATACCGAAACCGGCGTTGTCCGTGCGGTCGACAATGTCAATCTGAAACTGGAAGAAGGCAAAACGCTCGGCATCGTCGGCGAATCGGGGTCGGGCAAGAGCGTCACTTCGTATTCGATCATGCGGCTGCTCGCCGGCGCCGGGCAGATTCAGCCGGGGAGCGTGATTTCGTTTTTGGGTCGTGATCTGGTCGGTTTGCCCGAGCGCGAAATGCGACGGCTGCGCGGCAAAGACATCAGCATGATCTTTCAAGAGCCGATGACTTCGCTGAACCCGGTTTACACCGTCGGCGCCCAGGTGATGGAAGCGATTCGCTTGCATCAAGACGTGACGAAGGCGCAGGCCCGCGAGCGGGCGATCGAACTGTTTCGTGAAGTGGGCATGCCTGATCCCGAAAAGCGGATCGATTCGTATCCGCATCAGATGTCGGGCGGTCAGAAGCAGCGCGTGATGATTGCCATGGCGCTGTCGTGCAATCCGAAGTTGCTCATCGCCGATGAGCCGACGACGGCGCTCGACGTGACCATTCAGGCGCAGATTCTCGACATCCTTCGCCGCTTGCGCGACCAGCGAGGCATGAGCGTGCTGTTCATCACGCACGATCTGGGTGTGATCGCGGAAATCGCCGACGACGTCGCGGTGATGCTGCAAGGCAAAGTCGTCGAGTACGGTCCTGTGCTCGATATTTTTGCGAACCCCAAACATCCGTACACGAAGGGCCTGCTCGCTTGCAAACCACGGCTGGATACGCCGTACAAAATCCTGCCGACCGTCGCTGACTTCATGGAGACCAGCGGCTCGGGAGACTCGTTCAAGGTCATCGAAAAGCAGATCACGCCCGAGCGGCTCGCGCAGCTCACCACACAAGGCCGAGGCCGGTTGCTGCACCCGCGTTCGGAACTGAAAGCAATCGGCCATCCGTGGGAAGAGAGCCAGCACGCACCCGATACGAAAGCCGTGCTCGAAGGAGAACAGCCGCTGCTATCGGTGAAGGATCTGAAGGTGCACTTTCCGGTGCGAAAAGGAATTTTGCTGCGCGTTGTTGATCACGTCCGCGCGGTGGATGGGATCAGCTTCAATATTTATCGCGGGCAAACCTTGGGGCTCGTCGGCGAATCGGGCTGCGGCAAGACGACCGCGGGCCGGGCGATTCTGCGGTTGATCGAACCAGACGCCGGGCAGGTGACGTATGCCGGGGTGGATTTGCAAAAACTCTCCAGCGGCGAGATGCGGCAGATGCGCCGCAAAATGCAGATCATTTTTCAAGATCCCTACGGCAGCATGAACCCGCGGCTCACCATCGAAGCCGCGCTCACCGAGCCGATGATCATTCAAAAGATCGGCAGCAGTTCGAAGGATCGCCGCGATCGCGCGGTGACGTTGCTCGAAGAAGTCGGGATGAAGGCGGAGCACCTCGGCCGTTATCCGCATGAATTCTCCGGCGGTCAGCGACAGCGGATCTGCATCGCGCGTTGCTTAGCGGTCGAGCCGGAGTTCATCGTGTGCGACGAATCGGTTTCCGCGCTCGATGTTTCCGTGCAGGCTCAAGTGCTGAATCTGCTCAAGCGACTCCAAGAGAAGCGGGGCCTGACTTACATTTTCATCAGCCACGATTTGAGCGTCGTGAAATTCATGGCCGATATGATGGCCGTGATGGCGCCGGTCGAAACCAACGGCAAACTCGGCGGCCGCATCATCGAGTTTGGGCCTTCGGAAAATATCTATGCCCATCCCAAAGAGAAGTACACGCAGAAATTGATCGAAGCGACGCCGAGCGACTCGCTCGACAACATCCGCGCGCGGCAGGCGGCGCGGGAAGTGGCGCTGGCAAAGCGAAAAGGTTAGTCGTCGTTCGCGGAGCTAAGTGGCATTTAACTACGGCAGTTCACGCCGCGTGCGTGTGCCGCGGAGTTGCAACGCTTCGGTGATCGGCAATCCTGCGTCGAGGCGTATGAGTTGCTCGATCATTCCTTGCGTGTCGTTTGCCGTGCGGCTCATTCGTTCGAGCCACAGCGAACGGCTGAGGCCAAAGCCATCGAAAACCTGGTCACCAAAAACTCCGAGCACGGCCGAGGCGACATCGCGATTGAGTTCGACGTGAAAGGTTGCTTGCGACAGCGATTGAAAAGAAACGCGGGCAGAGGCCGCCGCAAGGTTCCAGGCAAATTCATTCGTGGTACGCAACGTGGCGAAGTCTTCGGCGAAGTCGACAGCCCGTCCGGGTTCAAACGCCAGCGTTGCGGGATTGCAGTAAGCAGCGAGGCGACCAAGCAGCAGATCGGTCCAGCGCTCAACGCGGCGGCGAAAGCGGTTGCAATCGACGGCGGTCCCCAAATCAGCGCCGCTGCCGCCAACCATCCATTGCAGCGCGTGATTGCGGGCTTCGAGATGCCCCAGATAGATGCTGTGAGCAATGGGCTCGAGTTCCACATTGCCGCTGGCTTGATCGTGCCCAGCGCACATCGAAACGAACACGCGGGTGAGCAATTCGCTGGCAAGTACTTCGTGAATGATTGCCGACATTTGGTCGGGCGTGATGCTGCCGGCGCCCTGGCGGAACAATCGATACCAGCGTTCCTGCCGGCATTTCGACGCCGACCAGTACTGCTCGATAGCCCCATGTGGCAACTCCGCCCGACTTTCGATGAAGACTGGCGCCTGCGTCGCAGTCACCAGGCCAAGCTCGAGTAAGTCGCATAATTTCATAAGCAACGAGACCAAAGCAAGCCGGATGCCGCTCCTGCCAGGCTGCGGATCACAAAGTTGCAAACGCAATGCTAGTCAGCGATTAGGTTGCTGCGGTTGCGAAGTGGTCGCTACGACACATGTTCCCTTTTTGCAACAAGCGACGCTCGGCTGCTACACTCCCAAGTGGAACAAACTTGTCGAGGAGCGGTTCGATGCGAATCGGAGTTGTCAGCGATACCCACGGTCACGTGCAGAATGCGCTCGCGGCAGCGCGGATGCTGGAGGAGCTTGAAGTCGAGGCGGTGCTGCACTGCGGCGATATCGGTTCGCCGCAGGTTCCCGCGGCTTTTTCGCGTTGGCCGACGAATTATGTGCTCGGCAACGTCGACCACTACGAAGATGAGCTTTATTCCGCTGCCATCTTGGCTGCTGGCGGATCGTTTCATGCTCGCTTTGCCGATTTACAACTCGGCGGCCGCCGCATCGCACTGCTGCACAGCGACGATGCCAAGAAGTTCCGCCAGGTAACAACGAGTGGCGAATATGATCTGGTCTGCTATGGCCATTCGCACATCGCCGAGCAACATCGGGAAGGTGCGACGCTGGTGCTGAATCCCGGCGCGCTCTATCGGGCCAATCCCCATCAGATTGCGGTGGTGGATTTGGAAAAGCTCGAAGCGCTGCATTTCAAGATCTCGTAGGGTGGGTCGAATGTACTCAAGTGGCCCACCGGTTGTGCAGGTCATGGTGGAACCTCGCGGAGTACCGCTCGCCCCACCCAACATGTTGCGAATGTGCCGATTGTTCTCCTTGTACCGCTCACAGAAACATTTCTGATTGGCGGCGACTGTGCGGGCCGAAGGCAATTAGGAAGAGGAATTTCCGCCAAGGACCGGCCCCTTACCGTGCGTGTCTCACGAGGGAAGCATGTCCGCCTTGGCCCACGAACCGGCTGTGATTCTAATCATCGATAACGACCCGATCATGCTGACCGGCATCGCTGCCGTACTCAACATGTCGGGCTACGAATGCCACTGTGCCCGCGATGCGGCTGCAGCGACGAAGGCCGTGCAAACGCTGGCCCTCGATTTGATCATTTGCGATGTCGATCTTGGCCCGCTTAGCGGATTGGAACTCTGCGGGCAATTGCGGCAGATGACCGGCGTCGAAGATGTGCCGATGATGTTCATCTCGTCGACACAAACGCCCGATATCGTCCGCCGTTCGCATGCAGCCGGCGGCTCGTATTACCTCCGCAAGCCGTTTGATCCGGAAGTGTTGATCGAGCTCGTTGGCAAAGCGCTGTGGATGCCGCACCTAGTGCAATCGCGCGTCGCGTCGGTCCCCGAGGCATTCAAGGTCGAAATGCCGCACGTCAGTGAAGTGCCGCCCGTGCCGGTCATTCCGCGATCGAATCTGCGTCACGCGCTCAGTGGCATCCGTATGCCGCAGGCTTAGTTTGTCGCTTTTCGCTCCGCGAAAGGTGAATCGAGATTGTGGCGGGTTTGACTGCCAGAACGAGCGACAACGGAAGATTGAAATCGATTCATCGTTCGCGGCGCGAACGACGACTCTAATGAAACAGCGGCCGGTCTTCTTCCGGCGGCTTTTTCTCGGGCGGTTTGATCGCCAGGTGCTGATAGGCCTTGGTCGTCACAATGCGTCCGCGTGGCGTGCGGACGACGAGTTCGCTGCGCAATAAGAACGGCTCGACTTCGTCCGAGAGCGTATCGGTTGCCAGGTTCATCGTGTGCGCGACGGCTTCTACGCCGACTGGGCCGCCGCCAAAAACGCGGATGATCGTTTCCAGATAACCACGATCCTGCTTGTCGAGGCCGAGAATGTCGATCCCTGCCATCGCGAGTGCGGCGCGGGCGACATCAATCGAAACCTTGCCGCCGGCTTTGCTGTCGGCATAATCGCGCACCCAGCGCAAACGGTTATTGGCCACGCGCGGCGTACCACGACTGCGGCGGGCAATTTCCACTGCGGCGTCGTCATCGAGATCGCACACTAATTTGCGGCCGCTGCGGCGAACGATCGAAGTCAGTTCTTCGATCGAATAAAAGCCCAGATGCTCGCGGACGTGAAAGCGATCGCGCAGCGGCGCGGTGAGCATGCCGGCGCGAGTCGTGGCGCCGATCAGCGTGAACTGCTTCAGGCGCAGATTGATCGTCCGCGCATTCACCCCTTCGCCGAGAATGATGTCAAGGCGAAAGTCTTCCATCGCTGTGTAGAGATATTCTTCGACCGCCTTGGGAATGCGGTGAATTTCGTCGATGAACAGCACCGCTCCTTCTTCGAGGTTCGTGAGGTAAGGAATCAAATCCTTCGGAGCTTTGAGGGCTGGGCCGCTGGAAGTGTGCAGCGGCACGTTCAGTTCGCGCGGAATGCAGGTGGCGAACGTGGTTTTGCCGAGTCCCGGTGGGCCATCGAAGAGAATATGCCCCAGCGGTTCGTTGCGCTTGCGGGCGGCATCGAGCACAATGTCGAGCCGGGCCATCACGTCGCGCTGGCCGATCATCTCGGCAATCCGCGTCGGCCGCAAATCGCGGTCGGCATCCTCCCGCGGACCATCATCGTCGGGCTGTGGTGTGACAATTGGCTCGCGAGGCATTGCGGAGCGTCCATCCGGTGAACAGTTGTTGACGAATCAACTTAATATAGCGAAATGGCAGTATTCCCAAAAGGTCGGTCGTCGGGCGTTCGGCAATCCATCACAATGGCTGGTTCCTTCAACTTGCCACCGAAAGAGATTGCCCATGTTTCTGCGCAACTTGTTGCTTTGTTTGTGGGTGCTGGGCTGGACCAGCATGACTGTCGGGCAGGATTCCGTCTTTCGCCGAGTATTGCGCTCCGCCGGCAACGATGGTGTGAAGTCCTACCGAATTCCGGGGCTGGCGACTTCGAACAAGGGAACGCTGCTTGCGGTGTTTGATATCCGCCATAACGGCGCCGCAGATCTGCCAGCCGATATCGATGTCGGTCTGATGCGCAGCACCGACGACGGCGAAACCTGGAGCAAGCTGCAAACAATTATGGATTACGATCGGAAAGTGCCCGATTCCAAAGGGAACGGCGTTGGCGATCCGACGATTCTTGTTGACCGCAAAACGGGCACGATCTTTGTCGCGGCACTGTGGTCGCAAGGGAACCGCGCTTGGAATGGATCGGGCCCTGGATTGTTGCCGAGCGAGACGGGGCAGTTCGTGATCACGAAGAGCACGGACGACGGCTTGACCTGGTCGCCGCCGCTCAACATTACGGAACAAGTGAAACAGCGCGAGTGGCGACTCTGCTTTCAAGGGCCTGGCGCGGGAATTCAGACGAAGGACGGCACGCTGATCTTTCCTGCTCAGTTTCGCGCTGCCGATGGTGCGCCGCACTCGTGCTTCATCTTTAGTCGCGACGGCGGCGAGCATTGGCAAATGTCGCCGGCCGCCATTCCCGGCAAACCGCCGACGAGCGAAGCACAAATCGCCGAACTCGCCACTGGTTCCCTGCTCCTCTCGATGCGCGACGAATCACGGAGTGGCAAACGAGCCTGGGCGAAATGGGATTGGACGAAGGAAGCGAGCGACGCGGGAAAATGGTCGGAGCCATGGTTCGCTCTGCCTGATCCAACGTGTATGGCCAGTTTGCTGAAGCACTCCCGCGGCGAATTGTTTTTCGCTAACCCCAACAGCGCCACAAAACGCATTGCATTGACGATACGCCGCAGCACCGACGAAGGACGGACCTGGAGCGACGGCAGTTTGCTTGATCCGCGCGGCAGCATATATTCTTGTTTGACGGAGCTGCGCGATGGCCGGTTGGGAGTGCTCTATGAAGTGGAGAACACACTAACTTTTGCACGATTTTCAACGGATTGGGTGAAGTAATTGAAGTAGATTGCAGCATTCAATGGAGCAACACGCCGTGCGACCAATCGCCAGTGGGCGCAAGCAAACAACGACTATCCTAATAAGATTGCATCGAGTGTCTGCTGCTTGGGTTGTGGCAGGATCAAGAGCAAGCCCGTGGGAAAGAGCGAATTGAAGGCAATGCTCGCGATGATCACGAACCAACGATAGCCGGCCATCAACTGCGGCGAGAGTTCAAAGGGAATTTCGTGTTTCCCAAATTGGTCCATCAGGGCTACAGCTGCCAACGTGTAAGCGATCCCCCAGAGGTAGCCAAGCACGGCATTGCATTGAGCTACATGTCGTGCGATCACCGAGTCGCGATAGATTCGCCAACCACAAATGGCGAATACCAAGCCGCCCGCAAACATGAGCGGCATATACAGGAACCACAGCCGGTGCATCGCATTCATTGCGGCGCCGAAATCAAAACCATCGGGACGAATGGGTATTGGTCCCATGGTGGCAATCGCCGCGCACTGGAGCACCACGATGAGCAGTCCGAAGGCAGAAAAGCCCATCATCGTTACGCCGAAACCGCCGGTGAGAGTGCCGGAGACTTTGTCGGTGCGCAATGGATTGAGAGCGGTCACTTGTTTGACCTTTTGAAAGGGAGAGTCTTGCTGCGGCGCAACTCCTCACCCCGCCGTCTCCCCGTAATACCGGGGAGAGAGTGTGAACGCCTTGCTTACGTAAGGATCTTCTTCTTGAGATTCGCCAGCAGTTCCAGCGCTCCGCCGATCTCCGCTTTCTGACGCACCGGATCCTGGGGAATCTCGCGCTCGATGGTCAGCGGGCCCGTGTAGCCGATTTCTTTCAGTGTGCGCAGATAATTTTCCATGCCCACGTCACCTTCGCCCAGCGGCACTTCCTGGCCCCATTCCTGCCCCGGGTTCTTCGCCCATTTGCCGTCTTTGCAGTGCACGCTGCGGACGTACTTGCCGACTTTTTTCAGCGCGGCGATCGGTTCGCCGTTGCCGTACAGGATCATGTTGGCCGGATCGAAGTTGATGAACAGGTTGTCGCGCTGCACGTCGCCGATGAACTGCAACAGGCCGTCGGCCGACTCTTGTCCGGTTTCCAGATTGAGTTGTTGTCCATTCCTCGCGATGTAATCGCAGACCTCGCGCGTGATCGCGATGATCTGCTGGTAGAGTGGATCGTGCTTGTCGTGGGGCACAAAGCCGATATGCATGCCGATGGTGTTGCAACCCAGTAACTTGGCGAAGTCGGCGATTTCTTTCGTTTCCTTGGTGCGCGCCGCGCGTGTCTCCGGCGGCACGAGACCAACGGTGCGAGAAACCGTTGGAATGTCGGCATAACTTTCGCCTTCGAAACCACAGAAAACGCAGGTCAGCTGAATGTTATATTCCTTCAACTTTTTCAGAAACGCATCGGCGGCCGCCTGCGTGCGCGTCTGCTCGTGCGGCGCGTGGATCTGAATCGTCGGCACGCCCAGGTCGCGGGCAACTTCCAACTTCACACCCAGGCCGGCATCGACGCTGGTAAAGACTCCGAGGGGCCAGGTTTCCATGCGTTGTCCTTCTTTGTTGGAGTACCGGCTTTAGCCGGCGAATTGCAGTTCAAATCAAGTCAGGAGGCGGCTGAAGCCGGAGCTCCAACTACGTTCGCACGCCCACACCCTTCGTCAGCAACATGAACGCCGATTCCAGGTTCACCTCTTCTTCGCGGAAGAGTTTTATAGGATGGCCGGCCGTGACGAGCAATGAAGAGAGCTCAGTATATTCTTTCACGCCTTCGTTGAGCGTGACAACAAGCCGCTGCGGTTCCTCTGCCACTTGGGCCACAAGCGAATGCTTGCGGAGGAGGATGGCCGCATTCGACAGATCGCCGACGAGTTCGATTTGCAAAATGATCTGCGGCCGGGCCCGCTGAATGGCTTCGTCCACGGTGCCGGTGAAACTCATCACCCCTTTGTCGATGATGCCGACTTTGTTGCACATATCCGAGAGTTCCGGCAGGATGTGGCTGCTGATCATGATCGTCTTTCCCTGCTGACCGAGACGTCGCAGCACAGCTCGCATTTCGATCCGGGCCCGCGGATCGAGACCGCTCAGCGGTTCATCGAGCAGCAGCACTTGCGGTTCATGCAGCAGCACGCGAGCCAGGCCCAGCCGCTGCGTTTGACCGCGGGAGAGAGTGCTGGCGAACGCATCGCGCTTGAAATCGAGATCGACGAGTTCCAACTTTTCGTTGCAGACCTTCCGCCGCTGTGAGCCCGAGATGCGATACGCGGCGGCGAAGAACTCGAGGTATTCGATCACTTTCATGTCGTCATACACGCCGAAGAAATCGGGCATATAACCGACGAGCCGGCGAATTTCTTCCGGCCTGTTCAACACTGAGTGATCGCAGACATACGCTTCGCCCGATGTGGGCTGCAGCAGCGTCGACAGGATTTTCATCGTCGTGGTTTTGCCGGCGCCATTCGGTCCGATAAAACCGAAGCGATCGCCGGCTTGCAGGTCCAGGTTGATGTCCTGAATCGCGTACAGCTCGTCGTATTTTTTCGTCAGGCCGACCGTTCTAATCATGATGCATCTTTAAGGCTGAGCGGCCGAGTCGCGAGGTTGAACGGGCAGAATCACGCGATACCAAATCCAATTTTGCGACGACAGCGAATCGGCAGGGACATCGGCTAACTGCAACGTGGCCGCCGGTTTCTCAGCCCGACCAGTCAAGATCGCGCGGCTGAGGCGCAAGTGTTCGCTGAGATCGATCTGTGGCTGATAGCGATGGCTCATGCCGGTGTACGTCGGTCCCTTCACCGCATTGTGCAGCATCAGCATCTGCACGATTCGCGGCAGGTCGGTGTCGTCCGATTGCCACGGCGTCGATAGATCCTTGGTATCGATGACCTGCCGCCGTGTGAGGCGGGCTTCCAGATTGAGCGGCGTTAATGAACCGGCTTTGATCTTTTGTTTTGGCTGCAGTTCATCGATTCGATACAACCACTCGCCGCTGGTCACATGGCAGTCGACCAACTTTACCGGCAGCGGATTGACGACCTCGCCTTCGAGATGCCCGTATTCGTTTGTTCGCAGCGGCGGCAATTCTTTGGCGATCTCGGTCGGACTCCACCAGCGAGCCGAAAGTGCTTTGGAACTGGCCGTTCGCAGCGGCAACGAATCGATGACGGCGACATGCCCTGGCGGTGAAATTAAATAAGGATTCGCAGCGTCGAGTGCAATCTGCGGCGAAGCCAGGCCTCCCAAGCCACTACCGGGCAAACCCTGCCAATCAGCCGTGCCGTTGACGTTCTTCCAAGTAGCACCCTGACCTTCGACCTGCAGCGATATTTGCCAGCTGCGACCCTCGGACGAATAAAGATGCGTCCAAAGTGTGCCGCGAACGACTCCCTGCGCAGCATCGATGTCGACAACTTCGACCTGATTCACACACGTGACGTTGCCATGTGCGAGCTGTCCCAGATACCAGGTCGCCGCAGCCACGCCGAGGCAAATCGCGGGAAAGGTAAACCAAGTGATCGTCCGCGGCAGATTGAAATACTGCACCAGAAAATAATCGACCGGACCGATGAGCAGCAGCAGCGCTATGGCCACCACGGCAACGGCAGTGAAGCTCACAACGGTAACGCCCGGAAACTGATCGAGCACTGCTCGCAACTGACCGACGAGATCGTCGTATCCGAGATGCGTGATCGAACGACCACGGGCTGCAGCGAGATTATCGGCCGCAGGACCACCATGGGCTAAGATCCGCGCGATGAACTTCGGTTGCCCCTTCCAGCCCGTGAGCGTGGGATGATCGAGCGCCAACGCGACAAACGTGACCTGACCAAATCCATAGGCCTGGCGATAGATCAGCGGCGGATTGTCGCCCGCTTGCTCCAGTTCGATTCGTCCCGTTCGCTCCGTCAACTCCACCACCGGCGGGCGAGTTTGATCGGTCAAGGCCGAACGCGGAAAATCGACGCCGGCGTAGTTCTGCAACGGGATCGTATCGCGTAGCGGATCGAGGCCGGCAAACTTGCCCGGCACGAGCTTAGGCCAACCCGGATTCGCGGCAAGAATCTCCGGGGCTCGTCCGCCAACCGAAAAGATCAACTTACCGCCGAGTCGCACCCACTGATGCAGCGCTTCCACCTGCTCGGCTCGCAATTCATCGATCATGCTGCGTTCGCCAGCCACCAACACGATGCGCTCGACCCCTTCGTAGCCCCATACGCGGTCCGGCAGTTCGTTCGCTTTTTCCACCGGCGCGAAGAGGAACATCACTTCTTCCATACGCTTGTTCAGGCCCGCTGCTTCGGCCACACCCGGCGCTGAACCAATCGTCACCAACAGTTCACGTGTCGCGCACTGTGGCGGCTGCACTTCGAGCCGCTGCGACCAGACGACCCGATCATCCTCACCAGTCCGCAATTGCACTTGCCAATGACTGCGCTGCGGCCCGGCTTTGCCGTAAAGGCGAAAGGATTTGGTTTCGTCCGGCTTCAGTTCCAATGGTGCATCAAGCGCGGCGGGATAAATGACCGGCACTCCATCCCCATCTTCGGTGAGGAGATTCAACCGTCCAATCGCGCCCGCGGGGCCTGCTTTCAGTTCAATCAGAACTTGCGTCCAGTAGCCGGCCTTGTACTTACCGCCGAAACCGGCGACGGCCGATTCCACTTGCAGCGGCTCTTCTGCAGTCGCGAAATTCACCCACATCGTCGCGCAGCAGCCCACCATCAGCAGTAAGCAGCGACGATGAAGCAAAACTCCGAGCATGGAGAAGTGAAGACGATTCGTGAAGAAAAACAAAGAGGCGGAATGCTCCAGAATATCCTCACGATCCCCGCCGCGGAAGGACGCGCAGCGGGCGACAGTGAACACCGCATTGCGTAAGATGCCCAATGTCCGAACTCCCCTCTGCATTCCGCAATCCACACTCCGCATTCCCCATGTCTGAATATCCGAAAATCGCCCAGCTGAAGTCACCTGCAGCGCTGCGAACGCGGCTTGCCGAACTCGGCTTGGAACTGCCCGTCGATGAAGAAATCCAAACCGCCGCGGCTGGTTCGCCGCTGGCCGCGCCATTGCAGTTTGGTTCGCTGACGGCCGGTAACCGTTGGTGCATCCACCCCATGGAAGGCTGGGACGCCAATCGCGATGGCAGCCCGAGCGCCCATACTTTACGTCGCTGGCGGCATTTTGGTTTGAGCGGCGCGGGACTGATCTGGGGTGGCGAAGCCGCAGCCGTTCAGCCCGATGGCCGGGCGAACCCCAATCAAACCATGGCCATCGAAAGCAATCTTGCAGGCTTGCGGGCGCTTTGGAATGAATTGCAAACCGGCCACGCGCAGCTCGGCAGCGATGCGCCGACGATGGTCGCCGGTTTGCAGCTGACTCATTCGGGTCGTTTCTGTCGGCCGAACGACAAGCGGCTCGAACCGCGAATCGCTTTTCATCATCCCTTGCTCGACGCCAAGTTCGGTATCGATCCGCAGAACAACTCGGTCGTTTGGACCGACGCCGATCTCGAGCGGCTCATCGATCAATATGTCGTCGCCGCCAGACTCGCCCGTGACGCGGGCTTTCAATTCGTCGATGTCAAAGCCTGCCATGGCTATCTGCTGCACGAATTTCTCAGCGCTCGCACGCGGCCAGGAAAGTTCGGCGGCGATCTCGCAGGGCGAGCGCGGCTACTGCTCACGATCATCGGTCGCATTCGTGCAGAAATCGCAGACCTTCCGGTGGTCGTGCGCTTGAGCGCGTTCGATACGCTTCCCTATCAGACCAGCCGCGAGGTAGGCCAGCCGATGGATTATCAGCAGCTGTTGCCCTACGGCTTCGGCTTTGGTGTGTGTGAACAAGATCCGCTGCAATACGATCTACGCGAACCAATCGAGCTTTTGAAAATGCTGCACGCTGCCGACGTGACTGCGGTGAACTTGAGTTGCGGAAGTCCTTATTACAATCCACACATTCAGCGGCCCGCGATTTTTCCACCCAGCGATGGCTATCTGCCGCCGGAAGATCCGCTTGTCGGCTGCGTGCGGCAAATGCAGGCGCATCGGCAGCTCAAAGCCGCTGTTCCCGAACTCATGATGGTCGGCACAGCATATTCCTATCTGCAGGATTATCTGCCACATGTCGCGCAAGCATTGATACGCGCCGGCTGGATTGATTCCGTGGGCCTGGGACGCGTTGTTCTGTCGTATCCTCAACTGCCGCACGATGTGCTGCTAAAAGGCAAACTCGAACGTAAGAAAGTCTGCCGCACGTTCAGCGATTGCACCACGGCGCCGCGCAATAGCTTGATTAGCGGCTGCTATCCGCTCGATCCGTATTACAAAGCAATGCCTGAGTACGAGCAGATGCAAGCGCTGAAGAAAGCGATCGCGGCCAGTTAATTGCTAGCACAGCAACGACATTTGCCCGCAAAGTCGCGCTAAGCCTCAAGATCACTAAGATCGATACCGATAAAGGGAAGGCGACAACATCCCTTCGCGCGCCTACCAGCTCGCGCGGCAATGTGTTTCTGCCCTGACGGCAGACGGGGAAAGGACTCCCCCAATCATGAACAACGCAACCGACAACAAATCGAGCCATTGGCCTGTTCGCAACGAAGCCGCCGCGGTCGATCTGCAGCGGACGCGCGAAATGCCGCTGCTGTTCCAATTGGCCGACATCAATCGGCAAGCGGCCGCTGTCGCTGCGGCACCAGCAGCGATCGTAGCGCCGCCAGCCAAGCCAGCGCCGATCGAACTACCCAAGCCGAACTCATTTCCGCTGGCCTCATCGGTGCTCGACTCTTGGCCCAACCCGCCCAACAGTCTGTTCGAAATGCCGACGGGACTGTCAACTGCGGCGCTCGCGATTGGTGCTGCGGCCCCGAAAGAAGAAGCCAAGCCTGCTCCCATCGTTGCTAGCACGACGATCGCGACGGAGACCGTAGCTGCTGAAAAAACGACATTGGAAAAGCCCGCGGTCGTGAGCAGCGGTTTGCCCGCTGCCATCGAATCGGCTGTGAAGGCTGCTGCCGAAACCAACGACACGGCAGACAGCAAGACCGCCGTCAAAGCGGAAGCAAAGACCGAAGCCAATCCGGAAGTAAAAGCTACCGCGAAGAAAGATCTGCCGGCGAGCAAAGCTCCAGTCGTGGAAACGATCGTCACCGCCGAAGCCAAGCCAGCCGACAAATCGGTCACCGACAAAGCACCAGCTGACAAACCTGCGGCCGAAAAGCCTTCGCCGGCTTCGCTCCGCCGCCAACGAGCCGAGGCTCGCCAGGCCAAAGTCGAGGGCAAGGGGACCGACTGGTTGTCGACACACGGCAAGATCATTGCCATCTGCTTTGTCATCGCACTCATCGGCACGGTCTATCTGGCCCGTCGTAATCGCGGCACACCCGCTCCCTCACCGAGCATCGAAACGCCGGACCTCGCCGTCGAACTCCCCAGTGAATCCAAGCCCGAAACACATGATCATAAGCCAGCCGAAGCCGCGAACACGGCTCCTCGCCTGGTCGACGCGCCGAGTCATCCGCTCGACGCCACACCTTCGCCAGCGACGCCCGTCGCTCCGAGCGCGCCGGACGCGAACAACACGGCCGAGTTGCAATCGCCCGTTGTCCCCAACGCGGGGCAATCGACGACTCCACCGAGCAGCGAACCGCTGTTCCCGTGGCAAAACGATCCGCGGATGGCATCTCGTCCGGATCAACCAACGCAGCCAACTCCAGCGCCCGTTGCGAGCAACGGATCTACGTTTGTTCCGCCAGATACCAACCCGGCGCCGACTGCACCGACATTGAATGCTCCAACGTATCCTGAGACCAATCTGCGTGACGCGCCGTTGCTGCCACCAGCGCCTCCGGCAAATAGTACCGCCCCTCCGGCCAACAGCACCGTGCCTCCCGCGAACACAGCGCCACCAGCCAATTGGGCGCCGCCGTCGTTCTCACCGGCTCCTGCCAGCGGTCAAGGCGGTTCAACGGGCCGCGTCCCTGCGAGTTATTCTCCTGCATCGTTCACCTCAGCCCCCGGCGGTAATCGCTATGAGCGCACTGGATCAGGCCTTTATTAAAGCCTTCGCGAAAGAATCGCCGCCGGCCCAGGCAATAAACGCGTCGCGCAGCATGCCGCGGACCGAGCGAGCTGCGCCAGCGCAGTCCAGCGGCGAGTCGTTCGCGTTTGACGAACTGTACGACGCGGGTACGTTCTATCGCGTCGATAACGCAGTAGAACGACCGGTGCCAGCAGCTCACCTACCGGAAACCAAGGTTCCGCGCCGCCTGCAGCGACGCGGCGCCAACCGCGCCGAGAGCCCAGCGCCCGAAGTTCCGCCACCAGCACCGGTGGTCGAACCGAATCCGCACACGCTGCCGCCGCGGCGACAATGGTCGCAGAGCATGCTCGAGATCGCGCGACAACTCTCGCGGCTCGATCTGAAGAACATTCCACTCAGCGAACTGCCGCCGGAGATCGTTTACATCGAACCGCAGCTGCCGGAATCGCCGCCGGAACCGGCGGTCCCCGCCGAACAAAACGCCATCGAACCTGCCCCCGAGTTGGAACTCGTGCCGCAAGCGTTCGCTAACCTGTGGCCGGTTCAATCGTTCACTTCCCAGGCCGCCATCGTCGAACTCGCCGATGCCCAAACCTGGCTGGCAACGCCCGTGGCGCCCACGGTCATCTGCAATCAAAACCTGGCAAACGGCTGGGCGGCAGCGGAAGAGCCTGCGACCGAACAAGCTGCTGATGCGACGTCGACTGACAATGCCCCTGCACCCAACATCGAAGCTGCCTTCAAAGCGACGGTAGTTGCTGATGCGGTCGCCGACGATGCCAAATCGAAGAAGAAATTCCGCATCGATGCCAAGCACTCGCGCGTTCCCGTGCCGCATTCGAAACCAGAAGTCGAGATCAACGTCGTTGTGGAAGAAGCTGCCGCTGAAGAAGTAGCGCGGACCGCACCTGAAGTTGCCGCACCGGATATCGAGCCACCACCACCGACCGTTCCCAAACGACCATACGTGCCGCTGTGGGAAGTCGATCGCTTCACCTGGCCGGCGATCTGCGACAAACTGATGCACGATCCTAGCGGCTACTTCGCCACCGCCAGCAACAAACTGTTGAGTGTGGTTCGCGGTGGCCTGAAGGTGCTCGGCATCACGGGAAGTCGCCGCGGCGAAGGTCGCACGACATTGGCTCTGTGTCTGGCGCGGGCCGCAGCTCAAGCAGGCATTCATGTCGCTTTGGTCGACGCCGATTTTTCCCGTCCGCAGTTGGCCACGGCGCTCGGCCTCGAAACCGCCTATGGTTGGCAAGAAGCCGCGACCGGCAAGATTCCACTCAGCGAAGCCGCGGTGAAATCGCTCGCCGATCGGCTGACCGTGCTGCCGCTCGAAGTGTCGACTTCGACAGCCAAACTTTCGCTCGCCGATCCTCGCGTGACGGCGACGCTACGAGCTACGGCAGCCACCTTTGAATTAGTGATCGTCGATCTTGGTCCGCTAGGATCGAGCAACGAGCCACTCTTTCCGCCGGGCGAAAACTGCCCGCTCGATGCTGCCGTTGTTGTGCGCGATGTGCGCTACGCACTCGTCAACGAAAGCCGCGCTGCAGGCGATCGCTTGTACGACGCCGGCATCGAAGCCGTCGGAATTGCCGAAAATTTTGTCACCCAACCTGAATTGGCATTTTTGTAAGCTCACCCCATGTACGAAGCGTATTGGCAACTCGAAGCTCGGCCGTTCGATCACACGTCCGACGCGCGCTTCTACTACCCGGGCGAAAGCCAGCAGGGAGCGTTGTTGAAATTGCGCTATGCCGTCGAGATGCGTCAGCCTGCAGCGCTCCTCGCGGGGCCAGCCGGTGTCGGCAAAACGGCGCTCGTGCAGAACCTGCTACGCAAGTGCAGCGAAACGCTGACGCCGCGGCTGAACATCGTTTATCCACAGCTGCCCGGCGATCAGTTGCTCAGTTATCTCGCCGCGCAATTGCAGCCCACATCACTCCCGCGGAACGCCTCGCCGGAGCAAAACCTGCGGTTGCTTGAAGCAGCGCTAACAGATAACTCACGGGCCGGCAAACACGCCTTGATCATCATCGACGAAGCGCACCTGCTCGCGACGAACGGCGGCCTGGAAACCGCTCGCTTGCTGCTCAATCTACAATGCAACGGTCTGCCGGTTGCCACGGTAGTCTTGATTGGTCAAACGAACTTGCTCGTAGCGATTGAACGACTGCCGGCACTCGAAGAGCGAATTGCGGTGAAGTGCCTGCTGCGCCGACTGACGCAGACCGAAACGCTTGCCTACGTGCAACATCGATTGCAAGCTGCCGGCGCTACACGCCCCCTTTTCACCGAAACAGCGCTCGAGGCCGTGCATCATCATTCGCTGGGTGTACCGCGGCGAATCAATCGCTTGTGCGATTTGGCACTGCTGGTCGGGTTTGCCGAAGAAGCAACCTGCATCGAAACCGCGCAGGTCGATGCCGTCTCCGAAGAACTCCTGACATCCGCCGCAGGGCTCGATTCTTAATCGGCGGCGAATCCTACTGCGCTACGATTTCGGGCCACGAGACATCGGCGCGCGTGTGCAACCGGCCGGCGACCTCTCCTAGATCGGGGCGTTCCGTAAGCAGTTGCGTCAGCAGGTCGGTCACGCTCAGCGGCCCCACGTCGAAGCAGAGCAGCAAGTCGGCGCCAGGCGCATCGATCAAGGCCGGTGCCTGTTGGAACGAAGTGTTCTGCAAACATTGCCGCCACAACTGGGGATCGCGCGTCGCCTGTGAACGTTCGGGCAACACACACAAAAGCCGGCGATCGGCTGTCGCACCTTGCCAACGCGGGCGTGCTTGATCGACCAGCGTGCGCCAATCGGCCGCCAACTGCGGATCGATGGCAGCCCCTTCCGCAAGTACCGCAGCGATGTCGAGTGATTCGAGTTGTCGCAGAATCACCTTACGACTTTCGGTTTCGAGCGCGGCGAGCAACTGGTTGCGATAGTCGCCACCGCCCGTTAAAGCATTCAGCAAACCGCCCGCCGGCGAAAGAACCTGGCGGGTGATCAACTCGTCGAGGACTGCTGCTTGCGCGGCTACGCCGGCTTCGACTTGTTCACTCACAAGCTTGCGAAGCTGACCGAACAACACAGCATCGGATGACTCGTTGTCATCTTCGCCGTCGTCGTATTGGCCGACGAGAATTTGCAACTCGCGATTGAGATCGACCAGCAGATCGCCCACGCTGCTGAGCACGCTTTGGAGCGATTGCACCACTTTGCCCGCGAGCACCGCGGCGAAGTCGTGCAGGCGAATGCGGCAGAATTGTTGAATGGCCACTTCCGGCTCAGGGCCTTGCACCTTCTTGCTGCTGGCGCGGGCTTTCTTCCAGTCGGTCGGCAACGCCACGAGGTATTGTTCGAGCGACCCCGATTCTGTTGCAAAGCGGCGGCGAAGTTCGCGGAATTGATCGAGCAGCGCACGGCAGTGAGCTTGAAACCAAGCCAGCGATTTTTGTGCGGAGTACAAACGTTGCTGCGGATCCTCGAGCCAGCTTATGAGCCAGGCTCGCAGTTCCTTACCAACGGTCACGATCTTGTCTTTCAGCGCGCCTTCGGTCGCTTGAACCAATGCGGGGACATTTACGGCCTGGCCGGGCGCGACTGCTTCAGAAGTGCGTGCGCCGAACAATTCGGTGGTAGCAGCGAGCCACTTTGCCACAGGCGACGTGTTGCCCGCTTCTTTCGTAATGCCTTGCGTCAAATCGAGGAAGAAGCGATCGGTGTCACCGCCGAGGTTTGCACTCGTGGCGGCCAACAGATGTTGCAGCAGCGGCTCGGCTTCGAGTCCCCAAGCTCGCGCTTGGTTCTGCGCTTGCAGGTCGAGAAAGGCGTCTTTAACCCGACAGTGCGAATTGTCTTGAGTTTGCCGGATCGGCAACAAATTGGTCGCGCGAGTCGAAGTTGACGGCTTCGGCGCTTCGGCAGGCTTCGGTTTGCCAACCCAGCGAAGCAGCATTTCGTGCGACAGCTTGCGTGTGGCGCGCTGGGCGAGTGCGTCATGCGTGAAGCCAACTCGTACTAACCCTGCCGTGCGCAATAGCACCGCTTCCTTGTCGATGATCTTTTCCGCCGAAGCTTTCTCGCTGGAGCGGAAAAAGCTGTCGGCGGGTGTACCGACATCGAGTGCAATGAGATCAGCCAGTCGACCGCAGGCAGCGTCGAACGCTTCGTTCGACAACTCTTCGCCCATATCGATGAGTCGTGTTCGCGGCGGCTGATCAATCGTCCGTGGCTTGAGCGCACAGGCAGAATCGCCGGGGAATTGGGCGCCGGTATGCAACAGATGTTGCCATTCGGCCAACAACGCACAGGTGTTGGCCATGGCCAGCTGCGAACCCGTGGCGTTCCGCGGCGTGGTGTGACCGAGAAACACGCTGATGTCGCTGTACGGTGTATGCGTTCCTTGGGCTTCTTTCAGCTTTAGTTCGTCGAGCAACTGTCGCAGGCCGACGACGATGTCGAGAACCATGCCGCCACCCGTGCCGCCGCCCGAAGCGCAAATGACGACGATCCGCGGCGATTGTGGCTGGTCGCCACCTGGCAAAGGTTGCGCGAGCTTCTTCAACGCGACGCGAAAGCTGTTCCAGATGACTTCGCTGTGATCTACGAGCGCGAGCCGGCCGAGCGGTCGCAGCCCTTCGGTGAGTTGTGAGCGAGGAATGTTGTACAGCCAGCGCCTACCAAGCCACTCGAGCATGCGGCGCGAATCATCGCGATAGTCGCTGCTCTTTCGCAAGGGCACGTGAATGAAATCACCGTGATTGCAAGTGCTGGAGCCCGCATTGGCCAAACTCGACTCCGAGGCATCGCGGCGGTCGGTATCGACGATGAGCGTTTGTAACGCGGCGCCGAGCGGCTGTTCGGAGAACATTCGCTTCAAGCGATTAACGACCTTCGCGCCCAGGCCGCCGATACCCACAATGAGCGTGGGTTGTGGCGTCCAGTTGAGAACATCGCATTCCGGCGGCGGGGCATCGGCGGCGGCCAGATTTTGCTGCAGGTTGACCGTGAGGTTATCCGTCGAAGAGACGAGCGCGGAACCAGCTTCGAACGAATCGGCAGCCTGCGAAGCTTCGTCCAACTGCGAGAGCATTTGATCGGGCGTACGAACCGCTTCCGTCGCGTACGACATGGGCGGCAACGGCTGCTCCGTCATCGGTTGCTGCGCCGCTGCAGGCTGAATCGGGAGAGCACCGGTGCTCGCCTGCGTGGCGCCTTGCGTGATATGCCGGCCCAGTTCGTTCGTTAACTCCGCGCGATTGTGCGTCATCCGTGCTGCAATGATCGCTTGCGTGGCTTTGTTCAGCGCGGCCACCATTTCGCGGCAGTTCGCATAGCGCTCGTTAGGGTTCTTCGAGAGGCTCTTGCCGATGACCTGTTGATCGGCTTCTGGCAACGCGGCCATCCGCGGCCGGGCGTTCAGGTGTTGCGCGGCGAGTTGCGCAGCAGTCTTGCCCGGAAAGGGCAACACGCCGCTCAGCATTTCTTGATAGACAATCGCCAGGCTGTATTGATCGCTGTGCTTCGTTGGCCGGCCTTCGAAGACCTCCGGCGGCGCATAGATGGGTGTCAAGCCGCCCATCATCGACGCGTTGCCTTCGTGCAGATCTTTCACGAGGCCAAAGTCAGCGACCTTGATGCGGCCGCCGACGAGAAGCAGGTTTTCCGGCTTCACGTCCAAGTGCTGCAGCGAGTGATGCTCGCTCATGTAGTCGAGCGCATCGGCAGTATCCCGCAAATGCTGCAGCAGTTCATCGCGCGGAATGCCCGGTCGGCCTTCTTTGCGGCATTGATCGAAACGGTCCTTGAGGCTGTTGTCGGCGAGTTCAGTGACGAAGATCAACTGGCCGTCGACGACTTCGATCCGTTCGATCGAGAGGAGAAACGGATGCCGCACGCCTTTAATGCGCTGGATGGCCTTCATTTCGCGCGTGGCGCGATCTTCGTCGAGCAAGCCGTAGACGAACTTGAGCGCTTTGATCAGTCCGCCCGGCGCTTCGGCGGTCCAGACCTCGCCATAGCCGCCGGCGCCGATGCGCTGCATCAGCTTGTAGCCGGGAATCGGTTCGTTCGATTTTTTCAGCGCAGCGGGCACGGGGAGACGGTCCTTTCCGAGCGGCCCGTCGGCTGTCGCTGCTCGTTTGTCGCAGCGCACGACCACAATCCGCCCGATAACAATCGAAATGGCTCACTTGTAATCTGGCACACAAACCGTGCGCATCAGGCAGAATCTGCGGCGGAGCAAAGAGGCGCCGGCGCGGGATTGCGCAAGCGAGGGAAAAGCTGGTGCGATCGATACAACCGGTTCGGATGATCACTTCGCGAATGAGTTATTCAGGCCGAGCGGCGCACGGAAAACGCTCTCACCGGCTGCGGGTTGTGCGAGGTCTGTGGATCGCAACGGCGGAGCGAAGAACTCGTCGCAGCTAAGCACTTGGTAATGGCTCGCTCAAGATCAGCTGCAATGCAGGGCTGTGCGACGACAGCAGCGATCCCTTCGCCAGCAGCCCGCACCTGATCGGCGGGCCGAGGAAAATCTTGCAGCAGAATCGCTCGTGAGCGATTTGTGCTGCGCTGATTGTCTCGCCAGACTTGCCAAGATTCCCAGCTGCTGAAGATGCGGAGATCTGGTTCGCTGGAGGTCACCGGCAAATGACCGGCCTGCCACAGCACGCGATGACCAAGCGATTCGCAAATGCCTGCCAGGCCTTGATAGTCGACGTACTGGGCCGTGTGGATGGCAATCCATTGCGCACCTGCAGGCTGCGGCGGTTCGTCAACCAGCAAGCAGTTCAACAGCGCCGCAACGCCTTGATGCCAATAGATTCGCGTCACGCCGGTGAGCAGACGGCCGCTGCGCGATTCACCTTCGCACCAACAACCAGCGACGACGATCGGACGCGCCAGAGGATCGAGCGTCTGCAATTCCGCAACTTCCGCTTGCTGAAATTCCCCGGCACGTGATTGCAACCAAACGACGGCTTGTGGTGCGAAGGTTAGCTGCGGACCGTTCTTCCGCGCCAGCCGCCAGCCATCGAGCATTTCAACTGTCGTGGCAAAAGAATAGACAATCGCTACGCGCTGCAGTTCATGCACGAACGCCAGCAACTCCGCGGGCAATCGACGACCGACGAGATGAAGAACGGGAAAGCTCAAACCTGTTGCATCCTTGCATGTAGGCAGCCCGTCGCGTTAGCAAGGGCGTGATGGATTTGCGAATAATGGTAGACTCCCTCGCCTATGCGACGGGCTTCCTAGTCGGGCAGTAGCAGTTCCAATCGGCTCACTTCGGCGAGCAGGTCGTGCGGCGTATCCGAAAACCGCAAGGCTTCCAAAAAACCGGGCGAACCAATCAGCCGGCTGAGGCGGGCCAAGGTCCGCAGGTGGCTCGCATCATCTACCGAACAGATCAGAAAGAACAGGTCAGTTAGCTGCCCACCTTCGGCACCGAACGGCATGCCGGACTGCGTGCGACCGAAGGCAATCAATGGCTGGGCGAGAATCTGGGGCAGCGGGCGCCGGGGGTGCAACAGCGCGACGCCGTTTTCGAGAGCCGTCGGGTGCAGATTTTCACGAGCTCGAACCGCCTCGGACATTTTCTCGGGATCCCAGAGAAAACCGGTGCTAGCTGCCAGTTCGCACATATCGCTGATGACGGATCCACGCGTCCGCGATTCCAGTGGCAGGGCAATTCCCGAAGCGGGCATTATCTCCACAAGCCTTACGGGCGGCTGCGGCTCGTGAGCAGCGCGGTTCAGCACCCCTTCGACGTTTTGCAAATCGGCCTCATCGGCGGCCCCGATGCGATCCTCCAACCAATGGTGAATCTCGGCCAGCGAGAACCGCCATTCACCGCCGTGTCTGCGGCCGGGTACCGTTCCCCGTTCGGCCATCCGCTGCACTTGCGAGGGGAGCAAATGCAGGTATTTGGCCAAGCTATCGAGATCGAAGTCGTCGCGTGTCATTTAGCAGCCGGGCGAGAGATGTGAGAGGGTGGAGAGAGGCAAGCTGGGGTGAATTTTCACCCGCAACGGCCGGCGATGTCCAGCCCGAAACGGCTCCTTGCGAATCGGTTATGCGAAAGATTCGTCCAAAACGGCCGCTAGACATTGCGCAGTCGTGCAACTACCCTGAAATCTTCCCAGTTTACCTCTCCGCAATTTTCCGACCTCGATCCTTCCCTCGATAACCTGCCGCTTGCCTTCACGCGCGAACTTCAACCCTCTCCCGATCTGGGATTCGCGCTGTCGCTGCAGCCACAGCATGGTTATCTACCCAGGAGAAGCGGCGACGTATGCGGTCATCACAGGCGAATTGGCCTCTCGATTTTTCCTGATTGGCTGATGATGACAGCTGTCCGCTGGATACGACTATGACCCCAGAAGAGCTGACTACCAGGCGTTTGCTGTCTCGTGATACGCGCGTTGGATCGATGAGTCGGACTGCCGTGCAGCCGGCTGCTCCGGTCGATGCGGCCCCAAAGTCGAGATCGATCCCCCTTCGTGGCACACGCAACGGTTGGCCGACCACGGCCGCACTGGTGCTGGCTGATGCATGCGCAATTCTCACCGGTTTGATGACCGCTGCCCTCTTGGTCGCGACGCTTCGCGATGCGTGGGGCTGGCCGAATCCCGATTCCGTGCGCCTCGCCATCGGCTACACGGCAGCGATGTTCCTGGGCCTGCAATCGCAAGGCTTGTATCGCGGGCTGCAACTGCGCCCAGCGGCGGAACTGCGGGTGATGTGTCTCACAAGCCTGCTGACCATCTGCCTGCTGACAACAATTCTCTTTGCGATGCCCGGCGTTTCGGTTGGTGCCTGTGTTTGTTTGATTTTCAGCAGCCTGGTCTTTGCTCTTGTAGCTCCGCTCTATCGTGCCGTGGTGCGACTCACTGCGGGACGCACCAACTGGTGGGGCAAACGCGTCATCATCGTCGGCGGCAGTCGCCGCGGTTTGCTCACTTATCGCCTGCTGCAAAAGCACTCGGCGATGGGCCTGCGTCCCGTTGGTATTGTCGAAGACGTCCTTTCGCCGGCTAGCTGCGACGAAATCGAAGGTCACCTCGGTCAATTCGACGACCTGACGGAAATTGCTGCCGCGCACGATGTCGACACGGCTGTCCTCGCCATGTCGCCACACTTCGACGATGACACCCGCCGGATGATCTCGCGCGGCGGCATGGGGATTCGTCACTGGATCGTGATTCCCGAATCACAAGGGATGCCGCACCTGTGGGCCACCGCGGGCGAAGTTGCCGGACAACCGGCACTGGCTATGCAAGTCGGTTTGCTTTCGCCTCTCGCACTCCTCACCAAGCGCATTTGCGATTTAATCGTAGTGTCGCTCGGTTCCCTCCTGATCTCGCCGGTTCTCATCTTTATCGCGGTGGCAGTTCGCCTGAGCTCGCCGGGTCCGATCTTCTATTCGCAAGAACGGATCGGCCGCCATGGCCGCCGTTTCCGCGCGTGGAAATTCCGCAGCATGATTCCCAACGCTGACAAGGTGCTGAAGGAACTGCTGGAGAAAGATCCGGTTCTCCGCGCTGAATGGGAAGCCGATCACAAGCTCAAGAAAGATCCTCGCATCACCTGGATCGGCCACATCATTCGCAAGACCAGCCTCGATGAACTGCCGCAGCTGTGGAACATTTTCATAGGCGAAATGAGCCTTGTCGGGCCGCGGCCGATTGTCGAAGCCGAAGTGGAAAAGTATGGCGAGCATTACGAGCAATACGCCGCCGTCACACCCGGCCTGACGGGTCTATGGCAAATCTCTGGTCGCAATAAGACAACCTATGAACAGCGGATTGAGTTCGACGCGTATTACGTTCGCAACTGGTCATTGTGGCTTGATGCCCACATTTTCTTCAGCACGATTCGCGTAGTGCTACTACGCGAAGGTGCATTCTAAGAGCTGGAACCTTACCCACCCATTGCGCTATCGCACAACCGCCAATCGAGCATTTTCGCGCGGCACTCCCTCGCTTATGCTGCGGGCTTCCTGCACCTTCGACGGCTTCAGCCATTTACGTATCGTCGTCAGCAGCGTGCTGCGATCGATGGGCTTCGTGGCGAAGTCGTCGCAACCAGCGGCCAGGCATTGCTGTCGCACGCCGCTCATGGCATTGGCGGTGAGTGCGATGATAGGAGCCCGCACGCCTGCTGCGCGCAGTTTGCACGTCGCTTGAGTGCCATCCATGCCCGGCATGATCAAGTCCATGAGGATTAAGTCGAACGGCACGCGGTTGGTTTCGGCAGTCAGCGCCAGATCGACGGCTTGCTGACCATCTTCGGCCAAAGTTACTTCGGCGCCCGCCTTGCACAGCAGATACGAAAGAAGTCGGCGGTTATCGGGCCCATCTTCCGCCAGCAGTATGCGACAGTTCAGCCGCACATTCGCTGCTCGTGAACTCGTACGATTGATCGACTGTGCTTCGCTGTCAGCCGCCGATGCTAACCGAGGCACACCGGTCAACGGTCCGGTCTGCACGCAAACCGTGAACTTGCTCCCCTGGCCGACCGCACTCTGCACGGTGATATCCCCACCTAGTTTGTGCGCTAATTCGCGACTGATGGCCAGCCCCAAGCCAGTGCCGCCGTACGTGCGACTGACCCAAGAGCCGCCCTGCTGATAGGCGACGAATAAACCTTGCTGCTGTTCCGGCGTCATGCCGATGCCGGTGTCGGTAACGGAAATCTGCAAGCGAGAGTCACACAGATAGTTCGTCGATTCAACCAGCTGCACGCCAACTCGCACTTCACCCGCTTTGGTGAATTTGATCGCATTGCTCACCAGATTCAGCAAGATTTGTTTGAGCCGCACGGCATCGCTGGTGATCGTAGCCGGCACGCCGGGCGTCCAGTCGAGCTCCAGTTTCAGGCCTTTGCTACGGGCCCGCGGGAGCAGTACTTCCATCACGTCGAGAATGATCTGCGCCGGCGAGCAGTCGAGGCGGTCGACTTCGAAACGGCAACTTTCGATCTTCGAGATATCGAGAATGTCGTTGACGATTTCGAGCAGATGCTGCCCATTTCGCTTGATGGTTTCGGCCGCGGCAACCACTTCATCCGGCGCGAGCTTCGGTTCCAACAGGTTGTCGGCAAAGCCGAGAATTGCCGTCAGGGGGCTGCGAATCTCATGACTCATGTGCGCGAGGAATTCACTTTTCGCGCGACTGGCAGCATAGGCCTCCTCCTTGGCCCGTTCGAGTTCGACTTCGATTCGCTTCCGCTCGAAGGCATAACGCACGCTGCGCGAAATCAACGAATAACTGACCGCTTCTTTGATCAAATAGTCTTGCGCACCCGACTGAATCGCCGTGATGGCCATCTCTTCGTCGGCGATTGCCGAAAGGACCACGATTGGCAGTTTGGGAAACTCTTCTTGTAAGCGATCGAGCGTGCGGAGCCCTTGTTCATCCGGCAGGTTCAGTTCGACAAGCGCCACATCGACGGGTTGCATTCGCAGATAGGCCAGCCCGGCTGTAAAACAATCGACCTGCAGCACCTCCAGTTCGCCGCCGCGGCTGACAGCGGACTCACATAGTAGAGTGGCGATCGCCGGATCGCTTTCGATGAGCAGAATTTGCATGATTCGCACCGCCCTTGCCTGGCGTTAGCCTGTCTGCGTTTGGCAGCATTTCCTTGCTGCAGGCAGAGAGACCCTTAGCGAAAACTTACCTTAAAAATTCTTGGTTCAACGCAATTCCGCCATTTCGCCCGCGAACAACGGACAGGATCGTCACAATCGATTTCCCAGGCAGTGCGCAAACTGCCATAATCGGCCCACGTTGACCCCGAGACCTGCGCGAGTTCGCGGTCTAATTCTGAAAATGGCAAAATCGGTACGGTAGCGAGCAAAGCGAGGTCTGCATGGCTGAGGAACAACGCGAATGGTACTACCGCAATTTCGACCGCTCGTCGGCCGTCGAAGGACCATTCACCTTGGCCGAACTGATGGAAGAAGCTGAAGACGGCCTGTTGACGCACGGCATGATCGTCCGCCGTGCTGACGGGGACTGGATCCAAGCCGACCGGGTGCAAGCGCTGATCCCACTACTCCGTCACAAGCCGGAACCAACCGCCGCGCCGGTGAATCGCGAAAATCGCCGGCATCTGAACTGGTTCCGGTTGTTTGTGATGGCAATTCTGTTATCGATTGTCGGCGGAATCTTGATGACGCTGGGCGCCGAATTGCGTGTTCCGCCGTTCCTCTTGATTGGAGTGCTGCTAGGAAGCGTTGCTTCAATCTTGCTGCTAGTCGCGATCGTCCGCTGCGCGATCGATCCATTGTTTGGGCAGATGGTTGACGCCAACGATTATCTAAAGGAAATCGCCGAAAGACTGAAACCAGCGGAAGCTGAAGAACCCAAGAATCGGGTAGAAGGCGGGGTTGCCCCCGCCGTCCTCCCACACCACCGGACGTACT
>CAYMWL010000039.1:0-61497 GCA_964394305.1 uncultured Pirellulaceae bacterium
CGCCCACCTCGACCATCAAACTGCCCCATCACTCACCAGAGCGTGAACGGTTACGATGCTGATTGGGATGGATACCAAGCTGTCATAGATGTCGTTGTTGCGCCATTTGTCAATAGCTGGAAAGAAGATTCATTCTTGCAAGCCAAAATGTCTTTACAGTACTATCTGTCCTTAAGAGATGACGTTGCATTTGACGAAGCGTTCGCCGACCAGCAGGAATCACCTTATCCTACGCCTTGCAACCCTCGAGAGTTCTTCGAGAGGCTTTGGCGATCCCTTTTTAATAACGAGAGTTTTCAGCTTAGCGATTGCTCGGAGTGGCTCGCCACGCGCGACATTAGGACTTCAGTCTCAACCGCGCCTAAAGCTCAATGGGAAAATAGATAGTGGCGCAACGTCACCAGCGGACCTCCCGCGTCTACTTCCCGACGCCTGGCAACGCGACCTCGCCGCCGCAGCTACCGCCCCGCCATCCGCGAGCTAGCTAGTTGGCCGCAAAAACCCACCTGTGGTTCGCGGATCCGTGAACTCCGTGAACCGCGTCTTTGATTTTTTTCAGCTAGCGGCCAAGCTGGGGCCTTTCTTTAGGAGGGCTGCGCGATGGCGAATTTGCGGAGTGCGGAGCGGGAGGCGTTTTGGCGGAGCGAGGTGGCCAGGCAAGCGGCGAGTAGTGTGAGCGTGCGGCGGTTTTGCAAGGAGCGTGGGCTCAGTGAGGCTTCGTTCTATGCCTGGCGGCGGACGCTGCAGGAGCGGGATCGGGCAGGTTTGCCGGCGTTTCTGCCGGTGGTGGTCGCATCGCAGGCGAGCGCGTCGCCAACCAGCGGTCACATTACGATCGAGTTGCGTGGCGGGCGGGTTGTGCATTTGCCGGAGTCGATGGCGACGGAGCGGCTCGTCGCACTCTTATGTGGACTCGAAGCCAGCCTTCCGGAAGCCAGCGAGGTGACGCCATGATCGGCAGCGCGGCGAGCGGCGTGCAGATTTGGGTGGCGACGATGCCGGTCGATATGCGGCAAGGCTTCGACCGGCTGGCGGCGCGCGTTCGCGAACATCTGGGACACAATCCGCTGGGCGGACATCTGTTTGTATTTCGCAACAAGAGTGCCGCGCGGGTGAAGGTGCTGTGGTGGGACGGCTCGGGCCTCGTGCTGTATTACAAACGGCTGGAGCGTGGAGCATTTCGCTTTCCCGCCGCCAGCGAAACGGCGCTCACGATCGACAGCAGGCAGCTGTTGCAGTTGCTCTCCGCCAGTGAAGTCTTCATCCGCCGGGCGAGCTGAAAACTTTTCGAAATAACTTCCGCGGCCAGCGAAACATTCTGCGTCGTTCGCTCATCTATAAAGCATGAGCACGGACGTTCCTTCTTCGCTGAATCCGCAGCAGTTGCCCGATGATCCGGCGCTGCTGAAGCAGATCATTGCCGAGCAACTTGCTGAGCATCGAGCTCAACTCGCGCGTTTGCAAACGGAACAGCAAACCATCATCGATAATGCCGTGGCGGCTCAGATCGACAGTGCTGTTGAATCAGCCGTGGCTGTCGCCGTTAAACAGGCCGTGAAGGCCGCCGTCGAAGCGACGACCGCGGCCCTTCTCAAGCGATTCTACGGACCCAAGAACGAAACATTCGATCCACGACAACTGCTTCTCTTCGGCGAGCGGATTGATCAACTGCCGCTCGATGAAACCAAGCTCACTGAAGAGACCGGTGAGGAAGTCATCACGCGGCGTGTGCAGAAGAAACATCAGCATGGCCGCAATCCGCTGCCGGACCACCTGCCGCGGATCGAGATCGAGCACGACCTGAGCGAAACCGAAAAACTCTGCCCCAGTTGTGGTGAGTTGCGTTGCCGCATCGGTCAAGAGATCAGCGAGCAGCTCGAATACCTGCCGGCCAGCTTCAAAGTGCTGCGACACATCCGGCCGAAGTACGCCTGCCGCGCGTGCTTCGAACCGGGTATTTTCGACTCGGCTACTGATGGAGACTAATATGCAATTCTCCGCATCGGATTTGGCGCTTCAAACTGCACCACCTCCCGTGTGAGCGGATGCAAAAACCGCAACCTAAACGCATGCAAACAAAGCGGCGGATCGTTGACCCCGTGCGTTTGCGTGTCGCCCAATTGCTTGCCCGGCAAATACGATTGCTCGCCGCAGATGGGCCAGCCGAGTTGCCAGAGATGCACGCGGATTTGATTGGTGCGGCCGGTGAGCGGGCGGACTTCGAGTAGCGCGGTGCCATCATCGTAGCGCTCCAGCACTCTAAATTCCGTGATCGCGGCGAGGCCGACTTGTTCGTCGATCGTCCGCGAACCGAGATCGCCAGCGACGTCGCTGATCGGCAGTTCGCAGCGGAATGTATTTTCCGGCGGATGGCCTTGCACGCGGGCGAGGTAGATTTTCTCCACTTCGCCGCGGGTGAATTGCGGCTGGATCAAGCCGGCAAAATGTCGCGTACGGGCGAACACGACCAGGCCACTGGTGTTGGCATCGAGTCGATGCGCGGGCCGCGGCACTTGCGGCGCATAGACCGTGTGCAAAATCGATTGCAGCGTGTTCCGATTGAACCGGCCGCTGGGATGCAACGGCAACGGCGCCGGTTTGTTGATGACGATCAGCGCTTCGTCTTCGTAGACGATTTCAATGTTCGCATTCACGTCCGGTTCGCTCGTTGCCGGCAGTAGGTGCAAATAGCGTTCGCCGCCGCGGACAATATGCACCGCATCAACGGGCACTTCCAGCCGATTGAGCATCCGCCCCGCTGCGACCACCGCGGCCCATTCGTCGCGCGGCACGTGTTTCAGGATCGTGCAGAGAAAATCAAGCAGCGTCAGACCATCGCAACTCGCGGGCACCATCAGCGGCCGTTGATTGTCGTAAGGTGCGCTGCCCGGGAGTGGATTCGTGGCGCGGCGCAGTTGATCACGGCGTTTAGCGAGCGTCCGTTTCTGTTGTTCTTCATCCGTCGCGTAGCAATACGGACAGCTGACGGCTCTCTGAAAACGTGAGTCCAGCAAATCATCCGTCGTCAATGGCGTGAGACAAGCAAAACAAACATCGCTGCTCGTTTCACTCAGGTGCGGGTCGAGGCCGACGCGTTGATCGAAGACAAAGCACTCGCCATCGTAATGGTCGCCGCCGACTTCTTCGAAATATTTCAGAATGCCGCCGTCGAGTTGATAGACCTGCTCGAACCCTTCGCGCTGCATGAATGGCCCGGCTTTTTCGCAGCGGATGCCGCCCGTGCAGAACATGACGATGGGCTGCTTCTTCATTTCGCCCGGCAATTTCGCCACGGCGGCAGGGAAGTCGCGAAAGTGATCGATGCCGATGTTCACCGCGCTGTGAAACGTGCCGAGTTTCACTTCATACTCGTTGCGAGTATCAAGCAGCGTCACGGGCCTGCCTTCATCGAGCCATTGTTTCAATTCGCGCGGCGAAAGTTTTGGCGACGGTGAGCGCGCCGGATCGATTCCCTCGACGCCGAACGCAATGATCTCCTTTTTGATCCGGACCAGCATTCGCGTGAAGGGCTGCCGATCGCTCTCGCTGAACTTGACCGGCAATTCGCCGAGACCGGGTATGCTCCTCAATTCTGCAAGCAGCAGATCAATCGCTTCGCGTGGCCCCGCGACAAACAAATTGATCCCTTCGGTGCTGAGCAGAATCGTCCCTTTCAACTGCCACGCTTTGCATTTTTCCAGCAGCACTTCGCGCAGCGGCTTGAGGTTTTCGAGCGGCGCGAACTTGTACGCAGCGATATTGATGATCGATGACATGCGGCGGCGAACAATCAGCTAATCGGGATCAAAGGAAAGGTATTGCGGCGGGACTGCTTCGGTCAACCAGACCTGATTGCCAGTGACGAAGAACAGATGGCCGTCGCTTACCATTCTCGCCGCATCGATCGCGAGCACAACGGGTTTGCCGTGCCGCTGAGCTACTTGCAGCATCGTTTGCTTGTTCGTCGACAGGTGCACGTGATGCCGATTTCCCTTGTTCAGCCCGGTCGCAAAAATCGATTCCAGATTGCGGGTCGCCGTGCCGTGAAAGAGCAGGGGAGGGGGGATCGCCGCTTCGTATCCGAGGTCGACCTCGACGGAATGCCCCTGTCGAGCACGGATGCGAATCCCATCGTCGCTGAATTCAAACCGCTGCTTGTCGTTCTCGCGGACGACTTCTTCCAGAACACCCCGCGTGAGGTGCTTACCCGCGCGGTTGAACGCGGCCATCAGCACATCGACCGCAATCCAACCACCTTCGCCCAATTCCAAACCCACTGAATCGGGTTGATGCCGCAGCACGTAGCTTAGGCTCTTGCTGATTCTCTTTCTCTTCTCCGCGTTCATCTGATTATCCTCGTTTGACCATCGCCGCATACAACCCGGCGAGCAACTTCATATCTGCCATATAACCTCGCTCCGCCAACCAGCCGATCACTCCCAACAGCGGCACTTCATGCACCACAATCGATTCACTCGCATCACCGCCGCCGGCGGCAACTTTCGTCAAACCTTCGGCGAGAAACAGCACGATCATCTCGTCGGTCAATCCGGGTGAAGAATAACCACTAACCAGTTCCGCCCAGTACGCGGCTGTGTAGCCGGTTTCTTCGAGCAACTCGCGCTGCGCCGCTGCCAACAACGGTTCTTGTTCCGCGCCGACGATGTCGCCTGCCAGGCCGGCAGGGAGTTCCATCAGCGTGGCATTCACCGTCGGCCTCAGCTGTTCCACGAGCACTACTTTTTCATCGTCCGTCACCGCGACGATGCCTACCGCGGGCCGCTGCGTATTGCGCGTGGCATACTCCCACTTGCCGCGGGCAACGAGCGAAATGTGTTTGCCGGGGAACAGCATTTTGATTTCAAGCTCGCTCATGTTGGTACTTCCGATCGAAATCGTTCCAAGAACGGAGTAATGATTCTCGCGCCAGGTTGCGTGTCGAGCACGGCAAAGCGAACACTCGCAAATCGATCGTGAAACCGCGAATCATCGAGCAGTGCTGCCGCGAAAAGATTTGCAACCGCGACCGGATCATTGCGAAACACGCCGCAGCCCCATGCGCCGAGCAACAGATGCTCGTAACCCTTCACCGCCGCGAGCGTTAGCAACTTGGTCAAACGCACTTTCATTGTCGGCAGCACCTGCGAATTCAAGTGTGGCGAATTGGCAGCGACAGCGCCGGCATTCACGGCTGGCGACGTGAGAAAACTGAGCAAGTAAGGTTGCGGCAAAAACTCACCGTCATCGTCGCGAAACACCGGCACATCCGGGCTGAGAATCATGTGATCGGTGTATAACGCCGAGCGATAGACGCGGTTCGCCTCATAGTAGCCGGTTTGTGAAATCAACGACGGATACAACGCGGATGATCGCGCCAAACTCTCTTCTTGAGCCTGGCTGCCACCGAGGAAGCCGCCGCCGGGACTTTTTGCCGAGGCGAAGTTTAACGCCAGCGTTTTTGTTTTCCCCTCCGCGCAAACCATTCGCCTTGCCGCGGCAAGTGTCGTTTCATTCGTGATGTGGAACTCAGTCGACGTCGACCGCGCTGCCGGCTGCAGTTGATCGGCCAGCCGTTGCAATTCGGTTGGCAAATGCAGCGTGGTGTTCTTCACACACTGTGACACAGCTTTTCGGATATCGACGCGTTCACCGCCCGGCAGTTCATACCATCCGCGATCACAAATACCGACCGTTTCCTGACCTTGCTTGGCTCTTAATCCACGACTCATGATTTTGTTCCCGTCACACTTTCGCACAGTTCGCTGCGCACTAACTTTCTCATTTATTGAATCTGCACACCTGCGCAGCGCATTTCCTCAATCGCTCGTTCACAATCACCTGGCTTGAGCTCCACGCCGCGGCATCCGCGAGAAATGAGCGTGACGTGAAAGCCGAGCGCGGCTGCATCGAGCGCCGTCGCCCGCACGCAATAATCCGTCGCCAGGCCCAGCACATCCACTTCCGTGACACCTGCGGCGCGAAGAAGCGCTTCCAAGCTGGTCGCATGGCCGCGTGCGTTATCAAAAAAGCCGCTGTAACTATCGACGGCCGGATCGGTCCCCTTCTGCACGACATGGTGAATTCCCGCCAGGTTCAACCCCCTCGCAAACTCCGCGCCGCGAGTCTGCTGTACACAATGCACAGGCCAAATCTCGACAAACGACTGATGATCAGCGGGATGCCAATCCTGCGTCGCGACAACAAGTTCGTACCCAGGCATCAGTTCATTCGCGACCGGCACGACTTCATCTCCCTGCGGCACCGCGAGTGCGCCGCCGGGGAGGAAATCGTTCTGAATGTCGACCAGGATGAGTGCTTTCATTCTCAAATCTCAAAATTAAAACCCTGCTTCGTCAGCTTGTGATACGCCCGCTCATCGAAGCGAAACAATCTCGCCGCGCGATGGGCGACGTCCTTTTCGATCTCGTTCGTTTCCTTCAGGATGCCCATGCCCAGAACTTTCTTGCGAAAGTTCCGCTTGTCCAACTCACGACCTAGCACGACCTCGTAGAGATGCTGCAGTTGACGCAGCGTGAAACGCTCCGGCAGCAGTTCAAAACCCAGCGGCTGATATCGCACCTTGCTGCGCAACCGCTCGAGCGCCGTTTCAATGATCCGCGCGTGATCGAATGCGAGCGTCGGCAACTCGGCCACAGAAAACCACGCAGCGTTGCGCGCGTCCGTGCTGGCCTGCACATCGTGCCCGGCCAGGTTAACGAGCGCATAATACGCCACTGTGACGATTCGCTCGCGCGGATCGCGATTTATGTCGCCGAACGTAAACAATTGTTCGAGAAACAGATCATGCAACCCGGTTTCCTCTCGCAATTCGCGATTGGCGGCTTGCTCGAGTGTTTCTTCCACGCGGACAAAACCGCCCGGCAGGGCCCACTGCCCGGCAAACGGCTCCAAGTCACGCTCAATGAGCATGACCTGCAAATCCTCGTCATCCAAAGCAAAGACCACGATATCGACCGTCAACGCCGGCCGCGCGAATGCATATCTATGAGCCACTGCAAACTCCTTGGTGTATGTAATACACCGTTATGGTGTTACAGCGACACTAAGTCAAGACGCAGGCGAGCCACGCAGGTTCACTCGCCCTCCCAAGAAAATGCTGCAAACCCCTCGCGCCGCGGGTAATTACTCGCTAGAATCCAGCTTTCGGAAACCTGCTAGCAGAAGTGCGGGAATGGAAGCATGAATTCGGTGATACTGGGCGATTGTGTCGCGGGAATGCGTTCGCTGGCAGCTGGTTCGGTCGATCTCATCTTCGCCGATCCACCGTTCAACATTGGTTACGACTACGACGTCTATCACGACCGCCAAGAGCACAATGCTTATCTGGACTGGTCGAAAAAATGGATCGGCGCGGTGCACCGTGCCCTGAAACCCGACGGCACGTTCTGGTTGGCGATCGGCGACGAATACGCCGCCGAATTAAAGATCATCAGTCAGGAAGTCGGCTTTCATCCGCGCAGTTGGGTCATTTGGTACTACACGTTCGGCGTAAACTGCAAGCAGAAGTTCACTCGCTCTCACGCGCATCTCTTTTACTTTGTGAAGGATCCCGCGAAGTTCACCTTTCGGGCCGACGAACTCGAAAACCGCGTGCCGTCGGCGCGGCAGCTCGTTTACAACGACAGCCGCGGCAATCCGGTGGGGCGGCTACCTGATGACACGTGGATTCTGCGGCCCCAAGACATGACCGCGGGGTTCACTGCCGGCGAAGATACTTGGTACATCCCGCGCGTGGCCGGCACGTTCAAAGAGCGCGCCGGTTTTCACGGCTGCCAAATGCCGGAGCAACTGCTTGGCCGGATCATTCGCGTCTGCTCGCAACCCGGCGAACTGGTCGTCGATCCCTTCAGCGGCAGTGCGACGACGCTGGCCGTAGCGAAAAAATTAGGACGAAAGTATCTCGGCTTTGATCTCTCGCCCGAATATGCCGAGCGCGGCGAAGCGCGGCTCGCTGGCATTCGTGTCGGAGATCGGCTTGACGGAGATGCGGAGCCGCTGATGAGCGCTCCTGCCACCGTATCGAGAATCGACCGCGGTAAAACGGGCAAGTCGCAAAAAAAAGAAAAACCTCCAGTCTTCGAAAACGCAGAGGCCAATGCCAATGACCGCAGCCTCGCCATTTGCGAACGCGGGCTGATCGATGCTTTTGCTGTCGCCTGCGATGGATTTTCGGCCGATCGGGTGGTCGCTGATCCCGAGTTGTCGCAGATTTTTGCCAAACGTTGTCAGGCATTGGGGCTGCCCGGTGACTTACGAGACTGGAATCACCTGCTGTTTCACCTGCGCAAGTCGGGCAAGCTCGCCGAGATTAAAACAACCAGGCGAACGGAACTTGCCTGGGAAGAGTTCGACAAGCTGTCGTTCGCCAGCGAGATCGCGCTGCGGCAAATGATCGACGCCGGAGCCGAGAGCCTGGACGAAATCTTGTGCGACCCACAACTGGCAGCCGAGTTCGATGCCATCGCGCAAAAGTTTGCTCCGGGTTCTCCGACGGTTGCCTATCGCTTGACTGCGTTGAAACTACGCAAAGAAGCGAAGAGCGCTCGCACGCGAGCGCAGCTTCTCAAACTAGGACGATTGAGCAAGGCCATCGAAATACGCGAACTCACACACAGTTCGCTGCCGAACGAAGGGGGCATTTTTGTCGTCCACAACGATCGCCAACAACTTTACGTCGGCGAAGCCCTGAACCTGCGTGAACGTGTCGAAACGAGTTTTCAGCAGAATGCCTTGCCTGCTTGGGAAGCGCTGGTACCGAAAAAGCGCGGTCGTGATAAGATGCCGCTGAGCCTCAGTTACTGCCGCACCGCTGGCGACGTTCGCGATTTGCTCGGTCATCAAAGTAAGTTCATCGCCAAGCTCAAACCGCGCTATAATTTTGAATTGGTTGGTACCTAGTCTTTTCTAATTCGGCGAGTCGGCAGGCAAAATTGGTAAGCGCCGAAAGCCAGGCCAGTTCCGAGCAACAGTTCAGATGCGAATCGCATGTCGAGGTCCCACTAACGTTGCCAGTGATTTACAGCTGGCAGCAAAAGCTGCACCGGGAGTTAACGTTGACGCTTGACCCAAGTCGCGATGTCGTTGATGACGTGCTCGTCGACATTGCCCGGAGTGAGATACTCGACCGGCGAACTTTTGCCCTCACCAGCGAGGAACAAGTGATTCAAACGTGGGTAGCTGATGAATTCTGTTAACTGTCGGTCTTGAAGCGCACGCTTCCAAATGGCAAAGTCATCCATCGTCACTTGATAATCGCGCTCGCCTTGCAGAAAGAGAAGTGGCTGCCGAAGCGACTTCGCAGCAGCAGGCGGATCGTAATCCTTGAGATCCAGCCAGTAGCTCGAAGTAATTCCCAGTGGCAATTCGCTTGCGGAGGTCTTGATCGTTAATTCGGCAGATTTTACCTTGGCGACTTGCTGCGTAATTTGCTCAATCTCGCGTTGCTGTTCCGGAGTTGGTTCGCCGTCGAGCGAGTGAATGTACTTCGTCTGTTCGAGAATCAAATCTTCGAGCGGCCGCGCGGCGCCCGCCAGGCTGATGCCACCAGCGATTGCGTCTCGTGCCGAAAGAATTCGCGGCAACACCATGCCTCCCAGGCTGTGCCCAAGCACTAAGATGCGTTTCGGATCGATGTTCTCATGCCTCGTCAACATTTCGAACGCAGCGACAGCATCGTCGATCGTTTCCTCCTTCACCGTCAGCCGATTGCCGATTAACAACATATTCAGCGGATGCTGGCGTGTTCGCTTTTCGTAACGCAAGACCGCAATTCCCTGCGAAGCCAATCCCTGCGCGAGATCACGAAAAATCTTGTTCGGTCCGATTGTCTCGTCGCGATCGTTCGGACCCGATCCGTGCACGAGCACAATCGCAGGGAACGGGCCATCACCGCCCGGCAGTGACAATGTTCCCGGGAGGGGAAAGAATCCTTTGCCAATGCTCACTTCGACCTCGCGAAAGGCATCGGGTTTGACGTATCCCGGCGTTTGATATTTACCGTGCGGGACGAAGAATAAACCGGCAACGCGCTGCTTGTCGTCATAGACAACTTTCGTATCGAGCTTGCCGCGAGCAAACTCCAACGTCACGAAGACGATCTGGAATTTATCCACTTTTTGCGTGCGGGCATTGCTAATTCGTTGAAACTTGCCGTACGCGCTGCCCGTCGCTTCCCACGCGGTTTGCAAGCTGGAGGCAGGTAACAGAACGCGCATCGTCAGGTCAAACTTTTCAACGACCTTCGCAAACTTACCAGCCGTCAGCTGTTCGACAAGCGTTCTAGCCGCCGCGATGTTGGTCTCATCAGCAACCGCAGCCGGCGGTGATTCGGCAACCTGGCCGCAAAACATCAGCAAGATTGCGACTAGCATCTCAGCCTCGAATCTCCAGCCCCGTTAGCGTACCGGTGCTGCTACCGAACTTGTCGGCGGGGATACCCATTTGCTGCAACATGCTGACGAATAGATTGCACAGCGGAGGATTCTTGTTTTCGTCGAAGGCCAGATGTTGCCCGTGGTTGAACTTGCCGCCGGTGAGCAACACGGGCATGTTCTTGACGCTGTGCTTGCTGGCGTCGGCCAGGTTGCTGCTGAAAAAGATCGTCGTGCGATCGAGCAGGCTTTCGCCATCTTCCTTGCTATCGCGCAGTTGCTGAAAGAACGTTCGCAGAGTTTTCATCTTTTCCATTTCCAGCACTTTCAACTGGGCAATCTTCAGCGGATCCTGGCCGTGGTGCGAAAGATCGTGATGCCCTTGACTTACTCCTTGGATCGGCGGCACGCTGCTGGTGCCGAGCAACTGCAGGGTGATCAGCCGCGTGGAATCGGTCTGCAGCGCCAGATGAATCAAATCAAACCACAGCCGCGATTTACCGACCAGATCGGCGCTGTTGCGCACATCGACAGGCTGCTTGGCATCGACTTTGGGCTTTGGTTTTTTCGACCAGGCCTCGGCCTGCGCGAGCCGCTGCTCGAGTTCGCGGACGCTGGTGAAATACTCGTCGAGTTTTTCCCGATCGCCAGCGCCGATGCTTTTCTCCAACTTCTTCGCCTGATTCCGAACCGCATCGAGCACGCTTTGTCCGTCCGCAAGCCGGCGTGCTTGTGCCTGCACTTCATCCGGCCGGCCATCGAGAAACAAGCGAGCAAACACGCCCGAAGGCCAGCTATCCGTGGGCACCGGGGCGCCACTTTTCGTCCACGACAGCCCCGAGCCTTCGCACGACAGCGGCAACGTAGCAAAGCGAGTCTGTCCGTAGAGATGCTCGGCAGCGAACTGATCGAGCGAAATACTGTTCTTAAATCCGGAGCGGCGTTCTGGATGCGGGGCGGCTGTTAAAAAGCTTTGGTTCGAATCGTGGCTGGGTCCGATATCGGGATGAGACAGGCCGGAGATCACCGTGAACTGATCGCGGAATTCTTTAAAGACTTCCAGGTAAGGCGACAATTCGTAATCGCGGCCGGTGTTCTTTGGAAAAAAGTATGCTGGATGCACACCCAGCGGCGTGTTGATGCAAACCATCCGTTTGGGAACAGACTTGCCATCCTCGCCGCGAACACATTTGGGTGCGATCGCATCGAGCAATGGCAGAGCCAGCGCGACGCCCGCAGCGCGGAGAAGAGTGCGGCGGTGGAATTTCATTGGAAGTCTCACTTCGTTTGAAAGATTTCGCTTTGGACAACTTCGTGCACCAGCGATCGCAGCCCATAATCCATGGTAGCGACTTTCGTGACGATTTCATTTACGTCCTGACGATCCGCAGCCTGAGGTGCACGACCGGTGGAATAGGTAATAAGTTTTGCAGTTAGCGCGCGTGCCAGTTGCGATTTGTCCTTGAGCAGCAGTTGCTTAAATTGATCGACGTTTTCAAACTTCTCGCCGCTAGGCATCACATCGCTGGGATCGACGGGCTTGCCTTTGTGATAGGCCATGCGGCGGCCATCGACCGTCACGGAGCCACCGTTGCCGGTGACGCGATACCAGTCGCGCCAACCTCCGATGCAATCGAAACTCTCGAGCGCGAATCCGGGTGGATCGATTTGCCGATGGCAGACGCCACACGATTCGACCGAGCGGTGCTTGGCCAACTGCTCGCGAATGGTGGTCGCGCCGCGGATATCGGGATCGATCGCCGAAACATTATCTGGTGGCGGCGGGGCAGGGGAGCCCAGGATGCGATCCAGCACCCAAGCGCCGCGCAACACCGGAGATGTCGTCGTACCATTCGCCGTTACTTTCAAAACACTCGCCATTGTGAGCACACCACCGCGATGACTTTCCGGCGGCACTGGAGTCTTTTGGAACTCCCATCCATTAACACCAGAAATGCCGTAGTGCTTCGCCAGCCGGCCGTTCAGCATCGTAAAATCGCTGGCGATGAAATTCGTCAGGCTCAAATCGTTTCTCAGCACTTCGTCGAAAAACAATTCCGTCTCGCGAATCATCGACACCTTCAGCAAATGATCGAACTCCGGATATAGAATGTGACTCGGCTCCGTTGCGTCAATCTCACGCAACCCCAGCCACTGGCCCACAAAGTTCTCGGTGAATGCTTTTGCTTTCGAGCTCGCCAGCATCCGTTCGACTTGCGCGCGGAGCACCGTGGGCCGTTGCAGTTTCTGCTGCTCGGCAAGTTCAAATAGTTCGTCGTCCGGCATCGTGCTCCAGAGAAAGTACGACAGCCGACAGGCGAGCGCGAAATCATCGAGTTTGCCCGGTTTTTCACGCAAAAACAAAAAGTCAGGCGAGATCAGCACGCCCTTTAGCGCTGCCCGCAGCGCCTGTTCAAACGTGTAGCCGCCAGCGATCTTGTTTTGCACAATCGAAAGATACGGTGCGACTTCATCCGCGGTGATGTTGCGCCGAAATGCGCGGCGGACAAAAGTCATTAGGACCCGTTCGGAATCAACCAGCGGTTGATCCGAAACTACCTCCACGCGATCGCTGAAGTTGTAAGCTTTGAAGTTCTTTTGTGCGAGTTCGCCCAACAATCGCTTATGGCTCGACGGCGGCCAGGAGTCGTACAGCGGCCCGTCGATTTCGATGTATTGAATAGCCAGCCCCGGCCCTTCCCACTTCTCTGAGCCGGTCTGCTTCACTGTGTTCGCACCGGCCAGTCCATACGGCAGCAACGAAATTGTCGTCCGCGGTTCCATGTGCCGCGTGAACTCAAACACCTTCGGTTCACCCGGCAGCGCATCGAAATAACTCACCAGCCCGCTCATCCCGGTCAAGCGCGTGCCGCTGGCAGTGACCCGAAAAGTGATTGGCTTGTCGCCGCTTTGGATCGCTGACGCTGAGATACGGAAGCGATAGTTGCCGCCATCTTGCGGATAAAACGTCGACGCGCTGACGTTGTGCCATTCCGACGAACAAAAGCAGACGACTTCGCCCTCGTCAAGAAAGCGATAAACATCTTCCGTCGTATGCTTGACCGGATGACCATCCTTGATGCTGTACTTTTTACTGAGCAGCGGCGGTGGCTTGGGCCGATTGGTGATCGCCATATTGAGCGCGGTATCGGCAGCTTCCAGATATTTTTCCATCAGGAACGACGAGGTGTGATGCGCTGCGCCGGCGTTATCGAAACCATCGGCCGCGGAATCTAACGGCAGTTGTTCTTTCAAGTTCACCTGCACGCCAAGTAGATCACGAATCGTGTTCTCGTACTCGATCCGATTCAAGCGGCGGATGACGACGCGGCCTTGCGCCGCGCGGGCCATCTTTTCCGCCGCAGCAACACGCGGCGAAAGCCACTCGGCGAACGCTTTCAACTCGGCCGAATCCGGCCGAGGCTTGTCCTCAGGCGGCATATCTCCCGCGGCGAGTCGCTCGACAACTGCGGTCCAATGAGCACGCATTGAGGCGTCGTCGAAATCGAGCGCGAGCTTTTCGAGGTTTAGATTCCCCTTCGGCTTGTCACCCGCGTGACAGGCGTTGCAATGCTTCATCAGAAAGGGCTTAAAGTTTTCCTGGAAATGACTAGCATCTCCCGTCGGCTCCGCTGCCCATACTGGCGAGCCAAGCACGATGAGGCACGCGCTGAGCATGAAAAGAATTTTGCCCTGTTGCCCCGCCATCATCGCCCTCCGTCTGAACTTGCCTTCGTCGCGCAACGGCGACTTGTGCTGCAATTGTCGACGATCCGCCTCGTGGCCGCAACGAAAATGAGCCTACGGTCGCAACTCCGTCAGCAACCACTTGGCGATCTTCGTTTCGTCTCGTGGCTCGTCACTCACTGCGCGGTTGAGAGCATCCACGGGATTATGCAGCCAGACTCTTCGCGGAGCGAGAGCCTTGGCCAGATCGGGCAAATCACCCAGCGCCAGAGCACCAGGAATCACTGCATCATGTGGCAGATAGGAGAAAGGACTGATGAGCGCGCCGCGCAAGTCAGCCAGACCGCGATGGACATAAACCGCACGTACATCGTTTTCAACCAGGGCAGTAAGGAGTGCGAGCATTCCGCCGAGCGGTTCGGAAGATGGCGGACGATCGGTTGCCGTGTGCGGCAGTTGATAGCGTACGTCCGGCGGATGAGTCGGCGCAAATGATTCACCCCAAACGACAACTTGTTTCGAATTGAGATCAGCGCGAGTACGCAGATGCTGCCAAACTGCGCGTACGTCACGCAGCTGGCCGCCGAGCACCGTCTGTCCGAGCATCAGTTCGCTGGCAGAAACACTCGTCGCGGTACTGCGGCGACCCCGATCCTCGCCAGAGCTCGTTTCGCCGGTGCCGCGCACGTCGAGGAGACAAACGGCGACGCCGCCACGTAGCACTTCCGCAATGATGTCTGAGCGTTGTTTCAAAAACGCTTCCTTGCCTTGCTGAGCCACACCGATCAGCAGCGGCAGCGGTTGACCTTGAAACTCAGCACTTCGCAACAAAAGCGCCGGCGCGAGAATGCCCGGTTCGGTCCGCAGCGCAAGTCGTTCGACCTGCAGTTCGCCTCGAGTTTCGACTGGACGAGGTTCGCCGATCATGGTTGGGAGGGCAACGGGCTCTTCGTCACCCAGCAACTCGTGCCACTGCTGCCGCAACTCTTTTCGATTGGTTGTTGGCCGCGAATTCGCTGCCAGTTGATTCAGAATCTCGTGCAATGGCAGCGCGCCGAGTTCACGACTGACCTCTGGATTCAGGCAATGCAAATCCGCTTCTGGCAACCGCTGGCTATATTCGCGATGGGGATTAGGAATTTGCTGCCAACGTTCCAGCACAGGATACAAGAGCGCGCGATTTTCCGGGAGCCAGTGCGTGTTCTCGGGTGCCGAGCCCACCACAAAGCCACGGCCCGCCAGTCCGACGACTGAATCACTCCGGTCGTGATACTTGAACACCTGCTGCAGCCGTCTCCATACCGGATCTTGTTCGCGGTCCCAATAGAATTCATGAAAATAGATCAGCTGCCGCGGCGCAATCGCCGCGACAATCGACCAGGGGAGAAAACCATCGCGTGCGGACAGTCGCAGATTGCGCGTCGATTCCCAACTGCCGCTCCCTGCCAACTGAAATGATTCCTCCGCGTCGCTGGCAAGCGGAAAGGCCGATTCGGGTTGCGGCCCGCCGAAGTTCTGCACCATCGCGCAAGTGATCCGCGAATCGAGCGCGGCGGTCACGGCAGCCACATCGCCGCCGCCTGCAGGTTCCGAGATCAGCACGATCCGCTTTGCGTCCACATTCGGCTGCGCGAGCAACACATCCACACCGCGCATCAAATCCCACACGAGCCATCCCATCAAACTTTCGCCCACGAGATGCAACTGCAACGCGGCATCGTAGCGAAAGTGGTAATCGTGCATCCCTTCGCCGCCGAAGGGATGCTGCCGCCGCTCGCCATGCCCCAAATGATCAGGTACCAGCACCACGCACCCCGCGCGAGCCCATGTCATTGCCATATCCTGCCGCCAGCCGGAATGTTTGGTCGATTGATGACTGTGGCAAAGAAGCACGCCAGGGAGCGGTTTATTTTGTTCGCTCTTTGCCGCGATCGGTCGATACAGATTCGCCGTGACAACTAAACCTGGCCGACTAACGAACACAAGATTGTCGACACGAAAGCCATCACCGAAGTGCGAACCGGTAACGCGCACGTTTAAATCGCTGGGCACTGGGGGAAAGGTTCCCAGCGATTTTTGCAGCGATCGCAACCTTGCTACGCGAAGCGCTTCCCAGTCGGCGAGCGACTTCACCTTGCTCCAAGCGTCCCGATCCACCCGATTGGCAACGCGAAGTCGTGCTTCCGCATGCCGCGACATCATGCCAGCCAAAGGAGGCTGCCGAACCGTGCCGAGCACCAGTACGCGGCCGTCAAGTTCGCGCAGCTGTTTGGATAAATCAGCAGCATTGTCCTGGGCAACACTTCCCCAGCAACAACTGGTAATAATCAAAATCGAGACCGCAACCCGTAACATGTTGCCGATCTCCCACTTCTGCGCTCGGCCTTCTTACTTCTGCTTTCCCTAGATTCCCGCCAGTCGATCCTTCGCATCGCCGAACTCTTTCAGTTCAAGGCCCATGCGATCCATGAGCGACAGATACAAGCTGCAGAGTTTGCGTTTTTCACCACCGGCCTGGAGAAAATCATGGGTGCGGCCCGTTTCGAGAGTGCCGCCGAGTCCACCCGCGAGAATTAGCGGCACCTGGTTCGAGTTATGAGCGTTCCAGTGCTCCGAAACAAACATCAGGCAGCTGTTGTCGAGCACCGTGCCGTCACCTTCCTGCATGTTCGCAAGGCGGTCAACCAGGTAAGCGTATTGTTCGACATGCGTGTTGACAATCGCTTGATACTCTTTCCCTTCGTTGCTGTGTGAATAGCTGTGATGATCGTCCTTGATGTTCAGGTACGGATAAACCTGGCCCGATAAATCGCGCGACATGAGCATAGTCGCCACGCGGGTGCGATCGGTTTGAAACGCGAGCGCAATAATATCGGACATCAAACGAGCATACTCGCGAAAATCCTTCGGCTGACCAACCGGTGGCCGCTGCGCAGTCGTGGGCGCTTTGTTATCTTCCGCAGCAAGTTTGTTCAGCCGCTGCAGACGCTGTTCAGTTTCGCGCACGCTGCTGAGATATTCATCGAGTTTCACCTGGTCCGAGCGACTCACTTTATTCCGTAAGTCGCCTGCTTGTTCGAGCACGTCGTCGAGAATGCTGGTCTGCAGCGAACTGCCCTGGCCACCGAACAAACTGTCGAACGCGAGCGACGGATAGAGTTCGATCGGAATCGGCGAATCGGGATTGCTCCAGGAAATGTGCGACGCGTAGACCATCGAGTATTCACTTTCGTGAAAGCCGGCGACCGGTTGCTCACAACCAACAACCAGACTCGATAGAGCTGTTTCGTCTTCCCAATGTTTGGCCAACTTCTGATCCATGCTCACGGCGCCACGGATGATGCGGCCGCGGAGGAGCGCTTCGCCGGAAAGAATGTTGCCTGCACACCGCGCATGGCCACCACCGGCGTGCTTGTTGTAGAGTCCGTTGATGATGTTGAGCTTGGTCTTGTGCTTTTCGAGCGAAGCCAGGCTGGAGCCCAACTCCATGCTCTCGCCTCCCCCTTTCGCCCACCAATGCGGCGGCGAAATGCCGTCGCCAATGAACATGCAAGCAAAGCGTTGCGGCGGCTTCTTCGCGGTGGTCGCATCCGCCGCGAGCAAATGCCGGCCTGATTCGAGCCAGGGGAGCGCGATCGCGGTGCCCAAGCCTTGCAGCAGCAGGCGGCGAGAGATCTTGGCGGACTTGTGAGCGGTCATCTTTTCCGAGGCCGGCATCATGGCTTTGCTCCGGAGGCAGAATCGTTGCGGAAAGCGGTAGACGAAAAATCGCGGCAACGTTGGTTGAGGAACTGCGGGCCAGCGACGATCGATTCGATCAGCGTACCAAATCGGCGGTCGTTATTCCGCAGTTTTTCTTGCATTTCGTCGAGCAGCGGCTGATCGGACAACTGCAGCGACCGCCCCAGTGCATAACCGAGCAACTTGTGGCTGAGCGTCTTACAAAAATCATCGGCACGCTCGGTTGCCAGATATGCGGCAAACTCGGGAACGCCGCGAACTTCCTTGCCCGACGGCAGCGGTACGAGGTTGTCAATCGCACGACCCGCCAGATCCTTCGATCGAGCGCGACCGATGGCATCGAAGCCTTCCATCGCCAGGCCGACATCATCGAACCGCACGTGACAACGCGCACACTTGGCGTCATCCGTGTGCAGCTTCAACAGCTCGCGAATCGTTTTACCGCCGGTATCCGTCTCTTTCGCGGGCAGTGCGACGACATCAGGCGGCGGCGGTGGAATGTGCTCGCCGAGCAGCTGATGGACCACCCAGAAGCCACGCTTCACTGGACTCGTTCGCTGCGGCTGCGAGTTCTTCGTCAAAAACACGGCCATGCCGAGCACGCCGCTGCGACCTTTCTCGCGTAGCCCGGAAACTTCTTGCCATTCATTTTTCTCGTCGGAGTACGGCAAGTTGTAGTGCTGAGCGAGTCGCTTGTTGACGAGGGTCACATCGCTGTGCAGTAGCTCGGTGATCGGCTTGTTCTGTTGGATAAGCTTTGTCGCGAACCGCGTCGGTTCTTCGAACATCGCCTGCTTGAGCGCCTCGTCGAAGTTTGGAAAGACCGCGCGGCTGACAGACTCTTGTTCGAGAAAATCGCGATACTTCAGCCAAGGCCCAAAGAACTCCAAGGCAAATCCGCTGACCTTCGGGCTCCTCATCATCCGCCGCGTTTGCGTGAGCAGCACTTGTTCGTCGCGCAGCTTGCCATCGCGAGCCAGTTGCAGCAACTCTTCATCGGGCAGTGACGACCACAGGAAATAACTAAGCCGCGAGGCCAGCGCGAGATCGGACAGCGGCTGCACCGAATTACCGGGCGGCGATGGATTCAAGCGATAACAAAAATGCGGCGAAACGAGGACTCGCAGGATGGATGCCCGCACTGCCTGCTCAACGCCATGCTCGGGTTGTTCACTCAGCTTTTGAAAAAATGTCCGTAGCTGAGCGAGTTCCTGCTCAGTGAGTGGCCGTCGAAATGCCCTCGCAGCAAATCTCTCGATTTGCTGCAGGTATCCATCTTTGGCCTCTTGCAATTGTTTCTTTCGCAAACTTAAACCATTGCGAATGTCGGCAAAGAACTTGTGAATTGGATGGCTCGTCCGCTCTTCCCCGTCGAGCTTTTGCAAATTCGAAGCGAGAAAGTAAGTGTCTTCGAGCCGCTGTACCATCTCGAGCGTCGCCAGTTCGGGATCTTCTTCCTTGAAGGCATCGAACGCGCGGGCCTTCATGAAGTTCCGTTCCGAACGTTCGAAGAAGACAAAGCCCCGCAACATCCGCTCGGCGATCTGCGTGCCGAAATTTAACTCTTCCCACAAACGATCGAGTTCACGTTTCTCCCCTTCGCTGAGCACAAGTTTGCAAAGTGGCTGATCATCTCGAAAAAAACCTTCGATCAGATGAAAGCCTGCCGACAGACCACGGGTGTTGTCGACGTAGCAAAACCGATTGGGAAACACTGCACACAGCGACTCACAGGCAGTCCGCAATTCTTGCGCGATCTTGTGTTCAGCGTCGACCAGTGGCATCGTCCATTCAGGCAATTGGTCCGTTGCTAGGCGATTAAGGAGAAAAAGCTGCACCGCGCCGGCCGTCGAACGCTCGCGATCGAGTTCTGCTTCGACATAGAGATAGAAGTTTTTGCCTTCGGGCAAATCTTCCGTGGGAACTTCTAGCTCCAAGGTTGCTCCGGACACGAGGGCGAATGAGTTTTCCTCAAGGTCCCCGCCGCGCGGATGCCGGCCAACCTGCAATTTGGCGAATTGGTCCGGCGAGGACTCCTTGAGGATCTCGAGCAGCGAAGTATTTCGCTGCGGATCGCTCGGCCGATAGTTGAAGTGATCGCTCGTGCTGAAGTTCAGATTCTTGAGCAATACGACGGCAGTTGAATCCGTGGCGGCGTCGAGATTGTTGACTTGCAGCACAACACGGATTTTGTCCTGCTTGTTAATGTCCCGATATTCGGCGTGGAAACGCCTCGCGTGGCTTAGCAATGCCTGATTGAACATGTCACGCGCTGCGGCCATCTTGCTGCGGCGTTCGATGTGTTGAATCGGGCCGTTGCCAGCGTTCCCGACGATTGCTGCGGTTTCAGGAACGCAGAGTTGCTTGCTAAGGCGCTGAATGTCGGCCGCGAGTGCGCGGACTTGCTGAGTTGCGGCTGCAGGAATCGTTTCGTGATTATCGCTGCCCGGAATCGCCTGCCAGCGCTCGCGTAGAAAACGCGCAAAGAACTTTACGTCGGCAGGTTTTCCCTCGAGGGTGTTATGCAGTTTGCTCAGATACTTTCCGCTCAACTTACGATCGGCGGCCCACTGTTCGATGGTCGCCTGCTGTTGCGCTGCAGGGCGATGGCGAAACGACCAAGCCGCAAGCAGATATTCTTCCAAGCTGACATCATGCTGCGAGTAAAAATCGAGCAGCTTTTGTTCATGCAGCTTCTTTTGATCGGCGTAGGTGTTCGCCGCAAACGGCGCGAAGCTCCAGCCGGTCGGAGTCAAGTCGATGTGATCGGCCACTTGCTGCGCGGCGGCGTAGTATTTTTTGAAGAGCCCCGGCGACATCAACAGTGCTTCGCCGGTGTTGCTGAAACCTTCACCCGACGCAGGATCGATGGGAAAAGCATCGGCCGGGCGGATATCGACGCCGGTCAGATCGCGGATCGTGTAATTGTATTCCGCGTTGCTCAATCGCCGCGGTAGCACCACACCCGGGTCCCCTGCGAGCTTCTTCGCTTCGGCGTGCAACAAGCTTTGCAACGATATCAGAAATTTTGTCCGCTCATCGGCCGATGGCTTTTTCGCATCATCCGGCGGCATCTCCTCGCTGCGGACGAAGGTGACCACGTGCTCCCACTGGCGAAAGTCATCGGCGAGGGCAGCAGCGGATTGATACTTCGTCAGGTTGAGTTCCGCAGACGGTTTCTGCTCGTTGTGGCAGTCGACGCAGTAGGTCTTGAGAAAGGGTTGGATGTCGGTGCGGAAAGTGTTTGATTCTTGTGCTTGCGCAACGTTGAGCGCCAAAAGCAGTAGCAATCCTGATACCACTCGCAACCAGTTCATTTGAACTCCGAAGTCTTTCTACGTATCGGCCACCCGCCCCCTTTCCGCTGTGTACAAAGGCGAGGGAGTGTGACGTGTACCTTGCTACTTTTTCTCTGGCGCTGCTGGTGGCACGAATCCCGGCGCGGCGAAGAACTTCGCCACTTCCTTGCCGTCCTCCGCGTTCCACACAATCACCTGACCGTCGAACGTGCCGCCAGCGATGCGCTTCGTGCCGGCGTGAAACGCGGCAGAAAGAACCCAATCCTTGGCGCCGGGATACTCACGAATCTGCTTTTGATCTTTTGCGTTGAATTGGCGCACTTTGTTTTCAGCAGAACTCGTGAGAAAGAACTCGCCGGAAGGGCTCAGCTTGTAGACCTCGCCGCCGAAGCCCACTTCGGCCGTGCGCTTGGCTTCGCTGATGGTCCAACGCTGCACTTTGTTATCGCTGCCGCTGGAATAGACTTCCTTGCCATCGGGGTGAAACAGCACGCCGCGGACTTCTTTGTTGTGAGCGGAATAAGTGATCAGCAGATCGCCCGTCTTGGCGTCATAGACTTTCGCGGTCTTATCGCGGCTCGCCGAAGCGAGTTGATTGCCATCCGGACTCCACGCCACGGCGAAGACCCAATCGCTGTGGCTGGTGATGGTGAGTTGTTCCTTGCCGGTCGCCACTTCGAATACGCGGACCGAGCCGTCGGCGGCAGCCGTTGCAATGCGATCGCCGGCCGGATTGAACTGGCAGTCGTACACCACATCGCTGGTCGTGCCGATGACGCGCACCAATTCCCCATTTTCGAGTTTGTAGATGCGGCATTCACCGAGGCGGCCCGGAGCACCGCAGGCCACCGCGAGGAGTTGACTATCGGGACTAATCGCCAGACCATACGTCCGCTGGCCGACGTTGGTGATGCGGCGAATGAGTTGACTGTCGTTGGGATTCCAAACCGTGATCTCGTGGTACCCAGCCGCCAGCAACTGCGAACCATCCGGCGAAAACGCGACGGCCGTGATTGGCATCGTGGCGTTGTACTTTTCCGGTGCGGCCGGATGCTTCGGCGGCGGAATATACGATGCCAAGGGCGCTTTCGGATCGGGCCCGTCAAAGTTGGCGCCTTCTTCGATCCAACGCTTGAAGAGCGCGAGTTGCTCAGCCGTCATCGGATCACCATCCAGAGGCATCCGCTCCTTCACATCGGTCGAAATCAATCGGCGAAACGCTTCGCTCCCTTCGACGTCCTTCGCATGAAAGCCAGGGCTCGTCGAATCGCCGGCCGCGATCACCTTTTCATAGGTGTCGATACGATAACCACCCTCGGCCTTCTTCGGGCCGTGGCAAGCGAGGCAGTTGTTGATCAGCAGCGGGGCGATTTCGCCTTTAAAGCTGACGGGATCGGCGTGAGCGGTGACGGCGAGCGAAGCCACGATCGCAGTGGCGATGAGGAAGCGTTTCATATTTTCAATCCGGTGGAAGGCTTAGGTAGCCCGACGCATAAGCGAGGGAGTTTGGCGAGGGAAGGTCGTACTGCAAGTCTCCCTCGCTTACGCGTCGGGCTACCTGGATCGCTACGCGATCAATGTTGAAACAAAAACTCATTCGTATTCAGCAACGCCCAACAAACGTCTTCCAATCCAACTGCCTGATCACCTTTCGCGGCGATGTGAGCGAGGCTGGCTGCGAGTTCTTTGGGCGTCGGTTTGCGGGCGACGGCAGCGAGGTACAAATCTTCGATGATCTCGTCATTCTTCTTGCCAGCCGTCATTGCTTTGCGGAAGCGGTTGTTGGCGTCGCGCAACTTGCCGTAAATCAGCGGGCCGTTAAAAAACTGAATCGCCATGCCTAGGTTCGAATCACTCGTGCGCTCGCAAGCGCAAACTGTTTGCCGTTCGGGCTGCCCGAAGATTTTCAGAAACTCATGCTTGGCGAGGTCCGGCGCTGGAAGCTGCGTCGCTTTCGTACCTGCAGGCAATCCAGCAAACGTTTCCGGCAAGTCAGTCACTGAGCAGATCGAATCGAGCAGCTGTTCCGCCGACAGTAGGCGCGGTTGGTAGTGCGAGAAGTACTTCACATCGTCCTTGTTCATTTCGTTCGGCCGGAAATCAGCCTGGTAGGTTCTGCTGTTCAGAATCGTCCGCATCACGTGCTTACGATCGAAGCCATGCTCGACAAAATCTTTCGCCAGACGATCGAGGAGCGCTGCAATCGACGGCGGATTCGATTCGCGAAAATCATCGGCGGGCTCAACAATGCCGCGGCCGAGCAGATGGCTCCAGATGCGATTCACTTCGATCTTCGCGAAGTACGGATTCTCTTTTTCGACCAACCAGTTCGCAAAAGTCGCGCGGCGGTCGCTATCGGCAGGTGGATCGACATCGCCGCGTTGCGGCAGCCAGGGCTTCATTTGCTTACTGGTGCGAGGCTGCGTCACTTCGCCAGCGCCGGCCATGTAGACGACCAGTTCGTCGGCGCGGGCTGACTTCTTCCGCTGCACGCGGTTGAAAAACGCCGCCATGCCGTAATAGTTGTCTTGTGTCCAGCGTTCGAAAGGATGGTTGTGGCACTTCGCACATTGCAAACGTGCGCCCAGGAAGACCTGCGAAATCGTTTCGACGCAATCGTTCGTGTCGCCGGCCGTGCGATAGAAGTTTGCGGCGGGGTTTTGCAACGTGCTGCCGCTGGCGACGAGCAGTTCCTTGGCGAATTGATCGTAGGGCATGTTGCTGGCGAGGGCTCGTTCGATCCAGCGGTGATATTTGAACGTGCCGCTGTTGCCGATCTGTTGATTGGTCAGTCGGAGCAGATCGCCCCACTTTAGCGCCCAAAAGCGAGCGTACTCAGGGCGATCAAGCAGCGTGTTGATGATCTTTGCCCGTTTGTCGGGCGCACCATCAGCCATGAAGGCCCGCACTTCGTCGACGGTCGGCGGCGTGCCGATGACATCGCAATACACGCGCCGCAAAAACTCTTCGTCGCTGCAGAGGCCGGACGGGAGGTATTGCAACTGCTGCAGCTTGGCGTAGACCAATTCATCGACATAGTTGTTCGTCGGCGGGCTTGGCCATTGATAGCCGGGGATGTCTTTGACGAACGTGAGGAAGCACGATTCGATGTGCTCGAGATAGCGAATGATGATCGCTGCTTCGCCGCGGTTCTTGCCGATCACCAGGCCCGCCTCGGTGACTTCCGCAATTTCCGAATCGCTCGACGAATAACAAGCCAGCGGCGTGACATCGCGACTACTGCCATCGGAGAAATGAGCTCGCACGGCCAGTTGCTGCGTGTGAGCGGGAAACCTGAACAACCGCCCCGTCGGCGGGCTGACTTCGATCTTCACGCAACGAGGCTGATCGGCGGGATCGGGTTGGCAACCTTGTTCGATCCAAGCTCGCAACGTCGCATACGCGGGATCGGTCTTCTTCAATTTCTGACCGCCGCCGTGCGGCACCTTCATCAGCGGCTTGAGAAGCAACAGGCTTTCATCCGGCGTGAGTGTATTTGCCCGGCGGCCGAGATCTTCGCGAATCAATGTCAGGCCATCGAGCACCGGATCAAAAGCTCGCAGCGAGAGACGAAAGCCCCCTTTGCCGCTGGGCGAACCGTGGCAAGCACCGCTGTTGCAGCCATTTTTTGAGAGGGCCACGAGGGCATCGAATTCAAACGACATCCGCGGCGGCTGGCTCGACTCGGCAACTTCGACGGTGACCTTCGCCTGTTGGCCGCCAGCGTCGATCGTGATTTCGGCTGCGCCGTCCTGCTTGGCGCGGACCACGCCACCTTCGGCAGTCGCGAGCGCGTCGTTGTTCGATTTGAAGGTGGCCACCCGCGTCAGATCTTGCACACTTCCGTTGGCGTAATGACCGGTGACGATAAGTTGAGCCGTCGTGTTCGCGCCGCGAAGCCTCACCGCCACGGGAGTGACTTCAATTTTCGTGGGCTGGCCGATCTCGATCTTTTCGAGAGGCAGATCGGCAGCGCGCGCTGGCGAAATCAAAGCGCACGACCAGATTGCACAAATCAAGAAGCGCGAAACGCCAAGCGATCGAGACGACCTGAGATTCATTTCCATTCTCCGCTACGGTTTCTTCACTTCGATAGTCGCTGCAGCACTTTCGCCGGTCACATTCTGCCCGGCTGCCGTGCTGGTCGCAACGGCGACTAGCTCCTTGAACATTACCGGGGCAGCATCAGCCGCTGCCATCAATTCCACTTCCACTTCGTTCTGATCGGCCGCCAGTGGAATCTTTTCCGGGCCCGTCACTCCCTGCGGCAGCGTTTTGAACTTGAGTTCAACAGCCTGGCGATCATCCGCGCGGCGCGTGACGGCGAGTTTCACTTTTTGTTTCTGCCCGGCCACGATCGGTCCTGCGGGCGCGACGGTCACCGCTAGTGGGTCGGCGATATTGACGACGACATCATTCGAAGCGACTGAGAGTCCAGTGCCGGTCATTTCGGCATATGCGAAATACCGCAGCTTGTGCCTTCCCGCAGCAATGTCCTTTGGGCCTTTGAGAATGATGTCATACGTTTCGGCTGGGCCATTGCCGTTCCGTTTCACTTCGACGGTCAATCCTGCGGGTACCTTCGGCACCATGACCGTCAGCGGCACATCCTTAAACGCCGCATTCGTCCGTTGCATGGCAAGCGTCAATTTAGTTTCGCCGATCTGCCGCAGGAAAGTGACTTCCGGTTTGGTCTGCGACACGGTGTAGAACTCATTGGCCTCGGCGGCAGCAGAGACGAGAACCAGGCCATCGAGCCAGCCCGGCGGGTAGATCATGGCGGGGCGAGCCAGTCGCAATTGCGCGACCGTCGACATCGTCGCGACAGGTGCATCGGACAATTCCGTCGCCTGACCCACGATCCGCACCGCTGCGAGCTCCGCGGGCGAAAAATCGGCCGGCGGCAGAACGTAGAGTTTGGTCTCCGCCGCTTTCGCCGCGATCGTATTGTTGAACAACAGCCAACCACTGCGCTGCGAGTCGATGCTCAAACGAATCGGACCGTCGTAGCCATTGCGCGCAGCGACGACATCGAGCGTGAACGCACCGCCGCCGGGCGCGACAGCAAAGCGCGTTTTGTTGACCTTCGGATCGTTCTTGAGCGACAAGTTAAACGTGGCTCCGACGACCGCTTCGATGCGATACGAAAAATCGGTGCCACCGCGGCCGATGAGGTCGCTCACTTGCAAGCGATAGACGCCATCATCCGTCACGACGACCGACAGCGGCTCTTCTTCGTTTTCGGTGACAGCCGCTTCGGCAACGACTCCGCCTGCGGCGTTGATCAACTTCAGCGCGCAACTTGCTGGTGAACCCACGCTGCGCGAAATTGGCTTGAACGTGACGCGCTGTCCTTTGGCGATGGTTAGTGGGAATTCGTCTTTCTCTTTCGCGGCAGAAAGCACACCATGCAGCGCGGCAGGCAAGGGCAGGGGAGCACTGTTGGGCGATTCGCTGACGGTAGGTAGAACGCCGGTCACGAGTGTTGACCAACCAGCGCCCGCGCTCAGCGGAGAACGATTGGCTTGATCGCCCACGAGCAAGGTCAAGGGAATCACGCCTTCGATTTGCGGACCAACAAAACTCACAGCCGTCGGCACGCCGCACTGCACGCCAATCGGTTGATTCGTCGTAATGAGCGGAATATGGCCGACTCGCAATAGATATTTGCCGCCCGCTTTGAAGCGATTGTCGCGCAGTTCAACGACGTACTTCCCCTCGCCAGGCGCAACAAACACGCCGCGACAATCAGCACCCGCGGCGGCATCGTCGTCGAGCATCAGTAGCTCTTTGCCGCTGGCATCCAGCACGCGCAGCACACCATCGAAGTCGGCTCCCAGTCTGGCCGCGACCAGGTCGAGCGCAATCTTTTCGTTGGCTTTGGCGGTGAAAGCGTAGTAGTCCGACGAAGCGCCGTCGCCCGTTCCCGCAATCGCGGCGGGCAGCGTCACTTCCTGCGGCACGCCAGGTTGCCGGTTGTTGCCGCTGTCGGCGATCAGCGGCAGCTCGTCGATCATCACCGTCGTGATGTCGCTCAGTCCCTTGCTCGTAGCAATCGCGACGCCGCCAATCCCGATGCTCACACCGGCAGGAACATGCAGTTTGCAAACGACCTGCTTGACGTCTTTCGCCGCAGGATCGAGACCGATCCATTCTGCCCGGGCAGGAAACGAGGTCCAGATGCCAACGGGACCTTCGAGCTTCGTCCCGACGAACGTGACTTGCGTGGCAGTTCCGGGCTTGAGCACCGAAGGCGAAACACTGGTGATCGCAGGCTGAGCTAGGGCAGGGGGGAGGCCAGCGAAAAGAATCGCCACAAGCCAGCCAGCAAAGTTTGCGCGGCGCAGGTTGGAGTGCATCATCACAGCGGCGCTCGGTGGGAGGGGAAGGGCGGGAAGCGCTGAGGCGCTGGTTGCCATTCTGACCACCGGCGGCGCGCCGGTCAACTAAACGGAGAATAAAGGAGAATAAAGGAGAATAAAGGCAGAAGAGAAGGCTCCGTGCGCGGCTCTTGGTTGGCGGTGCTAGATTCTCGCTGATTTCGCGTTGGACTGGTCTCCAGTACCAATCGGCCAGAAGGCGAGCGACGCGGCGATCATTGATAGGGCGAACATAAGGTGGCCGGTCGCCACAGCAATCGAGAGCCACACCGCCACACCCAGGATCAGCAGGATCGGCCGGGCGAAGCGGTTCCAGATCAAGATGGCGAACGCGATTTCGAACCATACGATCAAGTGCGTCCAGGCGTTGATCACGAAGGGCGACTCGCGGAGAAACGTGAGGTTGAACGGCCGCGAGCGGGTTTGCGCGAGTAAGTACCACACCGCGTCGCCGGTCCACCAGTTCTCTTGAGCCAGCTTCGACATACCCATCATGAAGATCAGCGCGACGAGGTGAACCTGGATCATTCGCAGCGACAAACCGGCCAACAGACTCGGCTGCGGTTCATCGGCGCCTTGGCGGTTCTTCAGCCAGGCGTTAACTCCGAACCACTCACCACTCGGGGCGATGCACAGATAGAAGAGCAGGGCGGAGAAGACCGGTTCTGCCAGGCCGCTGATCATCGGCAAACGATGGATGTAGCTGAGCAAGATCGCCAGGGTCACACCCGCGGCGACTCGACTGAACAACCCGATCGCCAGGCAGCCAGCGGCGACAATCCCAATACCGTGGAAGATCCAGAGTTCGCTGGGCTTGTTGACGAGTGCCAGCAGCGTGTAGTGATAGTTAGCAATGTCACCGCCGCTGGTGAGCGTTCGCACGGTCGCGGGAGGCATCAGGCTGTTGCCTGCGAACCAGCGGAGCAAATCGCTGTGGAACGACAGGAAGTAAACGATCAGCAACAGGCCGGTGAAGATGCGGATCAAGCTCAGCGGCTTCGACGAGGCGGGGGTGAACCAGAATGCATTCCAGCCTTCGCCGATCGCGGTGGTCCACTCTTCCCAGTAAGTCGCGGCATTTTGTTTCATTAACATTAGGAACCTCCTTGGCGAGGAGCGACTTCGTTGGCGGCCGAACGCTTGATGGCTTGCACCTGATTGTCTTCGTCGATCCAGACGTCGGCTTCATAAATCGGAATGTCGTAGCGCGGATCGGCTGGGTTGTCGCGCGGGAAGCCGGGCAACACCTGTTCGATATCGATCGGCTGACTGGCGCGGCGGAGGCAACGGAGCACGCAACGCTTCGCGTCGTTTTCGGCCATGATACGCTGACCAACGGCGCGGGCAATTTCACTGGTGATATCGTCCTGCGGGTTCGCAGGATCGGAGTTGAGCGCAATGATGCGGCCAAGATTGAAATAACGTTTCTGCTGATCGAGCACCTTGGAGCCACGATCGGGGAGCGTAACTGTTTTCAGCAACTTCTGCTGAGTGACCGGCTTGTCGCCGTCGGCATAGAGATCGATGACGAACGCAACGTCGTCCGTCTGCTCGCCAAAGGTCAACGCATAGGGGGTGAAGTTGGGATCGAAGTTCAGCAGCTGCGTGTAAAAGCCAAAAATGCGAACGAGGCGATTCTGCAACGGCGAACGAAAGTTGTTCGAGCTGAGGACCACAAACACGCAGGTGAAATGCATGATGAGTAACAGACTCACAATGCTGCGGGTGGTGGGGTTCCATTGGTCGGCCAGGGACTTGCCGTGTGGTTTGCTAAAGGAACTAGCCATCGGTTGGGGATCCGGTTACTTGCCGGGAGAACGAGGTGGGAGCGAGCGAGGCGATGAAGACCCGGTTCGCTGCTCAAGTGTAGGTTACGCGACGCGCGATGCGGTGAAAAAGCAACACGGAAAACAACAGGGAAGGCGCGGCTCCTGCCGTGGCGAACGGCGTTCGCTCGCTGCTCACGCCTCCGCGGGAGTGTCGCCCTCCCGAAGCAACTCGTATGAACCCAAGAAACGAAGAAAGGCTGAATCCCGCCGTGAGATTCAGCCTTTCCACAAATTCGGACACCAGCCAGCGACAACAGGGAAGACGTCGGCCGGTCAGAGACTGCGTATCCGCAGCAATGGCCTGTGGATCCGAAAACTCAAAACTACTTGGCTGGTTCAGCAGCCGGAGCAGCAGCGGCCGGTGCTTCAGCAGCAGCAGCCGGGGCAGCAGCAGCACCACCGCAGCAACCGCCGCAGCAAGCCGAGCCACCGCAGCAACCGCCGCAGCAACGACGACGATGCTTGCGACCACCGCAGCAGCAAGACGACGAGCAGCACGAGCTCGAGCAACCACCACCGCAGCAGGCGCTACCACCGCAGCAACCGCCGCAGCTCGAACCACCGCAGCTGCAGCTGCAGCCACAACGACGGTGACCGAAAGCCGAAGCTTCGTTTTCGCCACCGACCAGAGCCATGCCAACCAGCGCGAAGAAAATCGCGACACCCAACAGAACGATACGATTCATAGTTTGATCTCCACTTGCCTTCAGGTACCTTCAGGCGAAACAACTCAAGTTGCCGTCAACATGGGAATACCTCGCAACGCGACGGCGTGAAATCGAGCGAGGTTCAACCTTCTGTACCCTGCGGGCCAACAGACTTTTTTTGGCGAGGTTTTGCCCTGTTTGCGAAACCTTATCGCCTACGAAATCTGCAGTGGTCACACAGGCTAGGCTGCTAGGGTAACAAGGGCACACCTAATGTCAAGCGGCCAACGTTAATTTACGCAGTCTGCGTTGAATTTGCGCACCATCTGTTCCCGTACGGATTCAGCATAGCTCTTTAAGGTGAAGCGGGAGCCGAAAACAAAAAAAAGCCGCAGAAGGGTCTAGCCCCTCGCGGCTTGCGGCTCCGCGCACGTAAACAACGTGCCGACAATGAGTTAATAGCTGTCGAAAATCAGTTCTACTTGAGTTGAGTGTCGCCCGGTTGGGCGGGTTGTGCAGCCTGTACGGCGGCGGGTTCTGCGGTGGCTGCTTGGATCGCGGCGACTGCTTCCTGCTGCTTTTTGATCATATCGGCCGGATCCTCAAAATTCAGGAATTGAGGCCCCTGACCGGGGACCAGCTCAATCGCAAACCCGGCGATCCGCCAACCTTCCGTTTGGCGACGAAGAACCCAAATCACCGTATGGGTGTACGTCTGCATACCGTCGCTTTCAACCCATTGCGCCTGCACATGCGCGCCGTTGGGATTCATCGGCAAGTACTGCGGCGCGGCTACTTGAAACTGGGCATGCGGAGCAGCAACGGGCTCAACGGGCATGTTGTGACGGATGGTTTCTTCGCGGGCTTTGGTAGTCAAAAGCGATTCGACGCTGGTCGCATCGGCAGCGCGCATGGCTTCGAGAAAAACGCTAACGACTTGATCAGGCGTTGCATCAGTGGTGACTTGCTTGGGCTGATAAGCAGCCACCGCAGACCCACCTGGCAGGGCCGAGGATTGGGCCGGATTGGTTTCGAGCGTGGGAGGATTGCTATTAGCCTTGCCGCAACCAGTGGCGACCACAGCCGCGAGAAGTGCAAAAGGCAAAAAACCGGCGAATCGGGTCATTATCAGACATCCTTGTCTAGCAGTGCTGTCGTTAAGTGCGCAGACTTTTCTTCCGCTACGCTGGCGGAGTTTGCCAAAGCTGGCTCGGCGGGTCAAGACGAATGCAGACGAATGCGCGAAACATTGTTGCGCGCCAGGCCATGTGTTAGCATGAATGCACGCAATTGCTGTGGCTGATGGAACTTTGGCCGCGAATTGCGCCCCACCTGAATTCTCTCCTGTTTGTCGATATCTCTATGCTGCACCGTGTTCTCTTTCCTTTGCTGGCAGTGCTAATGTGCGGGTTGCCGCTCGCCCTTTGCGCCGCTGATGCTCCCCAGAAGAGTGCCATCGACTTTCAAAACGAGATTCAACCAATTTTATCGCGTCACGGCTGCAACTCTGGCGGTTGTCACGGCAAAGCCAGCGGCCAAAACGGCTTCAAACTGTCGCTGTTTGGTTTTGATCACGCTTTTGATTACGAAGCCATCGTTCGCAGCGCTCGCGGTCGGCGGATCAGCCAATCGGCACCCGAAAATAGTCTGCTGCTGTTGAAAGCGATCGGCCAACTGCCCCATGGCGGTGGCCAGCGTCTGGAAGTCGAAAGCGAAAGTTATCAAACGCTGAAGAAGTGGATCGCTTCGGGCGCGCCGGCCTCTGCTCCAGACGCGCCAACCGTAGTGAAGATTCACATCCAACCACAACAGCTGATTTTCAAAGAAGATCAAACTCAACAGTTAACAGTCACCGCCGAGTATTCCAACGGTGAAAAGCGAGACGTCACCAAACAGGCCTCGTTCAACAGCAATCTGGATGTGGTCGCGGCGGTTTCCGAAGACGGCCTGGTCCGCGTGAATGACCAACGGGGCGAAGCGGCCATCATGGCGCGATATATGGGCCAGGTTGCGGTGTTCTATGCAATTCGCCCGCATGGGGATCCGCTGACAGAGATTCCCGGGTGGTCCCCGAACAACTTTGTCGACAAACTTGTGGCCGAAAAGTGGAAGAAGCTCGGCTTGCTGCCGTCGCCGACTTGCGACGATGCCACTTTTCTTCGTCGCCTGACCATCGATCTCTGCGGTCGCTTGCCAACAAGCGAAGAGGCTCGCACCTTTCTCGGCGATCAGGATGCCAACAAGCGGCAGAAGTTGATCGACAAGCTCATCGAGTCGCCCGACTATCCGGCGTACTTCGCCACGCGTTGGAGCACCATTCTGCGAAACAGCAATCTGGCCGGCGCCGATCGCGCGGCCTATGCATTTCACAGTTGGATCAAAGACAACCTAGCCGCGAATCGTCCTTACGATGAGTTTGTCCGCGGCATTGTCGCTGCTGCTGGCGAATGGCAAGATTCGCCGGCCATCAATTGGTACTGGCAAAGTCGCGACGATCAATTGCATACGATCACTGCCGACACCGCACAAGTCTTCCTCGGTCTCCGCCTGCAATGCGCTCGTTGTCACCATCATCCTTACGAACGCTGGAGCCAGGCCGATTACTACGGTCTCAGCGGCTTCTTCACGCGTCTTGGCCGCAAGAGCTTCGGCGAACCGCCACCCTACTTCGCTTCCGCCCAAGTGAGCACCGGTGAAAAAAATCCGCTCACGGGCAAAACGCCAGAGCCGAAGTATCTCGACGGCGAAGTTGCTAAGTTCACCCCCGAAGAAGATCCCCGCCACGGCCTCGTCGATTGGATGGCGCAACCTGAGAATCCGTTCTTCGCCAAAGTGCTGGTCAATCGCTTTTGGGGTCATTTCCTCGGCCGCGGCATTGTGCACGAAGTTGACGATCTGCGCGAATCGAATCCGCCGTCGAATCCCGAACTGCTCGATGCACTGGCCAAAGACTTCGTAGCTCACAAATTCGACATGAAACATGTGATTCGCACGATTGTCGGCAGCAAGGTCTATCAATTGTCGAGCGAACCGACGGAACACAACCTGCATGATCGCCAGAACTACGCCCGTTATTATGCTCGCCGCATCATCTCCGAAGTTTTCGCCGACGCCGTCGATCAAGCGACTGGCACAAAGACAAAGTACAGCAACATGTCGGCTTCGAGCCGCGCGGTCGATTTGCCGCACGAAGGCTTTGGCTCGTATTTTCTCGACACGTTCGATCGCCCCCGCCGCGTGAGCAGTTGCGAATGCGAACGCTCCAGCGGTGCTACGCTCGCACAAGTACTGTTGCTGGCGAATAGCGACGACCTGGAGAACAAGATCGCCGACGGCAACGGCAAGATTGCCCGTCTGCTAAAAGAAAAGCGACTCGCCAAAGAGATCATTGACGATATCTATCTGGGAGCGCTGGGCCGTTTTCCGACTGCCGACGAACTGACGAAAACTCACACCTTTGTCGAAACCATCCCTGACGACAAGCAACAGCAGGCCCTGGAAGACATCCTGTGGACGGTGCTGAATACGCGCGAGTTCATGTTCAATCGCTAACTAACATCCTGCCCATCGAAACCGGTTTTTATCATGCTTACTTTTGAAGGCAATTCGATTCGCAACTGCGACAACGTTCCGCGTCGGGACTTTTTGAAAGTTGGCGCGTTGACGCTCGGCGGCCTGACGCTCGCCGACTTGCTCCGCTACGAATCGCAGTTGAAAGCCAATGACAAGCCATCGCGCAAGAAGGCGGTGATTTTGGTTTATCTCGCGGGCGGGCCGAGTCATATCGACATGTATGACCTCAAGCCCGACGCCCCGGCTGAGATCCGCGGCGAATTCAAGCCGATCAAAACCAATCTCGCGGGTGTTGATGTCAGCGAGCACCTGCCGTTGCACACCACGCGGATGCACCAAATGTCGGTAGTGCGGTCGGCGTACCATACCAACGCGGGCCACGGCATGGGGAGCCAGTGGATGCTCACGGGCTGGCAACCGACGATCGAAGTCAACGACAACATTTTCCCATCGACCGGCTCGATCGTTGCGAAGATGAAAGGCCCGAACCAACCCGGTTTGCCCGCCTACGTCACGCTCCCCAACAAGACGCCGTTCAGCAAAGCGGCCTACCTCGGCGCCGAGAACAATCCGTTCACGCCAGACTCGGATCCGAACCAAGACGGTTTTCAAGTTCGCAATTTGAAACTGCCAGGCCGCGTATCGCCCGAACGTCTCGACCGCCGCCGCAACTTGCTGGGGCAACTCGATCAAGTCCGCCGCGACATCGACACCAAGGGCGATATCGTCGGCATCGATAAGTTCTATCGCGATGCCATGGAAATGGTCACCAGCGACACCGCCCAAAAGGCATTCAACTTGAAGGACGAAGATCCCAAGCTGCGCGAAAAATATGGCCGTCACGATCTGGGCCAATCCTGCTTGCTCGCGCGACGCCTGGTCGAAGCGGGGGTGACTTTCGTCACCGTACAAACGGGCGGCGGTTGGGATACCCACGGCGATAACTTCAATCAGCTCAAGAACAATCTGCTGCCAAAGTACGATCGCGCCGTGACGACACTGATTGAAGACATCCACGATCGTGGTCTCGACAAAGATGTGCTCATTATCAGCTACGGCGAGTTTGGACGCACGCCACGAATCAATCCCGGCGCTGGCCGCGATCACTGGCCAGGCGCCATGAGCGTCGTTTTCTCCGGCGGTGGTCTGCAAATGGGTCAGATCATCGGCGCGACAAACGACAAAGCCGAATATCCAACGGAGAAACCGTACACGCCCGGCTGCGTACTGGCCACGATGTATCACGCGCTGGGCATCGACCACAAGCACGTCTTCTTCGACCAGGCCCAGCGGCCCATGGCGATTCTTGCCGAAGGCAAACCGATTGCGGAGTTGGTGTAGTGTCCAAGTTTCGACGCGGTTTCTTCGCTGCAGCGGTTTCTGCAGCGTTCCTTCAGTCGCCGGTTTTCGCCGAACTTCCCGCGCCGCGCTTCGATCGCATCGGTCCACTCGGTGCTGCGGCGGGAAGCAGTGTGGAAGTGCAAGTGCAGGGGAGCGACTTCGAGGAATTACAATCCCTTGTGTTCGATCACCCCGGGATCTCAGCGAATCCGCTCGAGGGGAAAGAGCTCAACAAGGAACGAAAATTTACGGTGACAATTGCGGCCGATGTACCGGAAGGGACATATGATGCGCGCGTGCTGACCAAGTGGGGCGTGAGCAGCCCACGGCTGTTCGCGGTGTCGCAGGGCCTAGCCGATCACGCCGAGAAAGAACCGAACAACGATCCCGCGACCGCGCAGCTTTTGTCGACGAACGCAGCGCTCAACGGGCAAAGCGATGGCAATGATCGCGATGTATTTCGCTTGAATCTGAAAGCCGGCGAGCGAATTGTCCTCGATTGCCAGGCAGCGCGACTCGATGTCCAGCTCGACGCAGTAATGCAGTTGCTCTCAGCTGATGGCAAACAGTTGGCCAGCAGCGGGGATTATTTTGGCCGCGATCCCTTCATCGCGTTTCAAGCGCCCGCCGATGGCGACTATCTCGTCGTTGTACACGACTTATCGTATCGCGGCGGCTTGCCATATCGACTTGTCGTGAGCAATCGCCCGTTCGTCGAGAACGTTTTCCCGCGCGCGGTGGAAGCCGGCAAGGCAGCGGAATTAACCGCTTGGGGACATGGTTTAAACGGTGCGGAGACCGCGAAGTTTCAATTCACGCTGCCGGCCGAGGCGGGAATTGGAAAATACCTCTTTCATGAACATCCCACAGCGCACTCCGTGGCGCCCACGGCCGCGACCTGCACGCTCAGCGGATTGCAAACGCGGCCGAACTTGAATGCCGCTTCGCTCAGCACGGTGACGATGCTCCTTAGCCATTCACCGACGACGATGGAGCAAGAGCCAAACGACTCACTGGAGAAACCTCAAGCAATCACACTGCCAGCAGTGGTTAACGGTAAGTTCGATCAGCCGCGCGATGCCGACTGGTACGAATTCAGCGTCGAGGAAAATGGCCCATACGCCGTCGATGTCTACTGCGAACGAATCGCCGGGCAAGCGGATCCGTACGTCGTGTTCGTCGATGAGAAGGGGAACCGTTTTCAAGAATTCGACGACTTCGGCATTCGCACGAATGCCTTCGACGGTCACATTCGCGATTGCTCGGGCGTGGTGAACCTTAGTGCCAAGCAAAAGTACAAAGTGCTGGTGCAAGATCGCTATCGCCGCGGCGGGCCGCGGTATCAATATGTGTTGTCGCTACGCCAGCCGCAGCCCGATTTTTTTGTGGCTGCTATTCATCATCAGAACCCCGGCCCTGGTGGCACCACGCTCCGCGCGGGCTCTGCAGTTTATCTCGATCTGATCATTCATCAAACCGAAGGCTATAAGGGCCCGATCACCATCACGGCAGTTAATCTGCCCGCCGGTGTTCATTGCCAGCCGACAACGTTGTACGGCAACCACGGCGCGGTGATTCTTTATGCAGATGACAACGCCGCGAATTTCGATGGCCCGATTAAGTTGACTGCCACGGGCAAACGAGGCGAGGAAACGTTCACGCGCGATGTGCGCCCTTATGCTCGCGTTTGGCAGGACAATCCAGCCTCGAGTCGACCGACCCGCGAAGTGTTTCTTTCGGTTCGCGAGACAGCGCCCTTTGGTTTGCAGTTCGATCAAGACAAGCTGACGGTCGAAGCCGGCAAGAAAGTCGAAGGGAAGTTGCTTCTCAAACGTCACTGGCCTGATTTCACCGGCGGGCTAAGCTTGCAGACGTTTGCTTTTCCCGGCCAGATTAAGGCCAATTTGCCGCAATTCGCCGCTGGTGCGAACGACGCCACGATCACGTTCGAAGCGCAAGCGAGCACGCCGCCCGGTGATTACACGCTAACGATCTTGGGTCAGGCGCAAGTGCCGTTCACCAAGGATGCGATGAAGCCCAAGGCCAACACGCTCGTAACGTTGCCGTGTCGGCCGATTACCATTTCGGTGACCACGGCGGCGAAGTAGACTTCTTCGCCGCAGCCGTTAGCCAAGGACTACATCGGCCCGATCCGCTCGTCGGTCCCCATTCCGAACGCGTTGTAATCCGGCGGGCTTATCCCCGGCGGATTTTCGAGGACGTCAGCCGTTTCCCAGCAGAAGTCGTCATCGCCCAAAGCTCCGAACAGGTCATCGTTGGCGCCATCGTGCGTGATCGCGGCCAATCCGCTGTTGTTGCTGGATGTGCCCCATTGTGACAGCAGCGTGAGCAACGCCGCGTCGTTGTCGGCAGGATTAGTATAAGTCGCCGCCGAGTACGTGCTCGTCGAAGCAGTGCTTGACCAACTGCTCAACTGATTGGCCACGTTGCCGTTGATCAGCAAGTCGTTGCCGTCCCCGCCATCGATCAAATCGGCGCCACTGCCGCCGATCAACACGTCGTTGCCACTCACACCATACAAGCGATCGTTGCCGCCGCCGCCGCTGATCAGGTCGTTCCCAAAGTGCCCGCTGATCAGGTCGTTGCCGTTGCCGCCGTACAAACGGTCGTCGCCGTCGTTGCCATCGAGCGTGTCGTTCCCTTCACCGCCGTAGGCATAGTCGTTGCCGCCGCCGGCCGAGACCTGGTCGTCTCCGCCGCCGCCGTAGAACACATCGGCTCCACCCAGGCCGCTGAGAATGTCGTTGCCGCCGACCGCCAGATCCTGAGGCTGCGGATCGCTCGGCAACGTCGGCGAATTGTCGCCCCAAATCACGTTGTCGCCGGCGCCGCCGTTGATGCGATCGTTGCCCAAGCCGCCGACCAGCCAATCGTTGTTCGTGGCTCCACTCAGATAATCATCACCATCTTCGCCGTAGAACTCGGCCGGGATGGTCAGATTGCTCTGCGTGATCGTGTCGTTCAGCGCGCCACCATAGATGATGGTCTTGTTCGACGCGCTGTAGTTGCCGATGGTCGCCGTGATCCGCAGCCGCACCTGATTCGGATTGAGCGCTGTCGGATTGCGTGTGATCTGCACGAGATCTTGATTTGGCGTGGTCCGCGCGAACAGATCGCCCATCTGCACGTTCGTCAGCTTGCCTTGATCGACCAGGTTCATGTCTTCGATCTGCGTCCAGGTCAACGGTTGAATGCCAACTGCCGAAACAGTGCCCGGGGCATAGGTTGAAACGATCACCGGCGTGCTGTTGGGCAGCGCGGTGATATCGACATTCAGCACATCGCCGGTAACATCGCCCAACGGAGCTCCGAGCCCTGTTGGCTGACCACCGTCGATGGCGATGCTGGTGCTCGCGCTGGGGCGAATCATGCGCGTCGTATCGGCGACAACCAGGCCGACATTCATTACGCCGGCTCCGCTTAAGCCAGCAGGAATGCCGCCGAAAATATCGTTGCCATCGCCAGCGTTCGGATTGCCGAGCGCATCGCCGAAGAGCGAAATGCTCGCCACACCACTGGCCGCTGGAGTGGGCGTTGGGCTGGTGCCGCCGAGTTGATCGGAAGTGAACAAGTAAAACTGATCGGCACCCAGCCAGCCGCTGAGCGAAACGGTGCTCAGATCGTGCGGCGGCGTGGTATTGCTGAACTGCCCATCGATCACATCGTTACCACTAGTGCCCGTGTAGTTGAGCACATCAATGTTCCGCAGAATAACATCCGTGCCGCCGACGTTGTTGATCCCTTCAATGCCATAATCGGCCGAAGCGCCGGCGTTCACCGGGCTGACGAGTACCATGTCGCCATCGCCGTCGCCGCTGTCGACAATCACCAGCGTGTCGGTGTTGCCACCCACGTTGCCATCGGTGCCATCAACAACTACTTGCCCAGTGATCGTATCGACGGTATTCGCAGCATTGAACAGCTGGAACAAGTCGCTCCCCGCGTTGCCGTTGAGCGTGACAACGCCGGTGTTCGCGCTCGTACTGCGAACACGAAGGACATCGTTGTCGGCATCGCCGTTGAGGAAGATCGCCGGGTCATTCGACTGACCCGAGCCCAGACTGACAAGGTCGATCGTATCAATTCCCGCCAAAGCATTCACGGTCAGCGTCGAGTAGTTGTTGCCGCTGAATTCGAATGGCGTGTAACCTGGCACGCTTGTTTGCGTGAGAGCGGCATTGGCTTGAATGCTGACGACGTTGGCACTCGAGTCGCCGATCACTGTCAAACCTCCGGCCGTATCGCCACTGCCGGTTCGCTGCGCGTTCTCCACATTTTGGAAGTACGACATCAGCGTCACGCCGGCCGCAACACTCTCGATTTCGCCTTCGATCCCCGCTGCACCCGTGCCGTTGCCGATTGCATATTGCTGCGAAGCTGTCGCACCGTTGATGTTGTAAACCAACGTATCGCTGCCACCCAAACCATCGAATAGGAACTCCGCCGTGCCGCTTAGATTCGCATTGTCCATCACCAGTGGCACCGTGCCCGTGAAATTCGGCAGCGTGTTGATGTCGTCGATCGTGACCCGGTCGTTTCCAGCGCTGCCCAGCACTCGCAACGACAATATCGTCGCCAGCGAGCCTTGATACACAATATTGCCAACCGTGCTGCCGTCGCGTAATTGCACGTGCGTCGCAGCTGGATTGAGCATCACCACCAGATTCGCAAGCGGATTCACACCGTTGTCGAACGTCAGGTGATAGTTGCCCGTGATGTTGCTTTCTTCGATGCTGCCAAACAACACAGGGCGATGAGCACTTGTGAAGCTCCATACGCCCGAACCATCGCCGTTGTAAGGAGCAAGCGAGCCGGGGACCGTCAAATTCGGATTCGTCGTCCCAGAGACATTCATCACCAACGTATCACCGCTGGCAGTGCTCGCGGGCAAATCGCCGAAGAGCCGGAACTCGGTGGTGGTTTGCGGATTGAACGTGAACGTGTCGTCGTCGGTCTGGCCATTCAGGAACGCGCCACCACCACTCCCCACGACTGGTGTCGTGATAACGCCCGTGATTGTGAGCGAACCACCGACGCCAGCATCGGCGTTGCCGTTGTCGACATTGATGGTTGTCGTTGTACCGCTGCTAAGATTGCCCGTGATGGTCGCATTGTCACCGGCATTCAACAACACGCTCGCCTCAGCGCTGCTGACGGTCACGCCGCCGCCGATTGTCAGGTTTTGTCCTGCAGCAAGAGCATCGAGAGTGGCCAACGTCACGTCGGCTCCCACGCCAGTCGCGGTGACGTTTTCATTGACCGCCAAACTTCCCGCGGCAGTGACAAAGATGTCGCCACCAGCAGAAACGCCGGTTGCGGCAGTCACGCCGCCGATCGTGAGGTTGGCGGCATTGGCCACGAAGAATCCAGTTCCGGCGGTCCCTTCCAGGTTGCTGATCGTCGATTCCATGGGATCCGCCAGTGTTCCCACGGTTGTCGCGGCCTGCAGGAAAATACCTGTGCCAGTGATGTTGTTGTCCGCGTCGCCATCAATGATGGCTGTGCCGGCGACGATCGCACCATTGGCGGTGGTCACATTCGCAATCGTCGCGCTGCCCGTTGTGGTGAACGTATTGCTGCCGAGAGCCAACACTCCGTCAGCCTCTCCCGCCCCATCCAAACCCAGATATGCCGACACCGTCTCATTGGTCAGCAATTGCAACTCAGCCCCCGCGGCCACTGTCACCAAACCCGCTGCATCGGCGATCGCATCTCCTCCCGCATGGTTCAAGACCAGGCGTCCCGCATTCACATTCGTCGCACCTGTAAAGGTGTTGGCTGCGGTGAGAATCAAATCGCCGGGTCCATCTTTCGCGATGGAGCCAGGCGTTGCCGCTCCATTGGTGATCGGCACGCTAACGGTCACGTTCGCACCTCCACCTGCGACATTGAAGGATCGCGTGGCGGCACCGGCCGTGCTGCTGAGTTGGATCGCTGCAATCCCGTTCACGCCGCCGTTGGCATCCTCCGAAATGAAGGAAGCCGCTGTACCCGCCGTCGCCACGCCGCCGTTCACAATCAGCCGGCTGCCCAGCGTGCCACTACCACCGCGACGCAGATTGAAGCGGCTATTGTTAAGCGTCAAGTTGCCAGGCCCCACGGTGATGGTCGACACCCGCGAACCCGAGTTGCCATACAGCGTAAAGCTGTCGGGGGTGCCCACCGTGGCACCCGCGACAGCGGTCATGTCGGTCAGGCTGAGGCTGCCAAAGCTCAACCGCGTACCGCTGTTACCCACGAAGATGGTATCTCCTGCACCACCAGTGAAACTGCCGACACCTGTGATTGTCCACACACCAGTGGCAGCAGCGTTGAACGTGCCGCCGGTCATGGTGAGATTGGAAATGGTCTCAGTCACATCGAACTGACCGCCATTGATCGCCGTACCATTGAAGATGCTCGTCGCCCCGCTAACCGAGACGGTCGAGGTATCGGCAATCTGATTGCTGGCCTCAAAGGTGACGCGACCGCCGGTAACAATATCCAAGTTTCCGCCCACCGCATTGCCACTCGATTTGGCCAGCGTGAGAATTCCCGCATTGACCGTGGTGAGACCGGTATAAGTATTGCTAACACCGCCGCCGAGCGTGAGCGTCCCCGCGCCGGTTTTGGTAATGCCGCCATTGATCATGCTGGCGTCAATTCGCAGGTCAGGGACTGCCGCTCCATTGGCAATATCAAAGGTGCGGACAGCACCACCCAGATCAACTTGCGCTAGATTGGGACTGCCCGCCGCAACGGCAATGGTGGCAATGACAGTGGAAGCAAGAGTGGTCAGATTGCCCAGCAAGCGGAGCGTGGAGCCAGGCGAGCCCGGGTTGAGGGTGATCGTCGAGCCCTGCATCGTGAGCCCACCCGCACCCACCTCCAACACAGCACCTCCGCCGCCAATTGTGATTGCGCCGCCCGTGTGCAGCATGGTATTTGCCGAGACGGTTGAGGGGCTGTTGAGATCAAACGGGCTGCCACCTGAGACGCTCAACAAGCCTGTGATCGTGATGACCGCGCTGCCGCCGCCTGTCGATGTTCCGCCATTGGTCTTGGTGAAATTGGCGATCGTCTCTGTGCGACCATTGAAGCTCACGGTGCCGCCGCTTTGAGTCAGCGTTGCCGTGTTCGGAATTTGCTCGGCCTGGTTCCACAACAGGGTGCCACCAGTCACGATTACCGAGCCGCCAACTGCGCTGGTGCCGCTGGCGCTCTTCGCGAGCGTCAGATTACCGTTGCTGACGGTGGTGAGGCCGCTGTAGGTATTGGCCCCAGCGCCGGAGAGCGCAAGAGTGCCGACATCTTGCTTGGTCAGCGCCAGGTTGCCGGTAATGATGCCTGTGTAGGCATTGGCCACATCATTATCCACGGTCAGCGTGGCCGCAGTGGCGCTGGAATTGGTGACCGTCATGGTCATGGTTGTCCCCTGCGAGACCAGTCCGCCGACCTGCTGATTGAAGCCGTTCAGCTCGAAGGTGGCTGTGTCCACGTTGGCACCGTTGCCAATTCGTAGTGTCGAACCAGTCGGCAATCGGTTATCGCCGCCGGCGATGCGGAGAATGCCGACGACAACATCCGTATTGCCGCCGTAGGTGTTCACGCCGCTCAAAATAGTCACGCCGCCGCCGTCGGCATTGCGCACAGCCAGCGTAAAGGTATTCGAGCCGTCGTCGATCACTCCAGAAACTGTCAAAGCATTTCCTGCACCGTTCGCGCCGATGCGGCTGGAGTCGGCACCGATGCTGACGTTGCCGGCCCACGCGTTGGCGCCCGATTGGCTCCGGAGCGCACCCAGATTGTCGCCGCCATTTCCGTTGATCGTGATTGTTTCGCCGGTGACCGTTATCCCACCGAACATTTCAACACGGGCGTTGCTCGCGACCGTGGTTGCTCCCAAAGTCGACCCAAGCGCCGTGGCGTGGCTGATCCGCAGCCCACCCGCACTCACGGTGGTGAGACCGCCATAAGTATTGGCACCGCTCAGTGTGACCAGGCCGCTGCCTTGCTTGGTAAGGCTGCCGGATCCGCTGATGACGCCTGCGAGCGTCGTGCTGGTTGCGTTGCCAAAGGTGAGATTCGAAGAACCTTCGAGAACGATCGCCTGGCCAGCTGCAGTGGCGATCGAGTTGATGGTGACGTTTTGAGCCGTGTCGGGACCGGTGATCTCCATCGTTTGCGTGCCGCTCAAAACAACGGCTTCAGCGTAAGTTCCGCCGTTGACGATGATCGTACCATTCGCCGCGGCGGCAGCCACTGCGGCGGTGATTGTGGTGAAGGCGTTCACGCCGAAGAGCGCCGGCTGCGCTCCATTCGTCCCCAAGTCGGCTTCCGCAATGATTTGCCCCAGGCTGCCACTGAAATTATCGTCGACATAAATAGCCGTCGGCGCAGCGGCGTCATACAACACCAGATCATTGCCATCGCCGCCCGTGTAGCTGGCGATGTAGGTGCGAGTGTTGGCACCGGCACCCAGTGTAACCGTGCCACCTTGAGCCAGATTGCTGAACGGCGTGATCGGATTCGAAGTGTTGTTCTCGATCAGCGTAATCAGATTCGGCAGGGCTGGAACCACGCCGCCGCCGCTGCTCACAAAGGTGACGTTCGCAGCCCCCAGGCTGATCGTGTTGGTAGCGCCGTTAACGATGATCTGATCGTAGTCGCCACCCAAACCAGGCGTCACGTAAGGGGCGTTGACCTCAAACGTGCTGCTCGCTGAGTAATTCCCATTCACGGTCAACGTGCCGGGGCTGTTGCCTGCATTCACCGTGCCCGTGCCGGTGCTAGTGACGTCGCCGGTGATCGCTCCATTGCCACCCAGCGTGCCCGCAGCGTTCACGGTGACAGCGCTGGTGATCGAACCGTTGACGAGCAGCGTGCCGCCGTTGACCGTCGTCGGGCCAGTATAGCTGTTGGCTGCCGTCAGGGTTAACGTGCCCAGACCGCTCTTGATCAGGCTGTTGACAGCAGAGTCCGAAATCACGCCGCTGATTACCGTATCGGCAGCGCCATTGACTATCAAGCTCGACGAATTGAGGTCGAGCGCCGTATCGACTCGGAGAGTGCCTGTCTCAGAACCAAGGCCCACTGGCCCCGCGCCCACGAGGATCGACGTACTCGCTGCAATCGTGTTGCTGCCGAGCACATTCACGAGAGCGCCAGGTCGACCCGCAGCGCCGACTCCATTAATCGCGAGAGCTTCGCCGCTGATCGTGATGTCGGCATTGGCTGTGTCGCGCGTCAGGCCCAACGTAGCGCCATTCGCCACGGTGGTTCCCGCCGTCGTCGTGCCCAGCGCATTGTTGTGACCCGCGATCAGCGTTCCCGCGTTGACAGTGGTCGTGCCGTTGTAGCTGTTGTTACCCGCGAGGGTCACACTGCCGAGACCGTTCTTCACAACGCTGTTGTCAGCAACCGTCAGCACGCGGAACGTGGTCGGATAATTCGTCGCATTCACATTCACCCAAGCGCCACCAGTCACGCCCGCAGCGGTTGGCGACTTGAACTGCATGTTCTGGAAGCTGCCACCATTGAAGTCACGAGCGGCAATACCAATTAAATAGGTCTGCCCGGCCACCAAACTTGTCGGCGTGAGGATATCGCCACTGCCACCGCAACAGCCCCGGTTGTAGAACCGATCGGTGAGATCAAACACGCCGGCAGTACCTGTGGTATCGAGCCAGAACGAGGCATCGTCATCGACGTGGCTGAAGCGGAATCCCCACTGACCACTTTCGTTCGGTGTGAACGAAGTGACCCACACCATCGTCCAGCCATTGTTCGTAGCAAAGCTCGTGGCCCCCAGCGACAGAGCTCGGTTCGAAACTTCGGTATTGCTGCCGTAATGCAAGTTGCCCAGCAACGTGCCGCGGGCATCTTGTGCACCAAGTGGTGTATTGCGAATCCCTTCGATATTGTCCTGCGCATCGTCGTTGTTCGTGGGAAAGGAAAAGCTCTTATAGATCGATTCCTGAATACCAGTCGTCAAGGAGTTCACGCCGTTGCCGCTGATGTTGCTATTAACAAGCACGTCGCCAGCGCCGTTGAAGGTCAACTTTGAGAACTGTTGATTGATTGTCCCGTCAAGCGTCAACTGGCCAGCCGCGGAACCAATGCCGAGATTGCCTGCACTCACCACAGCAGCCGTGATCGCGCCCGAATAGCTGTTGTCACCCAGCAAGTTGGCAATCGCACCCGTTTGCCCTGCTGCGCCAGTGCCCGTGGCCGTGATCGCTTCACCACTCACGGCGATGCCCGTCGCATGCGAGAACGCCAGCGTCGCACCATCCGCGACGATCGTTCCCTGCGTCGTCAAACCGAGCGCACCATCGTTCCCGGCGATGAGCGTGCCGGCATTCACCGATGTCGTGCCGTTGAAGGTGTTATTGCCCAACAGTGAGAGCGATCCCGTGCCGGTTTTCACCACGTTATTGGTTGGAAAAGTCGGAGCCAGTGGCGACCACAAGCCAGCTTGTGCGGCGAGCCCGGGATTAATCGTGGCCAGGCTCGCGCCCGACGGGCTCTTGAAATTGAAGCCTGCATTCGCGCCACCGCCACCTTCGAGGTGTGTGAATGCAACCAGATAGCGGCCCGTGCCGAGCGGATTGTTCAGCGTGACGCTCTTCACGGCCGCGTCGTTGTACGCTACTTGCTCGCCACGATTTGTTCCCAGCCCAGCAGCAGTCGATTCGAACACTCCATCTTGATCGATGTCGATCCAGATGCCGGTCCAGTCGTCTTGCAAGGTGCGTTGAAACTGCCAGGTGCCGACTTCGGTCGAGTTCAGATAACCCATCCACACGTTGACATAGTTGTCGTTGAAGCCCGCGATGTTGAAATTGAACACGCCCGAAGCGAGGAACGCGTTTTCATCGGCGAAGCTCAACGGCGAAGTGAGGAGCGTTTGACCGGTGAACGTCGGATGCGCCGTTGGATTGAAGTTATTCAGCGCGCCGCCGTTGTTATGCAAATTGAACACGGCATCGCTGGCGTCGCGCCGATAGCCGAAGTAATTCAGTGCATTCGCCGTGACCGACGGATTGCCGTTGCCGATCGACCGTGGCAGCACGAGATTGCCTGCGCCATTTACATTCAGATTTGAGAAATTGCCAAGCGTGATCGGAATGTCCAGCGTCGTCGTGCCGCTCACACCCGTGAGCGTGCCGCCTCGCATGACAATCGACTGGAGCGTGGTGCCACCATTGAAGGTTAGTGAGCCATTGAATTCCAAGGCTTCAGCGCTGTCGACCGTTACCGCCGTCGCACTTCCCAAACCATTGACGGTGCTGATCCGCACTTCGCCGCCGGCCAGATCGAAATTCGACAGCGCGTTGTTCTGCAACAGAATCAGCGTGCCAGCGCCCGATTTGGTCAGTGCTTGATTGCCGGCAATCGCGTTGTTAATCGTCAGCTGCGTTTCGTTCACAAAAAACTGCGTCGCGCCGGCCAGCGTCACATTGCCGCTGAGCACATTGCTGCCACTCTCATTGCGAATGCCGCCGTTGCCACCGCTATTACCCGTCACGCTGATGTTGTCTGCGAGCGTGATGTTGCCTTGAATGTCGAGCCGCGCGTTGTTGGCAATCACCGTTCCAGCCGCAGCAGTCCCCAGCGCATTGTTCGCGCGGGCATCCCAGATCCCTTCGTTCACATTCAGCTGGCCGCTGAACGTGGTGCCTGCATTAGCCGACGCATGAATAATCGTGCGATTGCCACCCGTCTTCGTAATGATGCCGCTGCCTGACAAACCAGTCGTGATTTCCAACTGCGTATCGGCCCGCAGTTCCAGATTGTTCGCATTCCCGCTGATCTGCCCCAGCAAACGCAGGTTGCCCGAGATCGCCCGGATCTTGGCAGGGCTCGCGACGGTGATCGCGCCGCTGTAGTCGTTGTTGCCCGAGAGATTCACGAGCGCGGCATCGGACGTGGCATTGCCCGTACCGTTCAGTGTCAGCGCTTCTGCCGACGTGTAGAGCGCGTTACCCGCCAAACGCAGCGAACCGCCAGCTTGCACCAGCGTGCCGTTCGCCACGGTCCCAAGCGCATTGTTCGCTGACGCTGTGACCGTTGTGCCAGTGTTGATCGTCGTCAGCCCCGAGTAGCTATTCGAAGTCGGCAACGCAACCGTGCCGTTGCCCGACAACGTCACATTCGCCAATGCTAGTTCCGAAATGTTACGCAGCGTGACATCGGGCGCACCGGCGCCATTGATGGTGGCATTGCCATTCAGCACGACGGTCGCAAATTCCAAATCCTGCCCGTTATTCGCTCCATTCACGTTGAGCGTCGTCCCGGCATTCATCGTCAATCGATTGAGGCTTACCCCCGGCAACGTGGCACCGATGTTGATGTTCGAAGTGGCAAGCACGCGCACGTCGTTCGGCAGCGTGCCGGAGGCGATGGACTGTACTTGAAACATTCCCACCGGTAAGGCGCTGGGATTGAGCGGCACGAAGCCGCCCGACGGCGACTTGATCGTCAAATTGTTGAAATTCCCGCCTTCATAATCGCGGGCCGCAATGCCCAAGTAATACGTCTGTCCGGCAGTCAGAACAGGCGTCGTGGCGATGAGCCCTCCGCAGCATCCGCCGTTGGTCGAGCCGAAGCGGTCGCTGAGTTCAAAGACCCCCGCGACGCCGGTGGTGTCGATCCAGAATCCGGCCTCATTATCGATAGTCTGCGCTTGGAACTGCCACGCGCCTGATTCGTTGGGAGTGAACGAGGTGAGCCACAACCCCGTCCAACCATCGCCGTCATTCGCGTTCCAGGTGGTGCTGCCGAGCGCTAAGGCGCGAGTGCGAAACGCCGCATTATTCGGATAGCTCAAGTGCGCATTGAGGATTCCCTGGGCATCGGGCGCCAACGCCGTGTTAATGATGCCTTCGATATTGTTGTAGGTCGGCCCGTTCTGCACGGGGAAGCTCTTGTTGTCCCAGAGCTTTTCGTTGAATCCGCTGAGAATATTTGCAGTCCCCGGCAAAAAGTCGAGCGTGCCGCCATTCAAATCAACCGTAGCCGCACCAATGCCGCTCCCCGAGCCTTTGATCGTCGGCCGGAGCGTAGCGTTGGATTGCACGGTAAACGTCGTTGCCGATGGCAAGGCGGTCGTCAAATTCGTGAAGTTCGCCACGCCGGCGCTCAGGTTGGCAGCAAACGTTCCTGCGAGCACTCCGTTCACGGTCAGCGTGCCCGAGCCTATCTTGCTGAACGTGCCGTTCTGCGTGATCGCCACATTCGCATCAATGATATTGGCGGAACCCACGCTGCTGTCGACAATCGCCATTGTTCCGACCAGGTTCAATGCACTGCCGGTCAAAACAAATGCACCACTCGTATTGGTGAAGCGAATTCCCGCGACGATCTCCGGGTTGGTGAGATTCACCGCACCGATATCGGTATTGGCAAACACCGCAATGTCATTCGCATCGGGCAATACATCGCCGACCCAGTTGGCCGCGATGTTCCACGTCACACCATCGCCGCCGCCGTCCCAAGTCACATCGGTCGGCCCATTCGGGCCGATCGTCACGCTGCGCGAAGTGCTCCCCAACTGGCCGGCGAGATCGGTCGCTTGATAAACGAGTGTCCGCTGCGGCGTGGCTTCATAGGCTGCTTTAGAAAAGGTGATGGAGCGCAGCGCAGTCTGATATTCCGCCGCCGTGCCATTGCCTGTCAGTGTCAGCACGCCAGTCGTGTTGTTATACGAACCCGTGATGGCGCCAACCGGAGCAGGCAGCGCCAGCACATCGGCATTGCCGTTCACAAACCCGGAAATCGAAACCGTCACGCCCGTGATCGTCGGGCTGCCAGTGGTGGCCACATTGAGCGCCGCATCGATCTGCTGCGCGCCAGTGCCAATGGTGTACACAAACGGAACTTGAGTCACCGACAATACCGGCGCCGATGAATCGCCCAGCGTATACAAGCCCGACGACAATTCTGCTGCCGTTAAATTGAATTTGAACTGATCGCCGGCAACCACAGGAGTAACACCCACGTCCGTCCAGGTAGTTCCTCCATCCAGGCTGCGCAACAAACGGAATGTGTTGGCCGTACCCACAGTCAGGCCCGCGTCGCTATAGTCAAACGCAAGCGTCGCTCCCAAGTTGTTGTTGGCATCGGTCACGTCGACATACCACGAACGCGCAAATCGCCGCGCCACGCTGGCGGGAATTCCCGCGGTCGTAAAACTGTTCGCAATCGTCTTGTGACCAGCAGTGACAAAATCGCCATTGTCGCCGATCGCCGTCGCTTCAATGCCGAAGCCGTCCTGTCCGGCAGACAACAGTTGGTTCGTCGCATTCACCCGACCAATGCCGAACACCTTGAAGTCGTAGTTCCCCGCAAAGCCGCCAGGAATCGTGGCGTTGTCGCCGGTGTAAATGTCTTGCGCCGCCGCATGCGCAATGTTGTATTTCGCACTTAGCGCGTTCTCGATGATCTGCCGTTCGGCTTCGTTCACATTGCGGTTGATGATAACCAGTTCAGAAACTTCCGCATTAGAAGATTCGCCACCGTTGCTCCACGAGCCAAGCTCAATGCGCCCTGGCTTGTAAGCACCCGTGTTATAACCACCGCCGTTATCGGTAACCTGCGTGCCGTTCACCCACACATCAGCGTTGGGCACTGCCGGGCCAATGACGGTCGTGTAATTGTTGAACACCGTGGTCGAAGCGCCACCTTGCGTAATCCACCCTTCGAAGTGAAAGCGCCGATCCAAATTGCCGTGATGACCGAACAGCCAGTTGCGTGTCGTGGAAGAAATGACCCGCTCGTTGTCCCCACCGGTGTAGCGCGACACACCAAAGATGGAGTAGTTGGCATCCAGCCCATCGAAGTTGTACGCCGATTGCAAACGCGAGTTCGAATAACGCGTCGCCGGTTGATTGTTCCCAGCCGCGCTGGCCAGCGTATAAGACACCGTGCCTGTATTGGTAAAATTCCGCGCAAAGCCCGACTTGTCGACCCAAGTCGTGATCGCGCTGTTGTCGGCCAATGCGTCTGCTGCACCGTCGCCGTTAATATCGCTGGCATCGAGCCACAGCGCGAGTGAAGTGGCGCTGTTAATCGTCTCGAAACCGCCTGGCCCCGCGCCAGCGGTGATTGTCGCCATCACCTTTCGTTCTTCGAGCGTTTCAAAAAACATTTTCCGCCGAATTTGAGCAGCCAACTTGGGTTGGCGACGGCGAACAGCGGCGGGACGAGCATCGAACGACTGGGGAGAGGGCATCGATTGACTCCGACGTGAATGAACGTGTGCCATTCGCCGTCACAGCAGGCAAGTGGATCCAAACCGTGGTCGCACGCGCGAAGTGCGAGACAGTTGGATTGCCAGCAGACGACTTGCGAATTCAGGCAGAGAACGAGTTGTTCATCAGCGATGAACAGCGATAGGCGAGCTCTTGCAACGTGGACGGGGCGGAAATTAAAGTCAGCCGCCCCTTGAAAATCAGTCGCGCAATGCACTTGCTAAACGAGCCGACACCGAAGGGTTGGGAGAGGCTGAACTGTCAATTGTAATCGAAGAGCTGGGAATTTGGATCGCATTTTCCAATTATTCGGCGCTAATCCGGGGGGGCTTGGTGCCTGCGGGCTTGGGCTCAGCGCTACCCGACGTCGCTTTCAACCCGATAATCCCGGCCAGGATCAACGCAATGCAGGCGATCCTCACCGCCGTCAGCGGTTCATGAAAGAGCCAAATCCCCAGCACAACCGTGCCGACGGCGCCGATGCCGGTCCAAATCGTGTAGGCCGTTCCGAGGGGCAATGTGCGAACCGCCCAACCCAGCAGGAACATACTGAGCGCCAAGGTGACTGCCGTAAACACGCTCGGCCCTAACTTCGTGAATCCGGCGCTGTATTTCAGCCCGACCGCCCAAGCAATCTCAAAGAAACCGGCGATGAACAAGATGACCCACGCCATAACGCACCTTTTGCGTTGGGGCAGGGTCGTCCCCACCGGTAATCAAGAAACTCTCAGGGTCGTCCCCGAGGTTTTCGAAGTTTAGCCATGCGCGAAGGAAGGTCAACAGTTAGGAGTTAGGAGTCAGAGGGAAATTCCGCCCCGATTCCAGATCCCCGACTCACGTCCTACAGCTTTGGCACACCGCTTGCAGTCAAGGAAACAGCCGAGTTGAGGACCGGAACTCTTCGACGAGGTGATTTCCTGATGTGGGCCGGAACAGAGAAGTGGCGTCGCAAGATGTCAGGGGCCGGCAAAAAGAGGCTGTTTCTCGCAGAAATGTGAGAAATAGAGGCAAAACGGCAGAGAAGAAGGCATCAGGAAGCGGAGATCGAGGCAGCTGAAGAACCTGAGAGCCTCTTCAGCAATGCATACCAGGCGGGTTGATTCGATACACTCGGGTCAACCCGCCTGTTGCATTTTACAAGAGCAATTCTGCAACACAGTGTCGCAAAATTGAGCACATGGCAGCTAGCAAGATTGTGCAAAAGCTGTCGATATATCCAATTGCGGAAAACCGCATTTCCCGCTGCCAGCGCCTTCATTACATAGCGGAAGACTTCTGCTCAGTGAAAACCTGGTCCCGAAGTGCATATCGAGTTACAAATAAACCACCCGCTTTAGCTACTATCACTCCTGCCAAAAAATTTCCACAACTCAATACCAAAAAAGCACTTAGGGAATTCTATTCGCGCGACAATAGGTTATCAGCGGATATCAGCCGCCATTGTTGGGAGCCCCGCTACAAACCTGCCGAGCTGTGGACGTAAATGGTGCTGAATCGACCCCTGCTCAATCTGTATCCCCACGCAAGTTCGCCGCACGCCCCGTCGCCAGAATGCCTTGAGCGCCCGTCGAAATTCGTTGCAAGTTGCTGTCACACCGCTACAATCAGCGAGATTGGATAATTGAGGGAAAAATGCCAGCGGTTTTTTGAGTACTCCCTGCCCAGCATTGCGTTTGTTGTTTCAGAGCAAGGGTTTGGACGCGAAGTCAGCGGTTCAACCCTGTTCACTGCAGCAGACAGTCGGGGGGATCCATGACCCATTTTTCCTGGCAACGAAAATTGAACTGTCGGACTCAGTCTTATCTGCACCGTTCTCATCGGAACATGGAAATGAAGGCGAAGGAACTTGGGGTAAGGAAATTTATGACACGAACTGTCGGTGGATTTGTAATCGCGTTGCTCGTGGGATGTGCTTGGAGCGCTGCCTTCGCTCAAACTCCGAAGGCTTCGACTGCCAAAGTAGGCCCCAATGATTATGGCATTCCGCAAGTTGCCAAGATCAACGAACAGATTCGCCAGGTTTGGACCGACAACAGCATGACTCCTTCGCCGCCCGCAACGGATGGTGAATGGTGCCGGCGCGTTTATCTGGATGTCTTGGGCCGCGTTCCTTCGGTGGCTGAACTGAAAGAGTTCGTCACGAGCCGCGAACCCGACCGCAAGGCACAACTGGTCAACAAATTGTTGCACGACGAGGCCTATCTCGAAGACTATGCCCGCAACTGGACGACCATCTGGACCAACATCCTGATCGGTCGCACCGGCGGAACCGAAGATCGCACGCTCACCAGCCGCGAAGGGATGCAAAAGTATCTCCGCGATTCGTTTGCTCAGAACAAACCGTATGACCGCATGGTTACGGAACTGGTGACTGCCACCGGCACGACTTCACCAGGCGGCAAGGGCTTCAACGGAGCCGCCAATTTTCTCGTGATGAAGCTCGATGAAAACGCTGCTCAGGCTACGGCGATGACGGCGAAGATTTTCCTCGGCTTGCAAGTGCAATGCACGCAATGTCACAACCATCCGTTCAACGATTGGAAGCAACAGAAGTTCTGGGAATTCAATGCTTTCTTTCGGCAAACGCGGGCTCTGCGAACCTTTGTTCCGGGCACTCGCGATGTGCAATCGGCCGAATTGATCAATCAAGACTTCGGCGGTGAAGGTGGCGGCGGTGGTGCCGATGAAGCGATCATTTTCTATGAGTTGCGTAACGGCCTGATGGCCAGTGCGTTCCCGGTCTTTGTCGACGGCAAAGAAGCTCCTCGCAGTGGCTTTGTGTCGGACGCGGTTCGCCGCAACGAACTGGCCAAGATGATTGTCGCGTCCGACTACATGGACAAGACGATTGCCAATCGGATGTGGCATCACTTCCTCGGTTACGGCTTCACCAAGCCGATCGATGACATGGGCCCGCACAACACGCCGACCCATCCTGAATTGCTTGATTACCTGGGTAAGGAAGTTCGCAAGAACAGCTTTGACTTGAAGGAGCTAATGAAGTGGATCGTGCTGAGCGAAGCCTATTCGCTGTCGAGCAAGATCACCGCGGGGAACAAGGCTGACGACCCGCTGATGGGCGAAACGCCGAAGTTCACCCACTTCTATCTCCGCAACATGCGGGCAGAAGAACTGTACGAATCGCTGATCGTCGCCACCGAGGCGCAGAAGACGAAGGGTGATTACGCGGAACAAGAAAAGCTGAAGAGCCAATGGCTGCAGCAGTTCAATCAAACCTTTGGCACCGATGAAGGGGACGAACAGACAACTTTCAACGGCACGATTCCACAAGCCCTGATGATGATGAACGGCGACCTGGTGAAGAAAGCCACCAGCACCGAGCCCGGAAGCTTCCTGCACAAGGTGGCCAACAGCAACATGTCGCCTTCAGCAAAGATCGAGTTCCTGTTCCAGTCGGCTTTGGCTCGTTCACCTAACAGCTCCGAAGTCGACATCGCCAACAAGTTGCTCGTCGCTCGCGGCGGCAACTCGGTGGCTGCGTTGCAAGACATTTTCTGGGCTGCACTCAATGCCAATGAGTTCATCCTGCAACACTAGACCGTTTCCTCAACAACCTGCGGATTCCTGCCGCGATATTCATAAATTAGTTATTTACCAGACCATACCTGATCGTTATTACTTGGAGATTTTGGCATGTTGACTTCTGTTCCTTCGGGCATGTCGCGCCGGCATTTTATGTCGCACATCGCCGGCGCCTCGGCGATGACCATTCCTGCCCTCACGCTGGGCCAAAGTCTCCGCACCCACGCGGCAGACCTGAAGAAAAGCGGCAAGTCCGCGATCATGTTGTGGATGAGCGGCGGTCCCAGCACGATGGATATTTGGGATCTGAAGCCAGGTGCTTCGACTGGCGGTCCATTCCGTCCGATCAGCACCAAGGGTGACATGCAGATTTGCGAACACATGCCCCTCACCGCTCAGGTGATGGACAAGCTCTCGATCATCCGTTCGATGAGCACTCGTGAAGCCGATCACATGCGTGGTCGCTACTACATGCACACTGGTTATGTGCCAAACCCAAACATCGAGCACCCCAGCTACGGTGCTGTGTTGTCGCACGAACTGATCGATCAACGGGCCAACCTCGAAATCCCTCCGTTCGTCTCGGTCGGCGGCGGCAGTGTTGGTCCGGGCTTCCTCGGCATGGCCTGGGCGCCGTTTGTGGTTAGCAGCAATGGCCAGGTCCGCAACTTGGAAATGGGCATCGAAGACAAGCGGCTGATGCAACGGATGGCCGCGCTCGACATGATCGAAAAGGGCTTCATCAGCCAGAATCGTGGCTCGGCTTCGGCCGATCACGAAAAGATCTTGAAGAAGACGCTGAACCTGATGACCAGCGAACAAATGGAAGCTTTCAAGGTCACCAAGGAACCCAAGGAAGTCCAAGAGCGTTACGGCAACGACGGCTTCGGCCGCGGCTGCTTGATGGCTCGTCGCCTGGTCGAAGCCGGTGTGCCGTTCGTCGAGGTCGATCTCGGTGGCTGGGACAATCACCAGAACATCTTCACGACTCTCGGCACTGGCATGAATCCGAAGCTGGGTGTGCTCGACCGCGCCATGAGCGCTCTGGTCGAAGACCTCACTCAGCGTGGCATGATCGAAAACACCGCGATCATTTGGATGGGTGAGTTCAGCCGTACGCCGCGGATCAACGGCACCACGGGCCGCGATCACTGGGCTCGTTCGTGGAGCGTGGTGGTTGGTGGTGGTGGCATGAAGGGTGGCCAAGCCATCGGCAAGACCAACGATGACGGCACTGCTGTCGACACCGAACCCTACACCTCGCAAGACGTGATGGCTTCGGTGTGCAAGGCTCTCGGCATCTCGCTCGAGACCACCTTCACCAGCAAGAGCGGCCGCCCGATGAAGATCGCCAACGGCGGTAAGGTCATCAAGGAACTCTTCTCGTAATCGCGAGAAGTCTTTAAGAGTAAACATCTCGCCGGCCGGAAGTCTTTCAGATTTCCGGCCGGCTTTTTTGTTGGGCGGTTGCGAAGACTCACACGATCCGGCATCATCGGCGAATATGACACTCACCCCGCACGAAGAAAGCGTCTGGTCCTCACTCAATGAAAGTGCCTGGTACATTGCAGGACGGCTCCAAAAACACTCGCAACGATATCAAGTACATTCGCAGCGCTTGAGCGTTGGAACTCGCGTGACTGATTGTGGGACGTCGGTCGCTGGAGGTTTGGAGGCTGGCAGGGTTCTCGCGGAAGTTTGCCTGGCAGGGTTGGGCAATGTCGCAATTGTTCCTGGCGATCGCCAGCTGTGGCCTGGGCTAGCGATCAGTGTGCAAACTGATCATCCTATCGCAGCTTGCATGGCATCCCAGTACGCAGGCTGGCAACTTCAAGGTGAAAAGTTCTTTGCGATGGGCTCCGGGCCAATGCGTGCCGCGGCCAATCGAGAACCTCTGTTTAAAGAAATTGGATTCACCGAACATCCGACTCGCGTTGTGGGCGTTTTGGAAACAAGCAAGTCGCCAACCGATGAAATCGCCTTCAAGGTCGCCACCGCGTGCAACGTCGATCCTGAGAACGTCCACCTGCTTACCGCACGAACAGCCAGCCTCGCAGGAACTGTGCAAGTCGTCGCCCGCTCAGTTGAAACCGCGCTGCACAAGTTGCATGAACTCAAGTTCGATCTGAAAAAGATCATCAGTGGATACGGCGTGGCGCCGCTACCACCGATTGCCAAGGACGATCTCACCGCCATCGGCTGGACCAACGACGCGGTCCTCTACGGCGGCGAAGTGACCTTGTGGGTCCGCGCTGACGATGATGAACTGCACGCGCTGGGGCCGAAAGTCCCCAGCAATGCTTCAGCTGATTTCGGCGAACCTTTTGCGCAGATTTTTCATCGTTACAATGGCGACTTTTACAAAATTGATCCTTTGTTGTTCAGCCCTGCTGTAGTTACCTTCATCAATTTGAACAGCGGCCGTACCCATCGTTTCGGCACTTTGCAGCCCGGCGTGTTGCAACAATGGCTGCGAGGATAAGCAGTCAGCAGAAAGTTTCAGCCATGCGCATCGCCGTGCTCGCCGCACCTGATAGTTGGTATGCTCGCGATTTGCAGCGCGCGGCGGGCAATCGGCACGAATTGACCATCGCTGCCTTCAGCGAAATCGCCGCGACGTTAGAACGCGACGGCAACTTGCAAATCACGAGCGGCGAGTGCAATCTCTCTGCGTGTGATGCCATTCTCGTGCGCACCATGCCGCCCGGCAGCCTGGAACAAGTGGTCTTCCGTATGGATTGCTTGGGCCGCTATGAAGCGGCCGGCGGCGTGGCGATTAATCCCGCTCGCGGGGTCGAAGCGGCCGTCGACAAGTTTTTGACCAGTGGTAAATTGGCTGCGGCAGGTCTGTTGACGCCACGCACCGCGACTTGTCAAACATTTGAAGCCGCCATGTCGGCTTATGCAGAATTGGGCGGCGACGTGGTTGTAAAACCACTCTTCGGTAGCGAAGGCCGTGGGCTCATTCGCTTGCAAGATGAGAACCTGGCGTTGCGGGCCTTTAAAATGCTCGCGCAACTTGGCGCTGTGCTGTACGTGCAGGAATTCATTCCCCACGAAGGCGAAGATTGGCGGCTGCTAGTGCTCGGCGAGCACGTCTTCGGCATGCGCCGCCAAAATGCAACCGATTGGCGGACGAATGTCAGCCGCGGCGCGACAACAGCGCCTCTCGCGCTCACACCGCAGCTCGTCGAAATGGCGCAACGCGCTGCTGCGGCAGTTCATGCACCGATCGCTGGCGTCGACATTCTGCCTGGCCGCGATGGCGAGCTTTATGTGCTCGAAGTCAATGCAGTCCCAGGCTGGAAAGCGCTTGCGCGAACACTCGATGTTGATATCGCCAAGCTGGTGATCGACTACACGACGGCCGCCGTTCGCGGCCGTCGTTAGTCTTAGTCGATCCAGACATTACTACTTGGAGCCGGCAGTCTCAGTTTTTGCTTCGCCGTTCTTCAGTACCAGCGTGCTGTAATGCCGCTCGAATGGAAACTCTTTGCCACCGCGTTTGCCGGGAACATCGTTCTGATGTCGAGCGCGAATCTGCCATAGACCTTTCTGATTGACCTTGAATTTCACTTTGCCGTTGTCATCGGTGAATTGTTCGGTTTCCTTTTCGTTCTTGTCCGGTGTCCAGATCATGACCTGGGACTTCACGGCCGGCTTACCATCGAACAACACTTGCAGTTCACCTGCTTCGCCATTGATGGTCGGCACGATGTCGAGTTTCACGCTTTCGATGCGAGCGAAGTTCTGGAGCGCGTCGGGCTGGGTCGCATCAAGGTGCTTCGCATGATAGACCAGCAAATAGGGCTCTTTGCCGCGTGACGAAATGCCATACTCGCAGGTGGCAGTGAAGGCCTTCCCCTTGAGGTCGAGGGGAGCCATCCAAGTTCCATGCTCGCCTTTGACTTCCTTCTCGAGCTTCACGGCCACCGATTGCTGTCCGGCTGCGTGTGCCCAAACTTGCGTTTGCTTGACGTTGTCCAGCAGGTTCGCTTCACAGGCGATGGCATCTTCGCCGAACAAGATGTGAACGGCAGGTTTGCCGGCAGCGTTCGGCGCGGTGGCAATCCAAACAAAGTGAGCCCAAGCTGGCACAGCGGCCAAACCCAGCAATGCGAGCGCAAGAAGTACAGACTTTTTCATAACAGCCTCCGAGTGCGCAGTGACGCGCAAGAACAGGAATTGCAAATTCTCTTGCAACCAGAGCTGGCAGGATCGCTGGCGAGGCGAAAAGAGCTGAGAAACAATCTCATCCGGAGATTAACGCACAAAACCACACTTGGTCAATTGGTTGAGGTGCCTAAGACCTTTGCTTGCAAAGTCGCTAATCTCCGGCGAGTGGACGGGGATCGCTCCACGTTGATGGCTTGTCGCCAGAGCTCAGGCTCCAAAAAGAACCTCGCCGTGTCCTTCACCTTTTGCCGGCGGGCCGCTGCGAACAACAACCGCTGGTCGCTCCAACCCATTTTGTGCAGGCGGAATAGTTCTCGCAGCAATTGCCGGGGCGAGTTCAGCCGCCGCTTCAATCGTGAACCTCGCCAGCGAAAGATCAGCCACGTGATGATCGTGGCGATCAGCATTCCCAAGCCGACCCAATGCAGCGACAGATGATGGTCGCTAAACGACACCGGAGCTGTCTTATTGCCACCGATCGGAATGGCCGCAACGAGAAACATCATGCCTCGGCTCCTTCGTCGGCCGCGAGCGGTTCGACGGAACGTGCTCCGATACAAACCGCCTCGGCATGTAAAGCTTGAAACCGCGCCAAGGCATCTTCGGCCGCTTGAGCCACGAGCGGCGAGTGATCGAGCACCGCGCGCCGCAGCGCTTGCTGCGACTCGTTCAATTCGCAAGTCGCGAGAGCCCGAACCGCGTCCAGACGCGTGTATTGATCTTCATCAGTGAGCAATTGCGTGATGGCATCGAACAAATCAGGAATTAGGGCGAGAGTAATGGCGATTTCAATGGCCCGTGTCCGCCGCACGCGAATCGGCGCCTGCAGTTCGATCGTTAGTTGCGAAACGGTGGTCGCATCAACTTTCTTGACGAGCAAGCCCGTTGCCGTGCGAGCTTCCGGGGCCATGGTGTCGTACGCGATCAAGTACCGTTCGAAGTTGTATTCGTTCAAGCAAGCCTGCGCAGCTTCGCGCTCGAGTTGATGGGGACTATCAAGCATGTCCAGCAACCGCGGAATGACCGTCGGCGTCGCATGCTTCCCCATTCTCGTCACTGCTTGAGCGCGAACCACGGGGTCTTCGTCATCGAGCGCTTGCCACGCAATTTCATCCGCTTCCGGGCCGGAAAAACGAACCAGGCCAGTTGCTGCAGCACGTCTTCCGGCTGGACTGCCATCTTGCAAGCCAAGCGACAGAATCTGCAGTGCTTCTGATGGCACCAGGTTCGCTTCGGAAGCCAATTGGATGGCCGCCGCTTGTTCCGCTTCTGCAAGCGCACCGAAAACGGCGCTGGCATCACAGAGCCACGCCACCTCTTCAATGCGATGCAAATTGTTGCGCACGACCTGCGGTGGTTGATTGCCAATCTTGCGTAGCCATTGGCGGATGAATTGCAGATCACGTCGGGCGGCCAATGTTTCGAGCGCCGCCCGCGGCGCATGGGGATCGTCCAAATAACTGAGCAACAGGCGAATCACGCCGGGACGTGAACTTTGCTGCAGCACTTTCGCCAGCGCGGGAAAACTCGGATCGCGCGGGCTTTGCAAAATGCGTTTCACCGTCGCGTTGTCGCGCTCGGCCAGCAGCAGCAAGGCCTCGACCAGTTCCAGTTTTTGGTGTTGATCGACGGTATCGACCATTCGCTCCAAACTAGAGAGCAAACTGGCCCGCTGCAGCTGCGGATCTCGCCGCACGCGATAGTCGCGCGGCGCATGAAGTTCTTCGTAGAGCATCTCAGCCAGCAGCAAGACCGCATCCGCAGCCTGCGACCGCCAGCGATTTTTGCCATCTGCTGCAGCCGTCGCCAGCGCCGGAATTTGATCGTAGTCCCGCGCAGCGAGCGCTGCATCGCACGCGTTGCGAAAGAGTTGTTCCGCTTCTGCCGAGTCGCGGTTCTGAGCGAGGGCAGTGTGAATCACTCCGGAGAGCCAACCGGGCTTTTCGGCCACCAACTGTCGCATCGGTTCGGGCCATTCGTGCCAACGCGTCAACACTTCCATTTCTGCCAGCACGCTCGAGCGATGCAACAGCGCTTGCAAAGCCTGTTTAGGCCGGCGGCGATCATGCGTGTGCAGCGCAGCCAACAGCACGGGGACGGCCGCTTCGTTTTCGGTCTCCGCCAGATAGTGCAACGTGTTTGCCAAACCGCTCATGCGCATTACCTCGAGTGTCTCTCAAAAGTACGTCGCAATCCTGCACGCGGTGCTCAGCGCCGAGCCTGCACAATCCGCACAACCGTTCCCACCATCATTGCTGCAAAGCATACAAAATGATGTTGGCCCCGATCCGCGCGGCGTCCTTGGACAGATAGCCTTTGCACTCCAGTGACGCTCCTTTTTCGAGCGCACAACTCAAGTCGTACGGCGAAAGAATGACGGCGATTCGTTCGTCGACTTCCAGCGCTTCCAAGAAGGGGGTGGTGAGCTCGATTTTCGCCTTGAGCGGATCATCGGGACTGCGGAATTGCGGATCGCGCAGCTCGACTTTCTCCAGATTGAAGCCTTGAAACTCGACCGTGAAAATCGGATGACTCGGTGGGAGTCGGACAAACTTGCTGTTGGGATAAAGTGCCTGCAACTCCGCTTTGAATGACGCGGCGAATTCTTCGCTGCCACAAATTGCATCGGCAAACAAAAAGCCACCGCGATCGAGATACGTCTTCAAAGCTTTGCGCTCGGCCGGCGACCATTGAAAGGCCTGCCGTCCGTGGGCGAACAGCAGAGGATAATCCAGCAGCTTGGGCTCATTGGCCAGGATCGGCGGACGGCGTTCGTAGTCCACCTTCATCTGAAATTCTTTGTCCATCACGGTCAGCAAATTCTGCAGCGCGTTCGGCGCATCGTCGGCGCCGCCGCCGTGACTCAACTTGGGCAACGTCAGCGCGCCGCGCGGAGTCTTACCGTTCAAGTTGCCGAGGGCAATTTGCGGCTTCTGCAATTTTTCTTTCAGTTGACGATTCGTTGCATACGCCAGCACATTCCCGCCAATGCGACAGACTTGCTCAATCTGCTCTTTCACTTTGGCCGGATAGTTTGACTCCCGGTAGGGATGGGCCAGTTCCCAATAACACGACAAACTCTTGGGGCAATAGACCACTCCCGTGCGGCAACACGAATCCAGGCCCCATAGCCAGAACTCGGAATCCTGCGGCAGGTTTTGCGGCTGCACGGGCTGCTGAGCACGCCATATGGCATGATCTGGAGGCAATTTCCGCAGCTGACTTTCCGGAAACATTTCTTTCAACATCTGCCGCACGCTTTGATCAAACGCGGCGCCGTTGCAGCCGTTGCCGTCACAGGCTTCGATGAACAAGAAGCCGCCCTGATTGACGTATTCTCGCAGCGTCTTCTTCTGCAAGTCGGTAAAACTCACCGCCTGCGAACCACTGAGAAACAACACCGGCGATTCAAGCAGATCTGCAACCGTGGCATCTTTCAATTCATACGTTTGCCACGACAAATCACGCTGCCATTGCCGTTCCACGCGACCGACCAGATTCTGCAAACTACGGCGGTGATGGTTCCAATCGTTGTTCGTCGCCGAGGTTTGCAGCCGTGCTACGACCACTGGCCGGCGACCTTTGGAAAGAAAGAGCAAGGCCAGCGGCGTGGCGATGAGCGGATCACGCTCCAGT